>JAYZCO010000001.1:0-126630 GCA_036338285.1 Pseudomonadota bacterium
GCATCGGCAATCGCCGGGTATCTGGTCGTCTCGTATGCCCTCCTACAGTTTGTCTTTGCACCCATCCTGGGTAACTTGAGCGATCGTTTCGGGCGCCGTCGTGTGCTGCTGGCCTCACTTGCCATGTATTCGGTTAACTATCTGCTCGCCGGGCTCGCCGGTACCCTGTGGCTGCTTTTCGTCGGTCGCGTACTGACAGGTATTACCAGCGCAACTCATGCCACTGCCAACGCACTGATAGCAGATGTCAGTCCGCCTGAAGAGCGTGCCCAGAACTTCGGACTCATCGGGGTTGCCTTCGGACTTGGCTTTATCGTAGGACCGAGTCTGGGTGGGTTGGTCGGCGAGTATGATCTTCGTCTACCATTCTTTCTGGCCGCAGGACTTGCGGCCCTTAACACGCTCTACGGTTACCTCGTACTGAAAGAAACGCTCCCCCAAGATCGACGCCGGCCGTTCCAGTGGAAACGGGCAAATCCCATAGGCATGTTGCTGCAAATACGCCGGTATCCCATTCTGATCGGACTCATCATCGTTATGTTCATCTACAACATTGCCCACCATGTTTATCCCTCGAACTGGAGCTTCTACACAATCGAAAAGTTCGCTTGGACACCCTTTGATATAGGTGCATCGCTCGCACTGGTCGGCATTTTGGCAATCTTTGTCCAAGGGTTTTTGATCCGTGTTGTGATTCCACGGTGGGGCGCCCCCACTGCCGCCTTCGTCGGATTCATCGCTCAGGCACTTGCCTACCTGGGGATTGCCTTCGCGGGGAGTTCAATGGCGCTTTATCTCTGGTGCGTCGTTTCCGGTTTCGCTGGTCTGGTCGCACCTTCAGTCTCCAGCATCATGGCAAATCAGGTTCAGCAGAATGAACAAGGGGAACTGCAAGGTATTAACGCAAGCATGGGGAGTGTCGCCGCAATCATTGGCCCTCTGCTGATGACCCAGTCATTTACCTATTTTACCGGCTCCGACGCACCGATTTATTTACCCGGCATCGCTTTCATTATCGCCGGCACACTGGCGGTGATATCGCTTGTCGTTTTTGCAGTGAACCTGCGCGTTATCGAACCCCGCGCCGCTAAGGAGCAAATATGACCGACGTGGTCGATCTGAACCGGCGTGCCTGGGATCTTCAATCCCGCAACGCAAAGTCGCCGTGGGTCCAACCGGTATCCTCGAAGGAGATCGCAGCCGCTCGACCAGGCGAATGGTCGGTCAAGCTTGCGCCCAACATCGCTGTACCTTCGGTTTGGCCAGCTAAAAGATCAGCGTCTGCTCGGACGCCCATCGGGTGGTGGTCACGGCATCGAGTTCAGTCACCGCCTCGATGATCAGATTGACGGGCCGTTGGCCACAGGATTTACCATTGCAGGATTCTACGAAAACCGCTGGAACGATGAAGCGACATCGCTCAACCGGTTTATGCCGACTTCCATGGCCATCCTGGCTTTCTTGAGTTCATCGTACTGACTCAGCATTTGACCGATAGTCACTTCTGATTCGAGCAACCAAGACATTGCATAAATCGAGCCTGTGCTGCCGCATATGAACCTTAATAACCAAGACACCTTTACCCATGCACGCACGAACAGACCGGACCTGTTCGGCTAGGAAGTACAGATGCCTGTCGAATCGATGCCACCGCCCGGTGATCCATCAATCAAGTGTGAGTCAAATCACCAAGTAATCTCCGATAACTGACAAGAAACTGCGGTTTTGTTTGACAACTTCCTGTTATACAGTGCGAAGCCAGCTACTATCTAGCTTCGCGAACCCTCGCTGAGGAGGAGAAAATGTTCGGTAGGGCCTTTAATAAAAAAGAACAAGCGAGTGATTCCACGACAGGGGTCAGCTCAAACAAACAGCTTTCCCCATCGGGCAAGCCACAATTCAGGAGCACCGCCATGATCGGGCAATCCATTCACATTAAGGGCACCATCAGCGGTGCGGAGAACCTCACCATCGAAGGCACCGTCGAAGGATCCATTCATCTTCCTGACACCGATCTCACCGTAGGTGAAGCCGGCCAAATCACAGCCGATATTGCAGCCAAAAATGTTCGTGTCGATGGCAAGGTGACCGGTGATATCAAAGGCACTGCGAAAGTCGTTATTTCCAAAACCGGCAGAGTTCTTGGCAACGTCGTTGCACCTCGCGTGACCTTGGAAGATGGGGCGAAGTTTAAAGGCAGTATTGATATGGACCCAGGCGAAAACAACGAAACCGTGGCCCGTGTTGAACCGAAAGCAGCGGCACCCACGCGAGAGGCCAAGCAAGAAGCTTCATGACATGGTCTTCCCGCGTCGTCACGCCGTGCCCAAGGTGCCAACGACTGCGTCGCGATATCACTTAACCAGCCGCTTGTTACCGCAGGTCTTTGCGGACATTGACCAACGCAAGTCTATCCAGGTGCTCGATCTGGGCGGGGGCTCTGCACAGACAGTCGCTTTTTTCTCGTCCCTGCCCACCAAATCGCGCATTGTATTCGCTGATGCCCTGGCGCTGGTCGATGTCTGGTTAAATACAATCGAAGACGAAGAAGTTGATTTCAGCCAGACAGTACAGGCCTGGCAACAGCATCTGGGACTGAGTCCCGCCGACAAATTCGACTGCCTCTTGTTATGGGATTATCTACACTATTTCAAACCCGTTGCCGTCGAGGCGCTTTCCAGCGCTCTGTTGCCTCACATCCACCAAGAAACAAAGGGCTACGGCTTTGGCTCCCTGCATTCCGACCAGCCGATGCCCGGCGGGACTTATGCACTGGACACCGCAGACACGTTGCTGATCAAGCCCTACCCCGAGCCTCTGCCCTACGGCCACTCCCAACAGGTCATTGCCGACCACTTCATGTGCATGCGTATTTCCCGCGGTACCTTACTACGCAAAGGCCACCTCGAACTACTCTTTGAAGCCTAAGACAAGTCTGCTATCCTGCAACCAATACATTGCACTTAATCGCTCATGTCAAATCCGGTCTCAGTCGACCAGGTTTTCTACGCCCTAGCTGATCCGACCCGTCGCCAGATCCTAGAGTTGCTCGGTAGCGAAGGACCTCAGTCAGCCTCCGGTCTTGCTGCGAATGCAAAAATTTCTCGCCAGGCAATCGCGAAACATCTGAGCATAATGGAAGGTGCCGCGTTGCTGCTACGTCGCCGCGCCGGACGCGAAGTGCTGTTTGCGGTAGATACCCATCAGTTCGCTGCAACAGGACGATGGATGCAACGCATCGCACAGCGCTGGCAGAGACAGACCCTTACCGACGAGGCGGCCACAACATGAGCAGCGGTGTCGAACGCTTATACGCCTGATACACCGGATCTTCGCCCCATTGGCGCTCAGCACGTGCCTCGAGTAATCGCGCTCCGCTGATGGCAGTGAGTAACAGAACTATCAGTAACGGTGCAACCAGCGTGTAGACCTGCATGCCCACCAGCGCTGGATAGGCCATCACCGCGACGCCGCACCACAGCACAATTTCACCGAAGTAGTTGGGATGACGAGACCAGGCCCACAGACCCGATGTGATGAACCTGCGTTGATTTTCAGGTTGTGCACGAAATCGTGTCTTCTGTGTATCGGCAATCACTTCGAGGGCAAAACCGACGATCCACAAGCCCAAACCCACAAAAAAGCTTGGCCCCAAATCTATGCTGACGGACGCCGTAATTGCCGCCAGTGCACATGAAAGGGAGACAAATACCCATAAGCCCTGAAGGGTCCAGGTCATGAGCAGCGTGGGGAAAGACCGTTTAATGTGACGAAAGCGTCGATCTTCGCCCGCTTTTCGTATCCTCAGATACAGAAACGGTCCCAGGCGGCCAGCCCAGACTAGGATGACCAGCGCCAGCATCAGCGAGCGGATATCAAAGCGGCCAGCCAGAACAATCGCCGTGACAGTCACCACGATCGCGGTGATGCTGCCCATGAGGTCGAACAAGCGTTCACTACGTTGCAGCCAGGATTGAATAAAACCAATCCACTGCAGGCTAAATACAAGCACCGCACTTAAGCCGTAGAGTGTAAAGCCCCCAAGTTGGACACCCCCATCACCACCTGCAAGGACAAACCCCCAAGTGACTAACATCATCACCGCGATAGCGGTGGTTGAAATGATCCAGGCCACAACCAGCTCCATGAATATATCCAGGTTGCTTTGTATACCCTAAGCTGCAGGAATACGAGCCCAATTAATCATAACCGTCGGCGATTTTGCCTCTAGCCTGATATAAATTCAGCCCTAAGCATCGCCTCCTGCCGAGCACCCGAAGCACCCTCCTCGTCCCTGTTTACCTCATCCATAACGTCGAATTATCCTGCCGTGAAGGCGTGGCCTGTTCGTCACCGGATTGGGATATCTTGTTTATCGCCTCCCAGCTTGATAGGTTGTTGCTCTCAGTTAAGAAGGCCGCTATCAGCAGCAAATCCGCTCATTCAAGACGAGGTTCAACAAATGAAAAAAATCAGTACCGGACTATTACTCGCCACCATGCTCGCAGCACCCTCATCGTTCGCTGTCGATCAGGAACGCGCTGAAGCGGCATACGAATCGCGCCATGGTCTATTTGCCATGATTCGAATGTACTTCGGACCCATGTACGGAATGATGCGAGGTGCACCGTACGATGCAGACGTTGTTAAATATAACGCGGCAAAGATATCCGTGCTGGCGGGTATGATCCCCGACGCATTCACGGTCGACACCCGGGATAACAATCTCGACACCGAAGCACTCGATGGTATCTGGGACGATATCAAAGACTTCCAGAGCAAGGCGGCAACCTTGGCAGACCGTGCAGCGACACTCTCAAGCGAAGGCTCAACCGGCCAGGAGGCGTTTGCCAGCGCCTTCGGTGGTATGGGTCAGGCATGCAAGGCTTGCCACGATAATTACCGACAGCAAGACTAATCGCGCCGTCAAGGGCACACGAATCTGGGACCTGCCAACCCGGATCTGTCACTGGCTCCTCGCAGCATGCTTCTGCGGTTCCTGGATAACTGCCGAAGCAGGCTTCGACTGGACCGAGGTACATTTTCTCTTTGGCTACACCACCCTTGGCCTGGTGGTCTTTCGCATTCTTTGGGGATTTGCCGGGAACAATCACGCCCGGTTTAAAAGTTTCATGGCCTCACCCGCTAACGCCTTGCGCGCACTCCCCAACCTGGCCGATGACGTCGCCGAACGCCACCCCGGCCACAGTCCATATGGCGGTTACGCGGTGCTGGCTCTTCTCTATTTCGCCCTAGCCCAGGCTGCGTCGGGTTTGTTTATCAGCGACGACATACTCTATGCGGGTCCTTACAACCCCGTCATATCCAACGATTTGGCTGGGTCTGTGGCGTGGTATCACCACCTCAACTTCAAACTGTTTCAGGCCATGGTTGGCCTGCATTTACTTGCGATTGTCTGGTACAAATGGCGAAAGCACGAATCTTTAGTCCTGCCAATGATCACCGGCAAGAAAAATATTGCTTATGCGCACACACATAAGGTTTCGAAGATCCGGGCGCTCCTGATCATCGCGGTAGCCGCGACGGCGGTCATTTTTCTACTTTTGCTGGCGCCCGAACCTAGTCCGGATGACTATTTCTGACTGGGCCTGTTTAAAAGGGAAGCGATTTCAGTGCTTTTAGGCGTCAAGGATGTCCAGCAACCCACGCAGTGTGTCGATGCGATAGGTCGCCTGGGAGAAATCCTGAGGTGCAGTAAAAGGGTGATGCACGACTGCGCAATCTATACCTGCCGCCACGGCAGACTTTAGACCACGCTCGGAATCCTCCACCACCAAAGCTTGCTGCGGCGTTATCCCAAAGTGATCAAGGGCTTTCAAATAGGGATCAGGGGCCGGTTTGCTGCGCACATAATCCCGGTTCGTAAGCACCAGGTCCATGTATTGCACAATCTTGCGGTCCTCATGGATCAAATCAAAATCGCATTGTTTCGCCGTCGTGACGATCGCTAAACCGAACCTTGTATACAAACTTTCGAGTACAACGCCTACATCCTCGATGTCGATCTGTTCTGTCCTGATGTAGTGCTGGTAAAGCTGATCTCGCTCAAGACGTTTATGCGCAACTTCCGCCTCGCTGTACCCGGCACTAATCATCCTTTGCCAGGCATTACCGCCTACGGCCTGTACCTTAAGGTAGGCATGCAAATCCAGATCTAGCCCTACGCTCCCCAAGATTTCACTTGTCGCGCGAAAATACAGGTGCTCGGTGTCGACAAGAACGCCATCATGGTCGAACAACACATGCGTATAATTCATCCCGCCACACGATATCGGGCGATCTGTATATCCTCAGCGCCATAATCTGCGAAATTGTCAGCGACCCGTCCGCGGATGAAATCATGCCAAATAAAAGATTCGTACCTGGGCTGATCACCCGGCCCAATCCACGGGCAGATTTCTGCGTCGTAGCGAGGTTGGAAGAAAAAGGGCGTGCTGTAACGACCTCGCCTCGAACTGACGGGAAGGACCCGGTGCATCCCTGCCGTACAGCGATCGTTCGTCCACACCTGTAATACATCCCCGATATTTACGACGATGGCCTCGGGGTTCGGTGGCACATCTATCCAACCATCTACTTTGGAAAATGCCTGCAGGCCCCCATGATCATCCTGTAACAGTAAGGTGATCGCGCCAGGGTCGGTGTGATGGTGCAAAGCCATATCGCCCAGACCATTAACCGAGGCTCTGTCCTCTTCCGGCACCGGGTCTGTTGCGGGATAGAAGTTAAGACGCGCCGCGGATGAGTGTTGCGCTCCAAAGCCTGTCCGCATCAGCTCTTCAATCGTCTCATTCGGCATAGCCAGAGCTTTGAAAACCATACGCATCGTCGCCTCTGACAGCGCCGAGAATGTCTGAAAGAATTCCGTTAACGTCGTCTTTAGAGCCCCTCTACCCTCCGGCCACCTTGTCTGCTTGGCAGGATCTTTAGAGATATATCCACCCGCGATAAAATCGAACACCTCCTTAAGGTCACGCTTCTGTTTAGTAAGCTCGCGGTCAAAGTAGCCGAGTGGATTACTTTCATCACGGAACACTTTCAACTTCTCAGCCTTCGGCGCGGCAAAAAAACTTTGGCTTTCGGCAAAGACCCGGTCAATCAATCCCTGCTCACCATGGTCAACAAGGAGAAAAAAACCATGGTCCTCACAGGCCACCGCCAGTGCTCTATATTCGTCCCTCAGCATCTCACCGTTGAGGTGCCCGGCGAGACTGACTATGGGTATATCCTGCATATTGGCTCCTGCATTAAACCATCACGAGATCGTGTCTCGGAATTCTTCATCCGGGCGAGTCGCGCCCGACACTGTGGCAAGTTATCTTCGTGCAATGATACGCGCAACCGCCGCTTGTGCTCCATCAGGTTCAGTAACAAGACCTTCATGACTGTGGATGATTTGCATGCCGGCAATGCTCACACCCAGCGTCCCTGGTGCGACGCGAAATCGATTGCTCCCGGGCCCGGTGATCTGCTCACTACCCGACCATTCAAGGTGCTCCTCCACCAAGAGAAGCCCACCCGACCGAAGGTTTTTCTTGACGATATCTGCTAGCAAGTCCGGTGCCACAAATCGAATCATAAGGATAAGATCATATTTCGCCCCATCGGGGAGGGCAGACTCGAGCAAATCCCTCGCGAACCATGAGACTCGGGCAGATGCTTCGGCACTTAAGTGCCTGCGAGAATCATCCGCGGCAAGATCGATACCTACCGGCGAGACATCGAATCCGTCAACTTCAAAACCCAAAGCCGCCAGATATCGTGTATTGCGACCCCGACCGCAGGCCAGATCAGCCGCTTTTCGGCCAGCCAGTTTGAGCAGTAGAGATTTGTGCTCTACCAGATAGGTGCTGGGGTGACTTCTATCGGCATAGGCACCTGATCTGTATCGTTCATCCCAGCGGCTGCGATCATCCTGTGACATAACTTGCCGACCTTCCACTTACTTCAGGTAGGTAGCATTGCAGACCCATCAAGCTTACGCTAGCGTAGCCGCCTTGGTAATCTACCGCTTAGCATCAATGTCCAAATCACCCATGCACCTGGATCGCTTTGCCATCCTGATATCTGGCGTCTGCCTGCTGCATTGCCTGAGCATCCCCTTAGCGCTCCTACTCGGGCCTACGATGGGAACGTGGCTCCTCGATACAGAGACAGATGTCCATTGGATTCTCCTGGCCATTGCAGTGCCCGTGAGCATCTGGGCTTTGTCTCGAGGCTATCGCAAATCCCGAAACCGTCTCACCCTTGCCATGGGATATCTCGGCCTCACACTCATGTTCGCTGGCGCAGCACACATTGCGGGTGCACATACCGAAGTCCTGCTGACAAGTGTCGGTGTGATATTTGTCATGGTCGCGCATATTCGCAACATGGTGGTCCACCACCAACATCCCTCATCCGTTTAGATCTCGGCTCTAAAGTTAGGGTACGACAATCACTACATCCATTAGGCGCCGTCGTTTTACAACAAGAAGCGCTCGACCAAGCAGTTCAAGCGTTGGCATGCCTTCTGAGAAATTTCCTAGAGGATGGTATCGTTAAGTATCCAGTTCGAATATTTCACAGGGGGTTCCATTGAAGTACAACAACATCCTCGAAACAATCGGTAATACTCCGATCGTGCGATTGAATCAGATCGCGCCCGATCACGTTGACATGTATGTCAAAGTTGAATCTTTCAACCCAATGGCTTCTGTCAAAGACCGACTCGCTTATGCGATCGTCAAGGACGCACGTGATTCTGGTGTTCTGGCACCAGGACAGACAGTCATAGAAGCAACGTCAGGCAACACCGGAATCGCCCTGGCAATGGTTTGCGCCGTACTCGGCCATCCGTTCGTGGCCACGATGGTAGAAACCTTTTCGATCGAGCGACGCAAAATCATGCGTGCACTCGGTGCCAAAGTCATCCTGACTCCTGCCGCAGAACGGGGTACAGGGATGGTCCGAGTCGCCGAAGAGCTGGCAGAGCAGCACGGTTGGTTTCCTGCGCGCCAATTTGAAAATCCAGCCAACCCCGCTTATCACGCGAACACGACTGGACCGGAAATCCTGCGCGATTTCGCAGGCGAAAGATTAGACTACTGGGTGACTGGCTGGGGCACGGGCGGCACCTTAACCGGTGCAGGTCAGGTCATGAAGGCAGCTCGGCCTGAGCTAAAAATCATCGCTACTGAGCCAGAACAAGCAGCGCTGCTGTCAGGCCAAGAATGGTCACCCCACAAAATCCAGGGATGGACGCCAGACTTCATCCCGGACGTGCTGGAGCGTTCAGTTGTCGACGAGATCTTACCCGTCAGCGAAGACGATGCGATAGCAAACGCGTTACGCCTGGCGAGGGAAGAAGGTATCTTCATCGGCATATCTGCTGGTGCGACGTTGACAGCAGCGCTGTCTATGGCTGAAAAAGCAGAGCCCGGTTCGGTTCTGCTTGCAATGCTACCAGACACCGCGGAACGCTATCTGTCCACGCCTTTGTTCGAATCGATCAATGAAGGCACTGACCAGGATTGGTTGGACAGTCTCTGAGCTCTCAAACAGGATAAGCAACAAGCCTAGACGCTCTGTATCTGGGCCGTTACTCGGTTTTAACAGCCTACCATCCCGGTGATGATAGGTCGGTGACAACCAACGGGAACAACCTTCTAAGCCAAGGATGTCGCCCGCCAACACAACGCCGGAATAAAGCGGAAATTTCCTACAAATCTGCGCAAACCTGTCCTCTGCGCACCTAAATGTCTGCACCCTAAAGTGGGTATCCCATCTTGAAGGCACCCATCATGCTGACCATCTTTCTCACCAGTCTGCTATTGCAAGTGGAAACCACACCGGCACATCACATCGCGTTGTGCATCTTCCCCGAAGGAAATGTGCTCTTTTCTGATCTACCTTGTCCGCCAGGCAGCGAAAACAGGAAGCGGCAAACCCGGGCCACTCACATGATCGACTTCGGACCTGTGCCTAAGTTCCAAAACACTCCGAGATCCCACGTAAAACAGCGAAACCTTGGGAGGGTAAGCAAGTCCTTAAGAGGCGAAAGGTGCCAAGCCGCTGTCCAGGGCTTGCAAGATTTGCGCTTATTGCGCCGCGACGGTGACGAACCCACTGCAGAACAGGGCCTTGATAAAGACGAGCAGGAACTCAAATTAAGCAAACGACAATTCTGCCGAGCTCAGCCCCAGCCCTAAGCTCCGGCGAGTTCGAGTACTTGGGCGACTGTGAATTGTCCCGGGCCTTTGTTAAGGGCGATGAGCTGCCGCGCAAGGTGGACAAAGGCATCATTCATAGGTGTCGCCACATCATAAAG
Organism: Pseudomonadota bacterium; assembly: GCA_036338285.1. Classification (GTDB taxonomy): domain Bacteria; phylum Pseudomonadota; class Gammaproteobacteria; order Pseudomonadales; family Azotimanducaceae; genus UBA4421. Next base: position 10,331 of record JAYZCO010000001.1, read on the forward strand.
CCTTCCCAGCAGGCTGATCTCGCCGTTGAGAAATTCGGTTTCAATATCTCCGGTGCCGCGCGCCATTGATTGCCAAGATGATCCTGCAGTGCGCTCGTAACCAGGAATGTCATCCAGTCGATACCCGGCCACACGGCGGGCTCGTACCTCGTCGCGCGAGGCACAATCCACGCCGGCAGCCTTATAGCAGGCAAGTGCTTCATCGCGCATTGCTTTAGCAAGCGGGCGGGTATCTTCACCCTCTTTGATACCCGCCTGAACAACATTTCCAAGGTTCATAAGCAGTTTTGCATATTTCTGGCGCATCACCGTGGCATCCGGACGTGCACTGAAGCCGGCTCGGGTCAATGCATTTGTCATCTCTTTCACATGGTCATCAACTCCATACGGATAACGACCCGTATCGAGGATGCCCCCTACGCCAGCAGCATGGGTAACGACTTCACCAGGTACGAGGTGCATGGCCGGGAGGTTAACAATCGTTGCATATACGTGCGTGAAGTACCGCAGAACCGTTCGCTCATTGGCAACACCGTTTTGCACACAGGCTACCCTGAGTTGCGGACCGGACCGGCCGGCAAGGACCCGTACCGCTTCTTCCGTGTGTTGTGACTTCATACACAGGAGGATGAATAAGTCCGGATTTAGAAGATCCAACTCGCCAGGATGACCCACCGTCGGTACACGAAGTCTGTGTTTGCCATCTGGTCCAACAAGCATTAAACCATCTTTGGCCAAGGCTTCTTGGTGTGCGCCGCGCGCGATCAGCGTGACACGCTCTCCAGCCTGGAAGAGTCGTCCACCTATCGTTCCTCCAATACCTCCTGCACCATAAATGACGTAATGCAACGGCATCGTTATCTCAACAATATCGGGTAGTCGAGTTCAGCCCGCCACAACACCTGTGCGACACTTGCATACCTGGATTCGTTAGCAAAACCATGGTGTTTCAGCGTTTCCATATCCCGAACGATTTGTTCAAGTGGCCGGCCCTTGGCAAGGATGCTCGAACCAGCCGAATCTGCAACATGGCGAACGACCTCAGCACAGGTTTGAAGGGTATGAGTGCCCGCGAGATAAAGATCTGCCCTGTCCCTGTCCGTAAATTCTATTTCATTGCCTGCCCGCTCCCACACCTGCTTCAAAGTGCTGTAGAAGTAGGTACGCACGCTGCGATATTTGCCCAGCCCGCGGCCAAAGTGCATCTGCGCCTGCACACGGTGCTTAAGTTTAGTATCGGTGGCATAGGGAATCTTCTGCCCGGCAAGGCTCTCCAATTCATCCAAAGCCCGTCGCGCGAGACTGAGCGCGACGGGGATATAAGTTGCAAACACAACTCTTGAGGGACAACGATAGAGCTGCCCTTGATAGTGACGATTGGGTACTGCGTGAGGAGACTGCACGGCCACCAAATCAGCGTCGACCAAAACAGCGTCTGCCGATACATCATTACTACCTGAGCCGCGCATGCCCAGACTATCCCAGTTGTCCTCAATGCGGCACTCGTTCATGGGCAAGGCGGCAAAATGCAGCGCACCATCACACACCATCGGCGAGAGCACATATTCAGCGTGGTGACATCCGCTCACAAAAGAATTTCTTCCCGTCAGCCTATAACCACCCTTGGTTTTAATGCCTTGGAACGGCGTATGTCCACTTGCTGCAACCAATCTATCCGGATTGTCCGCCCACAGCTTTTCAACCATGGTCAATGGCCAGGTAGCTGCCATCAGCCTTGCTGCGTTGTACACCATGACGTGCCATGCTGCTGCCGGATCCGCATCGGCAAGGCATTCTGTCACGTAGGCACAGGTGGCCGGAGTAACTTCGTATCCACCCAGAGACTTTGGTAGATATAGGCGCGGCACACCCGCTTCAACAAGGGCACCAATGGCCGACTCGTGCAACCGGCCATGTTGTTCAGCCCACGCCGCATGCTCTACAAGCACTGAACCTGCCGCCTGAGCACCCGCAACCAAGGAATCTTCCACACACCCTCCAAAACAACCGTAGATCTTAGCACCAACCTGCCACGATGGGCTCATGCGCCATTTTCATTGCTGGTGATCAAATCCAGCGACCGAACGCTTGTGAACGGATTAAACGTTGAAGCCCGTTGGCCATCGCACAAGTCATGCTGAGGGATTGATCGAATTCACCGGGAATGGGGAGGCCTCGGATTTCCTTGTCGACTACGTGCACCGACCCTAGCAAGCGACTTCGAATCTCATCTTGATCTTAGACAACTTATGGTGCTGCGACGGTCGATCACATTACCATCGAGTGGTTTACAGGCTGGGAGGACGAGAACTTTTCTGGCATGGCGAACACCCATTGAAGCGGTTAATTCACATTCGATTCGCAAGCATGCCTAAATCAATAAAATTGCAGTGCTTAAAGCCAACAATGTTACCCAAAACAAATAAGGGCTGGCATATGCGATACATTTAGCAAAGCGCTCGCTTGCTGCAAACCCTTGTACTTCCAACTTCTCACTCGCATCACTTAATGCCACACCCGTAGCCTCAACCGCACCAGACCTCAGTGGACTACGGCTCTTTATCGATCGCTCCATGCACAACCCCCACAGCGGACAACATAGCCTGAACTGTGATGCCGGGAGTATCTAAGTCCTTGTAAATCGTATATTTTTTTTAAATCAATTGATCTTTTCGCGTTCGTCGCCCGGCAATCAGGCGCCTCGCCGACGGTCCCGTCGGTACCTGAGTGCAAGTGTGCCTCATTCTAAAAGCAGAAAAAATGTGGTTTTGGACCTAATCTGTACGAATTTTGTAAATCGAAAAATGAAAGAATTATGGAACCCTGAAACTTAAATCGTTGAACGACAACGAGTTTTTTCGCCGCTGGCAAAATCGCCCCTGAAAGGACTTTTTTTTGCAAAAATTTTCTGTATGCTTACAATCCTCACTAGCCGAAGCTGTATGTTTATCCAGTGATATTCTCCTCGGCAGGGCGAGTACACAAGCATGCAGCTCGGCTAGTTGAGGCCAAACCCCTCCCTGATGCGCCTTCCTAACTTATTGCGATATTCAATCCCCACCCAAGCTATGTGCATAAACTGCTAACGGACAGTTTAAGCGGCTGGAATTTCCGGCAAAAGCGACCACCAGTCAAAGCTCGCATCAGCGACTGCAATAAACTCAGGATTTAATAAACTCGCTTTGCTGTTGTATCCAAGCACCGTACGGTCCGGTTGATACACTTGACCACCAGCGGCCTGCAACACAGCATGTGCGGCACCGATGTCCCACTCGCTGGTAGGACCGAGGCGCGGATAGCAATCAGCTTCGCCCGAAGCCAGCACACACAGCTTGAGGGAACTGCCAACCGGCCTTCGTGACAGGCCATTAACTCGTGATTCGAGCTCATTCAGATAGGCCTCTAGGCGCTCACCGCCATGACTTCTGCTCGCCACCACCACTAACTCCGGTATATCAACTGACATCTTTCGACTTTTGATGTCCCGCACACCATCCGCTTCGATGACCCTCGCCTGCGACGTGACAACATCACCCAGGTAAATCCGCGCCTGCACAGGTACGCCGACTATGCCAAAAGCAGGGCGCCCGTTTTCAATGAGTGCAATGTTGACCGTGAACTCGCCATTACGATTGACAAATTCCTTTGTCCCATCCAAAGGATCCACCAGCCAGTATCTCGACCATCGCTTACGCACACCGTAATCAGGTGCCTCCGATTCCTCTGAAATTATTGGAATCTCGGGGCTTATCTCACTGAGGCCTGTAACAATAATGCGGTGCGCAGCAAGGTCCGCTTGGGTAAGGGGGGAGTCGTCTACCTTGTTTGTGACTTCGAAGTCGCTTTCATAAACTCTAAGAATCGCATCCCCCGCCTGTTTGACGATTTCAACCAGCGCAGCTTCTAGCTTAGCTTCCATATCGCTCCTTAAGTGACCTAATTAGGTAAGACTTTGACCGCATGCTATCGCTTTCAGTCTCGTCTATTATTCTGTTCCTCATGCTGAACACCACACCTGAAACCATTGCTGTCACTCCACCCGATCTAAAGTGGGACGATATTGACACCGTATTTCTCGATATGGACGGCACGCTTCTAGACCTTAACTACGACAATACCGTGTGGAACAAGCGAGTCCCCCAAGCGTATGCGATGCAGCGCTCAATCAGCAAGGATGAGGCACAAAAACATCTTCTTGACCACATGCGCCAGATCCGTGGGTCCATCGAATTCTACAGCTTTGACTACTGGGAGGACTACACGGGCTTGGATTTAGTGGCTTTACACCGTTCGGAAAGTCATCTCGTATGCTATCGCCCAGGCGCTCTTCAGTTCCTTCGCTGGCTCAAATCGTGTGGCAAGTTGGCTGTGATCGCAACCAATGCACACACAGATTCCGTGCGTGTCAAAGACGAACGCATCGCCATCTCAAACGAAGTTGCGGGCATCGTATCGAGCCAGCAATTTCAAGTCCCTAAGGAAGAAACTGCCTACTGGGAAGACATGCAGTCGATCTATCCGTTTGATCCGACTCGATCTTTGTTCATCGACGATAACGAGCCGGTTCTCGACTCCGCAGCGCGTTACAGGATCAGTCACCTGTTAACCATTATCACACCAGACTCACAAAGATCGGGGCGGACAAACCTACGCTATGCAGGCTTCGATGATTTTAGCGATATCTACCCTGGACAGACTGTTGATTGAGCGCTTTACGTCGAACGAGGCGAAGGTTCGTATCGACCGCTGGTTGTGGGCTGCACGCTTTTTTAAGACCCGCTCGCTTGCTAAGGCAGCAATCGAAGGTGGCAAGGTGCACCTAGATGGCCAACGGGTTAAACCAGCCAAAGAAGTCCACCGGGGACAGACTCTGGAGATCCGACGTGGCGACACCTTGTTTGTTGTCATCATTGAGAAGGTTTCAGACAAGCGAGGACCGGCGATGGTCGCGCAAACACTTTATATCGAAACTGCAAGCAGCCAGGAGCAGCGCGAGGCGGTCACAGCAAAACGACGGATGGAGCGCGCCGGGTTAACGATCCCCAAGGTTCGTCCAAGCAAGAAACAACGCCGCGCCCTTCTGAAACTGAAAAAATAAAAGGGGGCAAAAAATACAATTGATGCAGGAGCAGGATGAGATCTTTCGCGCCCTAAAGCATCTAACCCGGCACGCGCCATTTGCGAGTTACACAGGTCACGCTTTACGGATCACGAACCCGACATCACCTCACAACTACTCCATTGAACAAGTCCGAAATGAATCCGTGCGCGGACCAGTTGGAAAAATCGTGTACGGGTCATTTACGACTTGGCATAATGCACCGACCTTCCTGGAATACACCTATGGCCGTAAATATCGAGACAACGATCAAAACGAACAACTACGTTAATCAGACCACGGCCACACTCGCCGAACAGGCAGTAATCAGGGGTGAAGCGCGTTTCGCAAGCAACGGTGCGCTCGTCGTCGAAACGGGGCACCGCACAGGCCGTTCACCCGATGACCGATTCATTGTAGACGAGCCTTCGACTTCAGAAGCCATTCATTGGGGCCCGATCAATCACCCCGTCTCGCCTGAAACCTTCGATCAGTTATGGGACCGTGTGCAGGTTCACATCAGCGATCAGGAAACCTATACGTCCCATCTGCACGTCGGTGCGGACCCGGAACATTATTTGCCTATTGAGGTTACAACTGAATTTGCCTGGCATGCCCTCTTTGGTCGTGCATTGTTCATATCACCTGATTACTACAATCCGCACAACAAGGAAGTCTGGCAGATAACCAACGCGCCCACATTTAATTGCGAACCTGAACGAGACGGAACCAACAGCGACGGCACAGTCATGATCAACTTTGCCAAGAGAAGAGTCCTCCTGGCCGGAATGCGTTATGCGGGTGAAATGAAAAAATCGATGTTCTCCGTTTTGAACTTTCTGCTGCCGGAAAAAGATGTACTGCCGATGCACTGTTCGGCAAACATGGGTGAAGAAGGAGACGTCACGCTTTTCTTCGGACTGTCCGGTACCGGAAAAACCACACTCTCAGCAGACCCCGCCCGCCTCCTGGTGGGGGATGACGAGCACGGGTGGGGCAAAGGCACCGTCTTCAATTTTGAAGGGGGTTGCTACGCCAAATGTATAGATTTGAGCCGAGAAAACGAACCCGTTATATATGATGCAATCCGTTTTGGCGCGATCGTTGAGAATGTGATCATCGATGAAGAGACGCGACATCCCGATTACACAGACGCCACCCTTACAGAAAACACGCGGGCTTGTTATCCGCGCGACAATATACCCAAAAAGGTTCCCGATAATCGTGCGAGTGAGCCCAACAACATCATTTTTCTGACATGTGATGTAAGCGGTGTACTGCCACCTGTCTCGATACTGAGCAAAGAGGCAGCTGCATACCACTTTCTCTCTGGCTATACCGCTCGGGTAGGATCAACAGAAGTGGGCTCTGCCGAAGCCTACTCCGCAACCTTCTCAACCTGCTTTGGCGAACCGTTTTTTCCGCGGCCAGCCGGGGTATACGCCGATCTCCTCGTAAGGCGTATAGAAGAATTCGGTTCCACCGTCTATCTGGTCAACACTGGCTGGACGGGTGGCGGTTATGGCGTCGGTGAACGATTTAGCATACCCGCGACGCGGGCCATTATCGCAGCCATTCAATCAGGCGCCTTGGAAAGTGTTCCGACCACGCACCTTGATGGCTTCAATCTCGACATACCAAACACAGTTCCTGGCGTTGAAAGCCAGTTACTCAACCCGCGCCAAGCCTGGGCCGACACAGCAGCCTACGACACGGCCGCAAAGAGCCTCGTTGCAAAATTCGTTGATAATTTCACCAAGTTCAACGTCGATCCCACTATAATCGCTGCCGGCCCCCAAGCCTGATAAAAGGGCTCTGCGCCCTTTAGCATGAGCCATTGATGGCACTCAACGTTTCCCCAATTATTCGTAATGACCCGTATCTGCTGCAAGGGCTTGGTCGGGGCATTGAAAAGGAAAGCTTGCGCGTCTCCACGGAAGGCGTCCTCTCCGGCCAGCCACATCCGTATGCACTTGGCTCAGCGCTCACGCATCCATCTATCACGACAGATTTCTCTGAAGCCCAGCTCGAACTCATCACTGGTGTCCACACAGGGCCAGAGGCTTGTTTAACGGAGCTCGAAACCATTCATCGCTTCGTCTATGCCAATATTGGTGATGAGTTGCTCTGGCCAGCAAGCATGCCCTGCGTGGTCGGGTCAGACCAAAATATTCCCATTGGCCAATACGGAAACTCAAATATCGGCATCGCAAAATCTGTCTATCGCCGTGGTCTGGGCGTTCGCTATGGTCGCCTGATGCAGACAATCTCAGGCATTCATTACAATTTCTCCATCCCTGATGATCTTTGGAGCGCGTTGGGGGTGTCCGATCAAATTGCCAGAACCGATGCTTACTTCGGTCTCATTCGTAATTTTCGACGCTGGTCATGGCTGCTGATCTACGCATTCGGTGCCTCCCCGGCTGTATGCAAATCCTTCACACAGAGTGGCAAGCATGCGTTGCACCAACTGGATGAAGGCACACACTACCTGCCTGGCGCGACGAGCCTGCGAATGGGGCCCCTGGGCTATCAGTCGAGCGCTCAGACCTCCCTGCATATCTCCTACAACTCATTACAGGCCTATGCTGACTCGATGGTGCAAGCGCTCACGACGCCCTATCCCGACTATGAGTCCAGCGGATTGAAAGATGCCCACGGAGACCACCAACAACTCAGCACGTCGATATTGCAGATCGAAAACGAATTCTACGGCACCATACGACCTAAACGCACGATACAAACCGGAGAGCGGCCAGTGACCGCGTTACGCACGCGAGGGGTCGAATATGTCGAGGTCCGCTGTATCGACCTAAATCCATTTTTGCCACTCGGCATAGATGCCGAAGAGATTCGTTTTATCGACACATTCCTGCTCACCTGCCTATTTTCAGAGAGTGCGCCAGACACAGTCGATGAATCCCATCGAATCGCGCAAAATCAGCTGGCCGTCGTTGAACGCGGCCGCGAAGATGGCCTCAGACTACACGCTGATGCATCGGGCGATATAAGCCTCACGGACTGGGCAGATGCCATACTCACCGATTGTGCAGTCGTCGCTACTCTACTTGACCAGGCCAATGGTACGGAGGCTTATTCGGCTGCTGTCGTTCGACAACGCGAAAAGGTAACCGACCCCGAACTTACCCCATCTGCACTGTCTCTTGCTGTTATGCGCCAAACGAAAACGCCTTTTTTTCGTTTTGCAATGGATCAAGCCATGAACATAAGTCAGGCATTTAAGGACACACCGTTGCCCTCTTCCACAGCAGCGCGAATCCTCGCTGAAGTTGAGAATTCTCACCAACGTCAACGCGACGCAGAAGCAATGGACACGCTCACTTTCGATGAATTTCTCCTCGAATACCTGGCGCTTCCGGAGTAGTTCTGAATTTTCTCGCTCATGTCGCGCTTGCTGACGATGCGTCCACAGCATGGTCATGCGATGCGGTAGAGCGCGACGGACTCCTGGCAGGTGCGGTGATCGGCGACTTCGTGAAAGGCAGCATTCCGAAGGCATGGCCGAAACCTTTGCGCGCTGGCGTGGCGCTGCACCGGAAGATCGATGCGCTATCCAACGTGCACCCACACATCCACTCCACCTGCCGGGCATACCCGGCACATCTGCGTCGGTATGCGCCGATATTCTTAGACCTGCTGGTGGACTTCTCGCTCGCTCGAAACTGGAGCAAATTCTACGACCATGCGATCACAGTCGTATCTGCGGACTGCTACCACGCGCTAACCAACAACTCCGTCAGACTTCCGCAACGGGGACATCGCTTGCTAACCTATATGCAGGATGTGGACCTGCTGGCTAACTACGATGATTGGCACCATATCGAGCAGGGTCTCAAATCAGTACTAAGGCGCTTGCAGGTCGAGCTCAATGTAGAAGAAGTCATCGCCACCTGCGCGGCGCAAGTCACTCCCACGGATCGGCTGCTTGATCTGCTCTATCCGGATTTGCGCAGCGTATCAACTGAATGGAACGCGTTTAACGCGATCGCTACGGCTTGATCGGTTTGCGCTTGGCTTTAGAAGACATCATTGCTTCATCCTGCCGCGTAAGCAGACACCCCAGATAGCATCAATATAAGTTCAGGCCAAGGGCCTAAGCCTCACCCTGGTTCTAAATAAGGACAGTTACCATCGTTGACAGCATCTAGAAACTGCACGTATCCCACGCTGGTTAATCATCGCCTGCTCCCATCATTTGCCGGCAGCACAGTTGACGCTACGATTTCCTCCAGTAACCTATCGGCCTGACTATCCAAGGAGCTGAATTGCGCACTATCTTTTGCCGCACTTACGGGCCGCCAGAAAACCTCAGCGTAGAGGAGGTGGACGATCCGATCGCTGAAGCGGACCAAGTCGTGATCGACATCCGCGCCGCTGCACTCAATTTCCCCGATGTTCTTATGGTCCAGGGAAAGTACCAGAGTTTGCCCGAATTTCCTTTTGCACCCGGCGGTGAAGTTTCCGGCGTGATTTCAGCGATTGGTGATGGCGTGACCGATTGGACGCTCGGCGACGAGGTTTTTTGCGGTTGTGGGCATGGCGGCTTTGCTGAGAAAATTGCGGTGCGCGCCCACCAGTTAAGTAAGAAACCGCAGAACATGACGTTTGAACAAGCCGCCGGCATGACCACGACTTACGGCACCTCATACTACGCGCTGAAGCAGCGTGCAGCGCTTAAACCTGGCGAGAATCTACTTGTCCTGGGCGCTGCCGGCGGTGTGGGCCTGGCGGCGGTGGAGTTAGGCAAAGCCATGGGCGCGCGCGTTATCGCTGCTGCCAGTACCGATGAAAAACTTAAGGTCGCGGCGACTGCTGGTGCAGACGAGCTCATCAACTATGCAGACGGTCGCTTGAAGGAAAAAGTGAAAGCGCTCACAGGTGGCCTCGGCGCAGACGTGATATACGATCCCGTAGGTGGTCCTCTTTTCGATCAATGTATGCGCAGTATCAACTGGTATGGTCGGGTGCTCGTTGTGGGTTTCGTCGGCGGCGATATCCCTAAGCTCCCCACGAATCTCATCCTCCTGAAAAGCTGCCAGGTCATCGGCGTCTTCTACGGCGCCTGGTCAGCACGCGAACCGGACGAGTGCGAGCAGAACTTATCCGAGTTACTGGCACTTATTGAATCAAAACAGCTCAATCCGCTCATTGGGCAGACCTTCGCTTTCGATCAATACGCAGCAGCCCTGAACTGTCTTGATCAGAGGCAGGCACTAGGAAAAGTAGTTCTGCAAATATCATGAATCTCGCATTACCAAACAAAACGGCCCAGCAATGGGCGATAACTACCTGCTTAATCTGCGGTCTACTTCTGGCCGGTGCACTGTTTTTCGAATTCGTCATGGGGCTCGCGCCGTGCCCATTGTGCATGATGCAACGACTCTGGTTTGCACTGGCCGGCATCATCACTTACCTGGGTCTTCTGCATAATCCACGCTGGGGTATCTATGCCACGCTGACGATCATCGCTGCAGCTGTCGGCGCCTATTTTTCCGTTCGTCACCTGTGGCTGCAGAGTCTACCTGAAGATCAGGTACCCGCCTGTGGGCCCCCACTCCAGTACATGCTAGAAGCATTTTCAGTTTCAGACGTCCTTATTGAGATGACGCGGGGCTCCGGAGATTGCGCAAAGACCACTTGGTCCCTGTTCGGCATTACGCTTCCGGGTTGGGCACTACTGGGCTTCGTGACCGTGATCGGTTGTGGCGTTATGCAGCTTAGAGCAGGGCTTACTCGGTAGGGGCGACAGCCTAACGCTGATTGGGAACATGGCCTGCAACATACAGGTCCAGAATTGTGCGCATTTCAGCTACAGGCGATCTCGCCATACCCTTCAATTAGGCTCTTTTGTTAAAAATACATACACAAACAGACGCTAAGTCAGTAGTGCAATTGAAAAAAATGAGTTGTATAGTTATCCACAGGCGGTGGTCTGACCATCGCGGGCGAAGGAGTTGCCAGAAAATTAACAATAGACGATGAGAGATCAACAGAAATCGATACTAGATATCAAAGATTTCGGATAAGTTCGCAAAGCCCGTAGAAAAAACAAGTGGCTGCAGAAAGCAAGCTTAGGTCTCCAACGGCAAGAGCAATAGATACACAAGCTCGAGACTATTCAAAGCAATAACCAGCGATGGACTCGAGCCTAACCCCGGATTTCCGGGAGGCTATTGGGACAGCACGGGTAGGACGCACAATGGATACACCAGCACAACGTATACTGGTGATTAACGGTAAAGGTGGCTGTGGCAAGACCACGATCGCGACTAATCTTGCGGTCGCCTATGCGTGCAATGGCGTAAAGGTCGCATTGATGGATAACGATCCCCAGGCAAGCAGCACCCATTGGGCGAGTCTACGAGACGAAGCAAGGCCTAACGTTACGATTGTCGCAAAGCACGAACGCCCTGCCATGTACGAGACCAAAGCCTTCCATCACCGTTTACCTGCCGATACACAGATGATCATCGTCGACGGTCACAGCAATTCGCGCGGTAGAGATTTAGATAGCCTCCTGCGCCAAACCGATTTAATCCTTGTGCCCATACTGCCCTCCTCTATCGACATTCGTGCAGGCGGGCAGTTCATCACAGACCTTCTTACACACAGGCTTTTCCGTGCTTCGCCAAGGCCACTCGGTGTCATCGCTAATCGCATCCAACCAAACACCCACACGCACGAGAAGCTGATGAATTTTCTATCGTGTCTGGATGTACCCGCAGTTGCCCAGTTTCGCGACTCGCCTGTCTACACCGATGCTGTGGAGATAGGTCAAGGTGTCGTAGATATGGTGGACTGTCGCGCTGCCCGCAAAGAAACAGCACAATGGAAGCAACTGATTACTTGGATAGACGAAGCGCTCCAGAATAAGAGTCGACAACCCAAAGCGCCCATCGCTGCAGGTCGCAAAATTTCGACCGAGAATCTCAACCTGGCATGACGTACAACCGACGCTTTTGTTCTAACGATTTTTTCTCATAACCTGCCTGTTTGCCCTAGGCGTGCTTACGCGTAAACAAATGGTCGTCTAACAACCCGCATGGTCACAGCATGCGCCAATCAACCCCCTGGATCTTCTGATGTTGCGTGCCGAAGGTTTGCAGTTCAATCGTGGCGATGAACTGCTGTTTGAAAATCTGAATTTTGTTATCCACCCCGGTCAGCGAGTGGCGGTGGCCGGTCGTAACGGCGTTGGTAAATCTACACTTTTTCAACTCATTCTCGAGCAATTGCAAGCCGACACCGGTGACATTACCAGACCGCCTGGTTGGACAATCGGCTATATGCGACAGGAAGTCGAAATCACGGACCGGCAGGCACTGGAATACGTTATCGACGGGCATTCGGTTTTACGCGACACAGAACGTAAACTTGCAGATGCGAAAGCCGATGAGGTACTGGCGTCCCATTACGCGACTTACCAGGATCTGGGCGGTTACGAGGCTCACGCCCGTGCAGGGGAAATCCTACATGGCCTAGGTTTTTCTCGAAAAGATTTTGAGAAACCTTACAACACCTTCTCCGGTGGTTGGCGGATTCGCCTAAACCTCGCGCAATCTCTTATGGCACCCTGTGACCTGCTTTTGTTAGATGAGCCAACCAATCATCTCGATCTCGAAACCATCATGTGGCTCGAATCCTGGCTACGAAGGTTCGACGGTACAGTCATGATCATCGCCCACGATCGCGCGTTTCTCGATACAAGTACTGATCACACACTCTACCTTGCAGGTAAGAGCGGACTGCTTTATGCAGGCAACTATTCTTCCTGCGAAAGACAACGCGCAGAACAACTGGAACAGGAACAATCAATCGCGGCCAAACGCATCTCCCAGGCAGCTCACATTCAGCATTTCGTGGATCGTTTTCGTGCTAAAGCGAGTAAAGCAAAGCAGGTGCAAAGCAGAATAAAGGCCTTGGAGCGCCTGCAATTTACAGTCTCCGTACATTTTGACTCCCCTTACCAAGTGACATTTGAAAAACCGGAAAGAGTTTCTAATCCGTTGCTCAGTTTCCGCGGTTTGCGGCTCGGTTATGGTGGAACCACCGTGCTCGACGACTTAAGCCAGACATTGTTGCCTGGCGCCCGTATCGGTGTGTTGGGCCACAATGGTGCCGGTAAGTCAACGCTTCTCAAAGCTCTGGTCGGTGAGCTTGAGCCCCTCTCCGGTGATCTACAACGAGGCCAGCATTGTGACATTGGTTATTTCGCGCAACACCAACTTGAGGCCTTGGATGGGTCGAGCTCTGCCCTGTTAACCATAGTCAACGCAGCCGACCGCTGGACCGAACAAAAGGCCAGAGACTACCTTGGCTCCTGGGGGTTCGTTGCCGACATGGTTACAAGGCCAATCGCGACACTTTCAGGCGGTGAAAAAGCCCGTCTGGTGCTGGCATTTATCGCTACACGCAAACCCGCAGTTCTGATCCTTGACGAACCGACCAACCATCTTGACCTAGACATGCGTGACGCTTTGGTCATGGCACTTCAGGATTACGCCGGAGCAGTGGTCATCGTCTCGCATGATCGCGCACTTTTAGAAAAGACCGTTGATGAGTTTTGGCTCCTCAAAGGCGGCATGCTGCATACCTTCAGCGGAGACATGGATGACTATGCGGCGCTCGAACAGGAGACCCAGACTCGCACCTCCGGGGGGCTGGGCTCCCGTCGCAGCGAACGTCAGGCCCGCGCACAGCAGCGACAGCAACAACAGTCCATCCGCAAGCGAATCACGAACCTCGAAACGGACATCGAAAAGACCAGTGCCAAGCTTGCTCCGATCGAGAGCCTTCTTGCCAACAAAGAAACTTACGAAACGCTAACAAGCGATGAACTCGATAAGTTATTGCTCAATGCCGGGAAGCTACGCAAGCACCTGGAAGAAGGAGAGGAACAATGGTTGGAGCTGAGTCAAAAACTCGAGGATCAGCGTGGTTAATGCCGCCTACAAGCGAACTTAATTTGCAGCGATCCAATACCACCCAGTGTTGATCACCTACCGGTTCAGCCAGCCGACCTCTGCGATAACGCGGACTCCCCTGGCTTCGTTGCCTAAACGCCGCAGATTGTGCGACGGGCGTTTCCATTCCCATTACCACGAGATTGCCATCACTAAAAGGCGAAACTTTATCTGGGTGCAGGTCGAGCGCCATCTTTCTGGGCACAATCAGCTCACTGCGCGAGCCGGTTAATCGCAGGGGTGCGAAGCACATGGGCATATTTCATTATTCGATTTAATGTAAACAAACATAGTATGGCGCGACCGATCGTTCGGTTTTGCTATAATGGGACATGCCTTCCGCAAAATCAGACCTTCTTGACAGCATTCACGGCGTCTTTCTCTCGCGCGGCTATGATGGTGCGACCCTTACTCACCTCTCTCGTGCAACCAGCCTCTCGAAAGCAGCCCTATATCATCATTTCCCGGCAGGAAAACCGGAAATGGCACGCAGTCTCGTCCATCAAGCCGTTTCCCAATTGCAGACACAAGCTTTCGGCCCACTGACCCATTCCGCCCCACCCCAGGCACTTACCGCTTTCATTGATGGCTTTTCAAGCTATGTGGAACATGGTGAGTCGGATTGTATCCTCACCATTTTCGGCCGTTACCAAACCGCCCACGAAGACATTGACGAACTCAAAGAACAAATCACTCAGCAGTTTATCGATTGGCATGCTGTGCTTACGACCGTCTTCCAATCCCTTGGATACAAAACAAAAAAGGCAGACCGGGCAGCACACGCCCTGGTTGCCAATCTCTACGGCACTCTGTTGAACGCGAAAATGCACCATAATCCGAATCTCTTTGTGCGTGGCGTCAAACGCATACGTAAGGATATGCTGACCGCGTGCAAATCTGACGATGCGCTGCGCACTCACAACAATTAACGGAAGAAATACATGCGACGTTTCCCTGCAACCCGCCTTCGCCGCAATCGAACAGATGATTTCGTACGCAGGCTCGTGCGCGAAAACCAACTCACAGTCTCCGATCTCATCTATCCCATGTTTGTCATTCCGGGCGATAACAATAAGACCGAAGTTGAGTCAATGCCCGGGATTATGCGGTATACCGTCGATCAACTGGTCCGTGAAGCGGAAATTGTATATGGCCTCGGTATTCCAGCCGTTGCACTTTTCCCCAACATCGAAGCCAGCCTGCGCAGTCTCGATGGCGCGGAGGCTTACAACCCCAGTGGACTTGTCCCTACGGCCGTTGCAGCCCTAAAAAACACAATACCCGATCTTGGCATCATCACCGACGCTGCACTTGACCCCTACACCACCCACGGTCAGGACGGCATTCTCAACGAGGAAGGTTATGTTGCTAACGACATCACGGTCGAGGCCTTGTGCAAACAGGCCCAGGTCTGTGCAGATGCTGGTGCAGATGTCATTGCGCCTTCCGACATGATGGACGGACGCATTGGTGCTGTCCGCACTGCCCTCGATGAGGCTGACCACATCAATACCAAGATAATGGCGTACTCTGCAAAGTACGCGTCTTCATACTACGGTCCATTTCGAGATGCTGTTGGTTCCAGTGCCAATCTCGGCTCAGGCAACAAGCAGACCTACCAGATGGACCCGGCCAATGGCGACGAAGCATTGCAGGAAATAGCACTCGACCTAGACGAAGGTGCGGACATGGTCATGGTCAAACCTGGGATGCCCTATCTCGATATCGTGCGGCGCGTCAAAGACCAGTTTGGCGTACCTACTTTCGCATATCAGGTCAGCGGTGAGTACGCCATGCACCAGGCAGCCATTCAGAATGGTTGGTTAAACGAAAGCGTCATAGCCGAGTCACTGCTCTGCTTTAAACGTGCCGGTGCAGATGGGATTCTGACTTACTTTGCTAAAGCGCTCGCGCAAACCATCTACCCAGGCTGACTTCAAGCATCTACAAAGGACATCTCTATGCCTGCTTCCTCCAACTGGGCTGCTTCGATGACGAGCTCGCGAGCGGACAGCGGATGTCCGGCCAACCAGTTCGCTTCGAACTCAAGCGATAATGCGTTCTTTGTACACGCCGCCTGAAATTCCGGCGACTCCCTTGCATCATGGCTCCGTTCAAGAATGACAGATATGCGCAGCAGTGCCACAAGCTGGGTTAATCTGAGGGCCATCTCAGGATCAAAAGCCTTAAAAGCAAGGCTGGGCAAACCGCGCCTGTGCCCGCGCACGAGCAGAGAAAGCATGTGCTGCTGAGCCTCACTGAATCCGGGTAATTGGGCATGCTTGATAATGTATGCGCCATGGCGGTGGTAGTGACTGGCGTTAACCTGCATACCAAGTTCATGCAAATCCGCCGCCCAACCCAAAAGCGCCTCGCTGGCTGTATCATCTACCCAATGTTCGGTCGTGGCTTGGTAAAGGCGGCTGCATTGCTGGCGCACCCGGTTCGCCTGCTGTGGATCCACGTCGAAGTTTTGCATCAGATCCGCAATGCTTTGTTCCGCAATTTTGCCCGGAGCCGCTTCGGTCTGCCTTTGCAGCGCCTTAAAGATCATTCCATGCAGTAGCGATACGCGCGCATAAGCCATCTCCTCAAGATTGAAGCCTGCAAAGCAGCCGCTCACAATCGCCGCCCCTGCCGGAAAAATATCGACCCTGTCAGGCGCTAACCCCGGCAATCCCCCCTCCACGAACCACTGTTCCTCAATGATGGCTGTTTCCAGACGGGCCATACCCTCACGCGTGATTGCATGCTTAATCCAACCGTTGGCCTTGAGCACCACCTGGATGGATTCAATCGTACCGCTGGTCCCGATCACAGCCCCTGCACCGATAGATTCACGTATACGCGGATCACTGTCACGTAGCGCGACGATGCGACGAATGACTTCATCTTTCACCGCCAGATATGCAGCGGGCTGGCGGTCACCAGATTTGAAGTATTTGTCAGTCAACCCGACACAGCCGATATCAAGGGATTGGGTAGTCCGTGCAAGTTTGGTGTCCCCAAACGCAATCTCTGTACTTCCTCCGCCCACATCAATCACCGTGCGCAGCCTTTCGGGTATCACGGTGCCCCGATTAACCGCCTCGTAAACGAGCTCAGCCTCCTGCTCGCCACTGATCACCTGAACCTCTCTGCCGAGTAATCCGTTGACTTCGCTTAAGAATGCCTCGGCATTTTTCGCCTGGCGAAGTGCATGAGTGCCCATTACATAGATATCCACAGGCTCCAGCCCACTGAGACGTTGCCGAAACCGACCGATACAGGCCAGACCGCGCATAAAGGCATCCGCCGTAATCATTCCATCCCGACAACCCGCCAGAAGCTGTACTCTTTCCTTCAGCCGCTCAACCGTACGAAAATGCCTTCCTAACGGTACAACGAGCAGCAGGTGGAAACTGTTCGAACCAAGATCCAGCGCGGCAATCTGTCTAGTTCGTGTTGCGGTTTGTGTCTCTGATGCTGCCATTGGATAAGTTTACCCGCGCTCGTAGGGTTATGTGTTAGCAATAATTAGTACAACTATGCACCAAACGGTGGTTGGTGATCACACCATAGTGCTACACTGCTGCCGACAATTTACTGGGAGGCTTTTCGATGAGCGACCACATCGTTCATACAAGTGATGGTGACTTTGAAGCGGACGTCATCAACGCAGACAAACCTGTTCTTGTGGACTACTGGGCCGAATGGTGCGGACCCTGCAAAATGATCGCGCCCATTCTTAACGAAATTGCATCCGAGTACTCCGATAGACTGAAGGTCTGCAAGATAGACATTGATGCTAATCAAGGAACTCCGCCCAAATACGGGATTCGTGGCATCCCAACCCTCATGCTCTTTAAGAACGGTGAGGTAGAAGCAACAAAGGTCGGTGCACTGTCTAAATCCCAGCTTCAGGCGTTTCTCGACAACAATATCTAAAGCCTGGCAAACAACTCACCGGCGAGTACAACGTACTGGCCGGGACCATTTACGTGCCAGGACCTGTAGAAGTGAAGCGGTGTTTCGTCGTAGGGCTCATCTTTGCTAACACAGCGCTCGAATATCCAAAAAACCTACCCACGCACTGAAGGTCGCGGATTAATAAGCCCGACACCAATATATTTGCTAAAAAGCGCCATCAGGTCAATTTAATTGCCTTTTTTCCCCTTGACCCACGGCGCTAAACCACTAAACTCTGTTAACAGATGACTGCGCCGCGTCTCTCTTCGCGGTTCCTTCGATTCAATTATCCCTCTTACCCCATGCAGACCGGGCTCGGGTGTTCAGTCTCCGCTAAGAAAAAACAAACCGGTAAGAGCCAGTAATTTAGAGAACAAATACATGGCAATGAACTTATCTGACCTCAAGCGCCTACCTGTAGGTGAACTCGTAGAAATGGCCCGCGGCATGGGTCTGGACAATGTGGGCAGATCCCGTAAACAGGAGGTCATTGCCGCGATTGTGCGAAAACAGTCCAAGAACGGGGAAGACATCTACGGCGAAGGCACTCTGGAAATACTACAGGATGGTTTTGGCTTCCTTAGATCTCCCGAAGGCAGCTATCTTGCGGGACCCGATGACATTTATGTGTCACCGAGCCAGGTGCGGCGTTTTAACCTACGCACCGGAGACAGTATCGCGGGGAAAATCCGCCCGCCAAAAGATGGTGAACGTTACTTCGCGTTGCTGAAGGTCGACGAGATCAACTTCAGCGAACCGAACACCAAAAAACATAAAATTCTCTTTGAAAATCTGACACCACTTTTCCCCGATGAGCGGCTTATGCTCGAACGGGGCAACGGCAGCACCGAAGATTTGACCGCACGCATCATTGATCTTGTGGCACCCATCGGCAAAGGCCAGAGGGCGCTGATCGTGTCACCGCCCAAGGCAGGTAAAACACTTGTCCTGCAAAACATTGCCCAGTCCATCACCGCCAACAATCCAGAGACGGTGCTCATCGTTCTCCTGATCGACGAGCGCCCGGAAGAAGTCACCGAAATGCAACGCTCTGTACTTGGCGAAGTGGTAGCCTCAACTTTTGATGAGCCTCCCTCGCGCCACGTGCAAGTTGCGGAAATGGTCATCGAGAAAGCAAAACGCCTCGTTGAACACCAGAAAGACGTGGTAATCCTTCTCGACTCAATCACCCGACTTGCTCGCGCCTATAACACCATCGTGCCCTCTTCCGGCAAGGTGCTCACAGGGGGTGTAGATGCACACGCGCTTGAACGTCCGAAGCGTTTTTTCGGTGCGGCGCGAAACATCGAGGAAGGGGGTAGCCTGACAATCGTAGCAACCGCATTGATCGATACCGGGTCGAAAATGGATGAAGTGATCTACGAGGAGTTCAAGGGCACCGGTAATCAGGAGTTACACCTTGAGCGCAAAATCGCCGAAAAACGAGTCTACCCTGCAATGAACATCCGAAGATCCGCGACGCGTCGTGAGGAGCTTCTCATGGGTGAAGAGGAACTGCAGCGAGTATGGATCCTGCGCAAACTGCTGCACGATATGGATGACATAGCTGCCATCGAATTTCTGCTCGACAAGCTAAAAGAAACGAAAACCAACGAGCAGTTTTTCAGCTCGATGAAAAGATAGAAGCCACCCCAACAGACATGCTCTAAGAAGCCACTCCCTGACCGACACCTTCACCGCACAAGTCCTCTCAGTCACCGGCGGATCTCTCCGTCGTATTCTCCTGAGAGCACCACTCAATTTTACCTATGCCGCAGGGCAATATGTCCTGGCACGTCATCCACTCGGGCTTGATATTCCTCTGTCTATCGCCTCATCCCCGGCTTCTCTGCCCGAGTTCGAATTACATTATCGCTCCACGCCCGGTGATGAGCTTGCCCGGGCATTCGATGAGCTTCTTAAGCGCCCAGAAATTACGTTCACCCAGGCACAAGGCAACATACGTTGCCCGGAGAACGGCCACATCTTGGTGATTGCCGGCGGTACCGGCGCCTCTGTTGCCTTCTCGATTGCTCACCAACGTCTGCCAAGCTCAGAACCGACAACCGTCCTGTGGTGCGCTGACCAAGACTCAGAGATTTATGCGTCTGAGGAACTCGCGCAAATGGTGACAGAGTTGAACGTACTCGTAGACGACCGCCGGACGGAAAAAAACACCGGCCTTATGTGGTTAGCAAACAATGCCCACCCTGAACATCATCAGCACGTAATAATCAGCGGCAGCCCAGGCTTTGTCTACGCAGTAACAGACCTACTGATGGAGAAGGGTTTTGTGCCATCTGCCCTGCAGTCGGATGTCTACGAATACGCACCGCGCTAGCTTATTAGATGACAAGAAAAGGACTTAGATGTGCTAACCCACAGCAGGCGACCGAATAACGGGAGTACTGGGAAGCGGCAAGTCTGGCAAGTCCCCCAGGGCACGTAAGAGGTACTCCTTGCCTCGACTCTCATCCCCCAATGCCACGCACAGCCTACCCAACTCCCCGTAGACTTCTTCGGACGGCGCAAGTCGCAACGCGGCATCAAAATACTCCCGCGCCTCGACAAATCGTTCGCACATCAAGCTCAATCGACCCAAACACACGAGCACGTCAGGGTCGTTCGGCCGGGCTTTCGCCCAACCCTGAGCGACGATGAGTTGGCTGGCGGTGTCGGTACTGCGGGTCACACCATAGCGTTTGACTAATTCTTCACTCCAGAACTGATCCAGAGCCAGCCTGAGCACCTGTTCCGCGTCATCGACCCGCCCTTGAGCGATGAGCATATCCACCCAGCGACCCAGCAACGGCTCATCTTCACACAACCATTTAGGTAGCCTTTTCCACAAGCCCGCCACGTTTTCACCCCTACTCAACAGATACTCCCACACCAACCGCGACAATCTACGAATCTCCGCTTCGCTCACCACCTTGCCGTTTGTCAGGTCGATTAGAAGTTCATGCAAAGCCTGCCAATCAGCAAGGGATTCATAGCATGAGGCCAGCATAGCCAGAACAGTCTTGTGTTTTGGTGCCTTTTTCTTAAGCATCAACAGTGCAGCCAACGCCTGCTCGTATCGCCCGTCACTGATTTGAAATTCGGCTTGCGTCAGCGTGGTGGCAAATTTCGCGCCGGGTGTACTCTCATGCGCAAGCTTCAGTAGGTCGTCGCGTTCTTCTGTTTGACCCAGTTCATGCGCGCTCCGCGCGGCCTGTAAATAGTTAATCAGCGGAGTGTCCGCTCTCTGTACTGCACTGAGCAAAGCCTTCTTTGCATCCTCCCATCGACCTTCGGCCATAAAGAGCATGCCACGAATCGTTTGGTGACGAGCCTGGGTGGATTTTCTGCCACTGCGCCAGCGCAAAACCTGGGTCCGACCCTGTAACAAGCGTCGCGCGATCACAGTAACTCCCCGAATCGTCACGTATAGAATAACGAGCACCACAACAGCAACCCAAAGACTCGTCTCAATCGCCGTTTGGCCATAGGCAACCAGCACATATCCTGCATCTCTAATGATCCACATGCCGAGCAAACCACCCAACAAAACGGCCACCAGAATGGCGAATGCCCAGATCACTCTTCTACGCCTGAGATTTTAAGCAATTCATTGAGCGAGCCCGAAATACTGGGCAAGGGCCGTTCGATCGACAACCCTGATAACACATCCAGCTCTTCCAGCAATTTCTCATTACCTTGCATCTCCATATACTCGACCAGATAATCTCGCGCTGTACCTAACGCATAGACATATACCTGCTGATGGCGTTTAAGGACGCCGAGCTGAGCCTGGGCTAGACTAAGTTGTATATGTTGATGTAAATAGGCCGTTTCAACCGGCAGCTTTAGAGGTTGGATCGCCTCATCATCCAGGTTTCTAATCCGAACAATATTCTGCGTTGCATCGACAATCTGTTCCCAAACCGTCATCGCACTATCCTGTTCAGTTGCCTTAGCCTGATACTCAGGAACTTTTGACCGAAGCGCCGCTGTCTCCGATCGCAAAGCGGCCAGGCGTATATAAATGTCCTGCAGATTGTCTGCAGGCACCTGCTTCAAAGCCAGGATCTCATCGGCCAACCGTGCACGAACCGTGTGCAGAGAAAAATCATCAAGCTCAGCTAAAATCTGTTCAGCGCCCAATAATAGGGTCAAGGCACCCTGACTATCCTGCTCCATAAGCACGCGGTGATTTGCGATCCGCAGTAGATATTCGGCCTCGGCGATCTTCCACGACGCCGAGGATGGAGGCGCCGCATGCAATGCCTCCTGAAGCGTTTGTGCAAACTGCTCTTTTGTTACCCGGAGTTGATCTGCCTGGCTTTCCAGTACCTGGGTTATTCGCTGCTCATTTGCCTGCAAACTTTCCCCAACTTGTTGCTGCAGTCTTTCTGCAGCTGTTCTGGTTTGGGTTTGTACGCGCTCAAGGCCCACCTGTAGCTCTGCCCCCGGTCGTAGATATATCAACACGTAATACAGGTACGCGCTCGCCACGACGGCCATGAACCCAACCAACAACCCCAGCCAAGCAAGCCCTCTTCCACTCTTACCTCGGCCCGCTGCCACCTCGGGCGACCGGTCAATTACATCGGGTTTCGAAGTATCACCTGTGTCTTCAACCTCTGGCCCCCTTTCGTCGTTAACAAGGTTCGATTCTGTCTTGTGGAAGGTCTCATCAGATACAGTGGCCGCCGAGCTTTCATCTATCCTGGTCGTTGGGTCTCCCGTTATCGCAGTGTCATCGTTCCGTTTGTCTTGGGTCATCCGCTCTACCCGCCTTTAACCTTTGCGGCAATCGTCGCAACCATATCGCCCACACTGGCTGATGCTGCAATCTCTACGCCTGCAAATCCCAGCAATCGGGCCTCATCAGCAACACGCGATGAGGGCGCAATGAGGGTGATTCGACTACGGCCTACTCTCGCCTCGGGCCATTGTGAGTTTACGACATGTAGCCCAAACGAAGAGCCGATTTCTATAATATCGCCTTCGTCCGGTAGAAGCGTCGGCAATTTGGTAGCTTGCCGCTCATACAGGAGGATTTTTACGACGCGAGCCCCTCGTTGTATGAGATGGTCGCTGATCGTCTCTCGCCCGTCACGGCCTGCCACAAGCCACACCAAATCTACTTTCTTAAGAATAGGCTCCGCCAACAGACCCTCGGAACTGGCTTCCTGAGCGACTAATACGCAGCCGCCAAGCACGTCAGCTGTGGCAGCGCCGATTGCCAGGCGTGGCGCCTCTGGCGTAGGCAAGCCGCATTCTTTAAACCGCCTGGCTGCGTGTTGGGATACCACAACGATCACATCGGGTATCAGACCTTCGAGGTCATCTTTAACGAGCGCCTGACTACCGCCTGCGCCAACGAGCTTCAGCTCAAAGGGATCCAGGGTAGCAATCTTAACTGCGGGGGTGCAGATGGCTGCGACCCCTGCACTCGCAAGGCCTTGTAGGAGGCGTTCTGCCCCTGGATCGGATCGTGTTATCCAAGTCTGCACATCAAGCCCTAAGCGTGTCGAGAATTTCCTGTGCGCCCGCATCGAAGAGTTGGCCAACAACATCTGCTCCAACCGTGATTGGGTCAGTTCCGGTTGCCTGCCCGCGAAGGATCCGACGCCCATTAACAGATGCGATCAAGGCCGATAAATGGAGCCTGCCCTCACGAAGTATCGCATGCGCGGCGACAGGTAAACTGCAATCTGCCCCAAAACCCGCACTCACTGCTCGCTCCGCCTGTACACAACGCCCGACCTCTTCATCGATCAGCGGTTTAAGCCACTTCTGCACATCCTGTTCTTCGAGACACTCGATCCCGAGCGCTGCCTGTCCCGGTGCCGGTAAGCTTTGCTCGAGCGACAG
Organism: Pseudomonadota bacterium; assembly: GCA_036338285.1. Taxonomy (GTDB): domain Bacteria; phylum Pseudomonadota; class Gammaproteobacteria; order Pseudomonadales; family Azotimanducaceae; genus UBA4421. The sequence goes on from JAYZCO010000001.1 coordinate 34,223, forward strand.
CACCTGAACATGCTCGACATCAAGCTCGAGGCGTTTAAGTCCAGCGTGCGCTAGAACAATGGCGTCGTATTCTCCGCCATTGAGTTTGCTAAGCCGCGTATCGACATTCCCCCGAATCGGTACCACGTTCAGATCATCACGCAGTGCAAGGAGTTGCGCCTGCCTGCGCAGACTCGCCGAACCGACACGTGCACCCTTGGCAAGATCTGCCAGCCCCCCACCTCGGGTGATCAGCACATCCTCAACCGTATCTCTGTATGCAATGATTGGCATGACAAAACCCTCAGGCAATATCGCCGGCACATCTTTCATTGAGTGAACAGCGATGTCTGCCTCGCCTGCGAGCATCGCAGCCTCAAGTTCTTTGACAAAGAGCCCTTTCCCACCCACTTCGCTAAGAGGCGCATCCAACCAACGATCGCCCTTGGTTGTTATACCAACCAGTTCTACACGGATCTGCTCATGGGCTGCCATTAAGCGGTCTCGAATGAAATTTGCCTGCCACAAAGCAAGTTTGCTCTGTCGAGTAGCGATCCGAATCGTGGTATTCACTACAGCGCCTTTAGAATTTTGCGCACCGCAGGCAGGTGTCGACGACTGACTTCTATCAGGTCGTCAATCGCCCGCAGCCTTATACACATCTGACCATTATCATCCTTAACCAGGCCTTCGATGTGCTCTTTAGCCACCAATGCACTGCGGTGTACGCGCAAAAACCTTCCGCTAAACTCGTCCTCTAGTTCGCGCAAGGTTTCATCAATTATCACTTCACCCGTCCCGTGACGGACCGTGACGTATTTCTGGTCTGCCTGGAAAAAGCGGACGTGTTGAATTGGAATTAACTCCATACCTTTGTGGGTCCGCGCCGATATATGCGACCGAATATTGTCCTCTTTCTGCAGTGCAGCAAGCTGCACACGGTTCAGGCGCACCGATTGTGCCAACGCCTTGTGGAGATTTTCCCGTCGCACCGGTTTCAGCAGATAACCGACGGCCTGTAGATCGAAAGCCTGTATTGCATGCTCTTCATAGGCTGTGCAGAAGATGACGCCCGGTGGTGCATCCAGTTCTAGAAAGTGACGTGCGGCCTCAAGACCATCCATCCCGGGCATTCTGATATCCAGCAGTACGAGGTCCGGTTGCAATTCGGCACAAATCCGGACTGCTTCAATCCCATTCGCCGCCTCACCTACGACCTCATGCTGCGCGTCATCTTCGAGCAACCTCTTCAGCCGGTCTCGCGCCAGGGCTTCATCATCTACCAGGAGAATTTTCAATGCGCCGCCCGCTTACACTGCATCGGTCATTTTAGGCAAATGCAACGACGTCACAAAACGGCCATCGAAACTGCCGGCACTGAGTCCGGCACGATGTCCGTAAAGCACAGACAGTCGGCTGCGTATATTCTGCAGCGCCATCTGATTACCTTCGCTCTCGCGCTTGTTCCCATCCGGTGGTATTGGATTCTCGATACGAATGTGCACCATGTCTTCTACGTACTTAAGTTCCACAACGATCGTGCCCCCTTCCGGCAAAGGCTGTATCCCGTGATAGATCGCATTCTCTAAAAGAGGCTGCAGCGTCAACAAAGGTATCAACGCCGTGTGGTCCGTCTCTTGGATCCGCCAATCCATGTTCAACCGATCACCAAGGCGCAAGCCTTCTATGCGCAGATACCGCTCACACAAATTGAGCTCGTCGGTAATCGGCACCTGTCCGCCCGCATCGTTCAGACTTGCTCGAAACAACTCAGACAAATCCTCGACCACCGCTTCGGCAGTATCGGGGTCAACGGCAATTAGGCTCGCGATGATGTTCATACTGTTGAACAGAAAGTGAGGTCGTATTCGAGACTGCAGGGCTTGTATACGAGACTGTAGCTCAGCGCGTTCTTGTGCACGCAGGCGTTGCTGGACATAAAAATAACGCAACAAAAGCCCGGTGATAATGCTCGACACAGCCAATTGGCTGCCCATCCTCACGAAGATGTTCCCTTCTATCGCAAACGCCCATTCAGCCCCAAGACCTACCATCACTGTGACCAGTTGCACTATAAGAAAAGCAAGGGTCACACCGACCCGAAGATGCGTGGTTGCCAACCAGCCGCGGAAGTAACACAGAACCCCTGCGCTGACCAATGCTACCGACTGTACGAACAGAGACATCAAACCGAGCCGAATCCAGCTGAGTTCTACGCCTGCAACGAACAACACAACCACAAGAAGTTCACTGAATACAATGAGCATTGCCAGAGACGTCTTGTTACAAAGCTCAGGAATAACGAATTGTTCAGGCCTATCGCTCACTTAAAGCTTCATTCCGTTATACTCCGCGCGTTTAAAAACCAAGGAACCGGACAGCGGGATCATCATGGCGCGTAATATTACACCTAAGGAAGCAGCAAAGGGTCTTTTGCGAGGTCGCTTCAGCGAAGCGACTGATGCATTTGTCGAAACTTTTACTGCCTCGGTAGGTTTCGATCACAGACTCTACCGTGAAGACATTGCAGGGTCCCAGGCACAAGCTCAAATGCTCAGCTCGATTGGTGTTTTGAGCGACGATGAGTGTGCGGAGATTCTTGACGGCCTCGAGCAGATTCGGACTGACATCGAACACGGCCGTTTCGAGTGGTCTGTGACCCTTGAAGATGTACACATGAACATCGAAAACCGCTTGATAGAGATTATCGGCGACACCGGCAAAAAACTCCATACTGGCCGATCGCGCAATGACCAGGTTGCTACGGATATTCGCCTGTACCTGCGCGGTGCAATCGACCATCTGGTAGAGCTTTGCGCGCATCTGCAACATGCGATCCTCGATCTCGCTGAGGCCAATACGGATACCATCATGCCTGGCTTCACCCACCTGCAGGCAGCACAACCCGTTACCTTTGGCCACCACCTAATGGCCTGGTATGAGATGCTCCTACGTGATCGGTCTCGTCTTGAGGACTGCCGCAAACGGACAAACATTTTGCCTCTTGGCGCCTCAGCCCTCGCCGGAACTCCCTATCAACCGGACCAGGAAATGCTCGCAGAATTGCTTGGCTTCGACGGTGTTTGCAACAATTCACTCGACGCTGTCAGCGATCGTGATTTTGCTATCGAGTTCTGTGCTAGCGGCGCGCTCATGCTGACGCATATGTCCAGATGGTGTGAAGAAATGGTCCTCTGGACAAGCCAACAATTTAATTTCGTGGAGTTGCCGGATCGATTCTGTACCGGTTCCAGCATCATGCCACAAAAAAAGAATCCCGATGTTGCAGAGCTCGTGCGAGGGAAAACCGGCAGGATGAACGGCCACCTTGTGGCACTTCTGACTTTGATGAAAAGCCAACCTCTGGCCTACAACAAAGACAATCAGGAAGACAAAGAGCCGCTTTTCGATGCGGTCGATACACTGGTTGACTGTCTGACCGCAATGACCGGATTGATTCCTAACATCGCCCCCAATATCGATAACATGCGCGAAGCTGCATTACGCGGCTACACCACGGCCACAGATCTCGCCGATTATCTCGTGCGCAAAGATATCCCGTTTCGCGATGCCCATGAGATTGTCGGGCAGGCGGTAAAACTCGCTATAAATTCCAATCGTGCCCTGGAAGCACTTTCTGTAGACGAGTTAAATGGCAACCTGACAACGATCATTAGTGATGATGTTTTCGAAGTTCTGACCCTGACCGGTTCAGTAGCTGCACGAGATCATTATGGTGGCACGGCCCCTACTCAGGTTGCTGCTGCAATCGCCAGAGCTCGCAAGCAGCTCTAAATTTTTCCGCCAAAGGTCTGCCGGATTGTTAAGTTTTTAGACAAATTCAGACAGGCGGGAGGCCTCTATTGTGACCATTTATGTCCCGCCCCTAAATCCGGGGATTCACTTTCTGAACAGGCACAACAAGGCGGTTTTCATGCCCCCGGCAGATAAACGTCGCCACCGAAAAGCAACCCTCGCTTCCCTTTTGGGCATCGCCGCAGTGCAACCCTCCATTTTCTCGCCCCTTTATCGAACTGCTAAGACGGTTATACTGCGCCGCTTTATTCTCAAGGTGACCTATGCGCTGGTTTATAATTGTCGCCCTGGCACTAAATGTTGTCGTATGTGGACAGAAAGGACCATTGGAGTTACCTGAACAGCACACCGACAGCGCAGCTTTTGAAATGGCCGCTAATCACCTGGGGTATCGCAGTGACTGAGACCCTACACTACCAGGATGGCCAACTATGCATGGAAAGTGTTGCGCTTGAATCTATTGTCGAGGCATTAGGGACGCCCACCTACGTCTACTCCAAGGCCTATCTCACCGATGCTGTAACGCGCCTGGCTACAGCGTTCAGCGCGGTTGAGCACAAAATTCATTATTCTGTGAAGGCAAATTCGAACCTGGCAATCCTGAAGCTCTTCAGTGACCTTGGGTGCGGCTTTGATATTGTCTCAGGCGGCGAGCTCAGTCGCATTGTCGCGGCAGGCTGCAATTCTGAAAACGTCATATTTTCGGGCGTCGGCAAGACGATCGAAGAAATCGATTATGCATTAAAGCTCGGCATTCACTGTTTTAACGTGGAGAGCGGCCAGGAGCTCACGCGCATCAGCGAGCGAGCGCATAACCTGGATGTACGGGCTCCGATATCGATCCGGGTAAATCCTGATGTAGACCCGCAAACACACCCTTATATATCCACTGGACTGAAAACCAACAAGTTCGGTGTCGATATAGAAAGTGCCGAGCGGCTATACACAGAGGCTGCCGAAGACCCTCACCTGAAGACCGTCGGCATAGACTGTCATATCGGCTCACAAATCAGTCAGATCGAACCCCTGCTCGAGGCGCTCACATGTCTTCTACGACTGGTGGATAAACTTGATGCTCGTGGCATCGTGCTGGAGCACATCGACCTGGGCGGCGGCATGGGTATCCGTTATCGCGACGAGGTACCGATGAATTTCAGTACCTATGGGACAGCCGTCGGGCAGCTGATGCGTGGCCGGAGCCAACGCATTCTTATTGAGCCGGGGCGATCCCTGATTGCAAATGCCGGCGTTCTTCTGTCTCGCGTGGAATATCTCAAGCCAGCGACAAACGAGGATACCAACAACTTCGCAATCATCGATGTAGCCATGAACGATCTTATCCGCCCAGCCTTGTACCAGGCATGGCACGATGTCTTGCCACTTAGCGAGCCCACACCTGACGTTTCGCCGATAAACTGGCACATCGCTGGGCCGGTTTGCGAATCCGGCGACTTCATTGCACACGACCGTGCCTTAAATCTGATGCAAGGGAGTCTGCTGGCCATCGCTTCAGCGGGTGCTTACGGTATGGTACAAGCATCGAATTACAACTCACGCAGTCGAGGTTGTGAGGTTTTGGTACACGACGATCGCTTTTCAGTGATACGTCGACGTGAGACCATTTCAGATCAGCTTCGACTCGAGCGCACCCTACAATGAAAATTGGCGCACGACAGAAATTTTATAAGATGCACAGCCTCGGCAACGATTTCATGGTATTGGATGGCATAACACATGAAATTGTCCCCGACCCCGCACGGATAAAGGCATGGGGTTGTCGGCATACCGGTATCGGATTCGATCAGCTTCTCGTCATCGCACCCCCGAACGAACCCGAAGCCGATTTCAGTTACCTCATTTTTAATGCGGATGGTTCCGAGGCTGAGCAGTGCGGCAACGGCACGCGTTGCGTGGCCGCGCTTTCCAGGCTGATCGGCCTGACAAAAAAAGAGCATCTCGTCTGGCAGTCTCTAGCGGGCGAGTTTGAGACCATAATAGAGGGAGACCGGATCAGCACGACGATGACCGTGCCCGAGTTTGACCCACCCTCGATCCCGTTCGATCCCCGTCATGCGCAGCCAAAAACTGAACATACCTATACGGTAGAAGCCGCAAACCAGTGCTTTGAAATCACCCCGGTTTCCATGGGCAATCCCCACGCAGTCATATTCGTCGATGAGCTTTTGAACCTCGACGTGGAAACGCTGGGATCGGCCCTGACCGATCACGCCGCGTTTCCTGAGCGAAGCAATATCGAATTCTGCCAAGTGATCGATCACCAGTTTGCCCGTCTACGCGTTTTCGAAAGAGGGGTTGGCGAGACTCAAGCATGTGGAACAGGAGCTTGCGCAGCGGTTGCTGCTGCACGATTAAGTGATCGCGTCCGAGATCGCGTCAAAGTGTCCCTCCCGGGAGGCAAACTGCACATCCAGTGGCCCGGCGCTGGTGCGCCGATCCTCATGACCGGTCCGGCAAACCTCATATATGAAGGAGAGATTGTGATCCGATGAGTCAATCTAAAGAGGATGTAACCATCACATCAGGCGGTGACGACGCTGAGGCAGTAGCACAATACCTGCGTGACCACCCTGACTTTTTCGTATCCCACAAAGCCCTGTTGGCAGATCTGGAGCTGCCCCACAGTCCGGGCAAGACCGTCTCTCTGGTTGAGCGCCAGGTGAATATTCTCCGCGAGCGTAATGTCGATATGCGTAGGCAGATGACTGAGCTTTTAGACACCGCGCAAAGAAATGACCATCTGTTTAACAAAACCCGCTCTCTTACTCTGGCATTGCTCAATGCCAACTCGCTCACCGAGCTCAACGAAGTCCTGGCAACGCACATACTCGCTAATTTTGATGCCGACTTCGTGGCGTGCCATTTACCAGGAGCGCCATTGGAGTACGCGGGCCCTGTGGATCACTTCTACTTCCACCAGGACGAGCCATCCTTCATCCAGCTTGCTCAACAAGATGCCGCAACCCTCACTACCCTGCGCCATTCGGAGCTTACCGAACTCTTTCCAATCAATGCACACGACGAAACAGGGAGCGCCGTCATCATCCCGTTCGCCTTTGACGACGCCAAAGCGGTGTTCGCGATAGGCAGCCGGGACCCGGCCCATTTCGCAAGTGATATGGACACGCTGTTCATAACCTACATCCGGGATGTGTTGTCCCACGTAACCAATCAGATCCTGACCGATCAATGAATGATTCAATTACGCTCTACATTGAATATCTCGCCAACGAGCGAAGATATTCACCGCACACAATTGACGGTTACAAACGCGAGCTCCTGCGATTTGCCTGCCTTTTCCCTATCACCTGCACAGAAGTTCGACCCCACCACATCACCCACTTTATCGGTCACCTGCACCAGCACGGCTTGAAGCCTAAAAGTATCCAGCGGGCCGTTTCTGCCGTCCGGAGTTTTTTTGCCTACCTCGTTAAGACTGAATCTGTGAAACAGAATCCTGCTGCGGGTGCAGTGATCCCAAAAGTGGCTCATAAACTGCCCACCGTCTTGGACCCGGACCAGGCTTCGGCTCTTTTCGACAAACCCGATACAACGAATACACCGGTCAACCCAAAGGATCTGCGTGATCAAGCGATACTCGAGATCCTCTATGGATCCGGCCTGCGTCTTAGCGAAGCCGTGGGGTTGAACATTTCAGACCTCGATCTGCCGCAAGGATACGCACGGGTTGTTGGCAAAGGCAACAAAGTACGCAACGCACCATTGGGGAGACAATGTATTCTTGCCTTGCAACGCTGGCTCGCTGTTCATCCACATCATGACCTGCAAGCACCTCTGTTTACCGGACGCGGCGCGCAACGGATAGCACCACGCACCATACAACAAAGACTCAAGCGTATCGCTGTAGACAGGCTGGGGACCAATCAGCTGCACCCGCACATGCTTCGACACAGTTTTGCCACACATATGCTTGAGTCATCCGGAGATTTACGCGCGGTTCAAGAACTCCTGGGGCACGCCGACATTGCCACGACCCAGATCTATACCCACCTCGATTTCCAGCACCTGGCCAAGGTATACGACGACGCCCACCCTCGGGCACACGCGGTCACCGACAAAAACGAGGCGGATATTGGCGCGTGACATCCGCCTCCTCACGCTGGATCTCGACAACACGCTTTGGGATGTCGACAGCACCATCATTGATGCCGAAAAAAGCATGCGTCAGTGGATGCAGGCACACGCACCAGAGAGTCTCGAACATTACACACCTGAAGCGCTCACAGACCACCGCCATGCAGTGGTGCAAGCCCACCCTGAAAAAGTTCATGACCTCAGTTTTATGCGCACGGCGGTGCTCACTCGAGTTATGAACGCGGCCGGCTATGATGATGCGCAAGCACTCGCACAATCTGCATTCGACGTGTTCTTCGCCGGTCGCAACCGGGTCGTCTTTTTCCCCGGCGCGATTGCAAGTCTGGCTGAACTTAAGAAAAACTTTACGATCTATGCACTCACCAACGGCAACGCAGATATACAACGTGCTGGTTTGAGCGATTACTTACATGGTGCTATCAGCTCAGCTGACGTCGGTAAAAGTAAGCCTCACCCGGAGATGTTTAAGGCACCCCTTCGCAAACTCGACCTAAGCCCTCATCAGGCTATACATATTGGCGATAACCTTGTGGATGACATCGCCGGCGCCCTCAATGTCGGTATGTACACCGTTTGGGTCAATCTAACATCGTCAAGCCTTGCAGACACTCATGCTCAACCACACCAGGAAATTAATCACCTGAAGGCGCTACCAGGCGCAATCGCCGACATCATCGACCACTGAAGACAGTCATCAAGGCAGGCTATCTCGAATCAATTTCTTGACTGCATTGGTATCTGCTTCAATCATTTGCTTGCGTTCAGGTAAGCCTATCAAGCCTTGCAGTGTCGGGTGGGTCACCTTGGTATCCGGCAATGCCTGCAACACAGCGTCAGGGAACTTAGCCGGGTGCGCGGTGGCGACACAGACTTTCTGGCCAGCTATATTTTCACACTTGCGACTGGCTGCCACCCCTACTGCAGTGTGCGGGTCCAGTACATACCCATAGTCTTCGTAAAAACTTTGCACCGTTGCCAGCGTCTCCCCTGTATCAACAGAAGTCGCTCGAAAACCTGTTTTGGGCACTTCTTCCAGGCTCGCTGTACCCGTGGCCTGAAAACGCGTCATAAATGAATTCAATCTCTCTACATCGCCGTCGAAGTAGTAGTAAAGAAACCGTTCAAAGTTACTAGCCACCTGAATATCCATCGCCGGGGACAGTGTAAAATGCACTTCCCCGCGCGCATATTCTCCCGTCTTGAAAAAACGAGCAAGAATGTCATTTTCGTTTGTTGCCACAACAAGTTCCGCAATTGGAAATCCCATGCGTTGTGCAAGGTAGGCGGCAAAAACATTACCAAAATTCCCCGTCGGCACACAGAAGGAGACATCGCCCTTAAGTTTTAAGCTGACATAGCCGTAGTAAACAATCTGCGCTAAAACGCGCGCCCAGTTTACGGAGTTAATTGCCCCGAGGTGCATCTCTTCTTTGAATTCGAGGTCAGCGAAGACAGCCTTCATAAGGCTCTGACAATCGTCAAAACTTCCATTAACCGCAACGCAATGCACATTGGCATCCTTAACGGTCGTCATCTGCAGCTCCTGCAGATGACTGACTTTCGCATTGGGATAGAGAATGAAGATGTCTATGTTTGCCTGGCCACGCACCCCTGCGATCGCCGCACTCCCTGTATCTCCAGATGTGGCGCCGAGAATATTTAAATGTCGTCCATCTTGGCCAAGCACATATTCGAAGAGTCGACCCAGTAGCTGCAGTGCGACATCCTTAAACGCCAGCGTCGGGCCATGAAACAGTTCGACGATGGTTAATTCATCAAACCTCTGGCACGGCACCACATCCGGATGAGCAAATGTCTTATAGGCATCTTCAACGAGGCCATGCAGAACCTGTGGTTCAATATCATCTGCATAGATTGAGATGACCTCTTTTGCCAATGCAACGAAATCGAGACCAAGCCATTGATCGAGATTGCCTCGTACATCAGGTATCTCCTGTGGTACCAGCAGTCCGCCATCGGGCGCAAGCCCCATCAGCAGGCTCTCAACGAAAGTCACATCGGACACGCCGCCGCGCGTGCTGCAATACTTCATGTTGAAGCACCTAGCCCATAAAAGCGCGCATTCTAGCTTTTTGGCAAGCCAATTAGGAGAAAGGAAAGGGTATCTGCTGAATAACTCGATGCCCTTGAATCATCTGGGATATTCTTCATTTAGTCGGGCTAGACTGCGTCCGCGCCGGTCTCCCCGGTTCTAATACGTACGGCGTCTTCAAGCGGGGTGATGAATATTTTGCCATCGCCCACTTTGCCTGTATTAGCTGACTGGGTAATCGCTTCGACAACTTGATCAAGCAGAGCATCTTCAATCGCGACTTCAAGTTTTACTTTGGGCAGAAAGTCGACGACATATTCTGCGCCTCTATAGAGCTCTGTATGCCCTTTCTGACGGCCAAAGCCTTTCACTTCAGTTACTGTCATCCCCTGCACTCCAACGTCGGAGAGCGCCTCGCGCACATCATCGAGTTTGAAGGGCTTAACGATTGCCGTGATGAGTTTCATGTATTTCTCCTATTCGGGATACCCAGTCGGAAGTGGCGCCTGGTCGACCGCCGTTCACATGAGGAAGGTTTATTTGTTCCCACCCCAAGATTGTCGTCATTGCCTCTGCAATGCAAGACCGTTTCTGCGTCAGTTTGATTTCTGATCAACACCAATGCCGGGGAGCGTTTCCTGACCACAAGGTTGGAGGAGCATATTGCCAATCACGCGGGCCAGCCCTTCTTTTCCGGTAAGGTCTCCGTCGTTGTCGAGTTGATCGGATAGTTAAGCATCAGAGAAAATAAAACCATATAGAATTCAATTTTATATGCGCGCCTACCTCAACCAGGGTTGATGCAGTCACCATTAAAGTCGTCAGTGAAGCGATCGTACCCCTATTATATAACGTGTTTGCACGTCAAGGTTCGGGCAAGGAAATCGTCCTGTGCGCGTTCAAACAGACCCCTTTGATCCAGTATTTAAGATTTCATACCTGACTTCTCGGTTTCAGGTTGGCCTCAGCCTAAGACTCATCAAACTTGCCGGAGGCGGCGTAATAGTAATCCAACATCTAAAGCATGAGTCTCCAAACCTAACGCCATAGGGACGGTATCTCGCTATAACCGAACCCTGTTTAGTCATTCTCATCATGTTAAAGACGCCTCAATAGGCGAGCCGGTCAAAGTGCGCTTATAGCGGCTGACCCTTTGAATCTCCGTCACTGGTACCAACCAGACCTATTGACTCACACGACTACCCGTTCAAATCCCATCTTTTTTTACCTATGACCCATTAAAATCTTTCGACTCGAACTGATATCCAATTTGAGAGACACACCATGGATGCCTTCTAAATGTTGCTCGATATCTTAAGGCCTATTATTGGCAGTGAGCCGCGCCTACAGGTTGAGTTTGAATGTCTTCGAGCCCATTTCGAACTTGTTCTTCGTACTGAATATGAAAATCACCTGGCCCAACTCACATCCCTGCAGCCAGAAGTCCACGCCCAAGAACGTCGGCTTGCCGAACGGGAATGAATGAGTTGATCCGCAGCCGCGCCCTTATCGGCCTGGAAGCACACGAGGTGGTCGTCGAATGCAATATAAGTGCAGGCCTGCCGCGTACCACCATCGTCGGCCTTGCCGAAAGTGCCGTACGCGAATCTCGGGATCGGGTAGCCGCAGCAATTCAAAATTCAGGTTTTTATTACCCGGATGGTGCGATCACGATCAATCTGGCACCAGGGACCCTTGCCAAATCAAGCAGCGCGCTGGACCTACCGATCGCTCTAAGTGTCCTCGCGGCCACACGACAGGTGAATACCAAAACATTGGCTGCATACGAATGGCTTGGTGAGTTGGCCCTGTCCGGTTCCGTACGACCTGTGGTGGGGGCGTTAGCCTGTGCGCAGGCTGCCGCCCTCGCACAGCGCATTCCGATCCTACCAGATGATGCAGGATCAGAGCTCGGTTGGTTCGACAAAGGCGAAGTGGGTGTCGTTGCATCACTTCTCGAGGCAGCAACTGTCCTCAATGAGGGCAGTTACCGCACGCCCACTTGCACCGCGCCATCTTTAGGGACAACACCCAGTATCTACAGCGACATCATTGGCCAGCGTGCCGCGAAACAAGCACTGCAAGTCGCTGCGGCTGGTGGCCACCACTTTCTGATGGTTGGGCCACCCGGAGGCGGAAAAACCATGTTGGCACGCGCAGTGGCAGAGCTTCTGCCACCAATGACACATGCACAGCAAATAGAAGTCGCGACCATTTACTCATGTTCCGGTTTGCCATGTCCGCGCGGACGTCCATTTCGAGAACCACACCATTCGGCAAGTTCTCCGGCATTACTCGGTGGAGGGAGGATCCCCCAACCAGGTGATGCTGTCCTGGCCCACCACGGCGTATTGTTTCTCGATGAACTACCGCACTTTAAACCTTCTGTACTCGACCATCTGCGCGAGCCATTAGAAGCGGGCAAAACGATGATCTCGCGGGCGAATTACAAAGTGCATTATCCATGTTCTTTTCAGCTCGTTGCCGCCATGAACCCTTGTCCTGCAGGTCGCACTTGCAATGAGTCAGCATGTCGTTGTGCCCCGGGGCAAGTGCGCAGATATCAGGCCCGTATATCCGGCCCGATGGTGGATCGGATCGATTTGCAGGTGATGGTCCCCGAGGTGCCTCCGGCGCTCCTCACACAAGCCCTTGAGGCACCCTCGGATATTCAGTGCCTCAAGCAGACGATTGAGCGCGCTTACTCGAGCCAGATTCTGCGTCAGGGCAAGGCCAATGCACGCCTGGACGCAGGCAGGATTCATACCGAAATCCGCAACACCCGGATCGGCCCATCACTGCAGCGAACACTTGAAAAGAAAGTGCAGTCAGCAAGGAGCCTGCACAAGGTGTGGAAGGTTGCACGCACCATCGCAGACCTGGACGATGCACGTCACATTGGCGAGGCGCACGTCATCAAGGCGCTCTCATTTCGGACCATAAACTGGGAGGACGGATTGGAAGTCGGACTAAGGTAGTTGTTCCAACATGTAGTTAACAGCACTGCTCAATTCGTCATCCGAGCAGTCGACACAGGCTCCTTTAGGTGGCATCGCATTCAGTCCAGCTAAGGTTGTTGCCATGAGCGCATCCATACCCCGGTCAAGGCGAGGTTGCCAGTCTTCCGCATTGCCGAGTCTCGGTGCTGAACTCACACCTGCGGCATGGCAGACGAAACAAAACTGATTATAGACCGCCTCGCCATTCATTTGGCCGCTAACAACCTGCACTTCTTTGGTGCCACAATCATCTCCCCTACGACAAACACTACCAAACGGTTTAACGCGCTCGGCAATTTCATCATTAGTACCTGGTGGGATGGCTTGGATACTCAACGCCAACGCGGCCAACGCCACAGCGAAAACGACTCGCTTCAAGACTGTCTCCTGGTTTTGATCTAGAGCTTCATGCAACGGCGCGCGATTATAGCGCTACGTCAAAACATTTACAGCGCCATTATAACTATGTGTAGGGTGCTGGTGTGCAAGTCTACCAGCCTAGCGACATCCCAATCTTCAGATTTTCTGTTTCCGTGGTCGCGACCCTCTTCCCGTTCTTCTGGGCTTACCCATCATTAGATAAATTTATTTCGCCGAGCCCACGTTGCCGTGGCATTCAATCCCCGCTCAAATTTTGTACTCAGCTCATCGACCTGGTCTTCCGTAATCACCAGGGGCGGACAGAAAGCTATCGCATCGCCCATGTTGCGCACAATCAAACCTTCGTCTTGACAGGCTTTCGCGCAGTAGGCACCAACCCCATCCGCTGCAGCAAAAGGTATGCGCGGTTCAGCTTGCTTGACGAGCTCCACACCAGCGATGAGGCCACTACCCCTGACCTCCCCGACCAGAGGGTGGTCCTCGAAATTACGCAGACGCGCCTGCAATATCTCGCCGACTCGTGCGGCATGAGCAAAAAGATCCTGTTCCTCCATAATTTCCAGATTGCGCAACGCAACCGCAGCGCAAACCGGATGACCGGAGTAAGTAAACCCATGACCGAAATTGCCGAGTTCCTCAGACACTGAAGTAAACGCATCGTACATATATTCAGGAATCAGTACGGCGCTCAAGGGCAGATAGGCCGACGACACGGCTTTCGCCACACTCATCGTGCTTGGTTCAATCGCAAAGGTCTCGGCACCAAACGCCTGCCCCGTGCGTCCGAAACCACAAATCACTTCGTCATCTATGAACAAAATGTCTTTGGCGCTCAGTACGGCTTGTATCCGTTCATAGTAACCCGGCGGTGGGACGATCACGCCACCCGCGCCCATGATGGGTTCGGCAATAAAGGCCGCAATGGTCTCAGCCCCCTCACGCGCAATCATGTCTTCGAGATTCGTGACCATGCGGTCTACAAAAGCAGATTCTGTTTCTCCTGGTTCTGCTTCGCTGTAGTAATGTGGACAGGAAGTATGCAGAACACCCGCCATCGGCAGATCAAACGCATTGTGGAAAGGTGGCAGACCGGTCAATGACCCGCTCGCAATCGTCACGCCGTGATAACCGCGCTTTCGGCTGATGATTTTTTTCTTTTCCGGGCGACCCATGGCGTTGTTGTAATACCACATGAGTTTTATCTGGGTGTCGTTGGCATCGCTCCCCGATAAGCCGAAAAAGACTCTGTCTGCGGCAAAAGGTGCCATAGACTTAAGTTTTTCGGCAAGCAATACAGAGGGTTCGTTAGTTTTTCCGGCAAAAAGCTGCGAGTACGACATCTTCTTCATCTGCTCTGCAGCAACGGCGGCGAGTTCTTCATTGCCATAGCCAAGGGCTGTGCACCACAACCCAGCCATCCCTTCAAGATATTGATTACCTTGGTTGTCCCAAAGGTAGATTCCTTCCGCACGCTCGTGCACGGTCGGACCCACCTGTTCATGTTGCTTTAAATTCGTCGTAGGATGCAGCAGGTGTTCTAAGTCTTTTGCCTCAATCGAACCTTCCGGGAATTCATTGTGCAGCAAACTGGTGGCAGACGGAGATGCGGCACTCTCTTTCATTGTTTCTCTCCTTCATAGTCAGATCAGGACTCTCCCATACATAACCTTTACGGACAACTCCGCACGGCGAATGAAAGTCTCTCTCACCCTAATACCCGGTACCGGTCATTATGTCGGACGCCAGAGAATATGAGCGTATTCATGGTCAGCGCCTGATACGCCTTCCAGGCGTTGCTAGGGTACAGTCGAGCTTCGCTCTGCCCACAGTAAGCAAAAAACCGAAATCCTGATCCGATCGTAGTTCAACCAGATCGTAGCGATATACAATTTCCGTCTGACATCCTTGCTTGCCCACCCACTGATCTTTTGCAGGGCGGGAACTAATCAGATCAACGGTGTAGGTTCGAGGTTGAACTCTTGCATGACCTGGTCCGCATAGTCGATTCTGCCCGTCAATACCTTCGCATCCCCGTGCACGAGCCGAAGGCATGACTCCGTCATGTACTCCATGGGCGTTACTCTGTCTCGTGTCTCGTCTGTGATTAGCTTGTGGTGAATCACCCCCGGAGTTTCAACGAGCCCTGGGGATATCACGTTCACACCAATCCCTTCATCGTACACTTCCTGCGCAAGACCCGTAGTAAACCGCTCAAGCGCTGCTTTACACATACCATATACCGTACCACCGCGCGCTCCCGCCACCTTATCCGGGTGTATGGCTGCGCCCGAAGAGATATTTAGAATCCAACCCGCCCCGCGCTCGCGCATAGCCGGCAACACCAATTGTGAGAGTTCAAACGGCGTCCATACCTGCACATCCATCATCAGTCGAAATCGTCGTTCCGGAAAGTCAGCAACGGGGATGAAGTACGTAACGGCCGCGTTGTTTACTAAGATGTCGGCAGGGCCAAATGCTTCTTGCGTCTCCCTCACCAGGTTGTGGCGGTCTTCGGCGACAGACAGATCAGCCCGAACTGCGATCGCTTCGCCCCCGGCAGCATTTATCACCTCGACCGTGTCTTTAATGGTCCCAGGCAGATAGTGATCGGCTTCTTCTACACTGCGTGCCGTAACAACCACTTTGGCTCCTTCCATTGCATAGCGCTTCGCTATGGCTTCGCCAATGCCTCGACTGGCACCTGTCACTATCGCCACTTGCCCTGCCAGTACGCCCGATTTATTCACCGTCATAGTTTCATCCCTTCATTCCTTATAGCCTCTAGCTTAACCAGTTCCTTTCCTAAATTCGCCCAAGCGCCCATAAGCCTTTCTTTTTCTCTCCACTGCTCCACAAAGTTGACTTTTTTACGGTTTCAGATTGCGACGTCGCTGGTCGTGCATGACAATTCGCACATGCGTGTCTGTCTGACTTTTACGTTTATCTTTTTTCTGGCTGATTCTGTCGTGGCTCAGACGGAAGACCTTTACAACCCACTACAAGACATCGAGGTTCACAGAAGCGCCTGCCGAGGCACTGTTGAAACTTATCCTTTCGCACCTGAGGCGTGTCAGGACGCGCTCGAAATCATCAGCAACTTCCAGGATCCACAGTTGTTAGCAGAGCTGCAAAGTTCACTGGCCGTGGGTTACGCACGCAATCAGGATCTTGATCAGGCGCGGGCACTGATCAATAGAGCCCTTAAGGCAAGCCCTGATTACTGGTTGGTGCACGCGAATCACGGCACAATCGAACTGCTTGCTGGTCAATTTTCGAGCGCCGAAGAGGCGATGGATCGCGCAATCGCGCTCGCCCCCCAGCGGATAGCCGACCTCTACCTCAACCGCTCGCTCGCCCGGCGAGGAAGCGGTCGCTTCGAGGCTGCCGAAGGAGATCAATCCACCTACCTACAGTTGATGGGTCATATGCCCTTACCTTCGAGCGATGCATCAAGCTCGCCAGAACCCTACGGACCACCACTGCCTCCTTAGGTCAATATTTCTTCTCTACATCACAAGTATGCTTCGACAACAACCCGGCTCAGGCGCCGTGCGGCATCAAGACCGGTGAGGATTTCATAGCCAATGGTGCCCACCAATCTTGCCAGTTCGTCTACCGCAATGTGCGTGCCAATAAATTCGGCATAGTCTCCAACCTGAACAGCCGGCTGCGCCGTACCTTCGCTTAGTCCGACGTGAACCAGATCCATACCTACACGTCCGATCACTGGATAAAAATGTCCTTTTATCCAGACGCGGCCGGCATTTGATAGCAGCCTGGGCAACCCATCGGCATACCCGACCCCGATCGTGGCTAACCACATGCCGTGGCTACTTGTCGTAAAAGTGCCGCCATATCCGACAGGAACATTGGCGCCTGCATGGCGCACCTGTAATACCTCACCTTCAAGACGTGTGACTGGTCGCAGCGCATCTGCCACCTTCGTCGATGGACTTGCCCCATACAACGCAATACCGGCACGGGCAACATCTTCATCAATTTCATGCAGGACAATCCCGGCAGAATTGCTGATGCTCACTGCCACATTCAATTTATCTGCAACAGAATGAAATCGTTCGAGTTGTTGGTTGGAAAATTCATGGCCCGGTTCATCAGCCCGGGCAAAATGTGTGATGAGCAATTCTGGACGCAGATCCTCGCTCATCCATTTCTCGAGCTCGGCTATCGAGACACCCAACCGCTCCATCCCCGTGTCCACATGCAGCGCATAGGGCGCTTCCTTATCCCACAGTTCAAACTGATCGCGACTATTAATCACAGGAATCAAATGGTTGCCGATCAGCATACCGACAGAGTCACGCAGCGGGCCCTCCAGCACATAGATACTTATGTCGCGGCTAAGCACCCGCAACGTGTTGGCTTCTAACGCGCTAGCAACAAAAAATCGCTTAACACCCTCCTCGATCAGGCGAGGCACGACTGTCTCTATACCAGCACCATACGCATTGGCTTTCACAACGCACGCAATCTCTGCCTCCGTCGCTGCAGCAAGAGATCGGTAATTATCAACAAGCGCGCCCAAAGAAATCGTGAGTCTACCTGGCATCCGAAGGCCTACTTAAGTGTATTTATATAGGCAACCACGTCGTTGATCGACTGATCATCAGCCAAGGTCGCAACCATTGGACGCATCTGCCGACCACCGTGATCGCTACTGTGATAACCGCGCTGACCTTTTTTGAACTTTTTGATCTGGGCAACCAAGTACCAGTCGTTCTGCCCGGCAAGCGCCGGCCCGGCCATCGCTTCCACACCTTCAGCCCGCTGGCCATGACACGCAGCACAGATCGGGTATAACTTCTGACCTGCTTCCGCATCACCTTCGACCGTGGGTATAGGCGGGCTAGGCGGGAATGTGCCAATGTAAGCAGCGAGATCTGCAAGCGCTTTTTCCTCTTTAAGCTGGGGCCCTTTGGCCATCGTCGCCATTTGCATGCCATATATATCACCAGGTGCAGTGCCGCGAGCCTCGTTTTGGAAAAGCGCCATTTGTTTTGTGATATACCAAGCTGGCTGACCCGCCAATTTCGGTGCGTTCATCGCTTGGTTACCCTGGCCCTGAGGCCCGTGACAGACGGTACAGACCTGAAACAGCGCTTTACCCGCATTCGCGTCACCGTCGGCATGGACCCATCCCGAACCAATCAACCACGACAAAACACAGGCAAATAGAAACACCCTGTTCATTCCTACAACTCTCCTGTGAACAATTTGGTTGTGTTGTTAATTTGCTTATTACGTAGGACGTTTGCGCCAGATCACAAGCGTTGGTCTGGTTTCAGCCCGCCGCTCGACCTGCCTGCGGTCTGCGGAGTTTCGGTCTCGTCGTGCCCACAGGCCTAACAACCCATGGGTCTTGCGACGTCTATCCTGAGATTTACGACGATCCTGATCCGAACGTCGGTTTTGAGCTTCAGCATTCATCATAGCGTGCGCTCACAGAATTGGGCAGGCAGGATCATAACGACCCGGCTCAATATTGAAAAGACTCAATATTGAAAAGACGCGTAATTATTGGGTTTATTGACGGTTGCCTCGCGCCGTGTGCACGGTCGTCGGCCGTCACCGATCAGCCCATGACAAAACGCGCTTTGCGCTAAGCTTACACGTCTATATATTCGATGAGTTGCCTCGCAAACCCATTAGATACAAAGTTGGAGCTGCCCATGGCACGCAAAACCACACACACTCTGTATGGACAAATTGTTCAGCTTGAACACAGTTCGAAGATTCTCAAAGACAATCCTCTCGGCGATCCATGGGTACGTAGCCATCCGGTCTATCTACCCGCTGCTTATTTGACCAGTACACAGCGTAAACGTTTCCCCGTACTTTTCGATCTTGTTGGCTACACGGGCTCTGGTGGATCGCACACTGGATGGCGAAGTTTCGATGAAAATGTACCCGAGCGGCTCGACCGTCTGATTGGTGAGGGCCTTATGCCGCCATGTATCGTCGTCTTTCCGGACTGTTTTACAGCACTCGGCGGCAACCAGTACATCAATTCCAGCGCCATTGGCCGATACGCAGACTATCTCACCCGGGAACTGATTCCTGCTGTTGATGGTGAATTTCGTACAAAAGCTGACAGACGCAACCGTGGTGTATTTGGTAAGTCTTCCGGTGGTTACGGTGCGTTGATTCATGGCATGCGCTACGCTAAATACTGGGGCGCTATCGCCAGCCACTCCGGAGACTGTTATTTCGATTTCATATATAAAGCCGAGTGGCCGGGCGTACTTTCCACGTTACAGCGTTTCACTAAAACCCCATCACCCTCCACGACAGCACAAACAAAACCGGGCACAGACGATGGGCGCATCGCTCGATTCTTAGAACATATCTGGGCAACGCAGAGCCCTTCCGGGTCAGACATCACCACGCTCATGATGGTCTGTATGGCCGCCAGCTACGATCCAGATCCTCGCGCACCTGGCAGGCTGCGCATCCCTTATGATCTGAACACCGGAGCGGCTCTACCGCAGCGCTGGCAACGTTGGCTGCGTCACGACCCGATACACCTGGCCAAGGAGAGTAAGGACAACCTCAAATCACTCAACGGTATTTTTCTAGACTGCGGATGGCACGATCAATACCACATTCACTTCGGGGCCCGACAACTCAGCGCCGTATTAAAAAAAATGAATGTTCGACACAGGTACGAAGAGTTCAATGACACCCACAGCGGTATCGACTATCGCATGGACCGAAGTCTTCCTTTTCTGGCTAAAGCGGTACGTTAGGACTGAGTATTACCAGATAAAGTCAACACCAGCGCCTCATCCAGCCCTGTGAGATTGCCAAGCCCCAACGCCTGCAAAACCGGCACATTGTCGACTTGATCATCGTGGTCCAGAATTTCCAACATAGCCATCGTGAGAGGCGGATTCGGCAATAGAGTCTGCATGATGCCGACGACTATTTTGCCAAGCCCGATGGGGAAGGAACGAATAGATATTGCGCGCTCGCCTGAGCGCTCTCCCAGAGTGGTCAAAGCCTCTGCCGCACGGCGTGTGAGGTCGGCTCGAGAGATAATCTCTAACCCACCGAGGTCATAGTTTTTGTTGATGCCGAGCGACCCCGCAGCCAGGATCGCGCGGGCTACATCCCCTGCGTAAATCGGCTGCTCTAGACTGTTCATGCGCAAACCATATACCGAGGACTTCAGCGCACGCGCTCGTAGCCTTCGACTGACAATATCACCCTCACCGAGAACCATCGGCAGACGCAACGTGCAAGCCCGATTTGCCGCATTGTCAAACAGCACTTCAGCCCGGCCTTTGGAGGCAAGGCAGGCGTTGCTGGAGGTGGGCGTCGCCCCGACAATCGACAAATAAGTTATATGGGCATCGGGATTATTCCGCAGCGCTTCGATCAGGGTGGCTGAACTCTTGTCGTGCGCATTTACGTAGGTGGCACCGCCGCTTTCTTTAATGATCCCAACCAGATGGACCACACAAGTGACGCCCTCCAGCACGCAGCACATTGAGGAGACATCTGTATAGTCCAGCACCACGGTCGAAACACGCTGCGCCAACTCGACTGGCGTGTGAGTCAACGCGGACACCACCTGTTGTTTTGCCCTGTCGCTACGCACTATCGCAACGATTTCGGCCGACGTATTTCTCAACAACTCTTCGATCAGCCGTCTTCCGACGTTGCCATTCGCACCCGTAACCGCCCATTTCATGCCTTATCTCCTCTAAACAGCCACTTGAGAGGTTATCTCCACCGGCCTCATATAGCGCTAATAAGCCTGGCACCCGCAGGGTACCAGCGCTAGCATAAGAAGTTCATTTTTGATCAGGGGCCTCACATGCGCAATGCGATCGCCATCGCGTTAACAGCGACCACGCTGTGCGCATGTGGAGCGCCCATCGGCCCAATCCCCGGTGGCCATCTGCAAGGCACATCCAAGGACTGGCCGGTAAATTGGACATTTACCGATGCTCAGGAATATATCCTTCTCGAAACCGATCCCAACGACCCATACTCCGTGACACTCTGGGGCGTCTCGCTGGACGACGGCTTTTACATCGCCGCCGCCGATCCAAACAGTCAGTGGGTGCTCAACCTCATGCGAGATCCAGCCGTCATAGTAGGCGTTTCTGGCAATCTTTACAGAGGCAAGGCCGCCGCCGTCAACAACCGCAGTCTCAGCCAACGTGTGCGTCGACGTTACTTGGCCAAATACGAAATAGAAGCTGAAGAGTTTGATGAGGCCGCCGCACAAGGCGGTATGTTTTTCCAGATCACGCGCCACTGATTCATGCAGGGTTGGGCTACCTGGGCAAATCTGGTCACGCTTGTACGTCTTGCCCTGATCCCGGCAAGCGTGCTCGCAATCGCGTTTGACGATTTCAATCTGGCTACAGTGCTTTTTGTCATCATCGTGGCATCCGATCTACTGGATG
Organism: Pseudomonadota bacterium; assembly: GCA_036338285.1. Lineage (GTDB taxonomy): Bacteria > Pseudomonadota > Gammaproteobacteria > Pseudomonadales > Azotimanducaceae > UBA4421. The sequence goes on from JAYZCO010000001.1 coordinate 56,020, forward strand.
GTTATGTTGCGCGCTCATTCAATCAGGTCACGCCACTCGGGGGCCTGCTGGATCACGCCTGCGACGCGATATTTGTCGCCACCGCCACCGCCGCCTTTGCCCAGGGGGATTACATCAACCCTTACCTAAGCTGGCTGATCCTACTCGCCTTTGTGCAATATATGTTGGACTCCAAAGCCCTAAGAGGTCAGACCTTACGCGCTTCCCGCCTTGGGCGTCTTAACGGCGTGGCCTATTTTGTCCTCGTCGGCACCCTCCTGGGCCTGCAAGTGACGGGTCTAGAGGCACTCCTTCCTGCTGCGACCTGGTTTGCATGGTTGTTGGTCGTCAGTTCAGTTGTGTCGATGGCCGATCGGCTTATTGCGCTCTTTCGGTCGCGGATTTGAATTCAACGCCGTGTTTCTTGAGCAGGCCAAGGGCATTGGCTAAGAAACCGGCCAGCCCACACTGATTTATACCTCTCTGGGTGCACCTTGACTGTGCAGCTGATGGGCTGAAACAGGTAGAGTATCGCCATGCCCACTATAGACATGCTGTATTGATCAACATAAGCACTAAGGCTGTTGTTGTCTTTTTAACCGCTGCACTGAGCACCGCCTGCGGCGACACCCCCGTGCCTGATAATAAAATCGTCGAGAAGGTGCAGAACACATACGTCGGCTCACAGCGCTGCAGAGCCTGTCATGAAAACGAATATCTGCAATGGTCGGCCAGTCACCACGCGCAGGCCATGCAGCCGGTTGGCCCAAACACCGTGTTGGCAAACACTTCCGGCACTGTTCCTGGCGAGGCAACGTTTGCCTACGAGGAAGATTCGCTGAAGGTTACGATTGTGGATGCGGCCGGTGAGCTGAAGACTTATCCGGTGACATACACTTTTGGCGTAGAGCCGCTGCAGCAATATCTGGTCGAACTCGGCAATGGCAAAAAACAGGCGCTTAGGGAGGCCTGGGATTCACGCCCAATGGATGCAGGTGGTCAGCGTTGGTACCACCTTTATGAAGGTGAAGAGATCCTTCCCGGAGACGTTATCCATTGGAGCAGTATCTCGCAAAACTGGAATAGCCAGTGCGCAGACTGCCATTCCACCGGGTTCAGAAAAGGCTATGACCCGATCACCGACAACTTCGAGTCGACCTGGCATGAACTCTCCGTCGGTTGCGAGGCGTGCCATGGACCGGGCGAGGCACATGCATTGAAGCCCGATCAACCATTGCCAGCAAACCGGGTGCTCCAGGATCCCTATCGCCAGCCCGACATCTGCGCACAATGCCACTCACGGCGGACACAGATTGCTGAGGGCTACGTCCCCGGCGAGCCGTTACTCGACTACTACATTCCTCAACTACTCAGCCCCCCTCTCTACCACCAGGATGGTCAGATTCGGGATGAGGTGTACGTGTACGGTTCGTTTCTTTCCAGTCGAATGCATGCACAGGGCGTGACATGCAACGACTGTCACAATCCCCACTCAGCAGACCTTCTGGGCATTGGAGACTCTGTTTGCCTCCAGTGCCACGCGCCAGCCGGAAACCAGCGCTTTCCTACCTTGAACAAGCAAGCCTACGCGAGTCCACAGCACCACGGACACCGACAAGACTCTCCCGGCGCACGTTGCTTGGCCTGCCACATGCCGACTCAGACTTATATGGGCGTAGATGTTCGGCATGATCACAGCTTTAGGATTCCCCGGGCATCCGTCGATCCATCCGTGCCGAATGCATGCCTGACCTGTCATTCTGACCAGGACCGCAGTTGGTTGAAAACTCATCTTCCAAGCGCTTCACGGGCACATTTTGCAGATACATTCGACGCCGCACTTTCGTCCGATACCTCAACTCTTCTTTCTAAGCTGGCACGTGACAAGTCTGCAAACACGATCGTCAGGGCGACGGCCCTGCAGCGATCGGCAAACAACCTGAATACCGGCGTGCAACGAGCAACCATGGATGCCTCTCGTGCAATCGATGCGCTGCTGCGACACACCGCTCTCGGCAACACCGCCTATCTCAATCCCGAGCTCCGGGTGGGCGTTGTCAGGCGCCTCTTAAGTGATCCCGTTAGAGCGGTTCGTATTGAGGCAGCCCGTGTCGCCCTTGCACTTGATCCTGAAATCCGTCATACGCTTGGCTCCACCTTCGATCAGGCCTTGGCAGAGTACCGAGAGAGCCTGATGCTCTTCGCCGAGCGCGCCGAGGTACATGTGGGGCTTGCTCTCATCGCCACGAGCGAAGGAAATAACCAGCAAGCAGAGTTGGCTCTAAACCGAGCATTAAAAATCAACCCTATGTTTGTCCCCGCGCTGATCAATTTGGCTGATCTGTATCGGGTAACGGGGCGGGATGCCGATGCAGAACCTCACTACCGCAAAGCCATCACCATTGAATTACCGGAAGCTGACCAGGCCTATGCCTTATGGCTCATCCGCCAGGCCCGGACACCTGAAGCGCTTTTCTATCTCGCACGGGCATTCAACAATGCGCCTCTAAATCCGCAAATGGGCTATATTTATGCCGTCGCGCTTAACAACCAGGGTCAGACAAATAAGGCCTTAGAAGTCCTAGCAACCATGTCATCCACGGCTGCCTTCACTGAACCCGTGCAGCTTCTGGAAGCCACAATCCTAAGGGACCTTGCACTCCAGGACACAAGCTTCGTCCCCACCGCTCTCAATGCGGCAGCGGCATTACTTGATCAAGACCCCCGTAATCCCACCTATCTCAAGCTCATTGAGCAATTAGATGCTATGGCGTCGCAAACGCCTGCAAAAGCTGAAAGTAGAGCTTCACCCCGTTGACGACATTGTCGACTGACACACGCTCGTCGTTGCCATGCACACCTGCAAACTCCGCAACCGTAAAGGAAAAAGGTGAGTACCCATAGCTCGTAATGCCTATGTCGCGAAAAAAGTGGCTGTCGGTGAATCCCCCGGAAACGGTCGGCACGACTTCTGCACCATAATATTCCCGCGACACCTGACGGATAACCTTAAATAAGGGCGTTTCCGTCTTGCTCACTGCCGGTGTGAACCCCATGATCCGTTCAATACTGATATGCCCGTCACTGATGATGGTCTCAAGTTCTGCGAGGAATGCAGCCGGGTCCTGGTCGGGCAACAGACGACAATCGAGTTCAGCATGGGTCTCAGCAGGGATCACATTGATCTTAGCACTGCCCTCCAACCTGGTAATTGAGCATGTGTTGCGCAGAAGTGCATGAGCGCCCGGATTACGCAATTTCAACCCGGTCAAATAGTCGTTGCCAGGGAGCGAATGCCCGATCGTGGCGAATACTTCTCTGTCCTCACCGATCTGGAAAGGTGCAATCCCTTCAAACATATTGGCTACGGGCTTTAGTACTCGAACAGGAAATTCCGTTTCGCTGATGCGCTTCAATGCACGAACCATCCTCGTGACCGAAGTTTCGACCCGGGGCGCTGAGCCATGCCCTGGTGTACCCAGCGCAGTCAAGCGCAGCCACAAAGGTACCTTCTGGGTCACTTCGACCATGACTGCCGTCGTATCACCGAAAACCCGTGCGGACCCACCCTCATTTAGTACATAGCCAACTCCATCAAAAATCTCCCGCCGATGCTCAATCAACCATCCAGCCCCATAAAAGCCTCCCGCTTCCTCATCCGCCGTGGCGACCAGCAGGACATCTCTATTAAGTGGCTTGCCCGATGCGTGCAGAGCAAGAAACGCCTGTAGCTGCACAATCCCCAGGCCCTTCGTATCAATCGCTCCTCGCCCATAGACGAAACCATCTTTGACCTCGCCGGACAGCGGATCAAAACTCCAGTACTGGCGGTTGGCGGGGACAACGTCGATGTGATGTAACAGTACAAGTCCGGGCTCTTGCTTGGCTTTGTTTACCCTCGCAGGTAATCGCGCCCAGATATTGCCCCGTCCCGGGGCTGATTCCGCAGTCTCGTAGGCAATCCCTGCAGCATCGAGGACTTCAGCGATGAACGCCACCCCGCGGCTCTCGTTTCCCGGCGGGTTGATGGTATCGATCTTTAAATATTGCGAGAGCCGACTAACACCCTCATCGGCGAAATCACTGATATCCTTAGCCCTTGCCGATTGCAGGACAAGGACGGTCAAAACCACAAACACGGAAACGCGCAAGATCGTAGCCATTTCTTTCTCAAGGAAGCACTAAGCTTCGACCATGCCGCTTCACTTAGCCCGAATCAAGCCTTCCCGGCACCTATTTGCAGCCATGCATCCCTCGCGTGTGAAGATCAAGCCCCTAACCATACGGTATTGCAGCAAATTCTGGCGAGATCGTTTCCTGGTCGACACATCGAAAGACACCTTCAAATCACATCGCGATATAAGGGTCCCAAGCTGTATTTCGTCCGAGACGGGATTTCCTCTATCTGTTCAAGGAACGGTCATTTCATTCGTTGTACCGTCCTTAAAAATACTCATCTCTCCTCATCGCGCACAGACGCCAACTTGCATGACACGCCAAGGCAGTGTCTCATAGCTGACTTGAGGGCGAGGGGCCTTTTCTATGCTCACAGAACAACAACTTGCGCAATACAACAAAGATGGCTTTCTCGTCTTGCGTGGTGCCATCAGCGAAAACGATATTAAACGACTGGAACGAGGTGTCGCCAACAACCCCCCGCTTGACGGCACACTGGACCCAAACGCGCCACAGTTTCCAGATCCAGGGCGTTACACGCTCGCCACGCAATGCGCACGCGACCCGGACCTCGCATTTATCATCGAACACGAAACCATAGTCGGGGCGGTCACAGATGCCCTCCAAGATGATCCCGTCCTGACGGCCTATGTCATCTACGATCGCACGCCCAGAGGCAACGGACTACCCCCTCACCATGACTACAAACGTTGGCGGCCTGTAGGCAGTTCCATGCACTGGTTATTCACCATCGTGCCTTTCTGTGACTTCGACGCTGACGCCGGTCCGCTCTATGTCGCACCAGGCTCACACCACCTCGATCGCGTCGGAGCCGGACCCACGCCATGCCTTGAGGTCAATCCGGCGATTAAACCCGCTGACAACGATTTCATTAACCCGGAACTCAAACGCGGCGATTTACTTCTGATGAACATGCACCTGTGGCATAAGGCAGATCCAAATCGCTCCGAACATCACAGAGTGGGTCTTTTTAACAAGTACGCAGCCGCGTCCTATCCCCCCGCTACCGGTTACTACCTTTTTCATGACAGTGTTGTCGAAGCGCTCAGCCCAGAAGGCCAAACGCTTATCGCCGTACACAGCGATCGAGAAATTGTGACAACCCGTGCAGTGATGGTGCGTGAGCACGAAGAGCACGAACTCTTTCTGCTGGAGACGAGCAGCGGCCTGCACCTGCCCGGTGGGCTGGCGAAAGATGAGCGATCGATTCCCGATTGGGATCTGGGCAATTATATTGCGTCTTGCCAGCAGCATCTTCGCGAACAGGTGCAGATCGAAACACCCTGGCTATCCTACATCGGCGATTTTCCAGAAGAAGGCGGACTGTGCCGTGTCTATGGTTATACGTTCAACGACCATGGTTTTCCTGTGGCTTACAACGGCGTGTGGCTGCCCTTGTCAAAGGTCCATCCAGACTCACTTGAGCACCACTGGGTCCAGGATGCATTAAATCTATGGCTCAATCCCCGTTATATCCGGGGCAAGGGTTTGAGCCAAGCCGCCTGCCGGGTCGACCAGTTCGCCTATTAATATGCGATGCAGCGCGTAATAAGCAATACGGCACGGTGCCGGCGAGCACGAGAACAAATCCAACGATCAGAAATGGTCTGACTCCCCTGACAGAAATGGCCCGTAAAATGGATCTTCAGCAAGCGCTGTGCGCCGGGATTCTGTATCCACTGCGTCCAGGTGGTTCCATAACAGATTCTGCGCAAGATCGGCTTCGTCTGCAGGGTTACTGAGTCCGTAGGCCATCACCTCAGCGTCTTGTTGTGTAATAAGGTCAAACGGCAGGCTTGCCAACACATCTATAATGTCGCGCACTAACGCATCTTCGGGCTCGCCCGCTGCCTTGTTTTTTTCCGCCCAGTGCCAAACTTCTTCGGCCCCGATCGCACCGGCATGCCATTGATCGAGTATCACTTTGGTTTCCTTGCGTGAGATCATCACCAGAACCTGTTAAACATGTAGAATCGCCCATGATAAAAAAATGCGGGAGGACATGTCGATGAATCAAGCTCAAAGACTGGTTGCGCTTACTGTCCTGTCGCTGCTGGCCGGCTGTGCAACTTCTGACCAGGCACCTGAGGTCACAACGGCAGAAAATACCACCACCCCGCCTTTGCAAGGCATCGCAGGCCTTCCAACCGGCTGGACGACGATCGAAGCCGGTGGTGCGACTAGCTGTTCCGATGGTTCTGCTTATCGATTTTTTGTACGCCCCGGCAATGCAGACAAGCTTCTGTTCTATCTACAAGGAGGGGGCGGCTGTGCTGACCGCAGGCGCTGTGACCCGGACATGCAGCCCACCTACAAGCAGAGCATCCCGTCAACGGAGAAACCCGGTGCGACGGGGATATTCAATTTCAACAATGCTGACAATCCCTTCATCGACTATTCGGTCGTGATGGCACCCTATTGCACAGGCGATGTGCACATAGGCGCGCTGGACAAAGAGTATGCACCTGTAGAAGAAGGCCAGTCGCCCATCACCATTGCTCATCAGGGCCGTACTAACGTGCAGGCAGTCCTGGATTGGACATATGACAATGTCCGGGACCCGGCACGGATCTTCGTCACCGGCTCATCCGCGGGGGCCATCCCATCACCACTGTATACCTCAATTCTGGCTGCGCACTATCCTGATGCGCGGATGGCACAGCTTGGAGATGGTGCCGGCGGCTATCGAGGCATGGCTGAATCCCGGCAAAATCGGGATGTGTGGGGGACCTTCAGTTACCTGCATGAAGAGCCGGGCTTCGCTGCTGAAACGGCAGAAGCATTCAACTACGAGCGCCTCTACATTGCTGCCGCCCAGGCCAATCCCGATATCATATTTAGCGAATACGATGCGGCTGAGGATGCTGTACAGAAACGCTTCTTAAGTTACACCGGCATTACAGACAAAGATTTGCTGCCGAGCCTCGAAGCCAATCATTCAGATATCCGCGCCGCTGTAGGAAATTTTCGGGCCTTCATAGCCGGCGGTCCATCACACACGATCCTCCTACGACCTGAGTTCTACATGTATGCAGCCAATGGCGTCGCTATTCGTGACTGGGTCTCAGATTTAGCTGATTTTAAGCCGGTTACCGACGTTAAATGTCGGGATTGCACCACGGCCGCCTTTGCCGGACCACCACTCCCGACGGCCATGCAGAACCTGTGGAACAACTGGGAAGACCCGGCACAGCAGAGTGTCGAGCCTTTCCAGATCTTCGACAATGTCTACTTCGTGGGCATCGATTGGGTGGCCGCGTATCTCATCGAAACGACCGAAGGCCTCATCCTCATCGACTCACTCTATGGCAAATGGGTCAGCTTGCTCATCAACAATATCCGTAAACTGGGTTTCGACCCCAACGATGTAAAATATGTGATCAACACACACGGCCACTTTGACCACGCGGGCGGATCCGCCATCTTCCAACATTATTTTGATGCTCGCATTGTCATGGCCGAAGAGGATTGGCTCATTGCTGAGGCCAAACCCGATCTCCCTCAATGGTACAACCCAGTCCCAAGGAGAGACATAGTGGCAAACGACGGTGACGCCATTGTTCTGGGCGATAATCAAATTGATTTGTTCAAAACACCGGGACACACCGAAGGCGTCCTGTCGATGCGTTATACCGTTCGCGACGGTGAATCTGTATACACCGCGATGACCCTGGGTGGGGTAGGTCTGAATTTTTCCGGCGTCGAGCGCACCGAAACCTACATCAAAAGCTACGAACGCCTGCAAAATATGCAGGCCGGGGTCAGTGTCAGCCTCACCAATCACGCGGCTATGGCCGATGTGTTTAATCGAGCCAAGACCCTGGCTACTCGCAAACCAGGCGATCCGCATCCTTTTGTTGATCCAGACGGGTATAAAGCCAGCCTGGCCACGCACCTTGCCAACGCTAAGATTAAGCTTCGGGCAGAAAAGGACGGCACCGTCAAAGACCCGCTCGAAGAACTTATCAACGTGATATCCAACTAGAGGGAACCACTCATGCAATTTGGGCTCTTCATGTACTGCACCATCGGTCGCCGCCACGAACTCGAACAAGGCATGGCCGGTACAAACAATCAGCTTTATCAACGGATGCTGGATGAAATCGCTCAATACGCCCGATTCGCAGACGATGCGGGATACTTCGGCTTTGGTCATCCGGAACACCACTTGCAGATTGAAGGGTTTGAAATATCCAATGACCCCTGCCTGATGGCTATGTGGCTGGGCCAGCATACCAAGCGTATGAAAGTGATCACGTGTGGTTTTGTCTCTACTACAAATAACCCGCTACAGGTTGCAGAAAAAATAACCACGTTGGATCACATGTTGGGAGGGCGTTTTGGGGTCGGCCTTGTACGCGGCTATCAGGCGCGATGGGTTGAAAACTACAAGGTGAAACCTGAACTCAATGCCGTGGGTCCGTGGAACTTGAAGAGCCCACAAGACGATCTCAATCGGGAATATTTTGCAGAATTTGTCGACATTGTCGTACAGGCACTGCAGTCCGACACACTTCAATACCGAGGCAAGTTCTGGGAATTCCCGCCCCAGGGATTCGTCAATCCCCACGACCACCCGGTATACGTCGACTATGGTACCGGTGTCGACGCAGATATGGCGGTTAACCGGGTCGGTATCGCACCCCGGCCTTTGCAAACAACCGTCCCGCTCTATGGTGGCTTTTCTCAGAGTCTGACGACGGCTAAATTCTGGGCCCGATACAAGGGCCGACCCATTATCTTATCCAGCAATACAGAATTTCTGGAACTCCTTTGGAAAGAGTGGACTGAAGAAGCCAAAAGACATGGCCATGACGTACAGCCCGGCGATCAAGCCTGCTGGGGTGGTGTGATGGTTTGTGCGGAGACCGACGCTAAGGCCCAAAAGCTCTTTGAGGACTACGAGTGGTTCTGGAAGACATGGCCAACCCCTTTTGGACAAGGTATGCCCGGGCTCCTGGTTGGCTCACCAGAAACCTTGAACCGCAAGATCGATGAAGTATCGAAAGCCGTACCGATCAATGAGGCCTTTCTACTTTTGCCCCAGGGGCTGCACACCCCGGATGAAATTCTTGATTCGTTGGATCTGTTCTCACGAAAGGTCATGCCTAACCACGGCTAAATGAACCTATGCCTTTAGCACGACTCTAAACGCCATGCGCTCAATCACTAGAACAGGCCTGCCTTTGTCCTGTTACCCGTTGGTGTTACTACTCCTCGCTAGCAGCAGCTGGGGGGCAGATGTTCATATCGAAGGTCGCTGGCAACTCAATCTCGAAGAGTCGGACAAAGTAGCAATCAAATACAAGGAGGGTTCCGGCACAGGCCGGCGTAATGTTCTTGGAAATGCCAGCGTCTCTGTCGGCGGCCTACCCGTACCTGGGATTTCTTCGCGCATACCGTCGCAATCAAGCATGGCGCCAAAAAATCCCGAGGTACTGCTGTGCACCATTATGGACATCAACACCGCCGGCAAGCGCCTCACACTCACTTACGATGACCGTGACAAAGAGGTCCTAAGAAGAGGCGATTATCGTGGGCGAACCAGTACCTGGGACAAAAAACGCATTCGCCAGAGCTACAAAACACCGGACCGAAAAGTCACCAAGACATGGACCTTGCGTAAGGATGGCCGCCTTTTAGTTGAGGTTAAACTGGATCCCCCCGGGGACCGGGCCCGCAAGTATCGAAGAGTCTTCGATCGGGTGCGCCCAACACGTTGAGTTCAGGCTGTCACGCCTGGCACAAATATCCAATTTGAGATCACCGCCACCGTGACCAAGCTCACCCCGGAACGGCACCACCCTTAAGGTGCCTTTAGTTAGGGTCCTTCCTTTAGACGACACCTACGGGTCAACCGCTGGCTCTAATTCAGGATAGAGCTCATCAATGGGCTTAGATGAGCCGTTTTCTTGGACGATTCTGCAATGGAAACGTTGCAGGCGTCTTGGCTCGGGCACACCACAGGCGTGCGCAATGATCCCAACCTCCTTACGCACGCTTTTCGCATATTGAAAGACGCGTTCGGTTTTATCGGTGACATCCAGGCCTCGTTGCAATTTTACGTTATGGGTCGTTATCCCTGTCGGACAGGTGTTCTTGTTGCATTGCAGAGCTTGTATACAGCCCAAAGAGAACATAAAACCACGCGCTGATACGGCGAAGTCTGCTCCGACACACAGCGCCCAGGCAACCTGAGCCGGGGTGATAAGTTTGCCGCTAGCAATAATCTTTATACGGTCTTTGAAGCCGTGTTTTTTAAGTACATCCACCACCAGCGGCAGGCTTTCCTTCAACGGCAGACCCATGTAATCAATCAGGCTGGCGGGCGCGGCCCCGGTGCCTCCATCAGCGGAATCGATGGTGATGAAATCCGGGGCATGCTCGATGCCACGTTCATGTATCTGCATACACAGATCTTCAATCCACCCAACGTCCCCCATGACCGCTTTCATCCCCGTCGGCTTGCCTGTGACTGAACGGATTCGGGCAATCATATCCAACAGATCATCCGCCGAATCAATGTCAGGGTGCCGATTTGGGCTGATCGAGTCTTCACCCTCAGCAATGAAGCGGATGCGAGCAATTTCCTGGGTCACTTTTTGGCCCGGCAGGATGCCTCCTTTGCCGGGTTTCGCTCCCTGGCTGAGCTTGATCTCAAACATCTTCACCTGCTCATACGCCGCGCATTCGCGAAGTCGTTCGTCACTGAGATTACCAGCCTCGTCACGTACGCCATACTTAGCCGTACCAATCTGTTGAACGATGTCAGCCCCTCCCGCAAGGTGCCAGGGTGATAGCCCTCCCTCACCAGTATTCATCCACACGCCGGCTTTTTTAGCGCCTCCGGAAAGGGCCAGAATCGCGGGTTTGGAGATCGCACCGTAGCTCATCCCGGAAATATGAAAGACAGAGTCGGTGATATAGGGTTTATTGCAAAATGGACCAATCGTGACATCACTGGTGTCCACACTGTCTTGTTCGAGCGTCGGATAAGGACAATTCACAAACAGCACGCTGCCGACGGGGCGCAGGTCACGGGTCGACCCAAAGGCGACGGTTGTATCCACTTCTTTCGCCGCTTGATACACCCAGCTGCGTTCCGCTCGATTGAAAGGCATCTCTTCGCGGTCCATGGCGAAGAAATACTGGCGAAAAAATCCCCCAAGATGTTCAAAGAGATAACGAAACCGGCCTATGACCGGATAGTTTCGCCGGAGTGTGTGCTCCGTTTGTAGACGATCAATGATGTATAGCACCACCAGGACAACGATGCCAACCCCCAGCAACCAGACCAGTAGCTGAGCCATCACGCTTAACACCATGAGCGCAAATGACAGGTCCATCACTTCACCCCTTCGTGATTTGGATTGCCAGGCGATGGGTGACGCATTTCGCGCCCCAACATCCTTTGTCGGGTAGAAGCATCAGTCCGGCAATCCAAGCACACGCTTAGCAATAATATTGCGCTGCACTTCGTTACTGCCACTGTAGATGGAAGCCGCTCTGTAAAAAAGCCAGCTCTTGGTTGCTTCAAGCTCGTCCGCTTCGTAGCCCCCACCCGTATCGGTGATCGTATCAGGGTAGCCACGAATACCTCGAAGCTTCAGTTTCATATCGTAGTAATCCTGCTGCAATTCAGACCCATAAACCTTAAATATCGAAGTCACCGGGCCAGGCGTTCCACCTTCCGACTCCTCTACCGCTCGACGTTGGGCAAGGCGGAAGGCCGTATTGTCCATTTCGTATCGCAGAATCTGACTTCGCCACAGCGGATCGGCAATCGTTCCGTCCGCGTCACCCAAAGCGCGTCTCGCTTCACCTACAAGGCTCATCTCAGCACCCTTCGCACCGCCGCTGACTAGGCTTTCCATGCCGGACCGCTCGTGCTGCAGCAGCCGTTTACCAACCGTCCAACCCTTGTTGAGTTCGCCGACCAGGTCGTCCTTGCTGGCAACCGCATCCGTAAAAAAGGTCTCGTTGAACGGCGACTCACCACTGATCAACCGGATTGGCCGCACTTCCACCCCGGGCTGGTCCATTGGTAAGAGCATAAAGCTGATGCCATCGTGCTTAGGCACATCCGGATCCGTGCGCACTAAAATGAACATCCAATCCGCATTGTGCGCACCGGATGTCCATATCTTTTGGCCATTGATGAGAAAGTGGTCGCCGTGGTCTACCGCACGTGTAGTCAGACTCGCCAGATCACTCCCTGATCCCGGCTCACTATAGCCCTGACACCACTCAATTTCGGCGCGAGCAATTCGCGGTAAATGGCGTTTCTTTTGTTTTTCATCCCCGAATTCAAGCAATGTAGGCCCTATCATAGAGGTGCCAAAACTCGACAGCGCCGGACGCGCATTGATCGCTGCCATCTCTTCGAGGAGGATCAGGTACTCATCGTTGTTCAGGCCACCACCGCCATATTCTTTGGGCCAGTTGGGAACCGTCCAGCCTTTCTCAATCATTCGTTCAAGCCAAAGCAGTGTGTCTTCATCTGTGATTTCGATCTTGGTGCTGCCATTAGAGACAGGACCTGGCCCCCGCGCCCCTGGTGGACAGTTTTCACCAAGCCACTGCCGGGTATCATTACGGAATTCGTGCAACTGAGACATAAATCCTCCGAATAACTTTCGAACTGCAAAACTACCGCGCAATTGCACTCGGAAGCAAACCCACCTATCGTCTCGCGCGTATGAACACCCGCATCGGCATCATTGGAGACATCCACGCAGAAGATACCCATCTGGACCTCGCGTTGGCGTTTCTTAATGAACAGGCGGTAGATGTGATTATTTGTACAGGCGATATTGTCGATGGCAACGGCGATGTCGATCGGTGTTGCGAGCTTCTCATTGGGTACGACGTACGTACCGTGCGAGGCAACCACGACCGATGGTTGCTGCAAGGTAAGGCCCGCGATGTGCCCAATGCGCACACAGTTGACGAGCTTAACAAGGCCACGATCGACTACCTCCAGAGCCTACCTACGCAAATCACCCTGGAAACGACCGGCGGACAGCTACTATTGTGCCATGGTGTTGCCGATAACGATCTGCAGAAAGTCTGGCCAGGCACCGAACGTATGCCTGTCGAACGCAGCACAGCGCTGGACGAAATTATAGCCAGTGGTAAGTACCGCTATATGGTCAACGGACATGTCCACTATCGCACGCTTATCCAGTTTAATAATTTGACTTTGCTAAACGCAGGAACGCTACGCGGTGACCATCACCCGGGCTTCAGCATCCTCGACTTTGCAACCAATTCACTCGAAGGCTTCGAATTCGGCCCTCATCCACACCTTGTGCGGAGCCTTAAACTCAACCACGCCAGTCACCAAATCTTTGCAAATACACACGCATTTGATGGGGCCTGGCAACCTGTAACGTTGTACGCATAGTGTTTGTAATACCGGAACAGGCTTACGAGATTCGCTTTACATACGCATCGGGACCTGGTGGTCAGCACGTGAACAAAGCGTCTACAGCCGTCGAGCTGAAAGTGCATGTCCGCCGCCTGGGATTGCCCCCCGGCGCTTTAGCTCGCCTTGAATCACAGCAGCGCAATCGCATAAATCGAGACGGTGCACTAATCGTTCAGGCCGATCAATTTCGCTCGCAACTAAAAAATCGCAAGGCCGCATTGTCCCGAGTACAAGGGTTTATCGAGCAAGCGCTGGTTAGACCAAAGCGACGGGTTGCGACTCGCCCCAGCCTCGCAGCAAAACAAAAACGTATCAGGCACAAGAAAGCCCGCAGCCAGGTCAAGGCAAACCGGCGCAGACCAACTCCAGACTGACTCGCACATGCGCCGAGGTGAAAATCTCATCGTGAGACAAGCCGCTCTTCTTCAGCCACATGCCAAGATTTACATTCAAACGAACACCTGGTGTAGGATTGCGCACTCAGCCGCCACGACCTCTTTGTCAATGGTGGCATTTTATATGGCCACGAAACACCGAATCCTCGACCAATGCCACAACAATGTCACGCTGCATCGAACCGACCCTCAGCTCTAACGCAACCAGGGACTGTACTCGCATAGCGACAATCACCGGCAGATAATCAAAGGAAATGTTGCAATGGGACTGATACACGCAAACACAAACGCATTAGCGCGCATGTCTGAGGGAGACCCCGATGAGCCCGTTATGATGCTGAACCTACTCAAGTATCGAGAGACGGCTGAGTCCGGACACGGGGTAGACGGGCTGAGCGGACGGGCAGCCTACGAGGTCTATGGCCGCAAATTTGCCGATCTTAATCCACGCTTTGGCGGCGAACCCCAGTGGATGGGACAAGCGTTGAATCACATTATCGGAAATGAGGATTGGGACCTGATTATCCTTGTGCGATATCCGACCAGAAAGCAGTTCGTAGATATGCTCAACGATGCAGATTATCAGGCGATCGCGCCGATCAGGGCCGCCGCGCTACTGGACTCGCGTCTGATCGAAACACGACCACTGCTCCGCTGAGCTAGCCTGCGGCCCATGCAGATGTCTCGCGATTGCGAGGGCAGACTAAAAGAGTGAAATCTGACGGTCATCGCCAATGACTTGAGCAAAAACGAGACCAAGCGCCTCAAGTACCGGTTCTGCTACAGGCCGTATCTGTTTTTGCACGTAGTGCTCCCTATCAGGCGGGTGCATGAGCTCGGATTCGAGTTCGGGCCCCTGCTCCGTCACGATGTATCTCACAACCCGCGGTGGTGTCGCTGAGCTCTTTTTAACCGCCTGCACGTGGGGTGGCACATGAGTCGTGTAAGAATCCACCGACTTGCGCAGTCCCTTGCGATAGACAAGTTGCGTATCACAGGCACCTGAACGCACGTCCGCTACTTTGTGCCCCAGGTATTCCACAACCGTATCGCCATGAAATAGCCGTTTAAAAAGCTCCCGCTGCACTTCCTTGGCAAGATCCGTCCAATCCCGTCGAACGACTTCCATACCAACAAATTCGACCTCATCGTCACCCGCGCGAATGCCGGCGTATCGCTTGCGTGCACCCTGGCCACCGCCACGGGTAGTAGCAAGAAAAAGTCGGGTATAAAGTTTCTCGAATTCGAGCTCCAAATAACTGGCAACGCCATGGCGATCAAGAATGTATGCCGCGAGCTCAGCATTGAACGTCTTGACAAGTTTCGTGATGGTTCTGTCAGCCTGAACCTCGTCTGTGGTGCCGGATGCCACAAACAGGCTGTCCGTATCACCATACAGAACCGAGTAACCACGACCGGTAAACCAGTCCCGCGACCAGCCCAGCAGATGACGCCCTTGGCTTGTGATTGCATTAACGATTTCAGGGCTGAAAAAGCGACACTGCGGCGTCCCTAAGACGCCGTAAAACGAATTCATGAGTATCTTGATGGCCTGCGAAGCCACCTCATCGCCTTGCGCCTTTGCCTTAGCCCGTTGCGGGAAAAGCTTTTCCAGCATGTCCGGTAAGATTCCAGGCACGCTTGCAAACCGAGTGCCGTCGTGGGTCTCTATGCTTTTTGCCCCTTGTTGTCCACGTGCGAAACTCAACGGGTCAATGTTAAAGGTTCGGATGATGCTGGGATAAAGGCTTTTAAAATCACATACCCAGACATTTTCATGCACGCCCGCCACGGGTTCAAAAACCACCCCGCCACCTTGAGCAACGCGATCGCCTCCCCGCGCTACGACACTCGGCGCGCATAAATTGAGGCGATGCAGTTGTGCTAAGTAAAGGAAATCGAACGATGCAATGCTCGCAGCTACGCGGTCCGGGGTCATGCCGGTCAGCGCGGCCCGTGCAAAAGCCAGCTTAACAAGATCAAGCTTCTCAATGATCTGTAGCGCCAGGCGGGCGTCCGTTCTCGCATACTGAGTGAACCGGGGTAGGTCATGGGCGTAGGTATCAAGAATTTGTGCAACCTTGTCCTCTCCGTCCCCGCCCAGGGTCTTTCCCTCCCCCAACACCACCCGACTGACACCATCCAGTGAGTAATCATCCAGCCGAATAAAGGCGCCGCGTACGAGATCCATACCATCAAGCACAACCCGACCAGGAATTGTCGCACTGCCGCTGCCAAAGTAACCTTCAGCAGGACGAATTCGCATATGTCCGCCATCCCGACCAAGTTTCATGTCATAGCGCAATCGGGATGCAATCGTGGCCATTACGGACAGATCGAAATCGACCACGTTCCAACCTGTTAGGACGTCTACGTCTAGGCGTTCAACAAGCCGCACAAAATAATCCAATGCATCTTTTTCGGTGCGTACACCAACGGCCCGCTCAGGCATCACGCGGACGCCTGGGTCAACAACGACCACCTCATCCACACCCAGACCATAAAAGGCTATGGCCAACAACTTGTTTGCGTCTGGTGTGGTTTCGATATCGAAAGACAGTACGCGAGGGCATGCAGTAACCGCCGCCGGCCGTAACTCAGGGTTCTCATAGACCCACTGCGTTGCTCGACCAGGTGTTGCGGCTCCTTTTATTTCCACGCCACTGCGTATATTTCTCTCAATCAGATAGCGCATGGCAAATCGCACATCCGCCTCATACGTCTGTATGCCGGCAGCATGCAGGTGCTCGCGCACACGGGGTGCATCACCTGGGATGTCGACCTCCACGCGAACCACCGGACCGCCGGTTATCGTTGCCTTGTTAGAGGGCACCACGCGCGCGCCTTGAATCCTATCCGCTGATGCAGCGTCGACATAAAAATGTGGTCGCTGGCGGGTATCGCGCACGGTGAAAGTCTCTCCGTTGCTCAGCCGGCCGAAGAGCGTAACAACCGGTACTCCCTGTTGAATACGATACGTTGCCTGAAGTATGAATCCACGCACCTACCCCGCTCCTCGTCCGCTTACACGGACCATTGCCGCCGGAACTTCATCGCCTGTATCGTCGCTGGTTAATCCTGTCCCCCAAGTTGATCCCTGGCACGATTCTGGATTCCACCTCGACGCTGAGCCACCGTCTGCGCCGATGGTGCGATGTGCCGTCGGCATATCTCCAGCTCATGGGTCATTGCATCGCCAAGAGACAAGTCATAACACCTGTCGATCTGTCGCTTGTAATCGAGCATCACCTCCGGAACACAGCTCTGCATATCTCGTGCCAGGCCCATGCAGGTGGGCAACAGTTCCTCCTGTGAAACGATTCGATTTACAAACCCCCACTCGTATGCTCGCTCAGCATTGAGGAAGTTACCGGTAAGCGAAAGCTCCTTGGCTCGCGCAAGGCCAACTGCCCGGGACAAGCGTGCGCCGAGCCCCCAACCCGCGATCAGACCGACCCGAGCATGGGTATCGGCAAATCGCGTCTCGGGCGTGATGATGAGTAAATCGCAAGACAACGATATTTCCAAACCACCGGTGACAGCGACACCGTTGATCGCGCCAATAACCGGTTGTGGCAGTGCCCGCAATAAGCTTGGCGGATCCGGCGGTTGAGCGACCCCAGGCGAAGGTGTGCTGCCCATTTCCTTTAAGTCGAGACCCGCACAAAACGCTTTCCCAGCACCTGTTAATATCACCACCTGGACGTCGCGATTACCTCGTATACCCTCTAGTTCTTCGGCCAGTGCCCATCTGAGCTCTAGCGAAAGCGCATTCATCTGGTCTGGTCGATTCAGTGTCAGCGTTGCAACACCTTCGTCGTACTCTACCATCAGTACCGGCTCGCTCATCGCTTTCCCCTTCTTGATCTGTCCCTATATCCTAACCAGCGCTTAGGACATGCGTCGAGGGGCATGCACTTCGCGAACACACGGAGTACGATGGGCGATCGGACCGTAGTTGGGGATTTATATGGATCTGGCCTACAACGAACGCTATACCGCCTTTCGCGATGAAGTGCGTGCCTTTCTGAACAAACATGCGCACGAATCTCCGCCACCTCACGAACGAGGAAGGCCCAGCGAACAGGCTGTCGCCTGGCAGCAGAAACTCATTGAGCATGGCTACGCTGCTCGCACCATCCCCAAGCAGTATGGCGGTTATGGCGCCGAACCCGATTTACTCGAAGCGCACATCATCTCCGAGGAATTTGCCCAAGCCGGTGCCCGAGCCGGTCACAATGGCGACAATCGCCTTGTCCCAACAGTACTTGAGCTTGGTACAGAAGAACAGAAGCAATGGCTCATTCCTCCCTCTATCCGAGGTGAAATGAACTGGTGCCAGGGTTATTCAGAGCCGGGCAGCGGCAGTGACCTTGCATCGCTAACAACCAAGGCCGAACTCGACGGCGATGAATGGGTAATCAACGGCCAGAAAATCTGGACAAGTGGCGCCAAAGACGCTGACATGATGTTCTGCCTGGTGCGCACTGAACCCGATGCGCCGAAACACAACGGTATCAGCTATCTCATCTTTTCCATGGATACGCCTGGTATTGACGTACGTCCGCTGGTAACGATGACGGGCGAAGCTTTTTTTAACGAAGTCTTCTTCACCGATGCACGAGTACCCAAAGATCAGATCATCGGCAGGCGCGGTGAAGGCTGGTTCGTGGCCAACAATACCCTCAAACACGAAAGAGGCGGCTTAGGTGACCCCAACCAGGCAGAAAGGCGCTTTCACGATATCGTGGCAATCATGCAGCAGGAGACGATCGACGGCCAACGCCTGATCGACAATCCGATATACCGGGATCGCCTACTGAAACTGCAGGGACAGATGTTAGCCATGAAGTTCAACGGCATGCGCGTTCTTTCTGATTTTGCCAAAGACCAAGAGCCCGGTTTGCCCCGTTGGATCGTCAAGTTGAATGGCTGCGAGCTCAATCACCAAATGGCCGGCATGGCCATCGATGCACTGGGTGAGCTCGGTGTACTCTATGATAACAGCCCACATCTGCGTGATGGAGGCATCTGGCAACAGCGTTATATGCTGGACCTGGGGCTTATCATTGGCGGAGGAACAGCGCAAATCCAGAAGAACATGATCGGCGAGCGCGCCCTCGGTCTGCCAAAAGAACCGAAACAAGAACAGAAAGGGTAGGTGCAGTCATGGATTTCGCACTAAATGAAGAACAGCGCATGCTCGATGACAGCGTTTC
The DNA here is from genome assembly GCA_036338285.1 of Pseudomonadota bacterium. Lineage (GTDB taxonomy): Bacteria > Pseudomonadota > Gammaproteobacteria > Pseudomonadales > Azotimanducaceae > UBA4421. The sequence continues at coordinate 75,240 of JAYZCO010000001.1, forward strand.
CGGCTACCTTAAAAGTGCATGCCCAATAGATACCGTGCGCGAAGCTGCCGAAACCAGCATAACCCACAATGCATTGCTCGCCACGGGGCTCACTGATCTCGGCGTCTACGGAATCTTGATCCCAGAAGACTTTGGAGGCGTGGGCTTAGGATACCTCGAAGCCGCGCTTACAGCCGAGGGCCTAGGGTATGTGGCCGCACCGGTTTGTTTTACTGCTACGGCCGTGATGGCGCCCATTGCCCTGCTCGCCGCCGGAACAAATGAGCAACGTGAAACATGGCTACCACAAATCGCTGCCGGGGATACACTTTTCGGTCTGGCTGTGACAGAACACATTAGCCGTCGAGACAGTGCAGGCGTCCAAGCTGAAAACGGCACGCTGACAGGCGAGGCCATGTTCGTTCTTGATGGCCCTGATGCACAACAATTGCTCGTCGCCGATGACGCCGGTGCATTGTATATTGTAGATGCCGACGCTACCGACCGGACGACCCTGAAGACCATAGATCGTACCCGCTCAGTTGCGAAGATCAGTTTTGCCAAAGCGCCGGCCGAGCTACTGCCAGGCTCAACAGATACAACGGCACCACTCCTGGCAATGATCGATGCAGGCCGAATAATGCTGGCAGCCGACACACTTGGCGCTGCACAAAAGATGCTCGACGATTCGATCACCTACGCCAAAGAGCGCAAACAGTTCAATCGCGTGATCGGCTCATTCCAGGCTGTAAAGCACATGTGCGCGGAAATGGCCGCCGAACTCGAACCTTGTCGTTCCATGATCTGGTACTCGGCGCATGCCCAGGTGGCAATACCCGACGAGGCGCGACTGATGGCATGTCATGCCAAAGCCCACCTCGCAGAGGTGGGTCAGTTCGTTGCCCGCACCGCAACTGAAGTTCACGGCGGCATGGGTATGACCGACCTTCTGGGCCTGCATTATTGGTTTAAGCGTATTGGCTTTAATCGACAAATGCTGGGCGCACCGGAACTGGTTAGAGAGGAAGCGGCGCGCGCTCAGGGGTGGCTTTAATCTCTCCTTTTAAAGCGCGTACTTTCTACCGGTCGTTCAGCTACAAGATCGTTCGCTTCATACAAGCACTTTGAAAAAACGGCGATGAATTAGTGCACCGCAGCGTGTGCGCGTGTCGTGACTTCAATCGCGATAGGCAGGTGGTCAGATATCCTGTGCCCAAGCACCTCGTACTCATTCACTTCAAGATGGGGCGATACGAGTATGTGATCCAGCGCATGAGAGGGTCGCCAGGCAGGGTAGGTAAGGGCGCCGGCATCTGGCAAAGTCAGATCCAAATTCTTCAGCGGTGACGAATCCATCAAGTCTGTCGCAGGCGTGTTCATATCTCCCATGACGATGACCCGGCGTTCATGCGAAATCCGTTCGGCAATGTAGGCCAGCTGTCGACACCGTGACCGATCTCCAAGAGACAGGTGCAACATTACAACAACCAGTTCCTCGCCGGCATAAGGAAGCCGCGCAATAACCGCACCACGACCAGGAATAGCCCCTGGGAGCTTATGGTCCTCAAGCCCTATGGGTTCGATTCGGGAAAGGAGTCCATTGCCATGTTGGGCCAGCGGACCGAGATCCCGGTTGAGTTGTGCATACCAGTATGGAAAGTGTGCAAGCTTGGCGAGAAATTCGACCTGATTCACAAAGCCGGACCGAATACTGCCACCGTCGACTTCCTGCAATGCCACGATGTCGTACTCGCCGACAACTTTTGCTATCCGTTTCAGATTCTTCAGCTGATTCACATGCGGCAGGACATGCTTCCAGCCCTTGGTGAAGTAATGACGGTATGCTGAGGTCTTTATCCCAACTTGAATATTAAACGACAATAATCGAATCGAATCCGATTCCGTCTCTAGGGGTTCCTGTGCATGCGCCCACTTGACCGGCATTTCACAGTGCTGATTGGCAATCGGGTCGACTGCGCAAACGCGTTCACCGCGCGTAGCCCATGACACTATATTCTGCTCCCTTCCTGGAAGCCTGATTTTAGTTTGTCCCCTCCTCCTAAACTGAGGACTGGCCTGCATTATCTATATTCCCGGGCTGGTTATTTAGACGAAATTATCAATTGTCCGCCAGGCGCTCTTTGGCGACGAGAAAATCTACCACTTCTAGCATCTTGGCATTACCTCCTGCCATACGCCCACCTACCCTGTATTTACCGTTGACGATCATAGTTGGCACACCCGTGATACGGTACGCCCTGACCAGGGCCTTGGCCTGTTGTACACGGCTGCGCACAGAAAAGGATTTGTGCGCCGCAATAAAATCTGCCTCATTTACGCCGCCGAGCTCATTAAATATAGGTGCCAGCAAGCTTGCTTGGCGAAGGTCTTCATTATTCGAATGAATACCTTCAAACATCCGTTCGTGGACTTTGTCCCTCACTCCCAGCGCCTCGGCGGTATAAAAAGCCTGTGCCAGGCGCTCCCAGTCATCATTAAAAATCGCCGGCACCGGTCGGAAATCAACGTCTTTAGGCTGCTTGGCCAGCCAGGCTTTGACATAAGGGTCAAAATTGAAACAGTGGATGCACGCATAAGAAAACATTTCAACGACTTCCACTTTTTCTGCATCCCGTGTATCGACCGGGATATCCAGAACTTCATAGTGCGTGCCTGCGACAAAACGTTCGCCCATCACCGGCGCCGCTTCCTGGGCCTGTGACACCATGACCATCAGCGCCGTCAGGACGCCGGTCAGCCACAGACTTGTTCTGCTACCTACATTTTGCATCAAATTTCTCCGGTACTAACCTGCCGATCACTTTAAGAACACCCTTGTTTTGCGGCATTGTCAGAATATTGGATCTTGTGTCTTAAATATTCGCTGCCAAGGATGGCCTCGGCAAGATGAACCCACGCTTAATCGCGGATCACTAGTTAAGGCCCTGGAGGTAATCCGCGAGAATGGCGATCTCTCCATCTGTCAAGCCATGAGCAACATCCTGCATCATACTGCCAAGGGACTCATCAGATCGTCGTTCGCTCTCTCGATAGGCTTTAAGTTGTACGACGGTATACTCAGCTGATTGCCCGGATATCCAGGGAAAACCCGCCATCGGATTCCCGATACCTCGTGGATTATGGCAGGCAGAGCACGCCGCAACGTTCTTCTTAGCAATGCCACCTCGATAAATCTGCGCCGCAAGCGCAAGGTCTTCGTCGTTACCCGTTGCATTGCCAAGCTTAGCAGGCAGGCTCGCGTAATAGGCTGCGATATCAGCCAGATCCTGGTCTGATTTGCCCGTCAACTGTCCTGCCATGAGCGGCACGGAACGGGTATTGTTTTGAATCAAGCGCATCTGACGAATCTGATATTTTTCGTTCTGGCCGGCCAGGTTCGGATAAGTGCCGTCAAGCCCTGTGGCGCCGTCCTGGCCGTGGCAGGCTGCGCACACCATAGACTGCGCCTTGCCTTTAGCAGGATCTCCAGCAGCATGTGCGCCACCTATACTTAACATAAGCAGTACCAGCACACCCACCCATCTAAGAGAATCGAATTTTGTTATTCGTCGCATTCCAATTTCACCTGTCTCGACTATCGGTTTGTTGCATCAGCCTTCTCCTCATGCGTACGGTGGTACTTCGAGGTAGGCTCTTGTAATCTCCCGCGTTATCGCCATTAAGAGGCTCGATCCGTTTGGCGAACATCAACAATCACTGACGCAAAAGCGGCGCGGATTATATACCAAGAGTTACCCGCCCTCATCCGGATTTTCACGTGGCAGAATCAGAACGTTTACAAGCTGAGTTCATCCTGAGCGCACCCAACCTCAGACAATGTCCACCTGGAGACCAACCCGAAGTGGCTTTCGCCGGCCGTTCGAATGCGGGCAAATCTTCTGTCCTCAACCGCCTAACTGGGAATCGACACATGGCAAAGGTCAGTAAAACGCCCGGAAGAACCCAACTCCTGAATTTCTTCGACCTTAAACCTGCCGGACGACTCGTCGACCTGCCAGGTTATGGGTACGCCAAAACCGCTCGTTCTACGCAAAACCAATGGCAACGGTCGGTCAACGACTACCTGTCCAAGCGTGATCCTCTGGTTGGTCTGGTGCTGGTGACCGATATTCGGCACCCAGGTCAGGCCTCCGATGAGGAGATGATCGAATGGGCCGAAGCCTCAGAGTTACCACTGCGCGTCCTGCTCAACAAGGCCGATAAATTTTCGAAGTCCAAGCAAAACCAGGCACTCGCGCAATTCAATAAGCGCCATCCCACCCTCAAGGTCACCACCGCGCAGTGCTTCTCTGCCTTGCAGGCCACGGGGACCAATGATCTGATCAGCTGGATCCGCCACGCGCTCAGCTAGTCCCCGACAATCTCCCGAACCTCCGGGCCGGCGGTGCTTAGTGTGCCTCATCCCAGTTTGCACCCACACCGGAATCCACCACTAAGGCCACTGACAACTCTGCCGCATCCTCCATGAGATCCGTTACGTGCTTGATGAGCGCATTCGCCTGATCTGCTGCCACTTCGAATACAAGTTCATCGTGTACCTGCATCATCATTGCCGCATCGATATCATCCGATTGCAGCCAGTCATGAACCCTTAACATCGCGCGTTTAATAATGTCAGCGGCGGTCCCCTGCATCGGTGCGTTGATTGCAGTTCGCTCGGCAGCCTGTCGACGCGGTACGTGTTTTGCATTGATTTCAGGTAAATACAGGCGCCGACCAAACACTGTTTCGACAAACCCTTGCGCCCGCGCTAACGCGCGGGTTTCGTCCATATAGTCTCTTACGCCAGGATAGCGAGTGAAGTATCGTTCAATATAATCAGCGGCGAGGGCCCTTGAGATATTGAGCTGGCGCCCGAGCCCAAACGCCGACATCCCATAGATCAACCCAAAATTAATCGCCTTGGCGCTGCGCCGCTCTTCATCAGATACGGTCTCGACGACCTTCCCGAAAACTTCAGAGGCCGTCGCCCTGTGCACATCCTCACCTTGCAAAAACGCCGAGCACAAATTCGTATCGCCTGAGAGGTGCGCCATGATACGCAGTTCAATCTGTGAATAATCCGCAGCGACAATAACTTTGTCTGGCGGCGCAACGAACGCCTGGCGGATTCGACGCCCTTCGGCATTACGTATCGGGATGTTCTGTAGGTTAGGGTCCGCCGAAGAGAGGCGTCCAGTGGCCGCGACTGCCTGATGATAGGACGTATGAATACGGCCCGTTTCGGGATTGATCTGCAGAGGCAGCTTATCGGTATAGGTAGACTTTAATTTTGCAAGCCCTCGGTATTCGAGAAGCGTCGCCGGGAGTTCATAATCTCTGGCAAGATCCACCAATACAGGCTCCGCCGTGGAAGGAGCACCCTTTGGTGTTTTTTTCAGTACTGGCAGGCCCAGTTTGTCATAGAAGATCGTCTGCAACTGTTTAGGACTGTCGAGATTGAACTCCTCACCGGCCAGCGCCCATGCTTGATCTTTCAGCTCCGTCATGCGATCAGCGAGCTCGGCACTATGCTGCTTGAGCAAGCGGCCATCGACCAATGCGCCGTGTCGCTCGATCTGAGAAAGCACGGGAATGAGCGGCACCTCTATATCCTCATACACCGACTTAAGCCGTGTGAGACCGGAAACTTGCGGCCATAGCGTATTGTGCAGCTGTAAAGTGATGTCCGCGTCTTCCGCCGCGTAATCCGTGGCTTCTTCTACGCCTATCTGATTGAAAGTCAGTTGCTTTGTACCCTTACCGGCAATTTCTTTGTACTTGATTGTTGTACGTTGTAGATAGTGCTTTGCCAAGTCATCCATGTTGTGCCGAGTAGCAACGGAACTAAGCACATAGGATTGAAGCATGGTGTCGTGCACTTCGCCCTTGATCTGCACACCGTAGCGAGCCAATACGCTCATGTCGTATTTGAGGTTCTGCGCGATCTTCGTAACGGTTTCGTTTTCTAGTACCGGTTTGACAACCCCGAGAACCTCATCCAGTGAGAGCTGCTCTGGTGCACCAATATAATCATGAGCGACCGGCACATAGATGCCCTCCCCCGCTTCATAGGCAAAGCACAAGCCCACCAGTTGAGCCTGCATATAGTTGAGGCTGGTCGTCTCCGTATCAACTGCAAGCACGCCCGAGTCACTGGCCTGCGAAAACCAGTCCTGCAACTCTCCGATGTCGGTAACCATCTTGTAATTTCGAGGGGATACCGCCTCTGCCACGATGCCAGGCGCCTCTTCTCCGACATCAAACTCATCCAGCCAGGTTTTAAAGTCCATGGTTGTGAAAATTTCTTTCAGCGTCGTTAGATCAGGTTCAACGGCAACGAGATCACTGATCACGACGGGCAAGTCCACATCGCACTTGATCGTTGTCAGCTCACGGGACAAAGGCAGTTGTTCTAGGCTTGAGCGCAGATTTTCTCCGACCTTGCCTTTTACTTCATCTGCCCTTGCCATCACATCCTCGAGCGATCCGTACTCGTTCAACCACTTAGCAGCGGTCTTCGGACCCACTTTGGGTACCCCGGGAATATTGTCGACAGTGTCTCCCATGAGCGCCAGGTAATCGATGATACGTTCGGGCGGCACACCAAACTTCTCAATCACACCCGCACGGTCCATGCTCGTCTCGGTCATGGTATTGATCAGCGTGACATGATCGGTCACGAGCTGGGCCATGTCTTTATCGCCTGTGGAAATAATCGTCTGGCGCTTGCTCTCAGTTGCCTGGCGCGCCAGGGTGCCGATGACGTCATCTGCCTCCACCCCAGGCATGACCAGCAAAGGCAGACCCATCGCCTCAATGATGTCGTGAATGGGTTTGATCTGTTCACGCAAATCATCTGGCATCGTTTCACGATTCGCCTTGTAGTCAGCATAAAGATCATTTCTGAAGGTCTTGCCGGGCGCATCGAAAATTACCGCGAGGGTGGCCCCTGCGTAATCCTTGGCAAGCTTGCGGATCATGGCGATGACTCCACGCACGGCGCCAGTGGGCTCACCAGAAGGGCTGGTCAGTGCAGGCAACGCATAATAGGCGCGAAAGAGATACGATGAACCATCGACCAGCACTAAGGGATTTGTATTCTTATTGGCCATCATGTCCTCTTCAATTTGTGCAATCCTGGAAAGAAGAATTACACTACCGGCTGTACTATACCTACCATGTCTATGCGATTCGCGCTTCTTAAAAAAATTTGTCTGCCGGCACTTCTTAGCGCGGCTATGCTGAGCGCTTCAGCAGCCGCTGAGGAGCTCGAGCGTGGCCCCGATGTTGTCATCATTCAGGGCGAGGATCGTGTTGTGTACGAATTCCGCCAGAGCGGAGAATTGCGCATGATTCGAGTCGTACCAAAATGGGGCGAACCATACTACCTCGTACCTCGTGATAACACGCGCGGCTTCGGTGACCTGGAGAGAGCCGACATGTTGCTGCCACAGTGGATCATTGCCGAATTCGAATGAGTGAGGTAGGGAACAGCACCTCCCTGCAACGACGAATCGCGCGCGCGCTGACCTGCTATCAGGTGGGTGAGATCGTGGATATCAAACCTGCCAGCCACGGCGTCGAAAACGACAACTTCTTCATCAGAACCCGCGATGACGAACGGATTCGGCATTTTGTTATCACATTCGTGCGCCAACCCTCCAATTCCGGCCACCTCTATATACCCATGCTGGAAACTCTCTTTCGAGACGGGCTACCTGTCGCACCACCCTTGCCCGCTCACGCCCCCATCGAGGAACCCGTTTTACTACAACGGCGTTTATCGGGCCGGCACACCATTAATCCAACCCTGAGACAAATACAGGGCATCGGTCGATTTACTGCGCGGATGCACCGGTCGATGGCGCGACGAAATCTCGATCTTCCTGCCCATCCACGCACCCATGCATGGCTCATTGCAACCACCCATTCCTGGTCGACAGCTCTGCCTTACCTCGAATGGCGCCTCCTTGAAGATTCGATCGGCCGGATCAAAGCCCTTTTTGCCCGGCATGACGTCCAGGACCTGCCGCGCGGCATGATTCATGGCGATATATTCCGCGACAACGTCCTGTTTAATGAACACGCGCTCACTGGCGTGTTAGATTTTCATCACGCCTCAACCGGCTTTTGGTTGTTCGACCTTGCAGTAATTGCGAACGACTGGTGCACCGACACAAACGGTCGGCTCGACCCGGATCGAGCCCATGCCTTACTTAAAAGTTATCATCAGATACGGGGCCTGACAGAACAGGAACTTTGGTTTTTTTCCACGTTTACCCTATATGCGGGCGTCTGTTTCTGGGTGTCGCGTATTGCGGCAAACAGGGTTGAACAAAAACATCCGCCCGTTCGCACAAAAAACCCCGATGAATTTCTAAACATCGTCACCCAGGCGACACGTCACCCACTCTACCTTGACCCACGGATACTAGACACAAGTTAGCGTTTGCCAGCCAGCGCCAGGCTACACTGCTTCGAGTAGAAACAGCGAAAACCAATCTTGCTCATCAGACCACATGCGTAACGCAGCAAACCCCGCATCACCTGCGATCGCGAGGAACTCATCGGGATGAAATTTATACGAATTTTCCGTGTGCACCTCTTCATCTAGGCAAAAGGTCACCTCGCTACCCGCCACACGCGCAACCTGGTCACAACGGCTGCGCAGAAACATCTGCATACAACCTGTTTGCTCGTTGTAGCGCGCCTGATGTGAAAAAGCCGCCAGATCAAAAGTCGCATCAAAACGCTCGTTGAGGTGGCTTAATACATTAAGATTGAACGCCGCCGTTATACCCCGCGAGTCATTGTACGCATCATGCAGGATATCAACGCTTTTCTTGCGATCCACCCCGATAAGAAGTGCGCCACCGAACCCTACCTCCTCGCGCACCGTACTCAGAAAACTGCTTGCATCGCCTGGTTCGAAATTACCGATGCTGGAGCCAGGAAAAAAGCCAACCTTGCGTAAGTCCTGGGTGACGGCCGGAAGTTCCAAAGGTTGGCTGAAATCGGCACACACCGGATAGATACGCAGTGACGGATAATCACGGAACAGTACCTGCGCATTTTCCACCAGATGTGCCTGAGAAATATCGATCGGCACATAGGCTTCAGGTGAAACAGCTTCAAGGAGTTTGCGTATCTTCATTGAAGAGCCACTCCCGTACTCAACGACGCAGAGATTCTTTCCCAAGAGGCCCGCGACTTCAGGCAGGTGTTTGCCGAGGAGACGCATCTCGGTGCGAGTCAGATAATATTCGTCGAGCTCTGTGATCGCTTCGAAAAGCTCAGAACCTCGCTGATCATAAAAAAATTTAGGCGCAATGGACTTAGGGTTACCGTTCAGCCCGGTGAGAACTTCGCTCACCATGTCCGCTTTATTCGGTTCATAACAAAAAAAAGTGAATTCGCCCTGTTGCATATATTCCTCGGCTCGACCTTACACATCCCTCGCCAATCGCACGCCACTAAACTGCCACCGGTCGGGGGGATAAAAAAAGTTCCTGTAACTATTTCGCAGGTGCATTCGGGGGGTGGCCACCGACCCACCACGAAGTACCAGCTGGCTGCTCATAAACTTGCCGTTATATTCTCCAAGCGTGCCGGACAAAGGGCGATAACCCGGATAGGGCGCGTAACTTGAACTGGTCCATTGCCACAGTTGGCCGTGCAGGCCTTGCATAAGAGATGACCTATCTCCGCTGATCTCTGCCTCCACATCACTTTCTTGGCGCGCTGTAACCATCTCGACGGAACCAGGATGAAAATGCCCCGATTCCAAAAAACACTCTTGCCTCGCCTCTTGCGGCTGCCAAGCATCTGCGACCACTTCCCATTCAAACTCGGTCGGCAGGCGAGCCCCCGCCCATGCCGCATAAGCAGCTGCTTCATACGCCGATAGATGCGTCACCGGTCGGTTAAGATCCAAACACTGAAGTCCGTCCAACCGGTACTCGAACCACTCGTCATCCTGATGTAGCCAATACAAGGGCGATCGCCACTGCTGCGCCTGCACAATCGCCCATCCGTCCGATAACCATAAAGGCGACGATTGATAGCCGCCTTCTTGGACAAATTGCAGATATTCACCGTTACTCACCATGCGGTTAGCCAGCTCAAACGGCCGCAGCATAACGGGGTGCCGAGGGTACTCATTGTCAAAAGCGAATCCACCCTGTGCGCCGATTTCGACTATACCGCCATTGTGGCCTATGAACGTCATATCGCCCACCTGGCCGAGCTCCGGTTCCAGCACATCACCTCGATAGCTCGGAAACAGCGGGTTCTGGGCAAAGTGGTGTTTCAGATCAGTCAGCATTAACTCCTGATGCTGCTGTTCATGGTGCAGTCCTAGTTCCACCCGCTCCCGTATTGCCATTTCAGGTGCCCCGCCTATGAGTTGTTCCATAGCAGTGTCTACTTGGCGTCTGTAGGCATAGACATCGGCGACCGTCGGTCGAGACAGATGCCCTCGTTTTGGACGGGGGTAGGCTTCGCCTACACCGTTGTAATAGGAGTTAAAAAGATATTCATAGAGGGGGTTGATGGCGACATGCGTATCGACGAAAACCTTCAGGATAAAGACTTCGAAAAACCAGGTCGTATGCGCTAGATGCCACTTGATCGGGCTGGCGCTATCCATTGACTGCAAACCGTAGTCTTCAATTTCAAGGCATTCGCACAGCCGCTCGCTTTGGCTTCGCACAGATCTGTAAAAGGACTCAAGGTCCGACGCGGTGATATCCGCCGCATCGCGCGCTTCCATCAAACTCCTTAAAAACGGGCCGCCAGAGACTGATAGGTAAGCCTAATAGTCTCTGCCCTGTGTGGCAATTTGATAAGCCCACAATACTGTCCGTGTGGGTTGATGATCACAATATTGCCTGTATGTTCAACAGTTAAACCGTTTTGCCCATCCGGGACTCTGTTAAACGCCACGTTGACCTGTTGAGATAGCTCTGTCAACGCTGGTCGCGATCCAGTTGCCCCGGTAAAACTGCTTGCAAAGGCTTGCGCATAAGCAATGACCTGCTCGGGCGTATCGCGGTAGGGATCAACAGAGATTAATACACCCTGGAATGGATGCCTGGCCTCTCGCTGTGCTTCACCAAGCACAGCCATGGCTTTGCCCATTTCCGCCATACTTGTAGGGCAGACGTCAGGGCAATGCGTGAAACCGAAGAAGAGAAAACTCCATTTCCCTATGAAATCTGCGTTTGAAAAGCCATCGTCACTATCATCCTCAAGCAAAAAAGGGTCAATCTCTGTAGGGCGAGGCAAAATAAATACGCCTCGCTCTCTCAGTTCATCTTCTGAAAGCTGTGGCATTCGCGTTTTGGCATAGATGAAAACGCCCGTCACGAGGATGACTGAGGCCAGAACCAGGCTGACCGATTTACCTATTCTGCCCATTGGCAACCATGGGGTAACAATCGGCCGCATCACACTCACGCACAGGTGCATTGGTGCCGGACCACTCGATAGATTGATTCACCAAAGCAAGCCGAAACAGCACACCTAGGTTCATAATCAAATAGCGAAAGGTTTCGATGGGTGGATTGGCAACATGATTTACCACTGCGCTAGATCCGGTAACCTGTGCAATGCCAGCGAAAGCGCTCCGGGCTTGACCATCTCCAAGTACTCACGCCCATCGACCGGCGCTTTACTCAACTCAGTCATGGTGTTGTATCGTCTTATCTTTCGTGTGCGGGCCCGAAGTTTAACGTAATCAGAAACATCAGCAGTAGTCGCCAAACGCGCAATTATCGTCCACAAAGATTTCGACAGCAGACACCGCTTCAACTTTGACTGCCTGGTTTGCTCGGCTCAGGCCGTGCCTCAGGATCGAGAATTCTTACCGGTTGGGGCGCGTTGTGCCGGCCGGTGTCACGTTGCTCAGGCCTTCCTCTCGGTATGCCCGCATGCATTACACCACCGCTGGGACGGGCCGACACATACCCGCACTCAACACACCGCTGTCGTTCAACGGGTTCGTCCTTACTTTTGCTTTCAATGACGATACGATCCAGCGCCCGACACTGCGGACAGACCACGCCTGCCACAAACCGCCGCCTCATGATGCAGCGTTGGGCGGTGTGGTGAGCGTCTGTAGTTCCTTATAAACGGGTTGCGTGTCCGGTCGAACACCTAACCAGATCTCATAACTGGCTGCAGCCTGCTCGACTAACATGCCGAGCCCATCAACGCTTGTCCCGCCTGCCGCCTGAACTCGCCGGTGGAAGCCCGCTTTGTCGCCATAGCTCATGTCGTAGCAGAACGCATGCTTAAGCTGGGACTCGCTCAACGGCAAAAGACGTACAGCCTCCGTTTCGCTAGCACTCAGTCCGATTGAGGTGGCATTAACGATGAGATCCGCCTCAATGCGCCTCAAAGCATCATCGAGACCTACTGCCCGAAGCTCGCCCAGCGACCCATGTTTGGCAAGTGCAACACACAGTGCCTCTGCCTTAGAAACGGTACGATTTGCAATAACAATAGAGCGCACTCCGGCCCGCAGTAAAGGCAATAATATTCCTCGCGATGCCCCACCCGCGCCAAGCAGCAAGAGCTGCTTACCGTTTAGTTCTAGTCGCCATCGCTGTGTGAGGTCTGCAACCAGCCCTAATCCGTCGGTGTTAAACCCCTCAACCTTTCTACCGCTAAAGCGGATGGTGTTCACCGCGCCTGCAGCCTTGGCGTTTGCATCTGTTTGCTCAACATAGCGAAAAGCGATCTCTTTATGAGGAACGGTGACATTCATACCCTCGCCACCGTCTTTTCTGAATGCTTCGGCCCGATCTACAAAGGCTTCAGCACCTACTCGTTCAAGTCCATATTCGACAGGGTGACCAAACTGGGCGGCAAAAAGCGTGTGTATATGTGGCGATAACGAGTGTGCTACCGGGTCGCCTACTACCTGAAATCGCCTGCTCGGTTCGTTCCCGCTCATCTACCTTCCTGTGGCCTCAGTCCCGGCATGTTGTCCTCTGAGGATTGACCCATCGAGCGCATGGATGGTGCTCGGCTCTCCTGGATTCAAGACCTGGCCACTTAGAACGAAGTCAACCTCGGATGCAAACCTGGCTCTGGCATCCGCTTCATCTACGGCTGGCTCAGTACCCGACACATTGGCAGACGTCGAAACGAGTGGCCCTCCAAAGGCTCGGCACAGCGCTCGAGCTTGTTCGTGGCCTACCACCCTGCAGGCAACTGTCGACCTTGCGCCCGTAATCCATTCGGCAAAGCGCACGTTAGGCAATATCCACGTATGCGGGCCAGGCCAGGTGGCCTCGATACCGCGACGTCGATCTGCCTCAATTGCACCGAGCTCTGCTTCAAAATAAGAACTTTGAGCACCGATCACAATGAACCCTTTGTCCCAACTTCGCCCCTTTATGGCAACAATTCGCTCTACGGCGTATCGAGCCTGCGGATTACAGGCAAATCCCCAGACGCCCTCCGCGGCGTGCAGTACGAGACCGCCGGAGGCAATTGTTTGGGCGGCTTGCGCAATGTCGTTCATGCTCAATCAGTCTCTCGGGCAGACCGAGTTTGAAGCCGGCCAAGAATTAAAGGTCCGCCTGTACCGATGCATTTTGTTGCGCAATCTTTTCGCGGTTCGCGACTCTGTCTGCGCCGAGCTTCTCAGCGAGTCCTGAATCACCCAACGAGAGTATCTGCGCGGCAAGGTAGCCTGCATTCTTCGCGCCGGCTTTGCCAATCGCCACGGTTGCAACCGGAATGCCACCTGGCATTTGCACGGTGGACAACAAGGCATCAAAACCCTGCAATGGTCCGCTGTCTATCGGTACCCCCACCACGGGTTTAACCGTGTGTGCTGCGACGGCACCGGCTAGATGCGCTGCCATGCCAGCTGCACAAATGAAAACGCCACAGCCCCTGGATTCAGCATCGCTGACGTAGGTCCTGGTCTCTTCTGGCGTACGATGAGCACTGCTCACCTTCACTTCGAATTCGACACCTAAATCCTTTAGTACAGAAGTCGTACTCTGAATTACCGGCCAATCTGATTCAGAGCCCATCAATATTGCAACCCAAGCCATGGCGCGTTTCTCTCACTTAAACATCAGGACATCGCAATATACCCGTCACTACCCTGGCGGACAATTCCATCAAGCTCCATTAATGTCAGTGTTTGTAAAAGATGGTCACCCGACCACCCGGTAAGGTCGGCCAGTTCATCAAATGTCTTGGCATAACCGTCGATCATCTGCAGCAAATACCCCTGTGATGGCAGTAGATCACGCTGTTTTAAGTCAGGTGCACAATCAATACCGAGGGCAATAAGCACCTGGTCAGCCGAAGTCACCAGTTCCGCACCTTCTCGAATGAGCCTGTGACACCCCTGACTCACATGACTCGTCACAGGCCCGGGCAGCGCAAAGACGTCCCTTCCCTGCTCAAGCGCAAATCTGGCGGTAATCAGTGCGCCACTTTTTTGTGAAGCTTCTATCAGCACGACACCTCGACACAACCCGCTGATCAGTCGATTGCGTTCCGGAAATTGATACGGTCTTGCTTCGACGTCTGTCGCATATTCACTCACGAGCGCACCGCCCTGCTCGACAATCTGTCGACCCAGAGTTTCATGGGCTCGCGGATAAATACGTGAAAGACCGGAACCGAGACAGGCAACGGTTCGTGCATCCTTGTTAAGCACGCCCTTGTTGAGCACGCCTCGATGGGCGCTACCGTCAATCCCGATAGCAAGCCCCGAAACAACGACCAAACCGGCATCACCCAGGGCTTCTGCAAACCGCACAGCGAGTTCACCACCTTGGCGCGTGCACCGTCTCGACCCCACGATAGCAACCGCGTCTTCTCCCAACAGAGCGGCATTACCCCTGACTTGCAGCGCCAGCGGAGGGTCGGGAATCTGTCTCAAGACTTCAGGGAATCGTTGATCGAAATAGCCGACCACCTCATCACCCGGTGCTGTTATATATTGCTTTTGACTTCTATGAAATCGCGACTGTTTTGGCCGTGCTTGCTTGATCCAGGCATCAATCTCCGCGGCGTCTCCCGCTCCCTGATCAATCGCCTGGGTCAGAACCTTACGTGGCCACTTCGATATCAACTCTACCAACGCAGCAGTATCCGGGGTCATTGATCTGCTCCTGATGATGGATCCGTGAATTCAAGCGCAACCTTAAATCGGCGTCGCAAACAAAACAGGCGAGAATAACCTCACCTGTTGTGCGCCGGACGCGTACACGCGCCCAGACCGATGCGGGTTTCAGTTACAAACGGGGCCGCGCAGCCGCTGGGTCTTATGGATTCTTCACCTCATCGCCCACTGAGAGTGGGCGCTCAGTCACGAGCACCAGGCCATAGGATAGTTTTTCAAATGTTCTAAATACCATGAGCAGACCGGCCCGTTCGCTGGGTAGCCGTATCGTCTCTTTGGCAATGCGATCCCGGGCAAGCGCTCCCTTTTTATATATCGCCAGGATATTCCCAACCTCTACATTTTCCCGCTCGCCACGGTTTAACACCACCACATCGTATTGGCCAACCTGAGTCACACCACCGAATACCGAGATAAGTTCACCCTCAACTTCGCCATCCGGTGCACTTGGGAAAAAATTGGCCTCTACTCTACGTTCTTCGGTCGGCATCACCCTATCGCCGATCTGTACCTCTTCGCGCGTGCCCGTAATCCGTAAGGTCGCCACATCGACATCTTGTGCAACCGCTATGCCCATACCAATATACGTTGCTTCCCGGCCAAGGATTTCCCGCGTTTGCGGATCTGTATATACGGGTCCTTTCCTGACGATGCTGAACGCCTCGCCGTCATTGAGTTGGCCGCGGACATAAACCCGGTCACCTGCACCCAGCACTAAGCGTTCGCTTTCTCCCTGGACGACATAGGGCAAGGCTTCTAAAACCTGCGGTTCAACCACTCGGTTTTGCACGAGAAAGCCGCGTATCGCATCCAAACTGATCGTAGGTATTGCCGATTCGAGTGGCGTCGAACGAATCTGTGGCTCCAGGCTCACCGTCTCTGAAGGCGTCATCTTAAAAGTGCGGCCCGCCTTGCCGCGCTTAAGGGCAAGACGCGGGCGTCCGCCCACATAAACCAGCGAAATCTCATCGCCCGGGTAGATTAGGTGCGGGTTCTCTATCTGCGGATTGATCTGCCAAATCTCCGGCCACAGCCATGGCTTTGAAAGAAAAGTGCCGCTGATATCCCAAAGCGTATCGCCTTTAACAACGGTATAGACGTCCGGGTGGCCAGGTTTAAGATACTGTTCCAGGTCTTCGGAAAACGCGACCATTGAGGAAAAAGTGGCTGAGACTATGGCCAACAGGGTTAGTAAGCATTTACTAGCGTTCCTTAGTATAGGCCGAATGACGGGATTCACGTCTGCACACTTCCTTTGTTTGTTAGCGCCCTGGCTAGGCGGCATGAATTTGTCTGACATCGGCTTGTTGGCAAAGGTTCCCCGGCCCAACAGCACCCGTGACACATACAGCGGTCGTCTGCATCATGCAGCACATAGATAACCCTACCTCAAGACATGACGCCCGCTGTTTATCCGCTTGCTACCATAAACTTCGAATACACACGCGCTAACAGCTATAATTCGATCATCTTAGCAGTACGACTTAGAGCAATACTAGAGACAGTTCACGCACACTATTCCTGCCGATGAGTTTACTTAACATTCTTCAATATCCGGACCCTCGTCTCAGAACCAAGGCAGTCCCCATCACTCTGTACGACGACAAATTACATCAACTGGCAGAAAACATGTTGGAGACAATGTATGAAGCGCCGGGTATCGGTTTGGCGGCAACCCAAGTCGATGTACATGTACGCCTGATAGTGGTCGATGTTTCGCAATCAAAAAACGAGCCTCATGTGCTCGTCAATCCCAAGCTTGTATTGCATGGTGATCCATTTGAAGCGGAAGAAGGTTGTTTGTCTGTTCCCGGTTTTTACGAGGTACTGCATCGAGCCGAAAAAATTAGCGTGCACGCTCAAACCACAACAGGAGAAGAGCACGCTTTTGAAGCAGAAGGATTATTGGCTGTTTGTATTCAACACGAATGCGATCACCTCGATGGTAAACTTTTCGTAGATTACCTCTCGGGCCTGAAGCGCAATAGAATCCGCAAAAAGCTCTTAAAGCAGCAAAAACAAAGTGCCTGATCTCAACTTTGTCTTTGCAGGCAGCCCACCTTTTGCCGCCCGTATACTGACCGATCTGATGACCTCTGGATTTAAACCGAGCGCTGTTTATACGCAGCCGGACCGACCCAGTGGGCGAGGCCGCAAGATCAACCCATCCGCTGTGAAAGTCCTTGCCGAAACAGCCGGCCTCCAGGTCGAGCAACCGCGGCACTTTAGAGAGGCCAAGACAGTGAATCACTTGGCAAGCCTTGCCCCCGAAGTCGTCATCGTCGTTGCTTATGGCCTCATCCTGCCAAAACCTGTTCTGACGATTCCGCCGATGGGATGCATTAACGTACACGCGTCTTTATTACCACGCTGGCGGGGGGCGGCCCCTATTGAGCGTGCATACATGGCCGGAGACGCCGAAACGGGCACGTCGATTATGCGCATGGACGAGGCGCTCGATGCCGGCCCGGTATACAGCCTCTCAACGGTCAAAATCACAGAGGGCATGCCCATTACGACGCTTGAACATGAATTAGCCCGAGGGGGTGCGCGTACTCTGATCAACACGCTCCACGCATTCATTGGCGCGCGAGACAATTCAACACCATTACCAGAACCGCTGCCTCAGCCGGCTGAAGGCCTCACTTATGCAGCCAAATTGACCGCCATTGACCGGCACCTGGACTTTTCCCGCCCGGCCCTTGAAAATGTTAGGCGTATCAATGCTTTAGCTAACCGAATGCCCGTGCGCTGTCAGATAAATGGACGCGGCTTTCAACTGCTTACAGCAGATGTTCAAGCAGGCCAAGATGCTACGCCACATCCACCCGGTACCATCACAGCGCTTAACAAAAACGGCCTTTACATCCAATGTGCAACTGATCGGTTGCGTATAAAGCAAATCCGACCTGAATTCGGCAAAGGATCAAGCCTGGACCCGAATGGCATGCTCACTGGGTATGGCCAGTTTTTGGCTCCCGGAACGTTGCTCGTATGAGGCTCAAGTGAATAATGATCGCGCAACCGCGGTAGAAGCGGTGCGCGTCGTCACGCAACAAAACCGAACGATTGATTGGTTTGAGCGATCAAGAACCCCCCTGACGCCGCTCGCTCGTGAAATCTCCTATGGCGTGTTGCGCTATCTCCCAGGATTGACGCAAGAGATCGAGGCGCTTCTTCAATCACCCCTGCGAAACAAAGACTATGACATCATGTGTCTTTTGTTAGTGGGCGCTTACCAACTTCATTTTATGCGCATTCCAAGCCATGCCGCCATCAATGAGACGGTCGCGGTGGTCAAGAAAAAGCCTTGGGCTAAAGGCCTGATCAATGCCATCCTAAGGCGTATCGCGCGCCAAATCGAAAACCAAACCGATCAATCGTTAAACCCTTCTTTTTCACACTTACCCGCCGTGGAACAATTTCCCCCCTGGCTGGTGACTCAAATCCGAGCCCAGCATCCTGCCCAGGCCGATGCCTTTCTGTTTGCCTCCTTGCAAAGGGCGCCCATGACGCTGCGTATTAACACGAGCCAAGTCGCGCCTGACGCTTATCGGCTTGTACTTGACAAAGCCGCCATAGGTTATCGACAAACACCACTGCCAGAATCGCTGATCCTTGATCAGCCGAGGCCCGTCGACGAGCTACCGGGATTTCGGGAAGGGCTCGTTTCGGTACAGGACCTGGGCGCTCAGTATGCCGCTCATCTGTTGTTCCCAGACGCCGGGTGCCCACAGCCGTGGCTGGCCCTCGATGCATGTGCCGGCCCCGGGGGGAAACTGTTCCACAGCATCGAACGAATACAGCAATTGGGCGTAAAAGGCGATTTTTACGCCACCGAAGTTGATCCTCGACGCGCTGAGCTAACTGTACAATCCAGAGACCGCCTGGGTCACAAAGTCAGCATCAAAATAGCAGACGCGGCAACCGACGATTGGTGGGATGGTCAGCACTTTTCGCACATTCTTATCGACGCACCCTGCAGCGGGACCGGCACAATGCGCAGGCATCCAGACATTAAAGTGCTGCTTAAGCCCGAGGACATTGCCCGTCATAATGAAAAACAGTTGATGCTCTTGAACAACCTGTGGTCAATGCTTCAGCCCGGGGGTACTCTTCTATATTGCACCTGCTCCATCCTGGATCAGGAAAACGACGAGGTGATCGAGAGATTCGTGACCAATCAAGAGACCGAACGAAGCACAAGGCCCCTCATCGATTCCATCACATTGCCAGTGGGGCATGCGAGACGCCACGGTTGGCAGCTGATGCCAACGGACAGTGCCGTGCCACCCAAAACCATTGATGCGCGTACAGACGGGTTTTATTTCGCTCGCCTGCGTCGTCCTGAGGTAATCGAAGGATGAAGATCCTCATCTTAGGCGCCGGCCAAGTCGGCGGCACATTGGCAGAGTACCTGGCAAAAGAATCATTTGATGTATCACTTGTCGACCACGATCCGAATCGTCTGCAAGTATTCGCCGATCGATTGGATATACAAACCACCGTAGGGTGGGCGAGTCACCCGGATATTCTGCGTCGAGCAGGGGCGGACGACGCCGACATCATCGTCGCGGTCACTTCAAGCGATGAGGTCAACATGATCTCCTGTCAGGTGTGTTATTCACTCTTTCGCACGCCAACCAAGATCGCCCGCGTGAGAGCAGAAACATACAGCAGCCGCAAGGGGTTTTTCAGCAAAGAACACATGCCCATTGACGTCCTCATTAACCCCGAGCACGTTGTTAAGCAACACATCCACGAACTCCTGAAGCACCCCGGGGCACTACAGGTGCTGGATTTTGCTGACGGGCGCGTACAACTTGTAGCCATGCGCGCCTACTACGGCGGCCCTCTTGTTGGGCAGGCGCTGAGTTTTCTTCGCGAACACATGCCACATGTCGACACGCGCGTCGCGGCTATATTCAGGCGCGGCAGTGCCATCATCCCTCGGGGCGACACTGTGATTGAAGCCGACGATGAAGTTTTCTTCATCGCGCCCAAAGAACACATCGATGCAGTCATGGGTGAGCTGCGCAAAGTTGAAAGGCCCTTTAAGCGCATCATGATTGCCGGTGGTGGCAACATCGGCGCTTCCCTGGCTGCCAACATCGAAGACAGCTACGTCGTCAAGATCCTTGAAACCAGTGCCGCTCGGGCAAAAACTCTCGCCGACCAGCTAACAAACACAGTCGTCATTCAGGGGAGCGCGACAGACGGTGAACTCTTGGCTGAAGAAAACATCGAGCAGTGCGACGCATTTTGCGCAGTGACCAACGACGACGAGGTAAACATCATGTCTTCGCTCATGGCCAAGCGCCTGGGTGTGCGCCAGGTCATCACGCTGATCTCCAAACCTGCTTACGTCGATCTTGTTCAAGGCAGCGAAATCGACATCGCCATATCTCCCCAACAGGCCACGACCTCCAGTCTGCTTTCTTATGTACGGCGGGCCGATGTTGCCCGCGTTCACAGCCTGCGCCGTGGTGCCGCCGAAGCCATCGAAGCAGTTGCTCACGGCGATGCCAAGAGCTCTAAAGTCGTGGGTCGCCGAATCAGCGAAATCGATCTGCCGCCCGGAACCAACATCGGTGCGATCGTGCGCGGCACAGAAGTTCTGATTGCCCATGACGATGTTATGGTTGAACAAGACGACCATGTCATTCTCTTCCTCGTCGACAAAAAGCATGTTCGTGCAGTAGAGCGTCTCTTTCAGGTCGGCCTCACGTTTTTCTAGCCCAATCGCCATGAGACTGCCTTTTGAGCACGCAATGAGCCAGACATGCACCTCGCTGTAATCTTCCGTATCACCGGCACTTTGCTGACATGTTTCAGCTTTACATTTCTGCTGCCCGGACTACTTGCGATGTATCTTGGCGAAAGCACGGCACGCACATTCGGGCTGGCGTTCGCGATCACTTTTATGGTCGGTCTCAGCATGTGGTTACCCCTTCGTCGCAAACGTGAACTGCGGGGTGGTGATGGCTTTCTCATCACAGCCCTTTTCTATCTGGGCCTTGGTCTTTTCGGCGCCATCCCACTGTACATGAGCGACATGACGAGCCTTTCATTCACAGATGCCGCTTTTGAATCCCTGTCCGGGTTAACCACCACCGGGGCCTCCGTGATCACAGGCCTCGATAATTTGCCCCGGTCACTCTTGTTCTATCGCCAGCTCCTACAATGGCTCGGTGGTATGGGCATTATCGTGCTGGCCGTCGCGATCTTTCCGATGCTCGGAATCGGCGGCATGCAGCTGTACCGCACCGAATCTGCCGGGCCACTCAAAGACAACAAGCTCACGCCGCGAATCACAGAAACGGCCAAAGCGCTTTGGTACATCTATCTCAGCCTGACCGTCGGCTGCGCAATTGCTTACTGGCTTGCGGGCATGAATGTTTTCGACGCCATCGCACATAGTTTTTCCACCGTCGCCATTGGTGGATTCTCTACCCACGATGCAAGCATTGGTTTTTTTGATAGCCCGCTCATAGAAGCCGTCGCCATGACTTTCATGGTGCTTTCCGGCATCAATTTCGGACTGCATTTTTTGGTTTGGCGCCGGCGAAACCCGGTGCATTATCTGCTCGATATGGAAGTGCGTACCTACCTCGGCGTCCTGGTTCTGGTCGCCGTCATCGTGTGTTCGGTCCTCTATGTCCATCCCGTCGACGGAGTCAGCCCAATCCGCGACGGTCTGTTTCAGACAATTTCAGTGGCCACAACAACCGGCTTTACCACACACAATTTCAGCACCTGGCCATCCGTGGCACCGATACTTCTTTTGTTGGCCGCCTTCGCCGGTGGTTGCGCTGGTTCCACAGCGGGCGGCATCAAGATGATTCGTGTGGTGATGATCTATCTACAAGGCAAGCGCGAAGTGATGCGCCTGATCCACCCGAGCGGTGTTTTCCCGATAAAGCTCGGCAAAAACCCTGTTCCAGAACGCCTCGTGGAAGCCGTATGGAGTTTTTTCAGCGTCTACGTCTTCGTTTTCCTCATGATGGTCACATTGATCATGGTGGTTGGAGACCTTGACTTCACTACTGCCTTTTCCGCGGTCGGGGCTTGTCTGAATAACCTCGGCCCCGGGCTCGGCGACGTGGCGTTGAATTACGCTTCTCTTGACCCGGAAATTAAATGGTTGCTGATGTTCACGATGGTGCTCGGGCGGCTCGAGATCTTCACTGTCTTGGTACTCCTCACGCCCGCTTACTGGCGCCGATAAATACTCGTTTTACCGAGTGTCGGCGGACGTTTGAATCGCTTGTACTCCCACTGGTATTGCTCTGGTGCGCGCAACACCACCTGTTCAACCGCCGCATTGATAGACCGGGCCGTCGATTTATTATCCAACACCTCATCCAGCGTAATCGTCTGAAAACGCAGGCAATATCCCTCATCGCCTCGATGCAGGCGGCGCTCCACAGAGCCAAGCAGCACCGCCGGCTGTTTGCGCACAATGAGTTCGTGGGCAAGGTTCATGGTCAATGCTGGTTGGCCAAAAAAATCGGCATAAACACCTGCATCCCTGGCGGGGACCTGGTCCGGCAACAAAGCAACAAGGCCGTTATCGCTTAAGTGGCGCATGACGTTGCGCAATCCACCCGTGTCCAGCGGATACATAACCCCATCAAAACGCTCCCTCGATTCAACGATGAGCGCCTGTAGGCTGGAAACTTTCGGCGGCTCATACAATGCTGCAAGCGCGTAGTTCCTGCCCAGATAAGCACACATTAACTCCCAATTGCCGAAGTGAGGAACCAGTAGTAACAGCCCCTTTTTATGCGAAAGCGCTTCATCCAGCAGGGCCTGCCCTTCCACCTCTACGTGCGCCATGAGGCGTTCATAGTCCCAGTGACGAAGTTGTGCAATCTCGAAAAACATGAAATACATGTGTTCCAGGCTCTGTCGAGTGAGCCTTTGCACCCATTGTGAATCCTCGTCTGGAAAGCACGTCGTCAAATTGATCTGGGTCACGTTGTAACTTTCAGAAAGACGACTCAGCCTTGCCATAAGCCGGGCAATCTTGCGCGCGAATGACGGGCTGGCTAGCGCGGCACCCCATAACAGCAGCCGCACCATCCCTCTCAGTATGTGTATCACTCAAGCATGCTCGCTATCGGCCAATTGCAACGATTCACAAGGGCCATGCCGCCAGCAAGAAGTCACGTGATCGTTAACCATACCGGCACTCTGCATGAACGCATAACATATGGTGGGGCCGACAAATCGATACCCCAATTTTTTGAGCGCCGTCGACATCTTGCTTGATGCCTCTGTTTGTGCGGGGACACTTTTGAGAGAGGCATAGACCGGCCGGTCTGTTGGCGCAAAGGTCCACAGGAATTCTGCAAAATTCTCCACCTCCAGTGTACGTCTGGCGTTATTCACCAGCGCCTCTAATTTCCCCCGATGTCGAATCAATCCTTCATTGGTGAGCCAGACCTCTATTTCGTTCTGCCCGGAAGTGGCAAGCCGTTCGAGGTCGAACCCAAAAAAGGCACTTTCCATCGCTTCACGTTTGCGTAATACGGTTATCCAAGAGAGGCCTGCCTGCATCCCTTCCAAAGACAACAACCTGAACAACGATTGTGTACGCTTAATCGGCACACCCCATTCTTCATCATGGTACGCCTCATAGGAGGGATCACCTGTACACCACCCGCATCGGATTATCTCTTTATTCATGACACCATCTTACACGGACCTGTCTATATTGAGGGACCTCCAAACTCTGACACGCGACACCCCTGACTACTTCCTGCGCGCCTGTTATATTCTGTGCCATGCCCGCCTCTGAACTTTTCTCCGGCTTAGAACTCGTCTTACTCGATCGAGACGGTGTCATTAACGAAGAGAGTGAACATTTCATTCGTCAACCGGCCGAATGGCGCCCGGTTGAAGGCGCAATAGAAGCGATCGTTCGCATCCAGACATTCGCCTCGATTGCAGTTTGCACCAACCAATCAGGTATTGGCCGCGGGCTTTTCACCCTCGAAACACTGGCGGCCATACATCAACGTATGCATGGCTTGATTGCCAACGCCGGCGGCGCCGCGGTCGATGTGTACTTCTGTCCGCACCTGCCAGACGCACACTGCGACTGCCGTAAGCCCTCACCCGGACTCCTCCTCGACGCGATGCGGACCTTCGATATCGCACCGGACGCTACAGCGTTTGTTGGAGATTCCCGGCGGGACCTTGAAGCGGCCGCTGCGGCAGGCTGCCGGCCCGTACTCGTACGAACGGGAAACGGCGCACGCACCATCGCTGAAGGGGGCCGGACACGATGGGTGTTTGATTCACTTGCCGAGTTTGCAGAAGCGTTAGCTATTGCTCGACCAACCCAATGAAGCTGGAATCCGGCATTTAGGTTTCATTAGGGCTCCTAAACATCCAGGTTGACCACCGACAACGCATTTAACTCAATGAACTCTCGCCGCGGTTCCACATCATCACCCATCAGTGTTGTAAACATCAGATCAGCTCCGATCGCATCCTCTACCGTGACGCGCAACATTCGGCGAACATTGGGGTCCATCGTGGTGTCCCACAACTGATCCGGGTTCATCTCTCCCAGACCTTTATATCGTTGTATATCCACACCCCTTCGTGCCTCGGTCAGCAACCAGGCGAACGCATCAACAAAGTGGTCCACACTGTGGCGTTTATCACCTCGCTGAACGTAGGCGCCTGTTTCTAACAAGCCTCCCAATTCATCAGCGATAGCGCCCAGATCCCGATAGTCCGGACCAGCGAAAAAGTTTTTGTCCAGACGGATCTTCTCCGTAATACCTTTGAGCATGATCGTCACAACGACGATGAACATCTGGTGCTCACGATCGAACTCTATATCGACCCGGGCATTGCCGTCGACCACACCTCCCAACAATTCATTTAAGTCGCGCGCCCATGCCGACATTGCTTCTTCCTCAGCCAACATCTTTTCTGTCACAGGTCCAATACGCAGCAACGGTTCGGTAACCTCCGAGGGGTACTTTCGTCGTATTTTTTCCAGCCGATCGTATACCCCCTGCAATCGCGACACGAGATCCTGTAGCGGCTCGCCCTGTAAGGCTGGTGCGTCAGGATTAACAAAGAGTTTGGCGTCCTGTAAGGCCAACTCTATAAAATAGGCATTAAGCTCGGGGTCGTCTTTCACGTAGCGTTCCTGCTTGCCTTTCTTCACTTTGTACAGCGGTGGTTGAGCAATGAACACGTGCCCGCGTTCTAACAACTCAACCATCTGACGGAAAAAGAACGTGAGGAGCAACGTCCGAATATGAGATCCGTCCACATCGGCGTCCGTCATGATCACGACACTGTGGTATCTGAGTTTGTCCGGATCGAACTCATCCGCGCCGATTCCGCACCCCAATGCCGTCACCAGAGTACCTATCTCCTGGGAGGAGAGCATTTTGTCGAATCTCGCTCTTTCAACGTTGAGAATTTTCCCCCGCAAAGGCAAGACCGCCTGGGTTCTTCGGTCTCGGCCCTGTTTTGCAGAACCCCCGGCAGAATCCCCTTCAACAAGAAATATTTCTGAAAACGCCGGGTCTTTTTCCTGGCAGTCGGCGAGCTTGCCGGGGAGGCCAGCAATATCGAGCGCGCCCTTGCGGCGAGTCATTTCACGGGCTTTGCGCGCTGCATCACGCGCTCGCGCTGCGTCGATCATCTTATTAACGACAGCACGCGCATCCTGTGGGTGTTCATCCAGATACTCCGAAAAAAAGCGATGCAGTTCTTGTTCAACCGCCGTTTTTACCTCGCTGGAAACCAACTTATCTTTCGTCTGAGAAGAAAACTTCGGATCCGGCACCTTAACCGAAACGACCGCTGTCAAGCCTTCTCGGGCATCATCTCCGGTGGTGGCCACCTGCGCTTTTTTTGATAGCCCTTCCTTTTCTATGTAGTTGTTCAGCGTCCTTGTCAATGCGCCACGAAAACCGGCCAAGTGTGTACCGCCATCACCTTGAGGAATATTATTCGTATAGCACATCACGTGTTCATGAAAACCATCGTTCCACTGCATCGCTATTTCGACGCCCATACCATCATCGCGCTCAACGATGAAGTGGAAGACATCGTTAAGCTCAGATTTGTTTTGATTGAGGAAGGTCACAAAGGCCCGAAGCCCGCCTTCATACACAAATACGTCAGACTTTCCGGTACGTTCATCAATCAGGTTGATTTTCACCCCTGAGTTTAGAAATGCGAGTTCCCGCAGCCGTTTAGCCAGTATGTCGTGAGAAAATTGCGCTTTGGTAAAGGTTTCCGGGGAGGGTTTAAAGTAGCACTCCGTCCCTTTTTCTTTGGTTTCCCCTACTTCAAGCATGGGCGCGACCGGCTCGCCATCCCTGTACTCCTGCTCGTACACACGACCGTCTCGTCGCACGGTAAGCTTGAGCGTTTCGGAAAGGGCGTTGACCACCGATACGCCGACACCATGGAGACCACCGGATACTTTGTAGCTATTGTCGTCGAATTTTCCGCCTGCATGGAGGGTCGTCATGATGACCTCCGCTGCGCTAACGTTTTCTTCCGGGTGAATGTCCACCGGTATGCCTCGTCCGTTGTCCCGCACCGTAATGGCTTCTTCCGGATGAATGTAGACATGCACTTCATCACAATGCCCCGCCAGCGCCTCGTCGATGGCGTTATCTACCAGCTCCTGCACCATGTGATGCAAGCCTGTCCCATCCTCAGTATCACCAATGTACATGCCCGGTCTTTTGCGTACTGCATCCAAGCCTCGCAAGACCGTAATACTTCCTGAGTCGTAACTTTCTTCTTCAGACATTCAATCGCCCTATATTAATTCCCAGGCTTTCACCCGTTATCCTTCGCTCTCCAAGGACTGACAGCGCCTTGTTCCACGTGAAACACATCGCAATTTATTCCCGTAAGCCAGCCCTGCTTGTCGGGTGGTTGAGTAGAGGTCGCAATCACCTGGCAACCCAGCTGTTCCAGGGTCACTAAAAAACGCCGCCAGTGCGCGGCATCCAACTCCGCACCCAAGTCATCTATTAGCACGACGCTGCCCTGTCCGACGCGCGCTCTCTGCAATGCTACCTGGGCCAACATCAGTGCTGATGCAGCAACCTTAGCCTGTCCCCGAGAAAGTCGTTCTCCTGCCTTCATGCTCGACTTTTCCGGTCCCGGTGCACCACCGCCAGCATCCTCCACGATGATCGAAATGTCGGCCCGGTGAGGACCCCGGTGGGTCATCCCGAATTTTACATCGCGGGCGAAAGATTCGCTCATTTTTTTGCCACATTCTGCCTCACTCACCAGCCCTCCCCACGCGTAATCCAAATGCATACCCATGTCCCCGCTGAGCGAGCTCAGCGCCTCTGTAAAGGGCATTTCAAGCAGCTTCACATATTCCTCACGAGCAATGCTTATTTCCCTTCCAGCCTCAAGCAGCTGTTGCAACCAGGGATCGTCTTTTTCCCCTAAACCATCCACTCCTGACACGGTTTTTAGCCAGGCATTTCGTTGCTGTAATGTTCGGTGATAACGCCGGGACAAACTAAGGTAGTTTTGTTTCACGTGAAACAATCCCCAGTCGAGAAACCTTCGTCTTTCACCAGGCGCGCCGTAAACCAGTTCTGCCGCATCGGGCAAAAGCGTTTGCACGGCGAGCTCAGTCGCCAGCGCTGAAAAGCCCTGACACTGCTGACCATTCAAGCTGAACGTGTTGACTGAAGACTGTTGCTCTATGCGTCTGGAAAAGCCCAGGCGTTGCAACCCTGCGGCATTATTTAGCTCTGCTCGAACCAACATTTCAACCACGCCCTGAGAGACCAGTTGATTGATATTTCTAGCTCTGAAGGAGCGTCCCCGCGCCAGCAGGTAAATCGATTCAAGGACCGCTGTTTTGCCTGCCCCATTTTCACCGTAAAGGTAATTAAATCCCGGGCCTAATTCGAGTGAGGCCTCAGCAATATTGCGCAGCCCCTGTAAGTGCAGCCGCTCGAGGTGCACCGGGCCTGCTTACAACCGCATGGGCATGACGACATAAACCGCCGACTCGTGACCGAGCCCCTCGATCAAAGCCGAACTGTTGGCGTCGGATACGCTCAGCTGCACTTCTTCTGTATCAAGCACACCCAGTACATCCAGGAGATAACTGACATTGAATCCAATCTCCAGCTCTTCGCCGTTAAATTCAACAGGCACTACTTCTTCAGCTTCTTCCTGTTCCGGGTTGTTCGCCTGGATAACCAACTGCTCGCCATCTATCGTCAGCCTGACTCCTCGGTACTTTTCATTCGACAATATCGAAGCCCGTTGAAACGCCAGGCGCAGCGTCTCGCGGTCGCCACGCATTGCGCGCGAGGCGTCGGCTGGCACAACCTTCTGGTAATCTGGAAACTGCCCATCCACTAATTTCGTTGTCAAAGTGAAAGGCCCTGATTGCACTTGTAAGTGATTACCCCCCAAATGCAACTCTATAGTGGCATCTTGATCGTCTAGCAATCGGTTGATCTCCAGCACGCCCTTCCTGGGCACAATCGCATGCACACGACTGGGCACATCGGCGCCCCCATCTGACGTGGACATTGCCAGCCGATGACCGTCTGTCGCGACAGCCCTGATATGATCGGACGTCACTTCCAGCAACATACCGTTGAGAAAGTATCTGACATCCTGCTGCGCCATAGCGAACGAAACATCTTCTATGAGCGCGCGCAAACTGCCCTGGCCAAGCTCAACAGAAACATCCGATTCACCGCTGGGGACCTTGGGGAAATCCGCCGCTGGTAGGGTCGCTAAAGTAAAACGGCTACGCCCAGAGCGCACGATCGCACGGTCGCCGTCCACCGAGACGCTGACCTCGGATCCATCCGGCAAAGAACGCCAGATATCTGCAAGTTTTCGGGCGGGGAGGGTGACTTCGCCTGCTTGTTCCACCGACGCTTCACATTGAGCGACCAACTCTACTTCTAGATCTGTGCCCGTCAATTCCAGACGGTTATCGGCGGCCACCACCAAGAGGTTAGAAAGCACCGGCAATGTTTGTCGGCGTTCGACGACACCCGTCACCAACTGCAGGGTTTTCAACAGTGAGTCACGTTGGATAGTGAATTTCATAACGCCTCCTAGCCACGAAGTTCGCCAGAGCGTTCAATCAGCTCAGGCAGATAGCAAACGGGATAAATTCTTGTGATCTTCTGCCAGGTCAGCACTCGAGTCACGCAGTTCAGCGATCTTGCGACAGGCATGCAGAACGGTTGTGTGGTCTCTACCGCCAAATGCATCTCCAATTTCCGGCAACGAATGGTTTGTCAATTCTTTTGACAATGCCATCGCAACTTGTCGTGGACGTGCAACTGCCCGGTTTCTTCTCTTGGAAAGTAGGTCGCTAAGCTTGATATTGTAGTACTCAGCAACCGTTCGCTGAATATTGTCAATGGACACCTGCCGATCCTGGATCGCAAACAGATCTCGCAATGCGCGTTTAACCTGGTCGACCGATATGTGACGACCCGTGAATCGGGCATTTGCGATCACTCGACGCAATGCCCCCTCAAGCTCTCGAACGTTCGATCGGATGCGTTCTGCGATAAAAAAAGCAACTGCGGGGTCAAGATTTACTTGTTCAGCCTCCGCTTTTTTCATCAGTATCGCCACTCTGGTCTCAAGCTCTGGCGGCTCTACCTCTACCGTCAGTCCCCATACGAAGCGGGATTTAAGACGTTCCTCAAGGCCGTCAATTTCGCGGGGATACCGATCACAAGTCAGCACCATCTGGTGGTCACGCTCTAGGAGCGCATTAAATACATGGAAAAACTCTTCCTGGGAGCGAAGTTTCTTCGCAAAAAACTGTATGTCATCAATCAACAGAGCGTCGACTGACCGATAGTATTGCATGAAGTCCTGCATCGTGCCTTGCTGCAGGGCTTTTACCATGTCCTGTACAAAGCGCTGCGAATGCAGGTAAACGACATTGGCTTCTGGATTGCGCATGAGTATCTCATTGCCGACCGCCTGCATCAGGTGCGTCTTGCCCAGCCCAACACCGCCGTAAAGCAACAATGGGTTGTACGATATACCCGGGTTACCGGCTACTTGTTGTGCCGCCGCTTTGGCAAGTTCGTTACTCTTGCCTTCAACAAAAGTATCGAAGTTAAACTCACTGTTCAGGTTGTGGCTGGGTTTCGCGGCCCGGCCCGATCCATCAGCACGTAAAGGCTGACCCGGCTCATGACCGCCGACGCTGAGGACGATGTCTACATTTTCATCCAAACCCGATAGCTGACTGACCAGGCCCCGGATCCGAGCCAGGTAAACATCGCGCACCTGCTCTTCCACGTAGATATTCGGTGCCATCAAAGCCACCGTGCCCTCTTCCATCCGGACTTGCAGGGGTTTCAAATACGTATCGAACTGGTCCGGTTCGACCTCTTCTACCAGCCTGCCTAAGCACTGCTGCCAAATGCCCGTTCCCACGTAGCCTTGCTCCTGATATTTCTGAATCCCCAGAAAACGCCCATATCGGGCTCTCTTATCCTTCTCGCGCCGCTCTCTTTTTGTGCCCGCTAGACCCTTTGGCCATACATCGTTCGTTTCCTTGTCCTGACCGTTACCGGTTTAAGCACCGACCGATTCCTGCAACAAGAAAGCAGACACAATTTAGGTGTGCTGCTTTAGCGGGCGATTATTTAAGCCCATGCACCGTCAAATAGCTATTAAAAAACCCAGAAAAAAAACAATGATTATCCAACTCTTGGAATTTCAAAAACTTACACGAGCCAACAGCAATTTACGCCGACCGGGGTCACATAGTTAATTGTTATTAACGTTCTGGAGAAGCTGTGGATAACTTCGCTACGCGCACTAAAAGCAAACCTGTCCACACCTAATAAGTTTTCTTCCCACGCCTTACCAGGGCAATATCCACAACAATTTCGCGGCTAAAAATCAAAGTAAAACAGGCACCTATCCCTATTACACACAGCTTTCGAGCGCCTTAACAAGTAACAACAACAAATAATCATTAATATAAATACTCTTATATTTGACAGTACAAAACCGTGTCCATAGAATCCCGCCCCCTTCGATATATTGTGCTGAGGGTCTCTTATGAAGCGTACATACCAGCCGAGTAATGTGAAACGAAAGAGAACACACGGATTCCGCGCGCGTATGTCGACTAAAGGCGGTCGTAAGGTGCTCAATGCCCGCAGAGCCAAAGGGCGAAAACGCCTGGCGGTCTAAATCCACCCCCTGCCTCGACAACCCCATATACCGGACAGCATCTGAGCTCAACCCGCTTCCCGAGAACCCACCGTTTATTACGTCCGACGGAGTTTACGGCTGTACTGCGTTACCCAACAATAAATAAGTCCAACGGACCGTTACGCATCCGCGCGATTCAGAATAGAATGCCCTTCGCCCGGTTAGGGGTGAGTGTACCTAAAAAAGGTAATCGCAATGCTGTGCGCAGAAACCGCATCAAACGTATCGTGCGAGAACAGTTCCGGCATTGCCAGGACGACCTGGCTGGCCATGATCTGGTTGTACAAGTTTTCGCGGCAATTGAAGACGATGCGTTAAAGCACAACCTTGATAAGCTGCTAAACGAAATGGTCCGCTAGCCGGCAAATAAGCACACCGAATGTAGCGGGAAAGAAAGAATGATTGATTGGGATTTAGTAAAACGTTGATGGAACCTGTAAAAAAAACGCTATCGCGACTGGACAGTGTTTGTGTGTGGTTGGCGATCCGACTCATCCGTATCTATCGCCTGACGCTAAGCCCTTGGCTTGGTACCCAGTGCCGGTTCTACCCTAGCTGTTCCCATTACGCCTTAAATGCGTTTGAAACGCATGGCTTTACGAAGGGCGCGGCACTCGTTATCGCCCGTCTGGGGCGTTGTCATCCCTTCCATCCCGGCGGTGTTGATTTCGTGCCCGAGTCAGGAATTGTCCCGAGAAGTACCACTGGCGAGGATGCTTAATGTTGCCCCCTGAAATTATGCGAATTGTCTTGCTGGTTGGGCTGGCGGTAACAGGGTACATGATCATCCTGGCTTGGACCGATGACCGACAGGCAATGCGAGCGCCGATCGAATATTCCGACAGGCCGGTCGTGTCGAGCGATATCGTCGCGGATGCGCCGATTGATACAACGAATCAACCGGTAGTGGGCGCGTCGGAATCGATGACCCTATCTGATGTACCGGATGCGAGCATGCTGAGCGAACAACCTGTTCTGGTGGCCCCGGCCGCGGAAACTGAACGTTTGTCGGGCAGACTCGTACAGGTCACTACAAATGCACTGAACGTCTGGATAGACCTGGAAGGAGGGGACATCGTACGCGTTCAGTTGAAGCACTATCCCGTGTCGTTAGAGCAAATGAGTGTGCCTTACCAATTGCTTGAACGCAGTGTGGCGCGTACCTATGTTGCCCAGAGTGGGTTGATAGGGCCGCATGGGCCGGACAGTCAGGGTCGACCTGTGTATCAAGTCAGACAATCCATGTATGAAATCTCGCAAGGCGAAAAAGAGGTGGTACTGACCACCGTGCATGAGGGTGTCCCAGTTAAGAAGGTTTACACCTTCAGGGCGGATGACCATTTGATGGATGTGCGTTATGAAATGACCAATTCCACCGATTCAACCATGCGCGCAGCCATCTTCTCGCAGATCAAACGAGATGCCAGACCACCGGCAGCCGATGAATCGTTTTCATTGGGTATGCAAGCGTTTGTAGGCGCGGCGCTGACCACCCCCGAAGAACGCTATCTCAAAGTTGAGTTTGAGGACGTCGATGAAGGACGTATTGAGCACCGTGTAGATGGAGGATGGATTGCTTTCCTGCAGCACTACTTTCTTGCCGCCTGGGTCTCGCCGGAGGGGCAAGCAAACCGGTTTTTCGCGAAAAAAGCGGGGGGCAATTACTTCTTTGGGTTTACCGGGCCACCGGTAGATGTGGCCCCGGCCTCGACGGGCATATGGCAGGCACAATTTTATGCCGGCCCCAAAGATCAAAAGCGCCTGGAGGAAATTTCGCCTAACCTCAATCTGACCATCGACTATGGCTTTCTTTGGTGGCTGGCGATACCGCTGTTTGCCTTGCTGGACTGGCTCCACGGTCTGGTTGGTAACTGGGGTTTGGCGATTATCATGTTGACCATCGTCGTTAAAGCAGTGCTCTACCCGTTATCTGCAGCCGGTTATAAATCTATGGCGAACATGCGCAGGGTTGCACCACAGATGAAGAAGATCCAGGAGCGGTATGCAAACGACCGGGAACGCCTGTCGAAGGAGATGATGGGACTCTACAAGAAAGAAGGTGCGAACCCGTTAGGGGGTTGTCTCCCCATGCTCCTGCCGATGCCGATTTTCATTGCTCTGTACTGGGTGCTGTTCGAATCCGTGGAGCTCCGTCTGGCGCCCTTCATGTTTTGGATTGAGGACCTTGCGCAGATGGATCCTTACTTCGTATTGCCATTGTTAATGGGTGCCTCCACCTACTACATGCAGTCGCTGAACCCTCAGGTTGGTGACCCGATGCAGCAGAAGATGATGAAGATGATGCCGATTATGTTCACGGTTTTATTTTTGTTTTTTCCTGCCGGACTGGTCCTTTACTGGCTAGTCAACAATGTCTTATCGATAGCGCAACAGCAATTCGTCTACCGACAGGCAGAAAAGGCTCAGGCATGAGTCGTATTTGCTGACCGAAGTGCGATGGACTTCGATACGATCGTCGCCGTTGCGACACCACCTGGCCAGGGTGGTGTGGGGATCATACGTCTGTCAGGTCCAGAGGCCAGAGCACTTGGCGAGGGTTTGACGGGCGCTAACCTGTCGCCGCGCCGCGCTATATACAGCGAAGTACGCATCGACGAGGAAATTGTCGACCAGGGTATTGCGCTGTATTTTCCGGGCCCGCGTTCATTCACAGGCGAAGATGTAGTTGAACTACAACTCCATGGTAGCCCGGCCGTCCTGCATTACGTGTTGGATGTCTGTTGCCGCCGGGGTGCTCGAATTGCGCGCCCTGGAGAATTCAGTGAAAGAGCATATCTCAATGACAAAATGGATCTGGCTCAGGCGGAGGCGGTACTGGATCTGATCGCCAGCGGTTCTCAAGCGGCAGCACGGGCGGCAGCCAGATCTCTGCAGGGAGCATTCTCGGCGCGGGTGCATGATCTGGCATCAGGGGTTGAGCGGATCCGCATACTCATAGAAGCGAGCATTGACTTTCCCGAAGAGGAAGAGGACTTCCTGGGCGAGTACGGAGTGGCGGAAGATCTTGCTCGATTGTGTGGAGACCTTGAAGACCTGATAGATGCCAGTGCTCAAGGGCGGGTGCTCAATGACGGCATCTCTGTGGCATTGCTAGGATCACCGAACGCCGGAAAATCGAGCCTCCTTAACAGGTTGTCTGGTGAACAGACAGCGATTGTCACGGATGTCCCCGGCACTACTCGTGATCTGCTCAAAGTTGACCTCGTCTTGAAGGGGGTGCCTGTGCGACTGGTTGATACGGCGGGGCTGCGCGTTACGCAAGATCCGGTAGAGCGCGAAGGGGTGAGGAGGGCGCAGGCCGAAGCTGAACGGGCAGACCTGGTTTTGTTGCTTGTCGATGCGACAGCAGAAGATGCAGATGAACAATTTTCCGCTTTAAAAAGCCAGCTAGGCAGCGGTGTAAACGAGGCAACAATGCTCAACCTTCTAAACAAGAGCGATCTCGTTTCCCGACGTCAATATAATGCCCATTACTTATCCGCAAAGACGGGTGAGGGGGTGGAAGCCTTGGTCGAACTGATACACAAACGCGTAGGGATCACCCGGGAGGCAACGGAATTCACCGCGCGCAAACGGCATGTGGAAGCGCTGATATTGGCGCAAGAACACTTAAGAGCATCTAGGGCCGGCCTTGGCTCGCAAGGACTGGAGTTGCTGGCGGAGGATTTGCGCCTCGGGCACGAAGCGCTGGGTGAAATCGTAGGGCGGGTAACACCAGATGACCTTCTGGGGAGGATCTTCAGCGAGTTCTGTATAGGTAAGTAAGCCTTCCATTCGGCTGGTTCGCCACTATACTTGGCCGCCCGAAACCACCTCCAGTAAATCGGATGGACTATCCGGATTCCTTTGATGTCATCGTTGTCGGTGGTGGTCACGCTGGCACCGAAGCATCGGCCGCCGCAGCGCGTTGTGGCGCCCGGACGCTGCTTCTCACTCAAAATATCGAAACCATCGGACAGATGTCGTGCAATCCGGCTATTGGTGGGATCGGTAAAAGCCATCTGGTCGCAGAGATCGATGCCCTAGACGGCATCATGGCCAGAGCAACCGATCGAGCCGGTATCCACTTCAAAACGCTCAATGCCAGTAAGGGCCCGGCTGTCAGGGCAACACGCGCACAAGCGGACCGGGCACTGTACAGATCTGCCGTGCGGGATTTGTTGGAGCGCCAGGAAGGTTTGCAGATCTTCCAACAATCCGTGGTTGATTTCGTTCTCGAAGGCGATCGAGTGGCAGGCGTTGTTACAGAGATGGGTCTCACGTTCCGTGCTCAGGCTGTTGTTTTGACAACCGGCACGTTCCTCGGTGGTAAAATCCACGTTGGCCAGGAACAACGTGCCGGTGGCCGTGCCGGGGATGCACCTTCCATAGCGCTTGCTGAAAGGCTGCGCGGATTGCCGATGCGCGTTGGCCGGCTAAAGACAGGAACGCCACCGCGCATAGACGGACGCACCGTGGATTTCTCACACCTGGAGCGTCAGCCCGGCGACGACCCCAGACCCACTATGTCTGTCCACGGCTCACCAAAGGAACACCCTCGCCAGGTCGACTGCCACCTCACCCGGACGAACAAAACCACACATGCAATCATTAACGACAACCTGCACCTATCGGCCATGTACTCAGGGGCAATCGAGGGCGTAGGACCCAGATACTGCCCAAGTATTGAAGACAAGGTGGTTCGTTTCTGTGAAAAAGAAAGTCATCAGATTTTTATAGAACCTGAAGGGCTCTGTACAACAGAACTCTATCCTAATGGCATATCTACAAGCCTTCCTTTCGATGTACAGCTTCAATTTGTTCGATCCATAGAAGGCTTCGAGAACGCGCACATTTCTCGACCGGGTTATGCGATTGAATATGACTATTTCGATCCCCGCGATTTGAGTTACAGCCTGGAGACAAAAGCGATTGAGGGCCTGTTTTTTGCCGGACAAATTAACGGCACGACGGGATACGAAGAAGCGGGCGCCCAGGGATTGCTTGCAGGGCTTAATGCAGCTCGTAAGGTAGCGGGCGCGTTGCCGTGGGAGCCGCGGCGCGATGAGGCATATATTGGCGTGTTGATCGACGATCTGATCCAGCTTGGAACAAACGAGCCTTATCGGATGTTTACCAGCCGCGCTGAGTACCGTCTGCGTTTGAGACAGGACAATGCTGATCAGCGGTTAACGCCGCTAGGCCATGAAATGGGGCTAGTGAGTAACGAACGCTTCGGGGCATTCGAACAACGAAGGCAGTCATTGCTTGCGCTTAAAGATACGCTCGCTGGCCGCAGGCTGGCACCGACCGACCCGTTGGTTGCAATTCTTGGCATTGAACTGAAAAAAGAAGCCACTTTACTGGATCTGCTTAAGCGTCCTGAAACGATAGCGAACGTCTTTGCCGAGGCCCTTGCTGGACAGGTAGACGAAGATAACCTGGCGCTCCTTCCTCAACTTGCAATAGAAACCAAATATGAAGGTTATATAAAACGCCAGGATAAGGAGATCGAACGGATCCGTCGTCACGAGCAGCTACGGCTACCCCTGGACTTACGTTATGACGAAATCGAAGGATTGTCGAGTGAGCTCAAACAGAAGCTCAAAGGCAACCAGCCGGAATCCCTCGCGCGGGCAGCGCGGATTCCCGGTATGACCCCGGCAGCGCTATCAATCCTGCTGGTGCATGCTAAGCGTAAGGGTCGTGCGATGAATCAGCACGAGCGCCCAGGCTAATGCTCAAGGCGCTGAGCGAAGGCGCCATTGCCTTAGGGGTGGTGCTTACCGCCACGCAGGTTGAAAAGCTGACCGCCTATATGGATCTTGTTGTGAAATGGAACCGGCCCTTCAACCTGGTATCACGGCGCGACATCCCAAGGCTGCTGGAAAGACACGTCCTCGATAGTCTCGGTGCGTGGCGCCACCTCAGAGGTGCGCGGGTGTTGGATATAGGCAGCGGCGCAGGGTTGCCGGGGATTCCTCTTGCTGTGAGCAAACCGCAGATGGAATTTATTTTGTGTGATCGGATGGCGCGGCGTTGCCGTTTTTTGAAACATGTCGTGCAGACATTGGAAATTCAGAACGTCGAAGTGGTACACGCCGATGTCACTGCACTGTCCGATGGTGGGTTTGATACCATTACCGCTCGTGCGGTCGCCTCGACCGAAGTGATGTGGCAGAGCGCACAAAGTAAATTGGCGTTAAATGGATGCATGCTTATCTTCGAATCTACTGACGATACGGAACGCAAGATTGAGTTGGATGCAAGAGCGCAACGTGTCGCTTATCAGGTGCCTGGACTCGAAGAAAAGCATACGATGGTGACTGTGGAGCGCTTATGACACGAATTATCGCCGTCGCTAATCAAAAAGGCGGTGTCGGCAAGACAACAACGAGTGTTAATTTGAGCGCGTCGCTGGCGATGTCGGGTGGACGCGTGTTGCTTATCGACCTCGACCCCCAAGGGAACGCGACCATGGGCTCAGGTATCGATAAGAATGAAGTTGCGCTGAGTATATACAATTGGCTGCTTGAGGACGTGCCACTACAAGACATCGTGCAGAAGTGCAGCGGCAGTTTTGAGCTTCTCCCATCCAATCTCGACTTAACCGCGGCTGAGGTCAACCTCTTACAGGCGGATGGTCGAGAGTTTCAGATGCGTGAAAAGCTTGTGACCCAGGCATCGCCTTATGACTACGTCATCATAGATTGCCCACCCAGCTTGAGCATCCTCACGGTTAACGCACTTATGGCCGCTAATGGCGTACTCATACCCATGCAATGCGAGTACTACGCGCTGGAAGGGTTGTCGGCGTTGCTTGAAACAATTGAAGGCGTGCGCGGACACGGCAACCCGGGTCTGGAAATCGAAGGTATTCTGCGCACGATGTATGATCCACGCAACGGTCTGACTCGCGACGTGTCCAGGCAATTAATCCGCTTCTTTGGTGACGAAGTTTTTCGCACAGTTGTACCTCGAAATGTTCGGCTTGCCGAAGCGCCCAGCCACGGACTGCCGGCGATCCTGTACGATCGCACTTCTCGGGGAGCCGTCGCTTATATGGCGTTGGCTGGGGAGTTGCGGCAGAAACACATACCGCAAACGTTTAGCGGGGATAATCTAGATACGGTAACAGGCGGGCCGCCGGAGTCGGGTGAGGTTCCGACGGCCGGACAGGACGGGTCTTGATCAAGGGGTGGAGCGATGACTAAAAAACGTTTGGGACGAGGGCTGGATGCGCTTCTTTCCGACAGGACGTTGCAGGCACCACAGTCGCAACAGGCGACCATGCCGCAGGAAGGAATATTATCGCTCGCGCTGACAGAAATCAGTCCGAGCCCCTATCAACCCCGGCGGGATTTTGATGAGGAATCACTGTCAGAGCTCGCCGGCTCAATTAAGACATCCGGCCTTCTGCAGCCGATCGTTGTGCGCGAGCGTGCTCAGGGCGGTTATGAGCTCATAGCCGGCGAGCGTCGTTTTAGGGCTGCGCAAATGGCGGGGTTGACGTCGATTCCCGCGATATCGAAATCGGTCACTGATGAACAGGCTTCAGCGTTTGCGTTGATCGAGAACGTGCAACGCGAAGATCTAAACGCCCTGGAAGAAGCGCAAGGATTTGCTCGCCTACGAGATGAGTTTGGCCTCACTCAGCAGGAGATCGCCAATGCTGTCGGTAAGAGCCGCGTCGCGGTGGCAAACCAGCTTCGTCTTTTGCAGCTCGGTGCGATTAGTAGAGGGTTACTTGAGCGAGGCGAAATAGAAATGGGACATGCACGGGCATTGCTATCCCTAGAGGGCATCACTCAGGATCGAGCTGGCCATACTGTCGCGAAACAGAAGCTGTCGGTGCGGCAAGCCGAAGCGCTCGTGCGCAAGCTGTCCAGAGGGGGCGGGGGGAAAACGAGTCGCGAGACGACGCCTAAGGACGCAGAAACTCGGCGTTTAGAACAACGCCTGATGGATAAGATCGGTGCGGCGGTGAGCATTCGACATAGAAGCTCCGGTGCAGGCGAGTTGAAAATCAAATACGGCTCACTCGAAGAGTTGCAGGGTGTTTTGAACCAACTCGGTGTCGGCGATGAGTAGGTAGGGCCAACGTTCAAAAAAACATGCTTTCTGAGCTTGTTACGTTGAATGCCACTCGCAGGATTCGTATAATGCGCGCCGCCGTAAACAGGGTGTCGTGACGGATGAGTCCGGCTCTACGCATCGTTGCAGCTCAGGCAGGTATCGGTACGACAAGTGCGGTGTTGTTTTTCTTCATCGGCTGGGCAGCAGGGTTATCTGCACTGATGGCTCTGGTGTGTGTCGTTTTGCCAACGTTGTTTCACGCCTTGATACAACAGTGCACCAGAAATGCAGCCTGGGTATTGGCTCAGAGTGTCATGAGAACGGCACTCACAGTCATTTTGATGACCGTCTGTATCGCCTACATTGGCATAGAGCCGCTCGCGTTTTTTGTGACCTTTGTGGCGACGCAACTCGGCTATTGGCAGGGGCTGACCCGACATCAGCGAAAGACTGAACAGTAGATCAGTAAGAGGGGCCGAAAAGCGGCTTGTTGGAAGTAGATAACGGCCCGGGCACGAAGGACACGAACAAGGCCCGAAGTAAAAGACAAGGTAACCTGGCGAAGTAAGAGACAAAGCCCGTATGGCACAAACGACAGAACAATACATACAACACCATCTGACAAATTTAACTTATGGGCAGCTTCCAGATGGTACATGGGGTTTTGCTCACAGTGCCGCGGAAGCAGGGCAGATGGGCTTTTGGTCCATCAATGTTGATTCTATGGCCTGGTCAATTGGCCTCGGCCTGTTATTTGCCTTTTTGTTCCGCAAAGCCGCAGTGCTTGCGACATCGGGGGTGCCGGGCGGGTTACAAAATGCGGTAGAGATGATCTTTGAGTTCATTGACGATACCACGCGGAGCATTTTTGAGGCCAAGAACGACCTCATCGCCCCGCTGGCGCTCACCATATTCGTGTGGGTTTTTCTTATGAATCTGATGGACCTCATTCCGGTCGATTGGATACCCATGCTCGCGCAGGTCCTGGGCGTAGGGCATATGAAGATCGTACCGTCGACAGACCCGAACATTACCCTTTCGATGGCACTGACGGTCTTTGCGCTGATTCTTTACTACAGCGTGAAGTGCAAGGGGTTGCTCGGGTTCTTAAAGGAACTTTCGCTACATCCTTTTCCGTCTGTGTGGGCTATACCGATCAATTTCACCCTGGAGTTTGTTACGCTTATCGCCAAGCCACTGTCTCTTGGCTTGCGCCTGTTTGGCAATATGTATGCGGGAGAGATGATCTTCATCCTGATTGCGGTGATGTTTGGTGCAGGCACGGTCTTTTTCCTGCTTGGTGGTGTCTTGCAATGGGCGTGGGCGGTATTCCATGTCTTGATCATCACGCTACAGGCATTCATTTTTGCGGTGCTAACCATCGTGTACCTGGCTCAGGCACATGAAGTAGATGAGCATTAGCAGACATAACAAGTAAATAACTCAACTGGGAGTAACTATGGAATTACAAGGACTCATGAATATCGCCGGGGCACTGCTTTTGGGCCTGGGCGCAGTGGGTGCTGCGGTCGGTGTCGGTGTGTTGGGTGGCAAGTACCTCGAAGGGGTGGCACGCCAGCCGGAACTCATGCCAATGCTGAGAACGCAACTGTTCATCGTGCTGGGTCTGGTCGACGCGGTGCCGATGATTTCTGTAGGTATTGGTCTCTACGTTATTTTCGCAGGCTAACGATGACTCTTACCGGCCCTCGTGTACGCAAAGGCCCGTATAAGAATCGCTGAAGCGAAACAGACAGCAACAAGAGAAAGACGATGAACATAGGCCTCACTCTAATTGGGCAATCGATTACCTTCATAGTGTTCGTGTGGTTTTGCATGAAGTTTATCTGGCCGCCTTTGCAGGCGATGATGCAGGAACGCCAGGAGAACATTGCCGCAGGTCTCTCCGCGGCGGAAGAGGCAGACAAAAAGCTCGCCGAGGCAGCCAGCGGTGCCGAAGCTGAGTTGGCGCGGGCGAAAGAGGAAGCTGCCGGGATACTCGAGCAGGCGCGTCAGCGGGCCAACCAGATGATTGAAGAGGCAAAGAACGATGCCCGCCAAGAAGGTGAGCGCTTGATCGAAGGCGCTAAGGCGGAGATAGAGCAGGAAACCAACCGCGCGAAAGAAGCGCTGCGCGCTCAGGTATCGACGCTGGTGATCAGCGGTGCTGAGCAGGTGCTCGAAGGGGCGGTGGATGCCTCTAAACACAGCGAGCTCCTCGACAAGCTCGCGGCTGAGCTCTAGACATGGCTGAACTGGCTACGATCGCCCGCCCATACGCTAATGCCATATTCTCTCTGGCAAAACGTGATACCTCCCTGGATCAGTGGTCGCGGATGTTGGCAGTGCTTTCGGGCACGACGGATCAACCGCAGGTGAGGGCGCTATTGGCGAGCCCGGATCTGCCAGGCAATGCGAAAGCTTTTCAACTGGCAGACGTTTGCGGAGAAGAACTGGATGACCGCGGTCAGAAACTTCTGCAGGCGCTGGCTGATAACGATCGGCTGAGCCTTGTTGGGGAGATCCGTACGCAATTTGAAGTTCTGCGTGCAGAAGAAGAAAAGAGCCTGGATGTCGAGGTGATCTCTGCTTTCGCCCTCACAGATGAGCAAACGGATGCATTGAAAAACTCGCTCAACAAAAAGTTTGAAAAAGAAATTACGATTGAAACCCGCGTGGATGCGGACCTCATAGGGGGCGCAGTGATTCGCGCTGGTGACATTGTCATCGACGGATCCGTGCGTGGAAAGCTGGCTAAGCTTGCCGATTCCCTGGTCGCGGTATAGCCACGAACGAATAGTCTCAGAAGGAAGACATCATGCAGCAACTGAATCCATCGGAAATCAGTGACATCATACAGAGCCGCATTCAAGGGCTCGATGTCAAGGCGGAAGCCCAAAACGAAGGCACGATTGTAGGCGTCTCGGACGGTATCGTTCGTATCCATGGTCTTGCCGATGCCCAATACGGTGAAATGATAGAGTTCGACGGCGGGCTATATGGCATGGCGCTGAACCTTGAAAGGGATTCAGTCGGCGTGGTTATTCTCGGCGATTACGAAGATTTGACTGAAGGTATGACCGCACGCTGCACAGGTCGTATCCTAGAAGTGCCGGTGGGACCAGAGCTCCTCGGGCGCGTTGTGGATGCCCTGGGCAATCCCATAGATGGCAAAGGCCCAATCAATGCTGAGCACAATGCGGCAGTTGAAAAGGTAGCGCCAGGGGTTATTGCACGTCAGTCAGTAGATCAGCCGGTACAACTGGGCCTTAAATGTGTCGATGCGATGGTGCCTATCGGGCGCGGCCAACGAGAGCTAATTATTGCCGACCGACAGATCGGTAAGACGGCAATCGCGATCGATGCGATCATCAATCAGAAGAGCAGCGGTATCAAATGCATCTATGTGGCAATTGGCCAGAAGATGTCGACGATCGCGAACATCGTGCGCACACTTGAAGAACATGGTGCATTGGAATACACCACCGTTGTCGCAGCAAGCGCTTCGGATCCTGCACCGATGCAGTTCATCGCGCCGTACGCCGGCTGTAGCATGGGCGAGTATTTTCGAGACACGGGTGAAGATGCGCTTATTATTTATGATGACCTGACCAAACAGGCCTGGGCATACCGGCAGATTTCATTGCTCTTAAAACGGCCTCCGGGACGAGAGGCTTACCCTGGCGATGTCTTCTACCTGCACTCGCGCCTTTTAGAACGCGCCGCTCGGGTCAATGCCGAATACGTAGAGAAAATGACAGACGGTAAAGTGACCGGTAAAACAGGCTCCCTCACGGCACTGCCTGTGATCGAAACTCAAGCGGGTGATATTTCTGCCTTCGTGCCGACGAATGTGATTTCGATTACGGATGGGCAGATCTTCCTGGAAGTGGAGAACTTTAATTCCGGCCTGCGTCCTGCCATGAACCCCGGCACGTCGGTTTCAAGAGTGGGTGGCTCAGCGCAAGTGCCCTTCATGAAGAAGATTTCAGGTGGCATTAAGCTCGCCCTGGCGCAGTACCGTGAATTGGCAGCGTTTTCCCAATTCGCCTCCGACTTAGATGATGCGACACGACGCCAACTTGAGCATGGTGAGCGGGTCACCGAGCTGATGAAACAAAAGCAGTATTCGCCCATGTCGGTGTCGGAGATGGGGACGGCACTTTTCGCCGCAAACGAGGGATATCTGGATGATGTTGAGGTGAATAAGGTGCTCGACTTCGAAGCGGCGTTAATCAGTTATATGCGGTCTGAGCACACAGACTTTATGAATGATGTCGATGAAAACGGAACATATAACGATGAGGTTGTGGCGACGCTGCACGATGCGATCAAAAAGTTCAAGGACACACAGAC
This sequence comes from Pseudomonadota bacterium, assembly GCA_036338285.1. Taxonomy (GTDB): domain Bacteria; phylum Pseudomonadota; class Gammaproteobacteria; order Pseudomonadales; family Azotimanducaceae; genus UBA4421. Next base: position 119,059 of record JAYZCO010000001.1, read on the forward strand.
CTTTTAATCCAAGCTAGGTAACTTTCGATGGCAGTGGGAAAAGAAATCAAGAACAAGATCGGCAGCGTGCAAAACACGCAGAAGATCACCAGTGCCATGCAAATGGTGGCGGCGAGCAAGATGCGTCGTACCCAACAGCGTATGGCGGAAGGCAAACCCTATAGCGAACGTATCCGCAGCGCGATCGGACACCTTGCGAATGCCAATCCTGAATACAAGCACATCTATATGCGCGAACGCGAGATCAGCCGTATTGGCTACATCGTGGTCTCAACAGATCGAGGTCTGTGCGGCGGTTTGAATGTAAACCTGTTCAGAACCGTGGTGAGAGACATCGCTGAATGGCATGCCAAAGGCGTTGAGGCAGACCTGGGCCTGATCGGTAACAAGGCAGCACCCTTTTTCCGTTCGGTAGGCGGAAATATTAAAGCCGTTTTAAACGACGTCGGAGAAACGCCGTCGCTCGACGACCTGATCGGAGGTATCAAGGTGATGCTGGATGCTTATGAAGAAGGCGAGATTGACCGTCTTTTCCTGGTCAGCAACGAATTCGTCAACACCATGACGCAACAGCCGGTGATCAGGCAATTGCTGCCGCTGGACCCGGAGCAGAATGAAGCCTATGGGCACCGCTGGGATTACATCTATGAGCCGGATGCCCGTCAACTGATCGAAGGCCTGGTCACGCGCTATGTGGAATCCCAGGTCTATCAGGCGGTCATTGAAAACGGGGCCTGTGAACAGGCGGCGAAAATGATCGCCATGAAAAACGCAACGGAAAATGCGGAAAAGCTCATCGATGAGCTACAACTGATATACAACAACGCAAGACAGGCAGCAATCACCCAGGAGATTGCTGAGATTGTCGGTGGTGCCGCTGCGGTATAAACCGCGTGGTATGAGAATAAAACAGTCCAGAGATTAACGAGTAGAGGCAGAGCATGAGTAGCGGTCGAATAGTTCAAATCATTGGTGCGGTTATCGATGTCGAATTTGAGCGGGATGATGTGCCTAAGGTGTATGACGCCTTGATGGTATCGGCAGCGGGCGTGACCCTGGAGGTGCAACAGCAGTTGGGTGATGGCGTTGTACGCACCATCGCGATGGGTGTTTCCGATGGCTTGTCACGCGGCCTGGAAGTCGCCAACACAGGACAGCCGATTTCGATCCCGGTCGGGGAAGAAACCCTCGGCAGGATCGTGGATGTACTCGGCAATCCGATCGATGAGAAGGGTCCGGTAAATGCGGCTGAGCACATGCCCATTCACCGCAAGGCACCCAAATACGAAGACCAGGTGGGCGGCAATGACATTCTGGAGACGGGGATCAAGGTGATCGACCTTATCTGTCCATTTGCTCGTGGCGGTAAAGTGGGCCTGTTTGGCGGTGCGGGTGTTGGCAAAACGATCACCATGCTTGAGTTGATTCGTAACATTGCCATTGAGCATTCAGGATTGTCAGTCTTTGCAGGCGTGGGCGAACGGACGCGCGAAGGGAATGACTTTTACTACGAAATGGAAGAAGCCGAGGTCCTGGACAAAATCAGTCTGGTGTTTGGGCAAATGAATGAACCACCCGGCAACCGTCTGCGTGTTGCATTAACGGGGTTGACGATGGCTGAGAAATTTCGTGACGACGGGCGTGATGTATTGCTTTTCGTCGACAACATCTACCGCTATACCCTGGCGGGTACTGAGGTGTCGGCTCTGCTGGGACGTATGCCGTCCGCGGTAGGGTATCAGCCGAACCTTGCTCAAGAGATGGGGGTGTTACAGGAACGCATTACCACCACTAAAACCGGATCGATTACATCGGTTCAGGCGGTATATGTCCCTGCAGACGACCTCACGGACCCTTCGCCCGCGACAACCTTTGCCCACCTCGACTCAACGATAACGTTGTCTCGGGCGATTACGGACCTTGGTATCTATCCTGCCGTGGACCCGCTTGATTCGGGCTCACGCCAGCTCGACCCGCTGGTTGTCGGTGAAGATCATTACAACACCGCGCAAGAGGTACAACAGGTGTTGCAACGTTACCAGGAGCTGCGAGACATTATCGCCATCCTGGGTATGGATGAACTGTCTGAAGAAGACAAGCAACTGGTCTATCGGGCTCGTAAAGTTCAGAAATTCTTCTCGCAGCCCTTCTTTGTCGCAGAACAATTTACCGGCAACCCCGGTAAATTTGTCGGTCGAGACGATACAGTTCGATCATTTAAAGCGATCCTGGCCGGTGAGTACGATCATCTGCCTGAAGATGCGTTCTACATGGTTGGCAGTATTGAAGATGTGATCGAAAAGGCCAAGGAAATCGAGGCATAGGGGCAGCGACATGGCGACTATGCAGTGTGAAATTGTCAGCGCGGAAAAGTCCCTCTTTTCCGGGACCATTAAAAAGTTGACGGCGGTCGGTACAATTGGCGGTCTTGGCATCTATCCCGGGCATGCACCGCTGCTGACGGGCATCAGACCAGGACCGGTGACGCTGACCATGGAGAATGATGAAGACGAAGTTTTCTTTGCATCCGGCGGCTATATAGAGATCCAGGGTGGTTTCGTGACGATCTTGGCGGATACGGCGACCCGGGCAGAAGACATCGATGAAGCGCAGGCAAAAGAAGCAGAAGAAGCCGCCGAGCGTGCTCGTGCCGATATGGCGGCCGATGTTGATTTTTCCGTGGTGGCTGCTCAGATTGCCGAGGCCAGAGCTCAGCAACGTACAGTTGAGGAGCTGCGCAAGCTGAAACAACGTATATAACGGGTAATGATCGGGAAACAATTGTTTACAAAAGGGGTGAATATTATCACCCCTTTTTTTGCCTCAGCAGACATATAATTACGTTTTCGACACGACAAGGATGGCCATGCGTGATCTAGATGTCGTTGTGCTCGCTGCAGGTAAGGGCACGCGGATGAACTCAACGCGCCCAAAAGTTCTGCACGAGCTTGCCGGACGCCCGTTGCTCAGCCACGTCCTCGAATCCGTCGCGGACTTGGCGCCTCGCCAGACCGTGGTGGTGGTCGGCTTTGAGGCGGGTCAAGTGCGAAGCGCGATGGAGGCTAGGGCTGAGATTGAATGGGTGGAACAGCAAGAGCAGTTGGGCACTGGCCATGCCGTAGAACAGGCGATGCATCATCTTGCACAAGCCGGCGTTGTGCTTGTGGCCTATGGCGATGTGCCGATGGTCAAGGCATCGACGCTAAAGCGTGCCGCTAAGGCCGCACAAGCGGGTAAGGTTGGATTGATCACGGCACATGTTTCTGATCCGGCCGAGCTGGGCAGAATAGTCCGAGATGATCAAGGCTCCGTTAGCGCCATTGTCGAGTACGAAGATGCAGACACCGCGACCCGCGCCCTTGCAGAGATAAACTCAGGTATTGTTGCGGCGCCAACGCATTGTTTACGTGAATGGTTGGCATGTCTTAACCGCGACAATGCTCAGGGCGAATATTACCTGACAGACATTATTGCAATGGCCGTAAATGATGGGGTCGAGGTCGAATCAATCGAAGCTTCGGAATCAGAAGTAAGCGGTGTCAACGATCGAGCGCAGCTCGCAGAGATGGAGCGCACTTATCAACGAGAAGCGGCGATGACCTTGATGTTGTCGGGCGTAACAATCGCAGACCCCGCGCGGCTTGATGTGCGAGGACAGGTCACCTGCGGAGAGGATTGTTTCATTGACATAAACGTGGTCTTTACCGGCTCGGTGGTGCTGGGTCGAGGCGTGCGGATCGGTGCGGGAGTGTGTATTACGGACGCTGAAATTGGTGACGGTACGCGGATAGAACCGCACAGTGTGGTCGAAGGCGCGCAGATCGCGAAAGACTGTTCAGTCGGGCCTTTTGCGCGTGTAAGGCCAGGCAGTGTGCTGGACGATGGGGTAAAAGTCGGGAACTTCGTTGAGACCAAAAAAGCCAGGCTGGGCAAGGGCACCAAGGCCAGCCACTTAGCGTATCTAGGAGATACAACACTGGGGGCTGAATGCAACGTCGGTGCAGGCACGGTAACCTGCAACTATGATGGCATCGATAAACACAGAACTGAAATCGGAGATGATGTTTTCGTTGGCACCAATTCAACCCTGGTGGCACCGCTCGTTGTTGAAGATGGTGCGTTTGTTGCTGCCGGTTCGGTAGTGACGACTAAAGTGGAGTCCGGTGACTTAGCTGTAGGCAGGGGTAAGCAGCGTAATATCAAGGGCTGGACCCGCCCGGACAAAAGAGATAAGGGATAAACCATGTGCGGTATCGTTGGCGCGGTAACCCAACGCAGTGTTCCGGCGATACTGCTTGAAGGCCTGCATCGTCTCGAATACAGAGGTTATGACTCTGCAGGTATCGCGGTTTTGGATGCGGAGGGTTTGCTTCAGCGGCGTCGACAGGTGGGTAAAGTACCGGAGCTGGTCGACCGGGTTTCCCGGGAGCCGCTGGATGGCCTGATCGGTATTGCCCATACCCGGTGGGCGACGCACGGGGTTCCAGCCGAAATCAATGCACACCCGCATGCCTCAGGCAGCCGGGTGGCGATTGTGCACAATGGCATCATTGAGAATTATGAAGCGCTCCGCGCCGGGCTCATCGATGCCGGTTATGAGTTTGAGTCCATGACGGATTCGGAAACCGTGGCCCACTTGATCGATGCGGAGCTCGAAAAGGGCGCGGACCTTCTTGACGCTGTACGCGCGACCATCAGGCAACTTGAAGGTGCCTATGCCATCGGTGTGATCTGCAAAGACTATCCCGACCGAATCATCGCGGCCCGTTCTGGCAGCCCGTTGGTGGTCGGCAAGGGTATGGGCGAGAATTTCATTGCTTCTGACGTGCTTGCCTTAAAGCCCGTTACCGACCGCTTCATTTTCCTTGAGGAAGGTGATCTGGTTGAAATCATGCGGGACGGCATCTCGATATGGAACGTGGATGACGAGTCGGTGATCCGCTCCGACGTTCGCGTGGAGATCGGTCACGACCATGTCGACAAAGGCAACTACCGCCATCATATGCAGAAGGAGATCTTTGAGCAGGCAAAAGTCCTGCGTGACACCTTTGAAGGGCGACTTGGGCGCAACCAGGTGCTGGAGCAGGCGTTTGGATTTAAAGCCAGTAGTGTTTTTGACCAGGTGCAAGCCGTGACGATAGTGGCCTGCGGAACCAGCTACTATGCAGCATGCATTGCCCGTTACTGGATTGAAGAGCTCGCAGGTATACCGTGTCAGGTAGAGATAGCCAGTGAGTTTCGCTATCGCAAACTCGCGGTCACTGAAAAAAATCTTTTCGTCACGATCACCCAATCGGGGGAGACGGCGGATACGCTGGCTGCGTTGCGGATCGCGAAAGACGCCGGTTTTTTTGCAACGCTGACGATTTGTAACGTGCCCACCAGCTCGACCGTCAGGGAAAGCGACCTTGCCCTCATGATTCAAGCGGGTACAGAAGTCGGTGTTGCTTCAACCAAGGCGTTCACGGCGCAACTGGCGGATCTCATGATGATGACGCTCCTGCTGGGACGACGCCATGGCTTAGAACGCGGACGGGAAGCGGAGATTGTCGCGTCGATGCAGCAGCTTGATAACGTTTTTGAAGAAGTTCTGATGCTTGATGCGGCGATCAACAACGTCGCTGAACGGTTCATAGATAAAGACCACGCGCTTTTCCTAGGACGTGGGACGATGTTTCCCGTTGCCATGGAAGGTGCGCTGAAGCTCAAAGAAATATCCTATATCCATGCGGAGGGGTACCCGGCAGGCGAGCTTAAGCATGGACCGCTGGCGCTGGTTGATGATGATATGCCAGTGATCGCGGTGGCGCCAAATGATGCGCTTTTAGAGAAACTACACTCGAATCTGCAGGAAGTCAGGGCGCGCGGGGGTGAGTTATTTGTTTTTGCATCTGAGCAGAGTCGTTTTAAAGATGAACCAGGGGTGACGGTATTGCACTTACCGGAAGTCGACCCTCTGCTTGCACCGCTTGTGTATGTGCTGCCACTGCAACTACTTGCTTATCATGTTGCAGTGCTTAAAGGGACCGATGTGGACCAGCCCAGGAATCTGGCGAAGTCAGTCACTGTGGAATAGTTCACAGCAAGGAATTAAGTATGGATATTTTATTACCTATACACATGTTGGCTGGAACAATTGCTCTGGGTTGTGCAGCCCTGGCAGTTTCATTTGAGAAAGGAAAAAAGATTCATGTGCTCTCAGGGAAAACATATTTTTGGAGCATGGTTGCTATCTTCTTAACAGCCCTTCCAATGTCGATTATCAAGACTGATATTTTTTTGTTTCTAATATCTATCTTTTCTTTCTATTTAGCTTTTGCAGGTATGCGTTTTGCTAGAAACAGAAAAGGCATAGCAACTACTTTGGATTGGATTGCCGTTAGCTTAATGATTTTATCAGGACTAGGGATGTGGATACTGGCTGCAATTTACTTCACGAACGATAACTCGCAACACATAGTGCTTCTCGTTTTTGGATTTTTAGCAGTTTTCTTGGGCTATGGTGACTTTAAAAGTTATAAGGATAAAACAGCAACTGGAAAAGAAAGAATAGCGAAACACTTAACCAATATGATGGGTGGAACAATAGCAGTTATAACCGCCGTTTTAGTTGTCAATCCTCCTTTTGAACCTGAATGGGTTTGGTGGGTTCTTCCGACGGTATTGATAACGCCAGTTATCTTTTATTGGAATAAGAAAACTTTATCATAGTGAAAAAGTTATTCACTGTTTCAAAACACTCCGCTACCGTGGAGTAGATGTGAATGGTGCATTAATTTATGGCGCCGTCTACATAGAGATCACCCTCCACTACCAATCCAAAAATCTTACCTACGAAGGCAATGGGGTCTCCAAAGGGCAGATAGAACTTCATAAACTCATCACCTACATGCATGACTCAGAAGGAATGGGTTACAGAAGAATTGTATAGTTCTTAGATCGTTCTGGTATTAAGACTCATCGTAACAAGACATTCTCAAATGGAAGTGTCTGGAGCGTCATCAAGCGAATGAGAGAACGAGAAGAACAAATCGGTGGTCGCTGAACTGATTACGAATCAAGCTCCTTTAACAACCTTTCTATATTTCGGCTTGCTTTTGCCTGGGCCTCAACGACTCGGTTTGGAATCGGGAAGAAAGGTATTTTGCTTAAGAGTGAGATAATCTTCATGCTCGGGCTTGAATTAAGGACATGACTGCTAAAATCGAGTCTACAATTCTGCAGCCATCGCTGCAGTTTTGGATCTTCAGCCCACTTTGCTAGATTGATTGAGTCGGCCAAATTGTTTCGAAGAAAATCGATGTCGGTATTTGGGTGAGGGACTGGTATACAGAGCTGGTTCTTTTCGTCATCCTCTTGATAGGTTGCTTCTACATGGCCGATGAATGCGGCTGAAAATACCTGCTGACAAGTGCGGACAGATTGCAGAACAACCTTCTTACCCGCAAATATAGGCAGGGGTGGTCTTTTTGCCAAACCATCGCCGGCGCAATCGATGTGTAACGTGTTTTGGTCGGTAGGCACGGACCCTTCTTCAAGAAGAATTTCACTTTCATTGATGGCTCTCACTCG
>JAYZCO010000002.1:0-38381 GCA_036338285.1 Pseudomonadota bacterium
CGCATCATCAGGCTTGACCTTATAATGACAACCAATGCTTCGACGACGTAAAGCTATACGGGAGGAAACCATGGCAATAACCGGATACGATCACCTGGTAGTTCGTGTTAAAGACCTCGACCAGGGCATCGCTACCTATCGAGATGCATTGGGACTGACGCTGGACAGAATAGACGAAAACGAACAGTTAGGGATCAAGCAGGCATTTTTCAACCTGCCGGATGGGGGGTTTATCGAAATCGTGTCGCCCACCAACCCTGATTCGGCGGTGGGCAAGGCCCTGGCTGGACGAGGCGAAGGGATGCATACCATTGCATTTGCAGTGGATGATCTCACAGCCACATGCGAAGCAATGAGTGCGGGTGGCGCACAGCTTATCGGCGAAGGTGGCCCCCAGGTATTCGTACACCCTAAGTCTACCAACGGGATTCTTCTACAGTTGTCAGAACGGCACTGATTTAGACAGGCAGGTAGGTCGCAAGACCTGCTTCATCGAGCGCCTTCCACAGGGTATCTGGCGTCGGGGTGTGCACCCGTTGCAGATTCTGCTTCAGTTCCTGCATTTTCCAGCAGCCCGGGATAACAGACGCTACAGATTTATGGCGAAGGGGGTACTGCAACGCTGCAGTGCCCAAATCGACGCCATGCGTTGTACATATGCTGCCCAATCGCTTAGCAAGCGCCCACTGAGCATCATTTACCGGTTTGTAGTCGTAGGTGGCTTTGCGTCGCTCAGCCACCGTAAGGAGACCGGAATTGTACGGGCCGCCTATCACAACGCTGACTTCGCGCGCCTCGCACTTAGGCAAAAAAGTATCCAGCGCAGTTTGCTCTGCCAAGGTAAATCGACCGGCAAGCAGAAAAACGTCCACATCAAATAATCCGAGTACATCCTCGCAAACCTGCCAATCATTTACACCCAGACCAAACGCGCCAATCACACCTTCCGTTCTGAGATGAGACAGCGCAGGCAAAATCCCTTCACAAGCCTCCTGAAATACGGCGGGCTGATTCTCACCGTGCGTCGAGACACCTATGTCATGACAGAAAACGATGTCGACGCGATCCAGTCCCAGACGCTCAAGACTCTCCTCAATGGATCGCCGTGCCCCATCGTAGCTGTAGTCGTAGCGAATCGCCTTGTTCTCTTCGTCCCGCATCTGCGGGTTCCGCACCCCCTGAGAGGGATCCACCAGTCGCCGTCCTACCTTAGTGGACAACACGAAATCACCACGATCGATATTTGCAAGGATGCGACCTAGACGCTTTTCGGACAAGCCATGTCCATAGAGCGGTGCCGTATCAAAATAGTTTATGCCGGACCCTAAAGCATGGGTCAGAATCATTTCGGCATCGGATTCATCTATATGGCTGCCTAGTGCACCTAAAGGCGCACCACCAAAACCCAACTCCGTGACTTCAATCTGCGTATTAGCAATCCTACGCTTTTGCATTCTGGCCCCATCGTGCCGATCCTGTCCAAATTTTGCGCGATCTTAAGCATCTGTAAAGGCATTAGGCGACAAAAAGTGGATCGAATGCGAACATCCGACACATATCGTGCATTCGGTGAGTAATCACTCGCCGGCCAACATGCACTACCAGAGACAACAGACCCTGCAAAAGCAGCCACTTGTGGCCTACCGAACGAGTCGATAAGTAAAACCAGCTAGAATTCGCGACGAACAGAAAACCTGATGCTGAACGGATCAACCGGGTGGAAGTGGACGTCTTCGACGCCTACCTGCCCCTGGAGTGCGGATTCATACAGATAGGCAATGTCATCATCTTTGGCATCCAGGACATTGATGAATTCCGCCGAGATTAACCAGTGACCAAAGTCATAAGCGATGCGCGCGTTCAGCAACGACGTTTGATTGTGTTCTACACTGCCGTCTTCTGCGAGCGGTGCATCACCAAAGTGCCGCAAGCGTATACTCGCCTGAATCTTCTCATCCACGTAGGTAAGCCCTGCACCAATGACCTGTCCATGCGCATTGGGAATCTCGTGAGCATTGGAAGGGAGGCCAGTAAACCTGCTGTCTACCACACTGGCCAGCACATCAACCGTCCAGTTCTGATTGAGATTCCAGAAGGTATTGAGTTCAAACCCAGTCCGTTGCGACCCATCGCTTGGCTCTGTGCTACCCGAATCTCCGACAAACAAAAGTTCAGAATCCGATTCCAGCCAGAAATACGTAATCGTGGTCACAAGGCCGCGCCAACCTTCAAACCGCAGACCCACCTCCGCACCTTGTTGGTCGACAAAAAGGCCGACTGACGCCGACGGATTACCACTGACGGGATCAACGGAGATGGTGACGCCTCGGACATCATTGGAGTGAAAACCCTGCCCCCAGTTTGCATAGAGTTCAACATAATCATTCAATTCATAAGACATGCTCATACTTGGTAAGTGAATGAACTCATCGTCACTCCCCCCGTTGGCAGGGATTAGAGCATCCACATCAAAAGCGTAATATTCGGAGCGAACCCCCAACGTCACCCTGAGCTGATCGGTGGGTTGCAACTTAAGTTCGAAAAAGCCCCCCACGCTCAGCCAATCAACCTGGTCTTGTCGGGTCACACCTCTGCGCGTGCGCTGTGTCGTCTGATAAAGATCCAGTCGCTCGACATCGTCATAACGAAAGTCACCGCCAATGCGCAAATCCATACCTTGCGACAGTGCAAATGTACGCTGTAGGTGCCCACCAAATATCGAGCGCCTGTCTACCTGCTCATGTTGATCTCCATTCGCCGGATCTTCCAGAAAATAGGTGAAGTTACCAAACAGGTTAAGGCTGTAATTGCTGACGTACCCACCGAGTTGCCAAGTTTCGGATTCCAGGTTGCCAATTAAAGACAAACGCCGTGAAGCCCCGCCGATTGTGGGGTCGATGAAGCCAAAACGATCCATCAAACCAGCATCGACCAACCTTTTGGGTATCTGGTCGGTGGAGTCCCACTGGTTTTCATAGTAAGAAAAAACAAGATGTGCCGTGCGATCCTCTTGGTGGCTGCTGTATTCAGCCATGACATTGTTTTTTTGCACATTCGCAGCCGAAAGCCACGGCCCATCGTTACGGAGAACCTCGACGGCGCCCATGAAATGAGCACTATCGAGTTCCATAGAGCCCGCAGCCACCATGCGGTGATAGTTGTCGGAACCAGCAGTCAACTCAACAAAAGGACGGATCTGGTCATAAAGCTTGATGTCTACGGAGCCAGCCGTAGAGAAGTCACCTCGATCCGGGAAGTAAGGGCCCTTATGGTACTCGACTGTGCTGATCACTTCCGGAATCAGGAAGTTCAAATCAAGATAACCCTGCCCGTGGGCGTGTGCACGAAAATTCACAGGCATACCTTCAAAATATGCCGAGAAATCTGTGCCGTGATCTAAATTCATACCCCGCAGGTAGTATTGGTTCGCTTTACCTTCGCCGCTGTGTTGGGTCACCACCATTCCCGGCATCACTTCGGCCAGTTCACCCACACGCTGCAGAGGTCGGGTTGAGAAGTCTGCATAGCCAACGAGCCCCTCAGACGCTGATCGCGCCTTGCCTTTCTGCGCTTGTGAACGTCCCCATACAATAATTTCTTCCATCAGGTCTGCGTGAGTCAACACATCCTCATCACCGCTTTGTTCAGCAGCAGGAGAGATGGAATAAACAAAAAATAAGGCAAGCGCACAAAGCAACCGCCAGACAATATGCATACTGATATTCGATCTTATTGAGGGCGCGTAGAGTAGCGACTTTGGGACCAACTTCAACGGAAAATATATCGTCAAGCGGACCCTTGCGCTAATTGCACCTAGGTTTTCAGCCCGGGCCGATTCAACCAGTTGTGGATCATCGGAATCAGCTCACGGTAAGACTTATACGAGGCGGAATAGAGCCAAAGCCAAACCGAAATCAGATGTGCGTAAAATAAAGTCAGCTTTCTTCGGCACTCGAAAGCTGTTCAGGTTTGTTTGCCGCTTCAACACCTTTAGTTTTCAAAAACGTCGCCAGCTGGCGATCGTGGCGACTCGTCGCTGAGAGTGATCCCTGCTGTACGTACGGTTCATACCGCGGCTCACGGGCACCAGTGACTTCGTCCCCCATGATGGTGACCCGCTGGATAATCCGCTCCTCGACAAAATCATTAAGCACAAAATGTGCAGTGCATCGGTTATCCCATACGGCGATCGTCCCTTCGCTCCAACGGTAACGCACAGTGAAACGAGCGTTCTTGACCCACTCGGTGAGGTAGTTGAGAAATGCATCTGACTCACTCCAGTTCATCTCAACGATGCGCCGAGTGAAATGCTCATTAACAAAGAGGGATTTCTTACCACTTTCCGGGTGAATACGAACAATCGGATGAATCGCCATCTTATCCGGTCGATTGTGCGGCAGGGCATCATGCAAGGCAGTCAGCGACTCACACAAATCCTTCATTGGCGCCGACAACTCCTCGTATGCCCTTTCCATACTTGACCACATCGTGTCACCCCCTATTTCGGGGCATTTGACCATATGCAGTACAGAACAGATCGACGGCTGGTCCTGAAACGAGATGTCTGAGTGCCACTCATCCGCGATACCCCCTTGGGTTGCGACGAGCTCGAACACACCTGGATGATCTGTGTAAGGGTTTTTTAGGTTCGGGTGGCTTTCAATTTTGCCGAAATGCTCGCCAAAGGCCACGTGTTGATCGAGGTTAATGCTCTGACCAGGAAAGAACAGGACTTTATGCTCCAACAGCAGCGCCTTGATGTCCTTGATGTCAGCATCGCTGGGAGATCCCAGGTCGACGCCACGAATCTCTGCGCCGAGGCTGCCGGACAGGCGTGTTATTTCCCACATGGAGTCACTCATTTTCTGCTCCCTAAAATCACTTTCTGCAACATCTCATATTTTCGCGACAATGTCGTTTACTTCCGTCCACGATAAGACGCATCGATCTCTGCAGGCAGCGTCTCATTTCCCATGAATTGTGTCATCAGGATGGCCAATGCCTGGCCCGCGTCTTCCTGTACAAAGTGTCGTGCGCCTTTGATCGTCACGTTTTGCGCCGTCGGCACACGCTGAAGAAACATGCGTTCACCCCCTGCGGTCACGGGATCTGAATCAGTAAACGCAACCAAAAATGGTTTATCCCATGTCTCGAACACGGCCCAGGCGGTTTCATTTTCTCGTAATTGAGAAGGCACCAGGTAGGGCATGATCTGTGCCCCTGCTTTGTACTTCTGCTCTGGAAAAGGCGCCAGGTAGGCCGCTTGGACTGTTTCGTCTGCACCCATGAAGGACATCACCGCATCAATCGGCAGATCAGGCACATGATAGCTATAGGCTACCCACCTTTGAAACGTCAGTTGCTCTCGCAGATCGTCAAGACTAAGCGCTCCCTGTTGCCATATGGCGAACTTGAAAAGGGTATAGCCAACCCAGCCCTGCAGGCCGGTCGCCGCCGGTAGCCCGGTATTCGAAACAACCACGCGGGCAAATCGTTCGGGGGCATCGGCGACGACGCGCAAACCGATCAAACCGCCCCAATCCTGCCCAAAAAAAGTGACCTCTTGAAGATCGAGGCGCTTAACAAACCGGTTCATCACATCGACCTGCATCTGATAGCTATAGGCCTGTTCATCTGAAAATTTATCGCTCCGACCAAATCCGACAAGATCCGGTGCAACAACCCGATATCCCGCTTGTAAGAAAACCGGAATCATCTTACGAAACAGATAACTCCACGTCGGCTCGCCATGCAGGAGTAATACGGTCTCCCCGTCGGCTGCGCCCACATCGATATAGTGAATCCGCAGATCACCGATCCGTTGATATTGTGGTGCGTATGGAAACCCTTCTATCGACGAGAATTGCGCATCGGGGGTGCGCAGAATGCCAGGCGCAATTTCTTCTGCCAAAGCATCCACAACCACCACCCAAATAACCAGCGTCCATAGTGCTCTCATCGGGTTCCTCTTTGTACCTCGACTTATTAGTACCTCGACTTATTAGTACCTCGACTTTCTCGGTTCCATATTCGAGTGCACATCGATCAGGCAAGTCCTGCCGTCGCTGTTAAGTTCCTTAGCACGTTCAAGCGCGGGTGCCAATTCTCCTGCCTGCTCAACTGTAATACCCACTGCACCCATACCTTGTGCAATTTTGGCGTAATCTCCCTGCATGTGTGAAACACCAAATTCTTCACGCGCAGTAGGAAATCCACCAGGATAGGTCGCCATACCGCCATTGTTGAGCACCACCGTGGTGATGGCAAAACCGCTGCGTGCGGCTGTCTCAATATCGAGTCCCGACATACCGAATGCACCATCGCCCATGAGGTTCAGACAGAACTTATCCGGGTTTGCCATCTTGGCACCGATCATGAGCGGGATACCAAAACCTAAATGGGTGGTTTTTCCCCAGCCCACGTAGCTGTGCGGCACAGTCGCGTGATAGAACGGCACCATCGAATCTCTGGGTGCACCCGCATCGTGCGTAACAATGCTTTTTTCATTATCCAGGACCTGATTAATCTCGTGAATCACACGATAGGTATTGATCGGTTGTTCATCTGATTCAAGTACAGGCGCCCATTCTCGCAGCCAGGCTGCTCTGGCTTCAGCGATGGCCGCCTTAAGCGCGGTGCTGTCGGCTTCTGCTTCGCCTTTTTGTGCTTTAACTTCTTCAATGATCGCCTGCAATGTCAGCTTGGTATCTCCAAGCAAACCAATATCCACATTCTCATCTTTGTTGATGTCTGCAGCATGGTCGGTATTTTGAATCAGAACTTTTTTGTTGCGAATCGGCTGTCCATAAAAAGTTCGCGTGAGGCTCGAGCCCAGGGCAAGGATAAGGTCACTGTCAGTCAACCACTTACCCGCTGCCATCGTCGTCAAACCACTTCCAGAACCTAAACAAAGTGGGTGACGTTCATCCATCGCCGATTTTCCAGGCATTGTGCAGAAAACTGGCGCACCAACGAGTTCTGCCAGCGCAGTAAGTTCCTCGCTCGCGCCCGCCATCAGCACACCCTGGCCAGCCCAAAGCAAAGGATTCTTCGCCTTCAATAACGCGGTTGTCGCATCCTTGATGTCTGCCGTAGAAGGCTGCGAACGAATGCGCGAGGGCGATTGGTAGTTGAGGTTTTTCTCAGGCACATCCGCGTCAGTTGCGTCCTGAGTCAGCTCGACTACCACCGGTCCGCCTGGGCCGTTTTGCAGTGCATGAATCGCACGCCGCATGGCCGCACCAACATCTTGAGGTCGATAGATCGCCTCCACGTTTTTTGTAATGTGTGAGTAATGTTGGCTCGCCGAAAAGTTAGGCTTAACCCCAATTTGATTCAAAAAGACACCGCCCGGCAGAATCAGCACAGGCACATTGTCCGCATACGCCTGAGCAATGCCGCCTAAGGCATTCTCCGCACCGGCCTGGGATTGAATCGCAACAACACCAAATTTCTGCCGGTCGCTCGTGCGGCTGAACCCATCTGCAGCCATGATCGCACCCCGCTCATGACGAAACGCAACCGGTCGAATCCCCTCCTTTGCCACAGCTTCGATGAGTGGATTGCTCGGATAACAAGTAATCAACTCAACCCCTTCCGATTTTAGGATGTTCGCGATGTAATCAATGCCGTTGATGATTTTCCCCTCCTCCCAAAAAGAACGCCATTTTACTTTTTTTGCGCAAGCGCTACGAGCTACAATAGCACCCACGACGATGGGAGAACGTCATGAATTTCACAGTCACACCCACCGACGCCACTCTCGGGGCGGTGATCACAGACATCAATCTTGGCACCCTGGACGACGACAGTTGGGTGGATTTATACCAAGCATTTCTTACCTATGGCATGCTCATCTTCCCCGCCCAACATTTAAGCGATGAAGAGCAAGGCGCTTTTGCCAGACGGTTCGGAGAAACCGAACAACTGAACCCACGCCAGCAAGGCCCGCACGTTCATATATCTAACCAAAAAATTGACGGCGGTCTGGCCAAACCCGGTGACTATCAGTATCAGCTCCTCAGAGGTAACGAAGGTTGGCACACAGACAGCACCTATATGCCGCTCGCCTCCAAAGTCGCAATGCTCGCCGCACTGGTCCTGCCCCCCGAAGGCGGTGAGACGGAATTCGCAGATATGCGCGCGGCATGGGATAACCTCACGCAAGCCGAGCAAACCCATCTGGAAGAATTGTCTGCATACCACTCACTGTACTACTCCCAGGAGCAGGCAGGATTCAAACAAACAACGGACAATCTGTACGGTCTGCACGAAAAAGGCGCACCCTTGCGACCCATTATCAAGGTTCACCCGGAGACAGATCGTAAGTCCATATACACAGGGCGACACGCCTATGGAATACCCGGGCTGGCGCCGGAGGAATCGGAGAAAATGCTTGCAGCACTTTTGACCGAAGCCTGCCAACCACCCAGGGTTTATCGACACACCTGGTCGGTAGGTGATCTTGTGGTTTGGGACAATCGTTGCCTGATGCATCGAGCCTGTCCGTATGATCCCAAATACACGAGGGTTTTGCGCGGGACGCGCATATCGGGTGATGTCGAAACCGAACTTGCGCCCACCCACGCGGATGCGCGTGCAACCGGTTTCAAACCAACCACCAGCAACCTCTCGCCTTTGGCCAGTTCAAGCCCACTCAATTGATCACAGGACAAAGGCAAAGGAAGTGCCCGGGTATTGTGCAACGAGGTGCATCGACCTCGATGAAAATCGCTTTCGGCAAGGGTCGGCTCCCTACTCCCGCATCCAGTCAACGGTGCGCTGATGACCAACAGATATCAAAGCCACTGTCTTTTACGCGCGGCTTTTGAGTGCCCTGCGAAGAACGGAAGAAGAGTGTGTCTTATCATCACCAACAAACTCAATGCGCGCACCGAGTGCGGCTATTGCCTCCGCTTCAGGCATCTGATCGATTGTGTAATCCGTGCCTTTGGCTTGTATGTGCGGCCGAAACAGCCGCAACAGTGGCACCGGCGTTTCAGTCGTCAGTGGCACAACGTAATCCACTACCCCAAGGGCTGCGATAACCTCTGCCCTCTCCGCAAACGGATTAATGGGTTTTTCCCGGCCAATATTCAGCGCAATGGACTCATCGGTGTTTACTGCAATAATGAGTAGATCACCCAGGGCACGCGCCGCGGTCAAATAACGTATGTGCCCCACGTGCAGCAAGTCGAAGCATCCGTTGCCAAAGACGATTGTCTGCCCTGCATCTCGCATTTCATCAATGGTTTCTAGTAGAGTTTCAGGTGGTGCAAAAAATTTTTTTTCGTTCGTCATTAATCTACTACATGCAGGCATCGCGGCGGCCACAGTGTAACCAGTTCAAACCCGAATCCCTAGCGAGAATACTCTGATGGAATCTGTTCAACCCATTGTCCTTGATCCTGAGCCGCAACGCGTCCTCGTTGTATTGCCCACATGGGTAGGGGATGTGGTGATGTCTACTCCCTTTCTCGATGCGCTATTCAAACGCTTTCAGGCGGCAGACATTTCACTGCTGATGTATGAACATCTCAACGAGATACTCCAAGGGGGCCCCTGGACAAATCGCTGCCACTACTGGCCAGGCGCAAAGGCCAGCCGGTCCGACACTCGAAAATGGCTCAAAACCCTACGGGCAGAGCGTTTTGATCTCGCGGTGCTACTCCCCAATTCATTTCGCGTCGCATGGGTGGCGTGGCGCATCGGTGCAACCAGGCGCGTAGGGGTCGCGCGTGACGGCCGATCATTGCTTTTAACCGATGCCGTCATCGCGCCAAATCGTAGAGGTCGAAAGTTCGAACCTATGCCCCTCGTCAAGTACTACGCACATTTAGCCGCACATCTAGGTTGTGAGTCCCCCGGTGATAACCTCAGATTGTTCAACAGCCACCCACACGATTCAGCATCAGAACAAAAACTCCGGCAAGCCGGTGTGAGTGAAAACGCAAAAATTGTCACCCTTTGCCCAGGCGCCAATTTTGGCGCATCGAAATGCTGGCATCCGGAGAGATTTGCTCAGGTAGCAGATCGACTGGTTCGCGATCATGGGGTGACGGTCGTGCTCAGTCCCGGGCCGGGAGAAGAGCCTCTGGCCATGCGAATTGCCGAGACCATGAAAGAACGTCATGTCCTGCTGAGCAGGCCGTGTTTATCCCTCGGAGAGTTAAAATCTTTGATCCAGCGCAGTGTACTGTTACTCGGCAACGATACAGGACCTCGGCACTACGCACGTGCATTCGACACACCGCGCGTGACTATATTTGGCCCCACTGAGCAAATGTGGACCGAGACCACCCATAAAAAAGAAACAATTATCCAAGTCACAGTACCCTGCGGTCCGTGCCAAGAAAAAATCTGCCCGCGTAAAGAACGAATTTGCATGGATCGGATATCCGTTGGCATGGTATTCCAAGCGTGCTCTGCCCTACTTCCCAGCAACGAACCCAGCAGCTTGACTGAATGATGACTCATCCAGCCGGGCCAGACATCGCAACCGACTTTCAATAAAGCCACAAAGATGTCAGGGTATTTAAGTTCGCAACTTACAATGCGCAAAGACGCGGTCAGAGAAAATAGTCAGGGGTCGTCGCGGGAATCGTTAGCTTATCAAGTTCGTCGGGATGTTGGATGAGCCGTTCGATCCACCAGTTAACATCGTTGTACAGACAGGTGACTTTCTCGCAGCTGGTCGTGGCATTAAAATTTTCAATCAAATCTGCAGCGGCGCCGCGTGTCGCATCATAGGCATTAAGGTCACTGGCCGCGTCCTTATCTCCCAGTCGCCCATGGTCCTGGTTACGGTAAACAGGACAATTGAAAAGGCCCAATGGGCTTAGAACCTGCCGAAAAAACTGCATATGGCACTGTGTTGGCTGTTTTTCCAGACGCTGAATCTGCCCTTCAAGCAAAGCCTTAAGCCCAGTAGAACGGTGTACCCGAAAATCATCCGTCTCCAATGAAACTGCTTCGTCTATCTGTGCCTGAATCGCTGTCACGATAGACTGTTGGTGCGATTGCTGACTGATGTCGATCACTTCAGCGTTATTCATTTCATCTCGCGTGAGGAACGGCTTGAAACTGATGTATGAAAACTGCGATTCGCGAGCCAGACGAGTTGCAGCGGCAATCTCGTGCAGGTTTTCTACAATTTCACGGTCATTGATGCTCGCACCCCGCCACGTCACGATGTATGAAAACCCCACCGTGACATCCGGATTGGCAGCCCGAATCTCGGGCACAGAAGCGCAAATGTCGTACAGCGAAAAGGCTTTTCGCGGTTTATGCATGGCTTGGAAGGTCTCATCCGTACCTGAATCAAGGGACAATCGAACCCAGTCACCGGTATCCATGCAGTCGGCGATCTCGGCAATTTTTTCGTTCCCCGTGCCATTTGAAACGATGGCAACCTGCAAACCGAATGACTTCATGAAGCGAATGGTTTCTGCAAATTTTGGATACAGTGTCGGCTCGCCACCACCAATTACGATGACGGATTTGAGACCCCTCTGCGCCATGAGTTCCAGCGATGACAGTAGTTTCTCATGATCGTAACGAACGCCGGTGTTAAGAATGTCTAGATCAACGCAATGATCGCACTGATAGTTGCAGGCGGTTGTCAGGTCGAGATTGATGGAAATCGGCGCGAAATCCGGCACTTTGGATGGATCGATGTCCTGAAGGTCACGGGCGCTGCGTTTCGCTACCTGCCATCGAACATAATGCTCAAGGGCCTCACTGGCACCGGGCTGGGTCAATTTGGTCGCAAAATCGTGGATGCTATCAAGCAATAATGCGTTGTCTTCATCCAGAACATTGGACTGATTCGCTGGACCGGAATGAGCAGCCAGGTCAGTTAGGGGGATTTTATCACTCAACGATTCGGTTCCACCCAGTCATACGATAATACACATATATTCATATTTTTACTAAATTTATCAACAATTTACGAGATATTTAGAATATCTATATAATCAGCTGTCTACCTAACACTCGCCATCCTTTCATGATTTTCGGCTTAAGTAAAAGAAAGTGAAGACCAAACGCGCGCACGCGCTTAACGTTTGTGCGCCTGCCCCACATGCGCGATCAGCCCGTACGCTGATGATATCAACTGATTCAAGACCTGGTACAACAACCCAACCACGACGTAGCTGGTCAAATCGGCATCCATTTACTGTCTTGTCATGCTTGGACTGACTTTAAATCGATCGCAGCACATCGCCTAGCCCGAGTTCAGGCTAAATTCTTTGTACCAGCTCTGATCTGCACCCGCGCCTAGGTTCGTGATGTGCACATCCAACAGATAGGGCTCACCACTCGCCTGCACCTGCTTCGCCCGCTCAAGCGCTGCATCGAGTTCGCTCGGCTCGTGCACATGCTCACCTTCTATCCCTTGTGCCCCAGCGAGCATGACGTAATCAATCGCCGGATCGCCAAGAAACGTCTCGGGATATTTGTTCTGGTCCGCCATGTTGCCGCCCCAGCGTGCAAAATTGGTACGTACAGTCTGGTACTGCATGTTGTTCCATACCACCGTAAGGATTGGCAGCCCATAGCGTGCCATGGTCCAGAAACCCGATGAACTGTACATGACCGAACCATCTCCGATACTGAGCACGCAAGGTCTGTCAGGATCAGCCAATTGAGCGCCTACCGCTCCGCCAACCCCATGACCAAGACTACCACCATAAGTGCGAACTAAACGCCAGTCATCCTGTTCAAAACCAAACGGCATCAAGTGATCCGCAGCATTGAAATTTTCTGATATGAGCGTGGTGTTTTCAGCCAAAACTTGTGCCATACGGTAGCCTAGAAAACTTGGGTGAATCGGGTTGTCATTTGCGTGACTGAGTGCACCGTTGAGCTGCTTAGACAGTCGCAGTTCGGCTCGCTCCGCCAACTCACGGCGGCGCTTGGACAGGTGATGAAGATTAGCATCAGCAGGATTCCACAATTGGTTGAGTGCACCCACGGCACTTTTGACGTTTGACCACAGCTGTACATCGTAAGCAAAGGATCCGTTCAGCATCCCCGGATCTTCGCCAATCCCAATACGAAAGGCACTAGGAAAGCGTTCGTCAGACGGATTGGCCCGCGTATTCGGGCGATAGCCGATACAACACACCACATCATATTCGTCAGCCGGCAAGGCATCGATCATGCCCTGAAAGGACGGATGGGCCCGCGGAAATGAACCGTAATCGAAAAAACCAACCGCGACGGGCAAAGCGTAGTTCTCAGCCAGATCGAGAATCTCTTGTTGAGCAGTCGAATTCTGCACATCGGGCCCCACGACCAGGAGTGGACGCTCACTGTTAAGCAGGGCGTCGTGTATGACTTGTAATGTCCCCTGCTCAGGCGCGGTTGCTACTGGGACTGCTGTACCCGCACGAATTGTCCCTTCGACATCTTTCGCATCGAGCGCTTCGCCCGCAAAGGCCAAATAGGTGGGGCCGGTTGGCATAGTCTGCGCATCACTGAAAGCACGCCGCGTAGCCATCGGGATACCCCGTGCATCACGTACCTCCCAGCGTTTTTTGGTCACATCCTGAACCGTGTTCATCTGCGCAAAACCGGTGCTTACACCCAGCGTATTGTGATCACCAAACGATCCGTTATCGCGCATTGCCGCAGTCACGACCATGGGCGTTCCATCAAAATGTGCATTGAAAAGCTGACCAGAGCCCTGGCGGGTCCCTGCTGCCAGGTGTACGTTGACGAAAGCTGGTTTTCGTGATGCCCGTGCATAGCCATCCGCTGCCGACAGGACTAACGATTCATTCAAGAGCAAAATAGGCTGCACGCCGGGCACCGTCAGAAATGCGTCAAAAAAACCCGCCTCCGCGCTCCCGGTGTTGGTAAAAGCATACTCCACCCCTTGTGCTACAAGCTGGTGCATCAAAAGTTCACCGCCCGTACCAACGACCTTTTTCACTTCTGAATTGATTTCGCCCATCTCTCCCCCGATCTGAGTTGTTTCATGTTCTAAAAAGGACCCAGTGGGTATTTACATTCCCCACTTGTTTGCCATGGCCAATACAGGCTCTTCCTTTGTTATAAACTCGAGAAGGACGGGGGAACCCTCTTGTGTCTTCTGTATACCACGTACCAGGGCATCACGAACACCAGATGCGCTTTCGATCCGCTCAGCATAGCCACCCATCGCTTTTGCCTGGGCAGTGTAATCCCCGCCGAGTGAACTTAACTGATACTTCTCCACTGCATCCGGCATATAGGCGCCATATCCACCCATAACACCATTATTAACAAGCACCGTCATGATCGGCAGCCCGCAACGTACTGCCGTCTCGAAGTCGTTAGCCGTCTGACCGAACCCCGCATCTCCGATGAAGTTCACGGCGAGCCAATCCGGACGCGCAAGCTTTCCACCAAGTGCCATACCTAAAGACGAACCCAGATGGGTCGATTTTCCCCAGCCCAGATATCCCCGAGGCGTGTTTACCTCGTAAAAAGGAACAATCTGGTCACGCGGGTTACCCGCATCATGGGTCACCACCGTCTTCGTTTTATCGAACAGCGTGTTCATCTCGTGAATGACTCGATAAGGGGATATTCGCCCATCATCTTCGCAGAGCAGCCTATCGGACCACTCCTCAAAGAACTCCTTTTTCAATTGCGCGATTTCGGCAACCGTGTCATCTGCCAGCGCACGCCCTTCACGACCGACGATCGACCGCCCCAGTTCTATCAACTGACCTAACACGAGTTTGGCATCACCCACGGCCGCACACTGTACAGACCTGCACTTGCCGATATCCGATGGTGCGTTGGTGATCTGACCCAGCACCGCATCTTTCGGCATACGCGCCGAAAAATCATTGATGGTGAAACTCGTACCGACCCCGAGGATAAAATCTGATTCGTTCGCAAAATGACCTGCAGCCTTTGTGATGGTGCGTCCAGCCGTACCCAGACTGAGCGCATGATTTTCCGGGAAGGCGCTTTTACCGAGAAGCGATGTAGTCACAGGTAGTTGCATAAGTTCGGCAAACTCGATCAGTTCCGGCCACGCTTCGGCGTAGTGAACGCCCTGGCCTGCGATCAACATCGGTCGCTCCGCACTCATCAGTGCGTCCATGATCTGAGCCACATCCGCATCATCCGCCTGCGATCGATAACGTCCCGGACAGTTATAGGCTGGTCGCTCATCGCCTTTGAACTGCCCCCAGAGGAGATTTGCCGCAGTTTCGAGGAGAACAGGGCCTGATTTGCCATTCTTCAACACGGAAAAAGCCATCTCCATCTTTCTGGGAATCGTATTTGCATCGTTGATCAGGCTCGCGAATCGAGTGATGTCTCGAAACGAACGAGAGGCGATGAACTGCGGGTCAAAATCCTGCATGGCAGGCGCATGGGCACCAGGCAACATCAGGATTGGCGTGCCATCCCCATAGGCTTGCGCAACCGCAGGAAAGCTCGCTTCGATTCCCGGACCATCCTGCACAGCAATCACACCGATTTTTCGGCCGTTATTCATCCGTGTATAAGCATCTGCCATATTGATGGCCACACGTTCAGTGCGGGCAATAATCGGTCTGATGCCGTGTGATGCAGCAGAGTTGAAAAGACGGTTGTTAGGAAATCCGACCAAGTACTCAACACCCTCTTGTTCAAGAATCTCGACGATCATGTCTGCGTTACTCATATCTCTCCTCTTCTTTCTTTGCCGACATTAGCTTTGCCGGCCATTTAGCCATGCCATTCGGAAGCTTGTAAATCCACGGTTGGTTTAAGCGACGATTCGCAATATACCTTAGAACTTGAGTAAGGCTGCAGGTGGAGTAGGATTTGAGCTTCAAAAACAACGATGGGGAGTTGGTGATGACGGACACTTTGATTAAAACAGGTGCAAGTCAGGTGGATTGCCCGCAGTTTGAAGATCCCGCGTTTGTCACACCCAAACCGCTCTCAGAAGCAAAAATAGCGATTGTCACATCCGCATCGCTACATCATGAGGACGATGATGACTTCGCTCCGTCTGATACAGGTTTCCGACAATTACATCGCGCGAGAAGGGACATTGTCGTCGGACACTGGTCACCGAATTTCGATGCCAGTGGTGTCGCCCAGGACTTGAACGTTGTTTTTCCCATCGATCGCCTTGAAGAGCTTGCGGCAAAGGGCGAAATCGGCAGCGTATCCGATGTGCACCTGGCAGTCGCCGGCAATCAGTTTGACCTTGCCGGTATCAAAATGGATGGCGGACCCGCGGGTGCGGCATTGCTCAATAAACACGAAGTAGACGTCGTACTCCTGACGCCGGTCTGACCTCTATGCACGCGTACGGTCAGTACGCTTGCCCATGTGTTCGAAAAAGCAGGTATCGCCACCGTCACCATCGGCTCCATACGAGAGCAGATATACAACACCGCACCGCCGAGAGGACTTTTTTGTGATTTTCCCCTCGGACGCCCGCTCGGCAAACCCAATGATCCCGAATTCCAACTCAATGTGATCAGACATGCGTTCGGTCTTCTTGGGCGAAATGAACCAACTGTCGAGGACTATCAGATCTCAATCACAGATGATGTAAGTGAAGTGCTTGTCTGTAGTCTCCCACCCCACCATGACGCTGATGCCCACCCATCGATCAGCGAAGCCCGTGGGATACGACAGGCTTACAATCGTGCAATGGAAAAATATGGCAATCGCGCGGGTGCTGCTCGTGTAATCGATGCCGACGCCGTGCCCAGCGCATTGGAGGCATTTATTCGTGTGGTCAACGGAACCCCATGGAAGGAAGCAGGCATTCCAGGTATACCGGCACGGGTGGCTCAGGATATCCGCGGTTATTACGAACTTGCCGCTCTGGAATTAGCGGAACACACGCCCGCCGCCTGGCAGGGGTATCGCTGGTATCGGGATGAAACTGAGGCAGGCAAAGTCATCGGTGCCGCCCAGGCCGCAATGAAAGCCTCCGGCGAGAAGGAAGGTTTGTGGCGCTTCTTAATGCCTCTTGATACCACCCCGGGTTAGTACATGCATTTCTCTGATGAAATTGTGGCAACCGCTGATCCGCCCAGTACGGGAGTTCACAATCCTATCCACGACGAGGACGGTGCAGATGCCGCCGGATATGCTGGTGCACTTGTGGCCGGCGTACGTACCTACGGCTGGGCAGCAAGGACCATAACACGCGCTCTGGGTGACGCTTGGTTGACCTCAGGCTGGGTCGATTACTCGCTTAAACGGCCTCTGTTCGCAAAAGAAACCATGGCCATCAAAGTCACCGAAACAAAGGACGACGCATGGACTGTCACGTGCACTGCAGGCGACGATTGCCGGGTTGTGCTCGAGGGCACTGCAGGGTCGGGGCCGGCCCCATGGCTACAGGATCTCAACCCACCGGCGGCTGCGCCCCCCGCCGAAACCGTGCCACCCTTGCCAAGCTACCAATTAACGACCATTCCTCTCGATAAACCTCTGCACCCTCTTGGTGCCTGGTTAACCAGCGAGACAGCGGCATCCATGGTCTGCGAGGACCTCGCGATGAACGATCCGCACTATGTTCAGAGCGCGCAAAAACCTGTACCGATACATCCCTATTTTCTTGCAGGACGCATGGCCCCTTTAACACGCCACAATTTTACCTACGGCCCGACGATACATGTTCGCAGCCAAATACAGCACAAACGGGAAGGATATTCAGACCAACAAATCGTGGTCGGCGCGAGCATCATCGATGCCTATGAGCGAAACGGTCACTGGTATCAGATATTGGATGGGCTCGTGACAGACGCTGAAGGAGAACTCGCACGAATCAGACACCATACAATTTTCAGGCCGCGAGGAACCTAGGCACCCACAGTCTTTAAACGTCCATTGACGGGCAAAACTCACGGCAGTCCCCGTTGAAATTCACTAAAGTTTCTCTCGCTCCGGCTTACCCGTTGAAAATGGGATGACCTGCAGCTACACGCCAACTCTGGTATCTTCATAGGGAGAGGGAGGATCGTATGTTCGAAGGCACTAAAGTCATAGATCTGTGCGACTATGAGAGTATTTTCTGCAGTTATCTTCTAGCCCACGTCGGGTGCGATGTAGTCGCAGTTGAACCCCCGACCGGTCTACAGGTGCGCAAAATGGCACCCATGCATCAAACTGAAAGTCTTTGGTGGCAGGCGTACGGGCGCGGCAAGCAGAGCCTCATTCTCGATCTCGACACCGAACTGGATGATCTGCTGGATCTCATCGCCCGAGCAGACGTGCTTATTCACGCCTTTACGAAAACCAAGGCAGCGACCTATGGGCTCGATTTTGACCGTCTCTACGTGCGCAATCCTAAACTTGTGGTGGTGGCAATCACACCCTTTGGCAGCGACGGTCCTAAATCGGATTGGGCCGCAAGCGATCTGACAGTATGGGCAGCCAGCGGCGCTCACTATCTTGGCGGTGACGCCGACAGGCCACCCGTACGCACAAGTGTTCCCCAGTCTTTCCTGCACGCCGGCGCAGACGCGGCAGGTGCCGCCCTGCTCGCCCTCACGGAAAGACAACACTCTGGTCTGGGCCAATATGTCGATGTCTCCGCCCAGGTCTCAAGCGCCCAAGCTGCCCTCGCTGCCAACCTTGCCGTGCCCAACGACAGTGGGTATGAGGTCGAACGCGAAGCCGGTGGCTTAAGGGGCGTTTTTCCAATCAAGATGACCTGGCCATGTAGTGACGGCCACGTCGCCATTACCTTACTCTTCGGACCGTCTTTTGACGAACCAAACCGACGACTTCTCACCTGGTGCATGGAAGAGGGACATTGTGTGCAGGAAGACGTCGACACCGCCTGGGGCCAGGAGCTGATGGCGATGGTGTCAGAACAAAAATCTCCTGAGGCCTATTTCGAGCTCTGTAAAAAAATCGAAGCCTTCACTGCAAATAAAACCCAACAGGCGCTATTTGAAGAAGGCATCAAACGGGGCGTTTATATCGCGCCAACCTTCGACATCAGCGGCTTGATGGATGAACAGCACTTCCGTGCTCGCTCGTATTGGCACCAACTGCAACTGAATAACCCGGACGATCAAACACTGGATGTGCCCGGTGCATTCGCAAAGTTTTCGAACACCCCTCTAACCTTACCCGATGCAGCCCGGCCACTGGGAAGTACCTCGCGGGCACAGGTTTTCGACAACGCAAAGACAGACACATCGCCCAACCAGATTTCCGACAATCCGCCCAGTCGACCACTCGAAGGCCTCAAAGTCCTGGATTTCATGTGGGTGATTGCAGGGCCGTTCTTCACCCGAGTACTTGCAAACTATGGTGCAACGGTGATCAAGCTCGAATCGAGCGTGCGGCTGGAACCAGCGCGAGGGACACCAACATTCAAGAATGCCCAGGCTGGTATAGAGACAAGCGTACCTTTCTCGAACTTTAATACTGACAAACTCAGCCTGACCATTGATCCGGCCAACCCAATGGGTCGTGAGGTGATACTCGACCTCGTACGCTGGGCCGATGTCGTGACTGAATCATTCTCTCCCAAGGCAATGCTCGGGTGGGGGTTGGACTACGATACACTCAAAAAAGTTAATGCAGACATCATCATGCTGTCGAGTTGTCTCATGGGTCAGACGGGCCCGAGAGCAAGCGTTGCGGGGTATGGCAACATGGCGGCGGCTTTAAGCGGGTTTTACGATCTGACCGGTTGGGCCGACCGTTCCCCGGCAGGACCTTACCTTGCCTACACCGATGGTGTGGCACCCCGTTTCATGCTGATGTCTGTGCTGTCAGCACTGGAGCACCGAAGAAAAACCGGCGAAGGCCAACACATCGACATTTCACAGGCTGAAGCAGCCATCCACCTGCTCGCACCCGCGATATACGATTATGGCCTGAACGGCCATATCTGGCATCGTGCCGGCAATCGTGACCCCGGGATGGCACCCAATGGCGTCTTCCCTACGGCCGAGGACGAAACCTGGATCGCGATCACAGCGCGCAATGACAACCACTGGCAGACCCTCTGTCAGGTCCTTGATATCCAAGAATTGGCAGCTGATTCTGCTTTCGCAACACTTTCAGGACGACAGGCCAACGAATCGGTCATCGAGCAACAAATGGCCAGAGCGACAAAGGCGTACAGGGCTGAGGACCTGCAGGCCAAACTCATTGCTGCCGGCGTTCCGGCGCATAAAGTACTTAACTCCCAGGCCGCCAACGCAGACCCTCAGTTCAAACACCGAAATCATTTCATCGAGGTACCGCACACTGCAACAGGCAGCATGGTGGTAGAAAATACCCGGTTTCAGTTATCCCGTACCCCTGGGCGTGTTGAACGAGCCGGCCCTGAGTTGGGCGAACACAATTTTCAAGTGCTCAAAGAAATTCTCGGCTATGACGATGATCGTATTGCCGACGTTTATGCTTCTCTGGCCATGGAATAGCCGTGTAACTGTGCCGGAAAAAACCGAAATCCGGCATTAATAAGTCGGTTTAGTGCGCTTGCTCAACGCGCTATACTTACCACAGAACTTCAGGAGGAAACTTTCATGCTGACATCCCCACGTGTGTTGTTACTACTTCTTTCTTCTCTTTCAATATCCATCGCAGTGGCTGACATTCCGCGCACCCCCGACGGCAGACCCAACCTACAAGGCACTTGGGCAAACAATGCAGCAACGCCATTGGAGCGACCAGAACAACTGGCCGACAAAGCGGAGCTCTCTGCAGCGGAAGTGGCCGAATTTCAGGCCAAGCACGACGCACTGTTCGATGGCGGTGGTGAAGCCGCTTTTGGTGACAGCGTGTTTCAATCAGTGCTCGCAAACGATCAGGAGCACGAGTCTTATGACCCGTCCACTGGCAACTACAATCATTTCTGGGTAGTCGAACGCGAATTCGAAAATCGCACATCCTTAATCATTGACCCGCCGAATGGTCGAATGCCCGAACTCACCCCCACTGCCGCACAGGCACTCAAAGCACGCAAAGCCTACGAAGAGGCGCACCCTGCCGATTCCTATACGGATCGAATCAATTCAGACCGGTGCATCACCTTTGGCGTGCCCTTCATCGGGGCCGGTTACAACGGCTACTTCGAAATTGCACAAACCGCGTCACATGTCGCCATCATGCAGGAAATGGCGCATGAAACCCGGGTCATACCGGTAGACAATCGACCCCATATCCCGAGCAGCTTGCAACAGTGGACGGGCGACTCGAAAGGGCGCTGGGAAGGTGACAGCTTCGTGGTAGAAACCAGGAATTTTTCGGCCGGTTCAACCTTTATGAATCACCCATCCGAAAACTTACATCTGACAGAACGCTACACAATGATTGACGATGACACCCTCGTCTGGATGCTCACCGTCGACGATGCCTCTATCTGGACATCCGCTTGGACTCTGCAAATCAACCTCAAGCGCTCAGCCGAACCCATCTATGAATATGCCTGCCACGAAGGCAACCTTTCAATGGAAGGAATTCTCGCCGGACACCGTTCAAAAGAGGCCGAAGCTGCCAATCTACAGAGTTCTGGAGGCCAGGAATGAGAAGGCTCACCCTTATCGCTGCAGCGCTCATAGCCTCCACAATCCCTCAGGCTTGGGGGCACCATGCGTTTTCTGCTGAGTTCGATAAAGATGCGCCCATTGAACTGACTGGCGTCGTCACACGAGTGCGTTGGATCAATCCCCACGCGTGGATTCATGTCACGGCACCCAACGACGAAGGCTCTACGACCGAGTGGATGATCGAAGGCGGCACACCGAACGCATTAATGCGCACAGGTATAAATCGCCGCTCGCTACCCGTAGGAACCGAAATATTGGTGCGCGGTTATCAGAGCAAAGACAAAAGTTGCCAGCCCGCTTGCAAAGCGAACGGGCGAGATCTCACTTTCGCGGATGGACGTAAGCTCTTTATGGGCTCCTCCGGCACCGGTGCACCAGAAGATGGGTCAGACCCAACAGAAGGTTAGGTCTTACTCTTCTTTCTTTTTCACAAGGTGGCCGTACATCAGTTCTTCAGCAAACTCAACGCACTTGTATTCAAGTAACTGAGCACCCGGTTCCAACCGTCGATACAGGGGCAGACTGATCTTCCATGGGCGCGTGTATACATTGGGATCCGTCATCGTCGCTTCATATTGAATCACATTGTCGCTTACCAAAGTGAAGCGCTCCTCGACGACTAAAGCTTCACTGTGAAAGTTGCCTGCACTATCGAACCATGTATCGGGCACATGGGCATCCACCCTAATCACAAGTGAATCGCCCTGCCACTGTCCTCGGCTATGTCCCATCCACGCTTCAAATGGATGTTCAAAATCCGGACGATCCATGTAAACAACACGCGCCGCTGCCGCAAACTCATAGGCAAAAATCTGCGTTTTATCTCCCTGAATAATCTGAAAAGGAAATGGCATATAGGTAGAACGCGGAATCCCCGGCATGAAGCACTTGATTGCCGGATCCCTGGCCATCCAGTCTGACCTGTTTTCATCTCGCTGTTTGCGCGCCCAGTCCTGGTAGGGAATCTCACCCCCTTCTACGACCCCAAGACCCGCAGGGATCGCACCTAAGGCACCCAACGATGGCACTGGGCCCATCCGCGCTGTATGCGGTTCAAGATCGAAATGTGCGCTGCCCATGGCCTGCCAGATCCCATTCAGATCCGGGTTACCATAAATATCTCTCGAGGGCTCCCACGTTTGTGCTGTGGGCCCATCTACCTCGGTACAAGCTGCCATTCCACAAATCAAAAAGACAATCCCCATGGCCCTAATCTGTGAGCGACCTTGCATTTCTCCCCCCGACTCAACCTCTACACACCGCATCCTAGCCTATTACGGAAGGAATTTGTCCCCCTTATCCACCACATCTGCCTCGTGGTCAGACAGGTACGTCTGGGCTCTTTGCCCACATCTCACTTCGGTGTATAACAAGGACGACAACTTCCGGGGAGGGAAGGCAGTATGCTCAGCGAAGAAGACAACGCGATACTCTGCCAGGTAGGGCCCGGCACACCCATGGGTGAACTCATGCGCCTTTATTGGGTTCCTGTAGCTGCCACCAGCGAACTTGGGTTCGATGCAACCTCGCCCATGCGCATTCGCCTGCTCGGTGAGAATCTGGTGGCCTATCGCCTCAAAGACGGCGAGGTCAGTCTGATCCAGGATGCCTGTCCGCATCGCGGCGCGTCTTTCTGTCTGGGTCGCAATGAAGGTGATGGCATCCGATGTGTGTATCACGGCTGGAAATTCGATAAAGCCGGCAACTGTACTGACATGCCGTCTGAACCGGTCGATTCAAACTTCAAGAACAAAGTAAAAGCGCGCGCGTATCCATGTCTTGAACGCGGCGGCCTGATCTGGACCTTTATGGGCAAGCAAGAAATCCTGCCTCCTCTCCCGGATATCGAAGCAAATGCCGCGGCCGACGCAAACGTTACCCAGCAGATGCTGCGCGAATGCAACTACATGCAGGCCTTAGAAGGGGACATCGATACGCTGCACTTTGCATTTCTGCACACCGGTCACTTACAGCCCGGTGATGCCGCCCTTGACGGTAATATGCTGGACATCCAGATAAACCATCGTGATGCTGAACTCGACGTGCGCGAGACTGAGTTCGGCACGCTGTATGGCGCTAGGCGACCTGCAGGTCAAGGCATGGATTACTGGCGGATAGCCGGATTCATGTTCCCGTTCTATACGCTTATTCCACCTTCTACCCTCGCCGCTAACCGCTGGACCCGGGCCTGGGTGCCCATGGACGACGACCATACAATGTTCTTTCACATGATGGCGCCTGCGCTGGGCAACACTGAAAGTAACCCTGAGGCTGCCAACATCGATATGCGTTTCGACAAAGGACAAGAAAAGATGCCGGATGAACCGTGGAACTTTTTCGGACGTGCACGTTCACTCTATAGCCAGCGCGATGGTTGGGGTATTAACCGTGACCTGATCGATCAACGCGCGAGCTTCACTGGTCTACCCGGCGTACACCTGGAAGATCAGGCAGTGACTGAAAGCATGGGGGGGATTGTGGATCGAACTCAAGAGCACCTCGGAACCAGCGATAAGATGATCATCCAGACGCGCATGAGACTCATTAAAGCAGCCAAAGCCCTGCGTGATGAGGGTATTGTGCCACCCGGAGTGACTAACCCGGAAATCTACAGACAACGATCAGGCGGAATTCTTCTGCCTGCAGGGGTTGACTGGTTTGAGGCAAGCGCCCCGTACAGAAAAGCCTTCGTCGATCACAGTGCTGAAACAATCAAGCAGACGCTAGGCCATACGATTGCACGTTGACGCTCGCCAGGGGTCTGCGGGTTATTTCTGCTGACCTCCCCCCTTGATAAAGAAGGGGCAGACGGCAGCGATAACAAGGAGCGCCACCAACGATTGAAACGCCATACCATAACTTCCCGTCAGGTCGAAAACGCGTGCCGCAAAAGGTGACGCACCAAGTGTGAGCGGCAGGATCGCAAAATTCATCAGCCCGTTGCCTAGGCCGAAAGAGCGATTACCTACCGTTGCTGCTACGGCATAACTACGCAGCGGCAGCATGCCCGCATAACCAAACCCGAAGATGCCCATGGCGATCGTCATGAGCGAGAACGAAACCGCGTGTGCAAGCAGCAAAAGTCCAGCACCCAGCATGGCCAGAGATATCCATATCGATATACGCGCACCCAGCCTGTCCGTTAACCACCCGATGATCGGCTTTCCAGCCGCGGCGCACAGCGTCATGGCAAACAGCCCACCCGCCGCCTGATAGTCGCTCAAACCCACTTCTTTAAAGTGACCAAATGCATGAATCGTCACCACACCAAACGCACACATGATCACACCAAAGACAAACACGATGTTCCAAAAAGACACACTACGCAGCACCTGTTGAGCCTGCACCTCTTCTCCTTTCACCACCCCGTCGCTCGCAGATTCAGCACCATCGGGTTGCAGGCCAATAGAGGCCGGGGTGTCATGTAAGAGAAATAGAGCCATTGGGTAGAGTAACAACCCCATACCCACGCCTAACGCGATCAAAGAATTCTGCCACCCGACTAAATCTTTGAGCCAGACACACACTGTTGGCATCACCATGCCGGAAATCGAAGCACCGAGTATCACAAGCGACAATGCAAGGCCTCGGCGCTTGCTAAACCAGCTCACTGTGAGCCGCTGTACCGTAAACGCGCCAAGACTGGTCATACCCATCCCATAACAGATCGACATGACGAGATAAAACTGCCAAAGCTCAGTGACGACTGCCAGCAAAACATAACCGATCAAGACCAGGGTTAAGCCGAACAGGAGAATACGTCGCGGTGAAAAACGATCGAGACACCAGCCCAGAAAAGGTGCAAAGCAACCGGCCACAACGCCTTCAGCTGTCCAGCCAAGGGTGACATCGAAACGGCCTACTGCAAACGCTTCCGCAAACAGAGGCAGATAAATACCACGCACGTAAGTAAACATGCCAAAGCTCAAAAAGCTCACGCAAAAAGCGACCCCGACGACCACCCAACCGTAGAAAAAAGGGATCCTTCGATGGAGTGTTAACGCTCTCTTGCTGACGACCCTACCCTTAAATATTTTGTTTTTCTTT
The DNA here is from genome assembly GCA_036338285.1 of Pseudomonadota bacterium. GTDB lineage: Bacteria > Pseudomonadota > Gammaproteobacteria > Pseudomonadales > Azotimanducaceae > UBA4421. The sequence continues at coordinate 25,581 of JAYZCO010000002.1, forward strand.
CCCCTTAAGATACAGAGTATCATGGAGGATCAGAGGAGAGATCATGATGCGAATATTAGCGACCGTTCTGTTTTTGTTGGCAGGCTCTGTATCGGCAGACATACTCAGACTCGCGAATGGCAAGCCGGATCTGGGAGGTACGTACGATGTCTCCACGCTCACGCCCCTGCAACGACCGACCGAGTTTGGCGAAAATCTATATCTGACACCCGCGGAAGCGGAAAATATCATGCTGGCCAATCGTGAGCGGGTTGCAGCCCGGGATGCAACCCGAGGACCCGTCACCGAAGCACCCCCTGAGGGCGGTGCTCCACCTATCGGTATTGGCGATGAATTCCGGGAAACAAGCGGTGCCGGTAATGTCGGAGGTTACAATAATTTCTGGGTCGATCCAGGAGATTCCGTCTTCACCATAGATGGAAAATTCCGCACATCAATCATTGTAGATCCGCCCAATGGCCGAATGCCCGTTGCAACCGAAGCCGCAATGGAGCGATATGCGATACGCCGAAAACTGCGACGTCCCAACGACGGTACGGCCTGGTGGGTCAACATCGAAGGGCCCGGACCCTACGACGGCCCTGAGAGCCTCGGAATTTCCGAACGCTGCATTGTCGGTTTTACCGGTGCGGCACCGACGTTTCCCAGTCTCTATAACAACTACAAACGCATCGTTCAGAACGACGACCACGTCATGATCCTGATTGAAATGGTGCACGATGCTCGCGTAGTCCGCATGAACAGTGAGCATAAGCCTGACTCTCTGCGTACACACATGGGCGACTCCATCGGCTGGTGGGAAGATGACACCCTCGTCGTCGAAACAACGAATTTCCTCGAAGGCAGTGGCCAAGCCCGGGGAGGTTCAGCTACTTTAAAGGTCACTGAGCGATTCAACCGCCTGGAAGACGGAAACTTACGCTACCAGTTTACCGTTGAGGACCCTACGACCTGGAAGGCACCCTGGTCAGGCGAATACGTCTGGCGGGCAACCAACGCGAAAGTCTACGAGTACGCCTGTCACGAAGGTAATTACTCGATGGGTGGCATACTTCGGGGCGCTCGGCTTCTCGAAGAAGAGGCATTAACCGCACAAGACTCTAGCGGCGATTAATACAGGGCATTGGTCTCAGAGGGTATATCAAGTATCCCTGGTCTTGCCTTCTAGGCTGAACAACGGGTCAGGGATCACCGCTTATTGAGGGGTTCGCGAGGGCTTCAGTCCTCACCTCACCTTTCAGCGCTGCGATTAGATTGTCTGCAGTCTCAAAGGACATCCGTGTGGCCGCTTCGACAGATACGCCCGCACTGTGCGGGCTCAGCAACATTTTCTGATTCGATAAGAAAGGGTGGTTCTGCGAAGGGGGCTCAGTTTCGTATACATCCACCCCCGCCCCAGCGATACGACTTTCACCTAGCGCTTTGGCCAATGCAGATTCGTTAACAATCCCACCGCGGGCACAGTTGAGAACGAAACTTCCCGGGTGCATCAAACTTAACGCTCGGTCCCCGATAATACCTCGCGTCTCGTCATTCAGAGGACAATGCACCGTCAAAAAATCGGTCTGCGACAACACCGACAGTAAATCATCGACAGGATGGCATCCGGCCTTGACGATCACTGCGTCCTCAACGTAGGGATCATATACATTGACCTTCATATCAAAGGCGAGTGCACGGGGGGCGAGACGGCTGCCAATGCGACCGAAGCCGACAATCGTGAGCGTCTTTTCTGCAATGTCGATGGCGACGGGCGCGTTACGAAAAGCAAAACTCGATGCTCGTGCAGCGTCGTCATAAAGGCGGCCTCGTTTCGCCAGGGCAAGCAGAAAATACATCGTATGTTCCGCAACAGAGACGGCATTGGAATGAATCGCTAACAGCAACGGAATATTTCTATCCGTCAGAGCGTCCACCGCAATGTTGTCATAACCAACACCATGGCGGGACACCGCTCGTAAGTTCCTGGCTGCAGCCACGACCTGCGGTGTCAGCTTTGCAGAGCGCACAGCAATACCTTCAGCTTCCTGCACCGCCTCGATCAGGGCTTTTTCAGTCAGGTCTTTGGGGCCCATGAGTTCTATATCCGGATCCTCTGCAAACCGATCTAATCCGGAAGGCAGCAGCGGCTCTGTCATCAGTACCTTCACGAAAGGAGTTCGGGATACTGGGAAAATTGCGCGTACTGGCGTGTCGTAATTTCCACGACAACCACCTTCCCCTCATCATTCAGACGCTGTGCGGTCTGGATTGCAGGAGCAATCTCATCCGCACGATTTACCCGTATCGCCTCAGCACCCATAGCTTGCGCCATGCCTGCATAGTCACCACCCTGATTCCCGGCACCATACGTTTCCATCGCAACCGGCATCTTTTCGTCGTAACCGCCCATTGTTTGGTTATTGACCACCACGGTTGTGATCGGCACTTCTGCTCTTACCGCTGTCTCAATCTCCGTCCCGGTGTGACCAAATGCAAGATCCCCCATGAAGTTCATACAAAACTTACTCGGGTCAGCAAGTTTTGCGCCAATCATCAGCGGTATTCCGTAACCGAGGTGCGTCGTCTTACCCCAGCCAATGTATCCATGGGGCACCGTGGCTTGGTAGAAGGGCATGATCTGATCGCGCGGGTTGCCCGCATCGTGTGTGACAACCGAATTCGGATGATCAATGACCTTGTTTATTTCGCTGACAACCCGATAAGGATTGATCGGTGCTTCATCCGATGTCAGTGCAGGGGCCCACTCAGCCCACCATTCCGCCCTGGTCACCGCGATATCTTCGCACAACATTAAATCCGGCTGCCTGCCTTCGTCCCCTACCCGCGCTTTAAGCTCGTCAATGAGTATTTCAAGCGTGAGCTTTGCATCGCCAACCAGACCGATATCGGCTTGATAATCCTTGTTGATGTCTTCTGCCGATACAGTGCTGTGAATCAGAAACTTACCACCGGGTATATCCTGCCCGAAGGCCGTACGTGTCAGCGCTGAACCAATCGCTAAGACCACGTCAGATTCGCCTAACCATTTGTAAACCGTTTTCGGCGCAGTTCTGTTTGCCGATCCAAGCGCCAACGGATGCGCATCGGGGAACGCACTCTTACCTTGCATCGTCGTCATGACAGGGATCTGCGCAAGTTCGGCAAAGTCCCTTAATTCCGAGCAAGCCTCGCTGTAGAGGATCCCCTGACCTGCCCAAATAACCGGACGATGGGCATTAATCAGCGCGTTAACCGCGTCCTTGGCATCTGCACGAGATGGCGCATAGCGCAGGGCTTTAGTCGCGATATAACGCGCCGCGTCCTCTGCTACCGGCTGCGCCAACACATCTCTGGGCATTTCAACCAATGCCGGTCCTGGCCTGCCTTGGCGTATCGCATGAAACGCACGCCTCATTTCACGGGTCGTCTGCTCTACTCTATCAATTGAAATGGCCAGCTTCGTGATGTGTGCATAGTTCTGCCTGGCAGAAAAATTAGGCGCGATATCATAATTGGTCTGAGCATAACCCTGAGGCAGAAACAGAAGCGGTACGGCTTCGCCCCAGGCCTGAGCCACCCCCCCGAAGGAATTTTCAACCCCAGGACCATCCTGGGCGGCAAAAACACCAATTTTCTTCCCGGCGTTCTGCCGACTGAAGCCATCAGCAGCATTAATTCCACCCCGTTCCTGTCGAAACACAATAGGTCGAATGTCTGCTTTTGCGCACGCCTCAATGAGCGGATTGGCAGGAAAACAGGCCAACCAATCCACACCCTCCGCTTTAAGGCACTGAGCTACCACATCAAAACCGTTCACGCCTCACTCCTGTTCTCGTTTTACGACAAGGCGGCACACAACTTCGCCACTGTCTCAGGTTGGCCAATCCCGCCTCCTTTAGTCACCAGCAATCGGTCCTCATATAAGGACACCGGGATGCCTGGTGCAACACACCCGAGCGTCTCAAGCGTGTCATCTCCGACGAGCGCACCCGCTGTATCGCCACCGATCACAATCAGTGATCGAATATCAGGCCATCGCCGCCTGACTTCACTGGCAGCAAATTCCGCCATCTCCCTCGCCTGATCATCGCCGATCGGACCATCGGGCTCATCCGTCGCGACAACGGTTAACAAACCACTGATCGAAAAATCACTGCCGACCTGATGAATGGGTACATCAACTAAGCTGATCTGCTGCCGGCTTAATGGATTTAAACTTCCGCAGAGCACCACCATAGGAGTTTCGAGCGCCACACGCCGAGAGGGTCCTGATTCGAGAAACTCTTGCGCAAACGTACCGATGGCGCCTGACGCGCCGACCACAATACGGTCCTCAACAATCGCCCGCCTGACCGCTTCAAGCATCTGTGCATTGTCGTTCGCATCCCAGACAACAACATCGCCTCGCACGCCAAAATGCTCAAGCACTTCAGCCGGCTTGCTGCTGATCTGCGCACTTAACGGATCCTGACCAAATACTGATTCCAGTACGGGAAGATCATGGATGTAGACGATGCCATTCTTGCACCGACGACCGGCATCAGGGAATGCACAGACAATGGCAACCTTGTAACCGCCACGCAAGAGCACATCGACCTCATGCGCCCAATTACCGCGCAAACCAGCATCCATTTTGTGTGCTCGGTGCTGGGCAGGTCGAGTTAATAGCCCCTCCATCCGAGCCTGGGCTTTAGCCACACTCAAATGGCGTGAGGCGATGTCGACAACACAGCATCTGTCGCTGGATGCATCCGGTCCAACAGGCACGGTGAATTTATCATTGGCGATGAGTCCACCAATCTCCAGACTCCCTGTGCGATCATCCGCTGAAAGCAGAACTTGAGTCACTAACGCCCCTTGAATATAGGCTGACGCTTTTCAACAAATGCTTTGAACGCTTCCTGGGTATCCGCGCTGGCACCAGTGCGACTGTGTCGCTCTGTTTCCAGGTCAATGTAATCTCTAAGCCCCATGTTTTCAGCACTGACGAAGTTTTTCTTCATCTCACCAATGGCCAACGGTGCAGACGCTGCAATCTCAGCGACAATGCCATCAACCGAAGCCTGGAAGCTTTCTTCCGGATAGATGGCCTGAACAAGCCCGACTTCCAACGCCGTATCGGCACTGAACTTACCTGGTCTGAAAAATAATTCTCGCGCTTTTCCCGCCCCGACAATACGAGGAAGCAGCCAGGGACCCGCCATATCACCCGATATCGCAACGCCCAGGAAAGCCGAGTTGAAACTGGCAGTGTCCACTGCGTATCTGAGGTCGCACGCGCAAGCCCAACCAAAACCCGCGCCCGCACACGCCCCATTGATCGCAGCAATCGTGACCTTGGGCATTTCGTGCAAAAGTGATGTGATATGGAAGTACTCATTGCGGTTTTCTTCCTGTGGTTCACCCGAACTGTAGGCCTTAAGGTCCGCACCAGGACAGAAACCACGGCCCGCCCCAGTCAATTTGACTACACGAACCTGGGAATCTTCCGCAGCACGCCCAGTGATTTCGTATAACTCCCGCATCATCGTATTGGTGATACCGTTAAGACTTTGCGGACGGTTCATCGTGATGCAAGCAACGTGATCGGTCACTTCATACAACACCGTAGAATATTCACTCATGTCAGATCCTCCTTCTATACACATCATAGCTCAGGCGCGAATGATTTGGCGCTGGGTGAGAAGCACAAGTAGCACGATGCCTAAAGTCACAAACGCCATCAGCGGAAATAAAACACTCAGCGTCAACCACTGCGCAAGAATGGCGACCGGCATGGTCATCAACTGTGCAAAACCCATGTTCAATTGAAAGATACTCATGATTCTGCCGCGCACTTCGTTGGGCACCAGTTCCTGAATAAGAATCGTGCTCGACACAGATGTAATCGTCATCCCTGCACCAAGGCCAAGATTACCAATCACCACGTTGATGACACTTCGCTCGACAACAAACGTCACGAAAGAAGCGGAAAAAAGTAGCGCGCCTCCCGCAATCAACCAACCTCTGTGCGCCACGTTGGCAAATCGCGTTAACGCTAGCGCGGCGAGCAGTGCACCAATACCCCAGTTCATCACCACATAGCCCATGTCACGAATAGGGACACCGACTTCGGTATTAATCCAGGTCGGACCAAGATTGGCGGTCGCCGGAAAGCCCAAACCCATCATCACAACCAATAAGATGATGACCCATAACACCGTCTTATGGTCTCGGGCATAGATTAATCCTTCGCGTACATCTTTCACGGCTTCAGCAAAGCCGTAAGATTTGGTCGACCTGCTGACACGCGCCAGGCTGGGCGCGTAATGGAGCGCAGCCAAAAAAATCAGCATCAGGAGGTGGCCGCTGACAGAGAACAGATAGGCACCGGCAAAGCCAAAACCATCGATCACGAAGCCCGTGGCGAACATGGCAACAGGCATCGCCAACTGCGCTGCCACCTGACCAAGAGACATGCCAGCAGGCGTCAACTCGGGACCCAATATATCCGGCACGATAGCAAGTCGTGTCGGCACATCGATCGCCTGCAACCCCCCGCTGAGAAAAGTCAGACCGAAAAATGCAGCGAAACCAAGCACACCGCTCACTTGCGCATACATCAGTAACGAAATAGTCAAGGTAACGGCAGCAAGTAACGCTTGTGCAGCCATGAGAAGCTTACGCCGATCAAACCGATCAGCCAGCGCCCCACCATAGAGTCCAAAGACCAGCGCACCCATTCCTCGGCTTGCGCCTATCAGAGCCACCAGGATCAACCAGATATCTTCAGGTGCATAGGTCTGCACCCACAGGATCTGGGTGAGGAACTGCAAGGGCCCAAGCATATAACCCACTGCATGTCCTATCAGAAGCAGGCGAAAATCGCGATTACCGAGCGGGCCCAGCCTGAAATTATTGGTTTCCGTCACACCCTATATCCGTTTTAATGAAGACACCTCATGCTCGGAGAAACTCATGATCTTCCGTTCAATCGCCACACTGACCATTGTCAGTCTACTCACCAGTTCACCCGCCTGGGCACAATGCAGTACCGAGGAAGTCGGCTACGTGGCAAGCTTCAAGGTCAAAGCCGGAAGTGAAGCAGCATTCGAATCTGCACTCGCTAAACTGGCGCAAACCGTGATGGAAGTCGAGACCGGCGTGATTTTATACGCTCCGTATCGTGGTAACGATGGCAAATACTTCATGATGGAGCGCTATGAAAACGAAGCAGCTCGAACAGCCCATGGTCGGGCCCCTGAAGTGGCCGCACTTTTCCCAACCCTGGGAACACACCTCGATGGTGCTCCTGACATTCAACCGGTGAGCGCGGTCTGCCCGTAAACTTAAAAACGCAGCACCCAGCCATAAAAAACCCGGAGCATGCCCCGGGTTTTTTTGCTTGAGTAATCGCTACCCGTCACCAAACTCCCAGCGTGCATCGATACCCCAGAAACGGGTGCCAAGCATCGAGCCAGTGAACTTATAGTTATTGCCCGGACCACCTGTGCCGAAGCCACGGTACATAACCTCGTCGAACACATTATCCACAAAGAAGCGAACACGGCGTTTTTGATCCAGGCTTTCCCAGATCAAGCTTACATCTGTTCGCGTGCGTGACTCGACCATATCGAAGTCTCGCTCGAGACCGTTCGGATAGTATTCACCGGTATAGGACACCGTGCCAAGCAGATAGAAGTTGCCGAGTTCTGTGTTCCACTTATAGCTACCCCACATCACACCTTTGTGCTCCGGGATGCCCTTCAAAGGTGACCCCTTGGCATTGAAAGGTCCCAGTGTTGCTTCAACATCCGCTGGGTCCGGGGTGGACGGAAACAGTGCCTCTGGACGACGATGATCATCGTCTTCGAGGAAGTACACATTATCCTGATATTCCGTGTCCGTGTAGCTGTAGTTGGCATTGAGGGTCAGGTTGTCAGTAGCCAGCCATACCACCTCAATCTCAAAACCCTGGTTGACCGCATCGCCCGTGTTAGTCGGTATATCGCGGAAGGAGTTTTGGGTCTCGTCGTAAACGACCACACTGTCCTGATAACCTTCGTAGTCATAGCGATAGATTGACGCGTTCACCTGCAGCGTGTCGTCTCTGAACTGTGCTTTGTATCCGAGCTCTATCGCGATGACTTCCTCTTCATCATAGCTCAACGGTTTAAGTGCAGTTGGAGGCCCAACCCGCGCATCAGCAATACCTAAACCATAGCCACCCGATCGGTAACCCGTTGTGGCACCAAAATAGACCAACGTCGAATCATTGGGCGTCCAATCGACATTGGCACGCCAGGTTACCGCATCCCAGGTCTGCTCATCCTCGGCCCGCCCGGTCCAACTGAACGGCAGTCCCTGCAGCAACAGCGGTGTCGTACAGTGTGGATCGGTTAGATCACACACCGGTGTAATCGCATCGTCAGTATACTGAAACGGATTGATCGTCGCGCGGCCCGCAAGGACATTCACCAAGGCAAGATCAGTCAACCCGGACATTTCAAAATAACCCGGCTGACCCAGGCCAAAAGCAAACATACCGGGAATATCGAAGAAGGCTCTGAAAGAAGAGATCGGGAAGTCGCTTTCAAACATACCCCCCCTGTTTTCAAAGACAGTCTTCTCATCTTCTGCCCACCGGACACCAAGGGTCAGCGCCCAATTTTCATTAAAGGTATAGGTGCCCTGGCTAAAAAATGCCTTCTGTACGGCATTATTCTTATTCTTGTGATGATAAACATATTGCGGATCACCACCCCAAAGCCCGGATATCGTCTGACCAATGGGTGCATCCCCAAGACCTACATGAGGGGTCAGCACCGTCGGAATGGCAAACGATGTACCGATAAATTGAAAGAATGTGGCATAACCGAGCAGCGGGTTAGGATCATCGAACAGACCGTAGTCTGCAGCCATTTGTAGTCTATTTTGTGACCTTCGGTTGTTGAAACCGAAATCTTGCAGACGGTTGCTGTCAAACCAGTACAAGCCCGTAGTCATCTCCAGATTGTCACCAACATTCCAAAGCACCTGCAATTCGTGGGAGAAATTATGCATCTCTTCATACACTCTGGCATTCGGGTCCGAGATTTTCGAGTTGGAATGATCGCCATCAATGTCGAAGTAATACAGGAAGTCGTTGTAGCCGAAGATATATTTCAGTGAAGTCTGGTCGTTGATATCCCAGCTGACGGCCAACATGATTGCCTGCTGATCAAACTCTTCCTGATTTTCATTGTTAGACAGTATTTCAGGTTCTGCACGATCCGGATCACCATTGCCGTTGAGGTAATTGTGACCCATATAAGCCTCGTTTGGAAAAGAACTGGCTGCAGCGTCCACACCCGGACGAATCGATGCGCCCCATGCGGTCGCGCCGGTAATCGGATTCGTAAACATGCTCGCGCCCGGCGTGCCTGCCGCCACTGGTCTCACGCCAAAGGCATAAAGATCAGTGCCCCGCGATCCGCGGTTATCACCCCAACCCTGATTAATCAGCGCACTGGTCCCGTTGCGTCGATAAGAGCGACGGTCGTTGTATCGCGTTTCAACCGTCACGGTATCACTGGGCGTCCACTCCAGAGATAAAGATAAGTTCTGGTCATTAACCTCATCCGCATCCTGGGTCCCAAACTGCCCTTTCTGGGCACCGTCGCGCTGCTGCTTTGCACCCGTCATACGGAACTTGAGGACATCCTCAATGATCGGTCCTGACACAGCCGCGTAAGCCTCATTGGTATTCCACCGACCAAGTTGCATACGAACGGTTCCGGACCACGTATCCGTGGGCTTTTTAGAAATGTAGTTGATGGCGCCGCCGATAGAGTTGCGTCCGTAGAGTGTGCCCTGTGGACCCCGCAGAACTTCGATACGTTCCAGGTCCCACAGTGCATTTTCAGTGAGCGCGATCAGCGCATCCTCCGAATAGACACCGTTGTAGTAGGTGGAAACACCGGGGTCACCCCCCAGTGATCGAAAATTACGCCCTACACCTCGTATGCGGATATCGTAATCATCGCGGGTCGTGGCCGGTATGAAGTTGACAAATTCGTTGGCAGACTGGATTCCCAGGTCTTCCAACATCTCTGCCCCGATGGCCGTGATAGATATTGATGTATCAGAGACGGTCGACTGACGTTTCTCGGCAGTGACGATGATTTCTTCAATTCGTCTCGTTTGTTCTTCACCCAACACGGGAAGCGCGATCGTAAACAGAACCAGCGCAGACATTCCGGCACGCCACATTACAGTCATGTTAAACCCCTCGATTAACCCACTTTATGCTTGTTTAAGCAGAGAAAGAAAATTTCTCGTGCTAATTAACCCCACCAGCCTTTAACCATATTAAAGCAAATGCTACTTTATTCGCTGTAAACAAGTTTACAATATAAGAGCATTTACGGAGTAATATTCTCCTTTTTAATCAGCCACATAGGTGACTTGCGGCAGAGTCTCCATTAATTCGCCAAATACCGCAAATTTATTTCAGGGCCTCATCAAAGAGAAAGATGTCGGTCAAGATCGTGCGTATATGGTTGGATGCATTGAAATTATCGATCAGTTGCGAACTGATGCCTTGTCGCGAAAGCACCAAACCCACGACCCCGGCTGCACCTGCCGCATCGCGCTCCAGCGTGTCGAGAAAAAACTGGCCCCTCTCCGCGAAGCCATCGTGCGCCTCAGCAGCCGCTCTAGCGTACTCGCCAAGGCGCTCAAGCGCCTGGGACATATCTTCTAAGTGGCGGCGCACATCGGCCTCGTGTTGACCTGGCTGGCCCGCTTCAAAACCCTGCGCAGCATACGCCAGCGTGAATTCATAGGCAGCTTCAATCACCTCAACCACCGATGCAAAGTCAGACATACTCAATCTCCTGCCCATTTTTCGCTGTCGTGATGCAATCTGTGTTCATCCGAAGAGATCTTGCCGAAAAATATCGACCGCAGGTAAAGCCGCTTTTCCGGTCTGATCACAAAGTAGACATGCAACATGATCGTCGTAATCAGTGTTAAAGCCGCGAGCCCGTGAACAACATAAATCACACCCCAGATTCCGTCACTGACGAGGTAAAGATTGCGCTCCCAAAAGGGGGTGTCCACTTTGACCATCATGACGAGGCCTGTCACCAAGGTGGCGAGCACAAGAACGCTTACCCCGAGATGCATCAGTTTTTGCGCGGGTGAATACTTGCCGGGGCGTGCATTCTTGCCTGCAAGGCTATCCAGCATGAGACGCACCTCAGTCACCCCAACCCAGATAGTTCGAAGTCGCACCTTCATCCAGGCTCGCCAGATGTGCAGAAACAGAGTCACTAACAAGACCAGACCTGCAGCCCAATGAAGCGTTACCCATTCGAACTGGATTCCCATAATGGGCAGGAAACTCGTGCCCATAAGAAAAAGGATGCTCGCCGCAAAAACCCAATGCAGGAATCTATCAAAACCGGCATGACGTTTGACCATGCCGCTGTGGGAAGCGTGCTGTTCAGCCATGAAGACAGGTTATCCCTGATTGCGCGCGTTCACCCATTTAATGAGCGCATGCGCAACGATAACAACTACCCCCATACCGAAAAAGAATGGCAAGAGGTCCCACGATATGCCTTCGAGCGCCGTCTGCCCCCAGGCGTCACTGCTATAGCGGAATATCTCCACGTGATCCTATTCAGGCGTCTCTGATCGCGCGCATGACAAGATTCTCCATCAGCGGAATCTTAAAGTGATTGAAGTTAAGGGGCGTCGCACCTCTAACTGCCGATTGACCAGCCAGAGTCGCTGTTTCACTGTCTCGCGCGCTGCCTCTTACGACTTCTTCCACAACAGTCAGTCGCTTGGGAACACATTCAACACCCGCGCAGGCAACCCGAACATCTTCGATCGTACCGCCACTTTCTTTAATCGCAGCGGCCACGTTAACCAATGGAAAATCCCAGGCGTTACGGTCCGCAACTTTCTCAAAGTAGAACCGCGCACCGGCAAATGTCGACGGTATTTTGATCTGGGTAAGAATCTCACCCGGTTCAAGCACGGTCATTCGCGTGATATCGATGTCCGGACCAATAAAAAAGTCCGCTGCAGCGACCGTTCGAGAACCACTCGGACCGGCAATCACAAATGTCGCATCGAGCACGACCAGCGCAGGTGCCGTATCCGATGGAGAAACGGCAACGCATCGATCAGCACCGAACAGACAGTGCTCGCGATTCATTCCTTGGGGGGTGTCTGCAAAGCATTTAGTACCGCCCGCCCTGTAGCAGTCAAGCCCGTCACGATAGTACCAACAACGGGTATCCTGGCAGACGTTGCCTCCGATGGAACTGACATTTCTTATCTGCGGGCTGGCAACTTTGGAAGCCGCTTGCGCCAGTACATCAAAGTTTTCTCTGACGACTTTAGAATTGGCAATATCGTCAAGCGTTGTTTGCGCGCCAATCTCAAGACCACCGTCTACTTCCTTGATCCCATCAAGGCCGGTAATGCCTCCCAGTTCAATGACAGCCACCGGACGCTTCACACGATCCTTAAACCAGTCAAGACTGTCATTGCCACCAGACATTATCCAACCGTCCTCACCATAACGGTCAGCCAGACTGAGTGCGCTGTCGAGCGTATCCGGCTGGTACAATTCAAAAGCCTGCATCATATCCTTTGCCATGATCTCCCCCTAGAAAGTGTTAACTTGCAGTGGGTCGTGAGATTGCCCACGCGCCGTGCTGACATTGACAATCATGTCCGGCATCACCGGAACACGATTAAAGTAGTGGCCACCCAATGCATCTGATATGGCGCTCAAAAGGGCAGCAGCAGCACACCCTTGAACCGGTTCACCAATACCAC
>JAYZCO010000003.1:0-27294 GCA_036338285.1 Pseudomonadota bacterium
GAAATATACATCAATGCCGTCTGGCACCACCCCGGCAAGATCAGCTGGCAGGTTGCCGGCCTTGTAATCAACACAAGCATCAAATCCAAGTTCATCGACACAGTAGGCACACTTTTCAGGTCCCCCTGCGATACCCACCGCGCGCGCGCCTTTAATCTTTGCGAGCTGACCAACCACTTGACCGACCGCACCGCTCGCCGCGCTGACGACCACCGTCTCCCCTGCCGCTGCGCGCGCCGTCTTAAGCAGACCCTGATAGGCCGTAAATCCTGTCATCCCAAGAATGCCTAGCGAAGTCGAAGGCGGCGCCAGTTCCGCATCCCATTTCTCAATCGGCATATCGGGATTATTCCACTGAACGTCCGTCGATGTGGCAACGGCGTACTCCTGCCAGCCGTAGTAACCAAGCACCAGATCCCCAGGCTGCCATCCGGCAGTGCGGCTTTCGACGACCCGCGAGAGCGTGCCACCTACAATGGTTTTACCCAGATTTTCATCGCTCGTCATGAACCCTGAGCGCATGTAGGGATCCAGCGTTAGCCAAAGATTTTGCAGCAGCATTTGTCCTTCTTGCAGATCCGGTAGTTCTTCTTCTGTGATGGCGAAGTCTGCCGGCTTCGGCATACCAATAGGCACGGATCGCAAAACCACGATTCGATTTTTCATAAAGTCTCCTCCCATTAACCAGTTTGTCTTCCTGCCTGACGAAAATCTACATCCTCTGTGTGCTACTAATCCAGATGGATTAAACGACGACAGTTGTCGTTTAAGATAATTTGCAGGAGACTCATCCGATCAAATTGTATGGGATTAGAAACGATCGTGCGAAGCGGGCATAAGCTACTCATTTTCATCTTCGCTGCAGCGAGCATGCCTGTGGGTATGGCCGACGGCCTCGAAGATTTAGGCAGGGCGCTCTTTGATGATGTGAACCTTTCTCTGAACCGGAGCCTCGCCTGCGCGACCTGTCATGCACCGGATTTCGCCTATACAGACACACGACCCGGCACCCTACGGCAAGGCGTATCCACAGGTGACGATGGTTTATCCCTGGCACGACGGCACACACCCACCCTCACTTATATCGATCACACCCCCCCATTTGCAGCCACCATCGACGGTAGTTACGAAGGCGGATTTTTCTATGACGGTCGCGCTGCGAGCTTAGCTGAACAAGCCCAGGGGCCACTCTTAAGCCCGCTTGAGATGGGTATGCCCGATGCCACAGCGATCGCAGCGCGCATATCCGAGAACGTCGGTTACGTACAGGCACTTAAATCCCTTTTCGGCCCTGATGTCATGGATTCACCAGCCACCATATTTAAAGCCGTAACCAGCGCACTGTCAGCTTTTCAGATGAGCGGTACCACCTCCTCATTCGATTCCAAATACGATCGCTATCTGGCAGGAGAAGAAGCGCTCAACCCACTGGAAGAACAAGGTCGCCTGTTGTTCTTCTCGACACTGGTCAATTGCAATACCTGCCACTTAATCGACCGCCTTGAACGAGAGACCTTCACGAATTACAGCTATCACAATATTGGCATTCCAGCGAACGCATCACTCGCGCGTATCTATGCGACAGACCTGGGCCTTGCTGAACATCCTGAGGTAGAGGACCCTAAGACACGAGGACAGTTTAAGGTGCCAACCCTACGCAATATTGCCGTCACAGCACCGTATATGCACAATGGTGTGTTCAAGGAGCTACGCACCGTGCTCGCCTTTTATAATCAGTTCATACTGCAAACACCGATCAATCCCGAGCGCGGCGAAATATGGCGCCCACCCGAAGTCGATGAAAACCTCAGCCATGATCTCCTGCGCCGGGGTCAACCCCTGAATCCAGAGCGAATGGAAGCAATCATGGCTTTTCTGATGACCCTCACGGACAAGCGCTACGAACCACTGCTCGATCAGCTATACATACAACCCTGATCCTTTGCACATCGATGCGCCCTGATACCACTGCCACGACGGCAAACATCATGGCTCAATCGTTAATTACAGCGTTGGTGCTTTCTGGCGACCATCGTATTTGCTGTAAAACTTAGCGTTCGGTTTCATCACTTCGTCTCGCGAGTGCCCATCGAACTGATCCGCCAATTGCCGCGAACGCTCCGCCAACTCCTCATTGCCGAGTTCCGCTGCAACTGCTGCACGCAGGGCAAAGAAACGCGCTTCGTCCTCCTTGAGATCGATCGCACCTTCAACCGCCAGCAGCGCCTCGCCAAACCTGGCCTGTATGAATGCACTTTTCGCTATCGCGAAGTGATAAAAAGGGTTTTGCATCTGGTACCAGTGAACACGACGTTCGTAGCTCGCCGCCTCTTTTAGACGACCTTGCGCCGTCAACGCAACAACCATGCCTGCCAACGCACTTTTGTCTTCAGCATCCAACGATAAAGCAAGTTCGTATGCTTTCTGCGCGAACGCCGGTTTGCCGAGTTTTGAGTAGACAAAACCCACATTATTCCAAACGAATTTGTTATTTGGATCGGTGAGCGCAGCGCGCTTTAACTGGGCAAAAGCATTTCTATAATCGCCTTGTCCAATGTAGTCGACGCCGATATTTGCGTAAAAGAGTGCCTTTGCAAAATCGTCTGATACTAAAACGGTTTCTGCAAACTCCGGATCAGGCTGCACCACATTGAAATCAACCACGACACGCGCCTTGTCTCTACCTGGCAAGGAGATGTCATTGATCACAAGGTTGATGTGATTGTTGCGAATCAGATGACCACGCTCCATATTCCACAACGGGTGGCTCTCTATGAGTTGATAGTTCGCTGACAAACCGGCAGCACGCGCCAACGTGATGAACATATTGGTATATCCAAGACAATTACCCCTCCCATCCCTGAAAGTACGTGCCGCTGAATAGGTACCATCGGCCACATAGACGTTGGAGAAATAGCCACCTTTGATCAGACCCCCCATCAACCTGCGGAATCTCGCATAGCGGATATTCGTCTCGAAAATGTCCGCATTTTCCAGGAAGTCGTGCATATCTTCCGACATCGTGAGGAGGTTCGTCTCTGCAGCGGGATCGATCATCTCACCAAACGCATGCTCACCACTCATGAGGGTCGGAATGTGGGCATCTGCATTGGGAAAAACGGGATACGTTGCACAACCGCTGGCAAAAAGGATGACAATTCCACCAAAAAGCCCCGATGCGATTCGTACCATTTTTTTGATATGCGCTCCAAAGCCTTGGATCCGCTTTGGATACTAGGCCCCTAGGGTGTGCAGCTCAAGACGCTATCTGGCGGATAGTGAGCGCCGGTTATAAACTCTTCGCAAAACCCGCTCCGCGTCATCCGCCTGAATCTTAACCGCCACATCCAGCCGGTTCCCTTTCACCATATACCGCTCCGTCACCAACATGTCCGGTGCTTTGGAAATGACTAAAAGATGCCCGTCTTCCCAGCCTGCATAAACCTCCCAGAGTCCCCGCTGCCTTTCTCCCCAGCTTACATCCCGATAGACGCCCGGTTCGTGCGCAATTCCCATCGAATCATGGTTTTGTTCTATCGTAAGTTTATCTGCACTCAATACCTGGTAGTCGTGGACAATGAAAGCAAAGCCACTGCCCGCAGCACCCAGAATTTCGGTTCGCTGCTTGCCAATTTCATCATTGCCACGTCGAGGCACGCGGGCACGCCCACCCAGCCCAGAGCGGAAATTCGGCGTTGCGTCGGATTCTGAAAAGTCTAGAAGCCATGTCCCGGAAAGATCTACGCCGTCCGGATTGATTGGATCGAGTTCGACGCCGGCACAAGCACCTAGGCCGATACCCAAAAACAACCAGACGACTGATCTCATACTACCTCGGGTCCTGGATTGTGCATGTGCCTTGCGCCATCGCGCAGACCCGGCCCTCATTTTCGAGGTCAATCCGGATAATGGCCATTGTCCGAGTCATCCTCATGATTTCAGCGCGCGCCGTCACCACACCCTTAGATACCGGTGCTGTTAGATTGATCTTGAACTCTGTGGTCGCCGCCCATTGGCCTTTCTGCATGGCGGGATAGCAAACGCAACCCAGCATATGATCACAAAATGCCGACAGAACACCCCCATGCATATTCCCGAAACCGGTGATCAACGCTTCCTTGACCGCCATCTTCGCTTCCATCCAACCAGGGCCCGCATCCGTAATTTCAAAACCCAGAAATTCGACGATGCCCCCCTGCGCTGTTGCAGGGCCTTTGAAACGTTCAGCTACTTTCGGATTGAATGCGATATCAGTCATGTTTGCTTGCTCCTTTGTTAACCTGTCAATGTTCCGGAATAAGGCATGAGTGGATGGACGCATCGTCCGGTATCTCGCGAGCGAGCGTTCTGATCGCCAATTCTGCATCCTCCAGCGGGAAGTTGTGCGTATGCATCTGCATCAGATCCACTTTGCGAGATTCGATCAAGGCAATGGCCGCTTTGTAACCGGTGGATGTCACGCCCATCGCACCCTGCACCATGATCTCCCGAGTAACAATGTAGTCAGAAATGAAATTATCCACTGGTTTGAAGCCTTTGACCCCTGCGAGCATCACTTTGCCACCCGCCCGCACCATACGCACCGCATCGCTCACAGGTTTGGTCGCGTAAGCACTTACATCCACAACAACATCAGCGCCTACCCCATCCGTGAGTTCTTTAACTTTGCGCACGGCATCCTCATTGTCTACATCGATCACATGGTCAGCGCCAAATGCCAGCGCAACCTTGAGCTTGTCCGCATCAGCCTCAAGGCCGGTGACGATGATTTTACCCGCACCAACCGCACGACACGCGACCACACTTGCGAGCCCGCGTTGCCCCGGCCCCTGAATGACAACCGTATCTCCCGGTTGCGTATTCGGCATCTCCACAGCCCAGCGAAAGCCCGCACCCAGCGGATTAAACATCACCGCAAGCTCCGGCTCGAGCGTGGAATCGACTTTATGGATCACTGAATTTGCATGCAAAAACATGTATTGGGCATACCCGCCCCAGAGAGCAGGCCATTCGTCCATCGGCACGTAGGAGTATATTTTCCGGTTGTCACACAGATGGTAACGCCCGCCAAGACAAGGATCGCAGTGACGGCAAGACAGCATAGTCTCAACCGCAATCCGATCACCAACATCGACGCCCCATCGCGCTGCTGCACGGTCACCAATTCGGGCAATCGTACCCAGGGGTTCATGTCCTGGTATGACGGGTAGCGGCGTACGCAGTACGTCCTCAAACTGTTCATAATCGCTGCCACAGATGCCACAGGCTTCAAGTTTCAGAATCGCAGAATCTTCATCAATATCTGGAATTTCCACCTCCATGGCTGTGAGTTCGCGCTTGGCGGTCATGGCCATGACAAACGACTTCTGCGGCAATGTCATATCAACTCTCCCTCTTCTTATTTCAGGAACCGCACTTGATCCTTAAGTACCTGAGTCGCCTCATCCACAAGATGGTCCATGATGTCAGCGACCGGACGCACGTCATTAAAATAGCCGACGCTTTGTCCAGCACCTGAATGTATGAGCGGTTCAATATCATGTTCTTCGATTGCCCCGAGCAAATCTCCTACTAACACATCCTGATAAGGCATTTTGAGTGGTTGGGGTGCTGCATCTGCCTCCCATTCCTGGCTCCATCCCGTACGCACCTGCCGAAAGGTCTTGCCGGATTCCGATCGTGTAATCACAGTATCCCCACTTCCCGCTTCAATGAGTTTTCGCCTGTTCACAGGGTGCATGTGCTCCTGATGCTCTTCCGAAAGCAGCCAGGCTGTCCCCATCCACACGCCCTGCGCACCCATCGCGAGCGCCGCAGCTATATGTCTGCCCGTCGCAACACCACCCGCGACGAGCACGGGTGTCTCCCCGGCAGCGTCAACGATTTGCGGTACCAGCGAATAAGTACCAATGGGCCCTGTGTGTGCGCCTGCGTCATACCCTTGCGCAACAAGCATCTCGACACCGGCCCCCATCGACCGTTGAACATGGTGCACACTGCCAATGAGTGCGAGTGTCGTCTTACCCCGCGCTTTGGCCTCGCTGATGACCTGCGCCGGAGCACCGATACCACACGCAAACATATTGACAGAAGAATCCAGCACCGCAGCTATCTGTGCTTCCTCGATCTCTGTCGAGCGAATGAAGCGGGTACGCATACCGGGCTCAGAGGCTTTCGGCACACTGTATTTTTCAATCAAGCCTTGTACGAAATCACGGTGCTCGGTGGGTATCTCCGCTTCGAGTGCCTCGCGGGAATTGTGTTCTGGCATGCCAGGCGGCAGGACAAGATCAACACCGAATGGCTTGTCACCAACAAGATTGCGAATCGTCGCCAGTTCTTCTTTGATTTCGTGAGGAAAACGACGCGTAGCCCCATAAACGCCATAACCACCCGCGTTAGTAATTGCCGCTACCGTGGAGACATCGTGGGCAAAACCGAAAATCGGGTACTCGATACCAAGACGCTCACAAATCGGAGACCAGAGCGTGCCGGCCATGTTTAGTTCCCTGTGCTATCCGCCAAGTTGGCGACCTTTTCGTCTTCAAAAAGAGGGGCGTCTTGAAGTGGCTGCAGCTCCACTTCGACGATTCTGGGTTCAAAGTGCTTGACCAACAATTCAGGTACGGCTTCACCTACTCGATCTGCATCTGCACGAATCGGACCGCGCCGCAAAGTCATCTCCGGTGCACGGATTTGATTAAGTGCGGCATCGACCACTTCAAAAATGTTTAAGTGCCGGATCTTCGAGTGGCTACGCACGACCTCGAAATAGAAATCTTTATACGTCTGGCTGGGTATGACATCGAAGACCGGATCATAGCCCCCGGGCTTTACATGCAGAGATTGATGGCCGTACTGATCCGGCCAGACCCGACACCAATCACTCCAAAGTCTTAAAATGAGCTGCTGCTCCTGGCGAGTCACAAAAACACCCTCACGTGCTGCCTCCTTTACCCTCGAACCACGATCCGAACAGGACTTCTCGAGCGCACTCAGTGCCTCTTATCGATCGTTCTTGTCGTCAGTGATGTGGCTCAAAGACTATATTTCGAAGCCCGTTAACCGGATTTCGAGCCGCGTACTATATCATTTATCCCATAGGAGAGCATGGGCACGTCAGCACCGAAAATACGTTCCAGCAAGTCAATTTAACTGCGCGATTTCGGTGGCTACCGCACGCCTTCGCATTTGTCATCGCCCAGTCGCCTTTCCATCACTTTCTTGACAGAATCCGCGATGTGTCCACCGCAAACCATGGACACGCGTGGTATTTACTGCACATTAGGCCTATACAGGCTTACTCCGGGCGTTTCAGGGACACGACATTGTCAGCTAACGGTGAAAGCTCTTCGAGCTGGGCTTCTAGATCAGCCCCCTCGACCAGACCTTCGAGAAATTGTTTGATCGCACCATAATCAAACGTATCACACGCCTGTTCGAGCGTAGCCAGCGCACCACGAAGTTCCGTCCAGGGCAGATAACTGTCTTGCGCACGCATAATCTTGCGGTGTTCAGTACCGGTGACACCGCCACCAACAAGCAGTTCTTCGTGTAACTTTTCACCCGGTTTCAAACCGGTAAATTCGATCTCTATATCACCGAGGGGGTGTTCTTTGTTTTTCACCGATAAGCCTTTCAGTCGCACCATCCGGTATGCAAGATCAATAATTTTTATGGGTTGTCCCATATCAAGCATAAAGATGTCGCCCGCGTCACCCATGCTCGCCGCTTGTAGAACAAGTTGTGCAGCTTCAGGGATCGTCATGAAGTACCGGGTGACTTCCGGGTGAGTCACGGTGAGCGGCCCACCCCGGTCGATCTGTTCAGAAAAGAGCGGCACCACTGAGCCAGACGAACCAAGCACATTGCCAAACCGGACCATCGCAAAACGCGTCTTTTCACTTTCTTGCTGCAGCGCCTGTAAAATCATTTCAGACATACGCTTAGTGGCACCCATGACGCTTGTGGTCCGTACCGCTTTGTCGGTTGAAATAAGAATGAATTTGGAGACACCACAATCCATTGCCGCCTGGGCACAATACAGGGTGCCGAAGGTATTGTTCTTGATCCCCTGAATCACATTGTTTTCAA
Organism: Pseudomonadota bacterium; assembly: GCA_036338285.1. Taxonomy (GTDB): domain Bacteria; phylum Pseudomonadota; class Gammaproteobacteria; order Pseudomonadales; family Azotimanducaceae; genus UBA4421. The sequence continues at coordinate 8,095 of JAYZCO010000003.1, forward strand.
CCAGGCCCACGTGTTTGTACGCCGCTGCGTGGTAAATCGTCTCGACCTGATACCGGTTAAACGTGCGGCGCATGAGGCTTACATCGCTCACCGATCCAAGCACAGTGCCAATCGGCACCGTCAATCCTTGTGCTTCGGCGCTCGCGGTCAATTCTCTGTGAATCTCAAACAGTGAAAACTCCGACATATCCATCAGAACAAGCATGCTTGGCTCTTGCTGCAATATCTGCCGGCATAATTCAGCCCCGATGGAGCCACCTGCACCTGTCACAAGTACATTTTGTTGCTTAACAGAACCCGACAACAGATGTTCTAAGGGCTCTACCTCATCCCGACCGAGCAGGTCTTCAATGCCGACATCCCGAAGATTTGCCACGTTGACTGTACCCGCCATGAGTTCGCTGATGTCCGGAATCAGTCGTATGCGCACGGCAAAGTTCTCTAAAAACTCAACGATATCGCGACGCCCCTCACTGTCGCGACTCACGGCGACAAGCACCTGTTTAACATCGTGGTCTTTAAGCAGTTTTTCCAGTAGGCGCGGTGGATGCACGATGAGATCGTCTATGCTGCTCTTTTGCAGCTTGCGATCATCATCGATGAACGCAATGGGCTGGTAGTGAGCTTGTTGTTTTAAAAGGCGAACAAGTTCAGCACCCTGACTCCCGGCACCATAAATGATGACCGGCTCACGTGTATAGGACCGTGTGAGGCGCTGCAGATAGCCGCGCACTGCAAACCGGCTGCCACTGGTATACAACAGGATCAACAGCCAAAAAATGACCGGGACAGAACGTGGAAACACAGGATCGAATGGCGTGCGCGTGTAATAAGTAAAGAGCGATAGCACGCCAATACTGGTCGCAGTTACGAGTGATCCCTTAATCATGACAATGATCGAGTAATTGCCCATATACCTGACCACCTGCCGATAGAGCCCGAGCCGGGTGAATGTCGGGATTGCAACGCCAACACAGACAATAAATGCAGACCAGAACGGGGCGACGTTTGGTGTCCAATCCCCCAAACGCAATGCAAAAGCTACATAAAGACAAAGCGGCAACATCACCAGGTCCGCCACAACAGAGATCGATTGTTTTCGGCGACGCGAGAGATCGTCGAGCAGGTCCTGCAAACTATTTCTCAACGAGTTCTCCCGCTTTGAATGTGCGACATAACATGAGATAGGGCACGAGGGTTAGACCAAGGATTTCGAGCTGCCAGGATGGATACCTCATGCTCAACCACGCCAGGGGCAGGGTCCAGATCAGTGCGAATGCGATAAACGCAGCGGTTGTCCATGCATGTCCTTTTCTTTCTGCCAGTCGTTGATAAAGGTGCGAACGATGCGCCTGGGTAAACGACTGCCGCGTCGCTATTCTCACACACAAGGTATAGGTCGCGTCAAACCAAAATCCAGCCAGCAATATCATTGAAGCCGTTAAAGGAAGTGTATCTGTCACCCACAAATGCAGGATTAGGCCCGCAATCAGCATACCAAGAAAACCACTGCCCACATCGCCCATGAATATCTTTGCCGGTGGCCAATTGAAGGTCAAAAAAGCAAGCGTGGTCCCCACAACAACCCAAAGAACCTCACCCAACCAACCGGGTGCACCACCCGTTAGCAATAATGTTGCCAGGCAAAAAACCAGGCATTGAGCACCCGCGATGCCATCAATGCCATCCATGAAGTTGAAAAGGTTAGTAAACCAAACCACCGCGATGACAAGCACCACGCCAAAGACCACGTCCGGCTCGGGCCAAACAACCACCACCAACCCTGCTGCAGCCACGAGTTGAATGCTGAAGCGAAGCCGCGTACTTAAGGGATGCAGGTCATCCCATAACCCGGCGAGCGCAACCAAGCTGCAGGCACCCGCAAATCCCAAGGCAAGCCTCGGCATCGTTGGACTGAGATGAACCAAATAGGCTGTAACCAGAACCCATATCACAATCCCGCCAACCGTGGGTGTGGGTGTTTCGTGCGAACTTCGTGCGTTGACTTCAGCCAGCAATCGCTGGGCCGTCACAAACTTCAAAACACACCACTCCAGCAGTAGCCCCAGCGTCAAAGAACCCGCAATTAGGATTGTGCCAGATACCATGCAACCACCTCTTTGATGCCATGTGCATGGCTGACCGAAGGCCGCCAATCAAGTTGGGTCACTGTATCGCTCATATCGACCCGAAACGGCGCCAACAGGCGCTGGGCGTCATCTCCACGACCGATAAGCGTCGCGGACTTCCGCAGGAGGCTACCCGGAGCACGAAAAAGGCGCAGTGGCCGATTCGCGAAGTTCGAGACGTTTTTCAACAGCGTCGAGACACTCACTTCTTGCTCATCACGAACATGCCAAATCCTGTTAGGCCTGTCCCTCGATCCGTCGTCTGATAGTTCATTTTGCCCAGACTGCATTAAGCGGATAAGCAACGAACATAAATTGTCTATACCCAGCCACGCTCTCGGTGCCGTTGCGCCCGCTAGAGGTAATGGTCGCCCACTCACAGCCCATCTGACCAGTCGCAGAAAATTCGCCTTCACACCTGGACCATATACCAGGGGCGGTCGCACAATCGCGAGCGTATCTCCATGCGCGAGTTCAAGCAGCGCCTTTTCTCCTCTCACCTTGCTCTCCGCATATATGTCTCCCGGTCGGTACTCGCCATTCACACCAAGCGGCGCTTCGGCAACATCACCCAGTACTTTAGTGCTCGACAGCCAGATGAATCGTGGCACTCCAGCTTCAAGTGCCTTCTCATACAACGCACGCGTTGCATTGACGTTGACATCCATCATCTCCGTCATCGAGGCACCCCGGGGCCCGGCATGGGCCAGCCCAGCCAGATGAAAGACACAGTCGACGGTCGCGAGATTGACTTGTGCGGTTGACCGCACGATTTCCCTGGCCTGGATCAGGTCGTCCCGACGGCTCTGCGCGATGATTTCAACGCCGGTCATATCAAGGGCGCGCAGGAAATGCTGGCCGATAAATCCGCCCGCCCCGGTCACCAGCACACGTTGGGATTTCACTCGGATGGCTGTCCTTGTTGCGGAGTTATACACGCAGTAAAAAAACCACCGAAGCCGGTAGCTTCCAGTGGGATGATGGTGTGGCCAACTAATGAATGCCGCGTCATGCCCGTATTGTCACCTGTCTGCATTTGAGAAACACCTTCGGTCTTCCTCGACGGAAGGCATTTGCCGGCTACTCTTTGAAAAAGATGTTGTCTCGATTGGACTCAATCACGTGTTCACCAATGCCGCGCACCGCCATCAATTCATCAAGATCTACAAAATTGCCATGCTCTTCGCGGTACTGAATGATCGCCTCTGCACGTGAATGGCCCACGCCAATGAGCTTTATGACCAGCTCATCGACCGATGCCGTGTTGATATTGACTGCCTCATCCGGAAGCGCAAGCACACTCTGCGCGAAAAAAAAGAGCGCGATACCCAAGGCCTTCAAGACGTTTTCCATCATGGTTCCTTACATTCGGTGTTTTAGGATCAACCACCTTAAACCCAGCTACTGCCCACGGATACTTCCAATGCTATCGATAATTTGTAGGTCCAGATCAATCAACGACGCGCGATTTGGCCTTGTTTGGGTTTGCAAAAGTACCCCACTGCTTACAGGTCGGACAATGCCAGACGTGAGCATGAGAGCTGAAACCACAGTTGATGCATTGGTGCGTTCTACTTTGGACAACAATCTGTTCAAGCAATTCCTTCACGCTGCCGTCCATTTCTACCTGGTCGCCCGCGCGCAGTTCCAGAAGGTCGAGAAGTACCGGCAGATGCTCAGCGCGCGGGCTACCCTTAATCGCATCAACGATATTCATGACATTGGTCTGAAGGCCACGACCTCGCCGATAATCGACTGACGCTTCGATAAGTGCCGCATCAGGCGATCTTTGCAGACACTCCTCGAGAAATTCGAGATAGCTGCCCTCTTGTCCCAGGCCCTGCGCTGCCTTGGCATATATATCAAGTACCTCACCCGCCAGATCAGGTTGTAGCTCCACCGCACGGCGTACATAGCGCAGAACCCGTTTGTAGCGTTTTTGCACCAAATCTATTTCGGCTGACAACAGATGCGCGCGTGGATTCGTGCTAAGTACTCGAACGGCGGCACGCGCATTTTCGGCTGCGAACTTAAGCTGCCCGGCACGAAAAAATTCGCTCCCTCGCTCGCAGTAAAAGTGACTCAGCCGCATCTTTTGCGAGGCATCAATCCTTAAGCTTTTCGAACCCACCTCGATGGCTCGCTGCCAGTCCCGCTCCTGCTCGTATATGTCGAGCAGCAGATCTCGCGCCTGTTTTTCTTGCGCATCCCGTCGCTTTACGATATCTGACAAGAGCGCTTCGGCCCGGTCGAGAAGCCCCGCCGCATGAAAATCTCGCGCCAACTCAAATTCAACCAGCTGCTTGTTACCGGCGCGCAGTGCCGGGCTCGCCAACAGGTTCTGATGAATACGAATGGCTTTATCGACCTCACCCCGGCGTCTGACCACACTCGCCAATGCCAGATGGACATCGATACTCTCCTCGCTGACTTCCATTGCCTGTATGAACCGGTCAACCCCCAGTTCTGGGCGATCTCCGAGCAGAAAGTTAAGGCCCTGATAGTAATCTTTGATCGTGGCCGCCTGAGATTTACGAGGCCTGCGTTCGCGCCGTCCGAGCATGAAGCCCACCGCGATCGCTGTGACAATCAGCAGATAGAGAAATATATTGTGTGGCAAGTCCATGGGTGAAATACCACGCTAGCCATCAATCGTTACGTTGCGCAATCGCTCCAGTTCCGCATTGGCCTGGGCAAGCGACTGACGTAGCCGGCGGTTCTCTAATCGCCTTTTTAGGCCAACCCACGCGGCATTGAGCAAACCGACAAACAGCCCGATCAAGAAAGCAATCAGTAGCCACCAGAAAATACTGAGCGTAAACGGTGTCTGCCAGACAGCGAAATTGAGCGCGATTTCGTGCTGATTAACAGACAGTGCCGCCAGTACAGCAGCAATGAGCATCGTTGAGATCAATGTGAGAGTCTTCAACCAGCCCACTCAACCTACCTCTTTAGGAAATTCGAAGTTGGCGCTTCAAGTTGTTTACTCCGGCTCCCCGGTCGGTTCTGCAGCCGATTCCTTAACAACGGAGTTCACCCGGTTGCGCAGTTCCTTGCCTGGTTTGAAATGTGGCACGTATTTTCCGGACAGGCCAACGGATTCACCCGTCTTGGGGTTCCGTCCGATCCGCGGGGCTCTGTAGTGCAAAGAAAAGCTCCCGAAGCCGCGAATTTCAATCCGCTTGCCGCTGGCTAATGTAAGCGACATTTGCTCGATCATGGTTTTCACTGCGAGCTCAACGTCCTTACTCGTCAATTGCGATCCCGAGGCCTGCACTTGAGCGGTGACTATCCTCTCAATTAACTCCGATTTCGTCATACTGACTTCAGCCATAGTTAGAACTTCCTAGTACCTGATCAATTACCTACTCGTCCGACTTGTCCATCTGCGCCTTGATAAGGTCGCCCAGCGTCGCTGCACTTGGGCGATCGGCTTCGGAACGCTGATGCTCGCGTACGGCCTGGCGCTCCGTATCCATTTCCTTGGCCTTGATCGACAATGCGATCGTACGATTCTTACGATCCACGCTGACAATCTTAACTTCGATCTCCTCACCAACCGTCAGTATATTGCGTGCATCTTCAACCCGATCAATACTGATTTCAGAAGCTTTCAGTAGTCCAGAAACTTCTTCCGCCAGTTCGATCACCGCTTCTTTTGGTTCAACTTCAGTGATCTTGCCCGTCACAACTGCACCACGATCATTGACATTGGTGTAATCGGTAAATGGATCCTGATCGAGTTGCTTGACACCCAATGAGATTCGCTCGCGTTCCGGGTCGACGCTCAATATGAGGGTTTCAATCTCCTCTCCCCTGGAATAACGGCGCACAGCCGTCTCACCTGGTTCATTCCATGAAATATCGGAAAGGTGCACAAGACCGTCGATCCCGCCAGCAAGGCCGATGAATATGCCGAAGTCGGTAATCGACTTGATATTACCGGTAATCTTATCGCCCTTGGCGTGGTTGATAGAAAACTCTTCCCATGGGTTTGCGCGGCACTGCTTGATGCCGAGGGATATACGGCGACGGTCCTCGTCTATATCGAGCACCATCACTTCGACTTCATCACCCACGTTGACGACCTTGGACGGATGAATATTCTTGTTTGTCCAATCCATCTCGGATACGTGAACAAGGCCCTCAACACCCTCTTCAATTTCAGCAAAGCAGCCATAGTCGGTGAGGTTGGTGACCGTCGCAACGACGCGAGAACCCTCCGGGTAACGACGTATGATATTCAACCACGGATCATCACCCAGTTGCTTCATACCGAGACTGACACGGTTTTTCTCACGGTCGAATTTGAGAATGCGAACGCCGACTTCATCACCCACATTCACCATCTCACTCGGGTGACGAATACGCTTCCAGGCCATGTCGGTAATATGCAGAAGGCCATCGACACCACCTAAGTCGACAAACGCACCATAATCGGTGAGGTTCTTCACAATGCCCTTCACATCCTGACCTTCCTGTAGAGACTCAAGCAGCGCCTCACGCTCATGACTGTTCTCTTCTTCGAGCACTGCGCGCCTGGAAACAACGACGTTGTTGCGCTTCTGGTCTAACTTGATGACTTTGAATTCCAGCGGCTTGCCCTCAAGATGCGCTGTTTCGCGCAGAGGGCGTATATCAACAAGGGATCCTGGCAGGAATGCACGTATGTCGTTGATGTCTACGGTGAAACCGCCTTTGACTTTGCCGTTGATGATACCGGAAACAACTTCATTGCCTTCGTGCGCGGTTTCCAGTTGCAACCAGGACTCGGCACGTCGGGCTTTCTCACGCGATAAGCGTGTTTCACCCCATCCATCATCGACAACTTCCATCGCGACCTTTACCTGGTCGCCAATCGACAGGGTGACCTCACCCTGCTCGTTCATAAACTGACTCTTGGGGATTACCCCTTCGGATTTCAGACCTGCGTGGACAACCACCCAGTCGTCATCTATCTCAACCACCGTGCCGGTAACGATGGACCCGGGGGCCATCTCGATGGTCTGCAAACTCTCTTCAAACAATTCGGCAAATGATTCGCCCATATATTTCGTGTTCCGCCCCGTCGGCAACCTTCTTAAGCACCGTGACACCCTGTGATGGCAGAGCGTCGCTCACCGCGTCCACAAGCAGTTTGCTATGCAGACACAAAAACTCGAAGGGATTGGACAGCGCGCTCCTGATGTTGGTTAGTTAAACAAAAACTCTATAACCCAGGGTCTTGAGACCACTGCTTGAGCGCAGAACGGATCGACCAGTGTCTTGGTGCTCAGATCAAGGCAAGCGATGCATGCCACGTTGCCTGAGCCAAACCATCACCTGATCGAACACCGCCTCTATCGTCATCGACGTACTGTCAATGAGCAAGGCATCTTCAGCAGGTTGCAAAGGTGCTACAGAGCGTCCCCTATCCCGCGCATCCCGTTCTTTGAGCTGCGCGAGAAGGTCGGGCAAATTAACACTTAAGCCTTTGTTTTTCAACTGTTTATAGCGGCGGCGTGCACGTTCTTCAGCACTGGCATCAAGAAAAATCTTAAGTCCTGCATCCACAAACACCACAGTACCCATATCGCGTCCATCGGCCACGAGCCCTGGGGGTCGGCGGAATTTCCGCTGCACATCAAGGACACAGGCGCGCACTTCAGGCATCGCAGCCGCAAGTGATGCCACCGCGCCACTTTCTTCTGTGCGTACTGTGAGGGTGACGTCCGCGCCATCGACAACAATTGTCTCACCCTGAAACTCAATGTTAAGCGTACGCGCAAGATCGGCAATGGCGAAGGCATTGGCAGCAGTGAGTTGGATGCCCCGATCTTGTGCTGCGAGCCCCACGATGCGATAGAGTGCGCCGGAGTCCAGCAAGTGCCAATCGAGGGCAGCAGCCAACATCGCAGCCACTGTCCCCTTACCCGCACCACTGGGTCCATCGACGGTGACGACCGGGACCTCCTTAAGCACCACGCTCATCCATCACCGCTTTGAAGCTTTCAAGAAAACGTTGATTTTCATCCGCCAAACCGACGCTGATACGCAAATGGCGAGGCAATCCGTACTCGGCAATGGGCCGTGTAATCACACCTTTGCGTAAGAGCGCCTCGAATACCTCCGTCCCCGGGCATCCGCAATCGACAGAGACAAAATTGCCAGCCGAAGGTATGTAATCAAAGCCCAATGCCCGCACTCCGGCAGTCAGCTGTGCCATACCCTCGCGATTGAGTACCGCACTCGTAGCCACGAAATCCTGGTCTGTGAGCGCAGCAACGCCTGCCGCCAACGCAAAACCGGAACAATTGAAAGGCTGGCGCGCGCGATTAAGAAGATCCGCCATGACAGGACTTGAGACGCTGTAGCCGAGCCGGATCGAGGCCAGTGCATGTATTTTTGAAAACGTGCGAGTAACGATCAGATTCGGGAAGTCTCCCAGTAGAGAGATGCCATCAGGGTAATCGGGCGCATCGATATATTCAAAATAGGCCTCGTCAAGCACCACCCATACCTGCTCCGGGACCTGCCGGAGGAAACTTCTCAACGCATCTTTGGCAACCCAGGTACCGGTCGGATTGTTCGGGTTGGCAATAAAGATCACGCGCGTTCGTTCAGTGATTGCGGCGAGCGTGGCAGTCAAATCAGTACCGTAGTTTCTTGCCGGCACCGTCACCAGCCTGCCGCCGGCACACACGGTTGCCAGCCTGTAAACGACAAAGCCATGCTCGGCGATGATCGATTCAAACCCCGGTTCGATCGTGACCCTGGCAATAAGGTCGAGCACATCATTGGAACCGTTGCCCAACGTGATCTGACTTTCACCAACGCGCAGGTGCGCTGCTAGCGTCTCTTTTAACAAATAGCCGCTGCCATCGGGATAGCGAGAAAGCTCACCTCCGGCTTTTTCCAGCGCAGAAACCACCCTCGGTCCTGGTCCGCGGGGGTTTTCATTACTCGCAAGTTTAACGATGTCGGATATACCCAGTTCTCGAGCCAACTCATCGATCGGCTTACCGGGGGAATAAGGCTTAAGACCTGCAATTCCCTGATGCACGTTGTCACCGGTCATGCATTTACACTCCCTTATCCTTGGCCCCACTGAATTTCGATTTATACAACCGCGCGCGGATAAGAGCCAAGAAGTTGTACATCCAGCGCAACCGCTGAGATCGCATCAAGCACACTTTTGGTCCCATCGTCAGTCTGATGACCATCGAAATCGATGAAAAATACATAAGACCAATCGCCCGAACGGGCCGGCCTTGTTTCAATTCTCGTGAGGCTGATGCCATGGGTATCAAAGGGTTGCAACACCCGCAGGAGTGCACCGGGTTCATTGCGCACCGACACCAAGATAGACGTTTTGTCATTGCCGCTCGGTGCGACGTTTTGATTGCCCAACACAAGAAAACGGGTTTTGTTGTCCGGCTGATCTTCGATTCTCGTGGATAACAGACGCAGACCATAGCGCTCTGCGGCCATCTCTCCTGCAATCGCCGCAACACGGGGGTTTTCAGATGCTTGACGGGCGGCTTCGGCGTTACTCGATACCACTGTACGCGTAATGCCCGGGTAGTTCCGATCCAGCCAGCCTCTGCACTGGGCCAGGGACTGCGCATGCGAAAGAATGTCCTCCACATCACCTGGTGCATCCTGGGCTCGCATGATCGCGTGGTGAATTGGCATTTCAATTTCGGCACAAATGCTGACCTTGGCCGTGAGGAAACAGTCAAGCGTGTGATTGACCATGCCTTCGGTGGAGTTCTCGACAGGTACAACCCCGTAGTGTGCCGCTTGAGACTCGACTTCCCTGAACACATCGTCTATAGAGGCCAGGGGGCGGGTGCTGGCAAAATGCCCGAACTGCTTGATGGCAGCTGCCTCGGTGTAGGTCCCTTCTGGGCCAAAATATGCCACAGTAAGCGGCATCTCGAGGTTCAGACAAGACGATATGACCTCGCGAAAGAGTGCCGCAATGTCTTTGTCAGAGAGCGGTCCGGGATTTTCGTCCATCAACCGGGCCAGTATCTGGGCTTCTCGCTCGGGTCGATAAAACACAGTCGACGCATCACCTGTGGCGCCTTGCTTTATCTCTCCAACCTCCAGTGCACACTGCGCTCGATCGTTTAGAAGCGTGAGAAGTTTTTTGTCAATCGCATCGATCCGTTCGCGGAGCGGGCCGAGCTTGTCATCGTCGCTACTCATGAGAATGATTGGGTCTAAGCTTTTTCAACTGTGAGTTTGTTCGAACTCACGCATGTAGTCCACCAGCGCGTCGATAGCCTTTTCCGGTACCGCGTTGTAAATACTTGCGCGCATACCACCGACGCTACGATGTCCCTTGAGATTGAGCAGGCCTCTTTCCGCCGCACCAGCAAGAAAAGGTGCATCAAGCTTGGCAGAAGACAGCGTGAACGGCACATTCATTGTCGATCGATAAGCCTCTTCAACCGGCGCATGATATAAGTGACTGGCACCGATCGCCGAGTATATTTTAGCCGCCTTACGCTCATTGATCTCTGCCATCGCCGCAAGGCCGCCCTGTTTTTTTAGCCAGGCAAACACCAGACCCGCCAGATACCAGGTGTAGGTCGGGGGCGTATTCGACATGGAATCTGTATTGGCTTGCGCGACATAGTCAATGAAAGTCGGGGTGTCCACCCGCACCTGGTCGCACAAGGCCTTATGCACAATGACCACCGCCAGCCCCGCGGGACCTATGTTCTTTTGAGCACCGGCATAAATCAGGCCAAACGCATTGACGTCCAGCGGCCTCGACAGGATGTCGGAAGACATATCAGCGATCAGAGGCACATCGACTTGTGGAAAGTCCTTAAACTGTAATCCGCCAATCGTCTCGTTGGAGCAGATATGCAGATACTTGGCATGCGCCCGCATCTGCCATTCGCTCACCGGCGGGATGCAGGCGTAGGCCCCGGCTTGACTGCTCGCGACAACATGTACATCACAGTATTTCCCCGCTTCCTTGATCGCTTTAACAGACCACGAACCGGTATCGAGATAATCCACCGGATCGCCCGGTGCCGTTAGGTTCATCGGTATGGCAGCAAACTGCGCAGTCGCGCCCCCCTGTAGGAAAAGGACGTGGTATTCATCCGATATATCCAGAAGTTCCCGCAGATCTGCTTCCGCGCGGGCAGCAATGTCAACGAAGGTCGAACTGCGATGGCTCATCTCCATGACTGACATGCCTGTACCCTGAAAGTCGAGGATTTCTGCCTGCGCTTGCTCTAAAACCGCATCTGGAAGGGCGGCCGGGCCCGCCGAAAAGTTAAACCTTCTCATCCTTATAACTCCGTACTGGAAATCGAGGCTCAAGCGTCGCTTGCGTCTGAATCGCCCTGCTCGTCTGATTCGGAAGCGTCACCCTCTTCAACTACCTGTTCGGCAATTCGTTCGACGCTGTTTAGCTGCTCGCCGGATTTTAGGTTGATCAACCTCACACCCTGTGTGTTGCGACCAAGCACGGATATCTCGTCTGCCGCCGTACGCACAAGTGTGCCCATGTTACTGATCAACATGACCTCGTCGCCACTAAAGACTTGTGCTGCGCCAACAAGCCCACCATTGCGGTCAGAAGTCTGCATGGCAATCACACCCAGCCCACCACGGCCTTTCACCGGAAAACCCGTAATCTCTGTGCGCTTGCCATAACCGTTTTCGCTTGCAGTCAGTACAGAGCCCTCTGCCTCGGGAATGATGAGTGAGATTACCCGTTGCTCGCCGGAAAGGCGGATGCCCCTCACTCCTCTGGCCGTGCGTCCCATCGCACGCACATCTGATTCTTTAAAACGTACAGCTTTGCCTGAGCTTGAGACCAATAAAACATCACTGGTACCAGACGTTATCGCAACACCTACAAGCGTGTTACCTTCTTCAAGTTCAAGCGCGATCAGACCACTTGGTCGCGGACGTGAAAACTGCTCCAGCGGCGTCTTTTTCACCGTCCCGTTGGCCGTGGCCATAAACACAAAATGGTTATCTGCAAAATCCTGGATCGGCATAATCGCAGTAATGCGCTCTTCCCCGGCCAATGGCAGGATGTTAATCATCGGTCGACCTTTGGCCCCACGACTACCCTGGGGAATCTGAAAGACCTTCAGCCAATAGACTTTGCCGACATTGGAGAAACAAAGCAGCATGTCGTGGGAATTGGCGATAACAAGATGTTCGACGAAGTCTTCGTCTTTGACACTCGTCGCCGCCTTACCCCGCCCACCGCGCCTTTGTGCCTGATAAATCTCAAGCGGCTGGGTCTTGCCGTATCCCTGATGTGAAATCGTAACCACAAGATCTTCTTCAGTAATGAGGTCCTCAACAGATAAATCCTGCTGAGTTGCAACTATCTCGGTTCGACGTTCATCACCATAGGTGTCTTTGATCTCTGTCAGTTCTTCGCGAATCACCTCAAGCAGGCGCTCGCGCGCACCAAGAATCTCCAAAAGATCTGCGATTTCATCGAGGACCCCCTGGTAGTCCTCCATGAGCTTGTCCTGCTCCATCGCCGTCAACCGATGCAGGCGGATCTCTAAAATGGCCTGCGCTTGCTCTTCGGTCAGGCGATAGAGATTCTCTGTAAAACCAAAATCCTCCGGCAGGCCATCCGGCCGACAGGCATCTGAGCCGACTTTTTCCAGCAGTTCAAACAGCGCCTGGGCTTCGAAACGTCTGTCCATCAGCGCCTCGCGGGCTTCAGCCGCCGAGGCAGATGCCTTGATCAGCTCGATCACCGCATCGATATTTGCCAGAGCCACGGCTTGTCCCTCGAGAATGTGCCCTCGCTGACGGGCGCGTCTGAGCAAGTAAAGGGTGCGCCGGGTGACGACTTCCTGACGATGCTTCAAGAATGCCTCGAGCATCTGCTTAAGATTGAGCACCTTGGGCTGGCCATCGACCAGTGCCACGCAATTAATACCAAAAACTGATTGCAGCTGCGTCTGTGCATAGAGGTTATTCAGGATGACCTCACCGGAATCACCCCGACGGATCTCGATCACCACTCTGAGGCCGTCTTTGTCAGACTCGTCTCGAAGCTCTGTTATGCCCTCAATCTTTTTGTCTTTCACCAGCTCAGCGATCTTTTCAATGAGCCGTGCTTTGTTTAACTGGTAAGGGATCTCAGTAATGATGATCCGCTCGCGGCCAGAGTTCTGCTCCTCCACTTCCGCCCGCGCACGCACGTAGATTCGACCTCGTCCCGAACGGTAGGCTTGCACAATCCCTGCACGGCCATTAATGATGCCCGCGGTCGGAAAGTCCGGGCCCGTAATGAATTCCATCAAGTCATCCACCGAAACTTCCGGGTTGTCGAGCAGGTGAAGGCAACCGTTGACCACCTCTGTGAGATTGTGCGGCGGAATGTTTGTCGCCATCCCCACGGCAATTCCGGAACTCCCGTTTACCAGGAGATTAGGGATACGCGTCGGCAGCACCTCGGGCATGGTGAGCGTGTCGTCATAATTGGCGACGAACTCGACGGTATCTTTGTCCAGGTCAGCAAGAAGTTCGCCGGCAATCTTGGCCATGCGCACTTCGGTGTAACGCATCGCCGCCGGCGGATCACCGTCGATGGAACCAAAATTACCCTGACCGTCTACCAACTGGTAGCGCATAGAAAAGTCCTGCGCCATGCGCACGATCGTTTCATATGCTGCCGTATCACCATGCGGGTGGTATTTACCTATCACCTCACCGACGACCCGCGCAGACTTCACATAAGGGCGGTTGTAGGTATTGTTCAGTTCGTTCATGGCAAACAAAACCCGTTTGTGCACAGGCTTTAGACCATCCCGAACATCAGGCAGTGCTCTACCCACAATGACACTCATCGCATAGTCCAGATAGGACTGACGCAGCTCGTCTTCAATGTTTACGGGGAGGATATCTTTGCTTGGCTCGGGGCCGACTTCGGACATCTGGATTGAGGCAAAATGAAAGAAAGGATTTTACATCATTTGAGGATTGGGGTCAGAGAAAATTGATGCAATACTGCGACCATGACCACCTGTGATCTTCTCGTCAAAGCGCGTTGGCTCTTGCCCATCGCGCCGCAAAATACCGCGTTTGACCATCACGCGATTGCCATCAAGAATGGCCGCATCATTGCGCTCGGAGAGACGGCCAAGTTGTCGGCCGACTTTAACCCATCGCAGAGTCTCGACCTCGAAGATCACATCGTCCTCCCGGGCCTTGTTAATTCACATGGCCACGCGGCAATGTCTCTTCTGCGCGGCGCGGGTGAAGACCAATCCCTCCAGGTTTGGCTGTCAGACAGCATATGGCCACTGGAGACACGCATCGTGAATGCCGACATGGTCAGCCTTGGTACCGAGGTGGCCATTGCCGAAATGCTCGCATCCGGTACGACGACATTCTCCGACATGTATTTCTTTCCTGAGCAAGCCGCCGCCGTCGCCGACCGCCTCGGCATGCGCGCGCAGATCTGCTTCCCGGTCATAGAAGCCTCCAACGTCTGGAGCGACGGGGTCATTGACGGCTTGCACAAAGGCCTCGCTCTGCATGATGCCTTCCGCCATCACGAGCGGATCCGCATTGCTTTCGGTCCACACGCTGCCTACACCGTGAGCATCGCCAATCTGGAAAAAGTGGCCATGTACGCCAACGAAATCGATGCCCAGGTGCAGATTCATCTACACGAAAATGCTGCCGAGGTGGAGGAAGCAATCGCGACCAGGGGCCGGACATGGATCGAGGAACTCAAGGACATTGGCCTGCTCGGACCCAATTTGCAGGCCGTGCACATGACCGAGGTCTCAGATGAAGATCTCGACACGATTGCGGCATCACGCACACGCATCGTCCACTGCCCGACATCCAACTTAAAACTGGCATCAGGCTATGCCCCGGTCTCGCGCTATCGTGAAGCAAACATACATGTGGGCCTCGGCACCGATGGTGCTGCTTCAAACAACTGCCTGAATCTATTCAGCGAAGCCCACATCGCCTCGCTCCTTGCCAAGCATGAAGCCAACGATCCCACTCAAGGGACCGCCCCGGATACGATCCGTATGGCCACGTTGGAAAGCGCCATTGCATTGGGCATGGAAGACAACATCGGCTCGCTGGAAGTAGGCAAAGCCGCCGACTTTATCGCCGTGGATGCACGCACCCTCTCCATGCTGCCTGCTTATGATCCGTTTGCAGCCCTCGTGCATGGCGATGCGGGCAACTCGGTATCGCATGTGTACGTCGAAGGACAGGCACTGTGCATCGATGGCAAACTTACACGCTGTGACGTTTCTGGTCTCTCGCGAAAAGTGACACAATGGCACGCCAAAGCGTTGTAATCCGAAACCTTCATGCACGACACGTTGAACCTAGATGAGCAAGAGATAAGCAAATTCAACGGTCTTGCCAGCCGCTGGTGGGACCCTGAAGGTGATTTTCGTCCGCTGCACGATATCAATCCAGCCCGTCTCGAGTACATTGTGTCGCGTACCGAGCTTCTGCACGGCCCCGTGATCGACGTCGGCTGCGGCGGCGGCATTCTCACCGAGGCACTGGCCGCCCAAGGCGCCGACGTCGTCGGCATGGACATGGCCGAAAGAGCCTTAGGCGTTGCAAAACTACATGCCCATGAATCGGGTATAACTGTCGCCTATGAGCTTTCCACCGCTGAAAACATGGCAGCACGGTATCCCGGACATTTTCGCACGGTGACCTGTCTGGAGATGCTCGAACACGTACCCAGTTATGCAGACACCATTCAGGCGTGTGCAGATCTCGCCCAGGCCGGCGGCAATCTCTTTTTTTCGACCATCAATCGAAATCCGAAAGCCTATGCACTCTTAATCCTCGGCGCAGAGTACTTACTCAGTATTCTGCCCCGAGGCACACACGATTATGCAAAGTTCATTAAACCCGCTGAGCTGTACCAGGCGATCGAAGCCGCCGGGCTCGAGGTACGCGACATCAGCGGGATGACCTACAACCCTTTCAATCGACGCTGCAACATCGGCCGGGATGTGGATGCTAACTACATCGTCCACGCGAGCAAGCCCTTGTGACCTCGATTGATACGCGCACCTGGCGGTTCGTTCCGCCTGACGATCTTTTTCGGGACAAAACCATACTCGTCACCGGTGCGGGTGACGGCATTGGTGCCACGCTCGCGCGTACGCTGGCTCAACTCGGCGCTCATGTGGTACTGCTCGGTAGAACCCGTCAAAAACTGGAGACGGTATTCGACTGGATCGAGGCCAACACAACCACAAACCCTGTGATCGTCCCCTGCGACCTGGCCGAACTCGAACCCGAATCAACACAAGCTCTGCACGACGCCATCGCAGAAACCTACGGGGTACTCCATGGCCTAGTGCACAATGCCTCCATCCTCGGTCCGCACCTGCCCATCGCACACTATCCTGCCGATGCATGGCGCAGTGTCATGCAGGTCAATGCCAATGCACCATTTCTACTCACCCAAGGCCTCTACCCACTCCTCGACCAGGCAGATGAAGCGGTGGTGCTGTTTGTCTCTTCTTCGGTTGGCCGGCAAGGTCGGGCTTATTGGGGGGCCTACTCTGCATCGAAGTTTGCGCTGGAAGGTCTCGCACAAATTCTCGCCGATGAAACTGAGCATGCGGGTACCGTCTCAGTCTACAGTGTGAACCCGGGCGGTACCCGCACCGCCATGCGCAGGGCAGCCTATCCAGGTGAGGACCCACAATCGGTGCCGGACCCGATCGAACACATGGACCTATTTACGTATCTGCTGGGCGGATCACGCCATGGTGAGGCACTCCCAGTGACCGGCACCCAGTTCGATGCACGCACCTGGCGGGTGGACTGAAAGACACCACCCTTCCAGGTTATGCCTGGCAGATTTAAGAATTTGCCAGCTTACCCACCAGCAATCCCCCGTCTACCGGCAGCAGAGCACCCGTGACATAAGAGCCCGCGCGGCTTGCGAGGTATATGCACGCCGCACCGATGTCCTCAGGCCGACCTACGCGTCCTGACACCGTTACCGCGCCTACCGCAGCACGACCTTCTTCCGTTTCCAAATACCGATCCAACATGCCCGGGAAGGGGCCCGGGGCGATCGCATTGAAGGTGATGTTGTGGCCCCCATCCCGCCCGTGTTTGTTACCGAGTAATCCAGCCAGTTGACGGGTTAAGTGGATCAGCCCCGCCTTGCTCATGCCATAAGCCCAGTCATTGTCTCCCGCCACGCGGACACCATCTACCGATGCGATATTAACGACAGAGGCATGGGACTCAGGGCTGGCAGCCTCGCGCAACAGCGGCAAGCATGCTTGCGTCAACGCAAATGGCGCCCGCAAATTGACCGACGTCATGGTGTCCCATTCATCCATCGGAAACTCGCCGAACTTATGAATGAACCCGCCGAGGGCTGCGTTGTTGACTAATACGTCTAGCCGGCCCTCTCGCTCGCCAATCGCAGTCACGAGTGTGTGGATGTCGTCATCGCTGGCCAAATCCGCCTGTAGTGCGATGCACTCACCCGGTCCAAAGCTTGCAAGCTCAGCCGCAGCATCTGTGATGTCCCGCCTCGAGGCAATATAGACCCGAGCGCCACCCGCAACAAAGGCGCCTGCAATACCGCGTCCGATACCACCGGCACCACCCGTCACACAAACGACCTTACTTTCGACGTTGAACATATTCTCAAAATTCATCCCGGTTCTCCTAAGCCTGTCAGCCGAATCAGATTATCCTATACCATCCCGGCTGATCTCGAGCCAGCACCGAAAGGTTATGCTTTAGTCGACCGTGAGTGTGTCCCCCACCCGGATCGTCCCAGCACCCTCCACACCCATGTAGGCACCGAACATCACGCCCCCTGCATATCCGCCCTCACGGTGACGGTACGACTTTAAGGTGGCCAGCGGTTCTTTGCCACGTTCACCTGTTTCCTGGTCTGTCGAGGTCACGGCGCATCGCTCACAGTGGGTAACACGAACCAGACGCACCCCCTCGCCGGAAAGAGCAACCACCGAATCTTCGCCAAAAGCTTCAAGCCCCTCAACAACGACGTTGGGACGAAATCGATTCATCGGCACCTTTATCGCCAGACGCGCATTGAGGTCTGCAAGCGAGGCCTCATTGGTCACCAGGAGAGGGGCGACGTCGACAAACCGAGCCTGATCAATGCCATCGACTACACTGAACTCCTCCAGTGGAACCGCGCGGCGAAAAGCCGCCTTTAACCCAACCACGCGAACCTCAACGCCGACCACACCTGACACGTAGTCTGCCACCTCATCACCCTGATCCACCACGGCAACGTTGTTGCCATAGAAATTGACGTTGGTCTCCACGCCCTCGGCTGTGACTGCATGCACGAGCGGCGCCTTTGCGGCACAGTCAAACTCGATCGTGGCCTCATCCAGCCGTCGAGTGGCCACCGCCGCAAGTTTCGGCAGCCGTGCCTGATTGGTGAATTTAGCGTCTTTGAGGATCATGAGTTGACGGTCTCCCTCTATACCCGTCGGCGAAATCTTCGCCGACGCGACGGTACTGCCACGACAACTTTTCACCGAGTAGCTATACAGCGCGGTCACCGTACAGTGTTCAGTCATCTCCTCTCTCCTCGACAAAAAAAACAGCCACTCTTATACCACGAACTGTTTACTTTGCATTGGATCAGCGCCGGCGGGTCAGCTGCTGCGCGACAGGCTGATGGTTAAAACCAGCGTTGGAATACCTGGCCAATTCTGAGCAGAGGCCCGGGGGAAGATCAATCCGCGCTGACGTCGAGCGCCTGCCACTGTTGTTCGAGTACACGTGCACCACGAAGCATATTTCCCATCGCATAATTACCTTCGTGACAGGCAAAGTCGTAATTGAGATCTTGCGTCCGCGGCCACAACATTTCGCCGGTATAGGCCGATACATAGTCCGGGTCTTGCACGGTAAATTTATAAACCAGACCTGTATCAGCGACCGGCGTGAAGCGTTCAGTAATACTCAATCCTGCACGATGCACGCCCGGCCAGTCGCGTATATTGGTGGTCTCCACGACCAGGGTATCGCCTTCCCACCAACCGATTGAGTCACCGCCATAGGCACTGTAATC
>JAYZCO010000004.1:0-34407 GCA_036338285.1 Pseudomonadota bacterium
CGTACTCGGCAGGGAAGGGCTTAAGCTGTCCGAGAAGTGGGCGGAGGGAATGCGAACATTGCATGGGCTTCATAGCTGTGGTTTTCCCAACCTTTTTATCATGAGCAATGGTCAGGCAGCCTTTACGACCAACTTTCCGCATGCGATGGACAACGCTGCCCAGCATATGAGCTACATCATCGGCAAGTGCTTCGATGAGCACATCACCAGCATAGAGGCCACACAGGAAGCCGAAGACGACTGGGTTGCCGAGATCGTGTCTTTGTCGCGCTACAACGAAGATTTCCAGGTGGCCTGCACGCCCGGATACTACAACAACGAAGGACAACCCAATCCTAAAAGCACCCAGAATGGCGCTTACGGCAAAGGTTCTAACCCTTATTTCAGGAAAATGCAGGCCTGGCGAGACGAAGGCAATATGCCAGGTTTGATAATCACCTGATTGTGGTTCGGTTGATCGATATATGGGGTAAGGATTAGCGCCACGTATCCCAACGCATGATCTCCGTCACAGGCATCCGCGTAACGGGGCCAAAGTTACCGGTGGGATAGCCCACGGGTATGAGGCAGATTGCTTCCATGTCTGCAGGTAGCGCGAGCAATGATTTGACTGCATCGCGGTCCAGGAGGCCGAGTGTGGTGGGTGCCGCGCCCAATCCCAGCGCGCGTGCCGCCAATAGAACATTTTGGATACCGGGCCAGATAGACCCACCCGCGCGGGAGGCTTCGCCTGGGCCCACGGGTTCATCAAATTGATAACAGGCAATGATGAGTGCCGGTATGTTCTGCATGTTTTCCGCCTGCCATAAGACTGACTGCAACATGCGCTGCCGTTTGTCCGCTGATTGATGAGGCAGGGAAGTCGGTCGGCCCGATTGTGGTCCGACATAGGCTTCGACAGACTTTTTATTCAAGCGTGCGAGTTCAGCACGCACGTCTGGATCTCGAACAACAATCCAGCGCGCGCCTTGTACGTTAGATCCACTCGGTGCCTGGTTGCCGGCGTCGATGAGTTTTACCAACAATTCTTCCGGAACAGGGTCGCTCTTGAGACGCCGCATCGCGCGACAGTTGTATATCGCTTCGAATAAACCGAGTTCGTCAGCCATCATATTCTCCTTTATGTGATCGATATTAGGCCTGGCACCACCAGGCTACGCCTTTTTCATCTTCCTCTACAGAAAGTATGCGCCGTTCAAGTGCGCAGTGCAGATGCGCGATAGACTCGCCTGTTGCGGGAAAGAAACTGTTGACCGTGACCTCGCTTTTGAAAAGTGCGGGAAATACATCGACTGCCCGTTTAGGGGTATCACAGAGGTCATAGAGCTTTTCCAGGGCAATTTCGTGCCAGTCGATCAAAGCCGTCAAACGCTCATGCACACCCTGGTAAAGACTCTCATGCGCAGGGAGTACCAGGAGATTTGGCGGTAGCAGTTCACGGAAACGGGCACAGGAAGCCAGCCAGTCCCTCAAAGGATTGGCTTGTGGCTCAGACGGCTGTACGCTGACATTAGGGGTGATTTTTGGCAATAGCTGGTCGCCCCCAATGATGAGCTTCAATTCGGGACAGTACAGGCAGACGTGTTCAGGTGCGTGGCCGTGGCCGATCAAAGCACGCCATTCGCGACCGTCGATATCGAGATACTGTCCGTCGCTGATGCGCCTATATCCTGCGGGCAAAGGTGCCAGATTGGCACCAAACATACCGAATCGCTGGCGGTAACGGTCGAGACGGTCTTCAGTGAATCCTGCCCGACGGTAAAACCGAATAGCATCATCTGGCGGCCCGTCGGTGCGCTTGTCGATGCCCATCACCTTGCACATATAGAAATCGGCTCGACTCATCCACAGATCACAGTCCCATTCGGAACATATCCAACCAGCGAGCCCTGTGTGATCGGTATGTAGATGGGTGGCGATGACGCGGGTGATGGGTTTGCCATCAAGGTATTTGTCAAATATCGTGCGCCAGTGGTTTTTGACCGTATCGTTAAATACACCGGTATCAACAATTGTCCACCCGTCGCCATCGCGAAGCAGCCAGACATTGATGTGGTTGAGCCGGCCGGACATGGGCATGCGGATCCAGAACACACCTGGGGCAACCTCGAAGGCTTTGCCGACAGCGGGTGTCTTATCTTCGTGATAATAGGTCAGCGGGTCAAAGCCGCGCTTAGAAACAACGTGATCCAATGAGTAGCTCCCTCAAACCCCCATTATAGCATTGCCGAGGTAATGGCGTGTGTAGGGTGGCCTTGAGCAAGAGTCCAGCATGGGTTTTTAGGGTACGTACGGCTCGGGTTATACAGTCAAACTTGCCAAGACAACGGCAGTGGCATTACGCAGAATACTGCACATTAGGCATCGTAAGTTTGTCGTCCACCGAGCCAGGTACCGAGAACCTTGATCTCCTTGATGCCATCCGGGTCTGTTGTGAGTGGATCGGCAGACAGCATGACAAAGTCGGCCAGTTTGCCCGGCGACAGTGAACCCTTGTCATCTTCTTCAAACGAGGCGTAAGCACCGTTGAGTGTACATATCTGTAACGCCTGCTTAGCGGTGATCCGCTGGGAGGGTCCCCATACGCGGCCTTTGGCATCCTTTCGGGTCACCATAGATTGGATGGCCATCAGGGGTTCATAGGGTCCCGGCGTAAAGTCCGAGGCCGGTGCGACCGGGATGCCGTAGTCCATGAAAGACCTGTGGGCAAACATCCACTCCATGCGCGACTTACCGTAGTCGACCCATTTGTTGCCGTGATAGTGCGCGTAGGTATAAAAAGGTGCGGGTATCGTGCCCGTTGTTTTGATTCGCCGCAAAAGATTGTCGTTCACAAGCGAACAGTGTTCGATGCGAAAACGTGGATTGGGCCCCTGCCAGTTCTTAAGGGCACGCTCGTATGCATTGAGCACCTTATCTATGGTGACATCGCCGTTTGCGTGTATGCCAATGCGGAATCCACTGGTGACGGCCTCGTCTACAGCTGCATGAATCTCTGCTTGGTTCATTGTCGAGATACCGTAATCATCGGTACCTTCAAAAGGTGTGCTCATGCGCATGGTTCGTTCGGAAGCTGAACCGTCTGCCACGTACTTAACTGCTCCCACGCGCAACATGTTGTTACCAAACCCGGAGCGGATGCTTGCTGCTTTCATGGCAGGATATATCGCATCGAGAGCGAAGGGCATGAAAGACACTCTGAAATCCATTGCGCCGGCCGACAGAGCATCCGTGTAGGCGAGCCATGCCTGAGCTCGACCGGCAGCGTCTGTGGTTGAGGTGAGGCCTGCAGCTGCCATTCGCTTCGATGTCAAAAAGACGCTATCGCGAAGGGTTTCACGATCTATCACAGGCCAGAGACCCACCTGATTGAATTGATCCATTGCGTGTTCAGCGACTTTGCCCGTCAGTTGCCCGTTTTTGCGAAAGAAACGGCCGCCTTGCGGGTCGGGTGTGGTTCCGTCGACGCCGAGTAGATCGAAGGCGGTGGAGTTTACCACAGCGGTATGCCCGCCTCGGTGCCGCACCATCACCGGATGAGATTGCACGACTGCATCGATATCCGCCCGGTTAAGCGGTCGACCTTCATCGAACTTGGTATCGTCGTACATATGACCGAGCACCCAATGCCCGGGTGGTGTTTTATCCGCTTGCTGGATCAGCAATGTCTGCACTTTACGGATAGTCCGTACATTGACGTTTGCGCTGACGGCTTCGTTAGCCATCGTAGGGTGGCTGTGGGCATCGATGAACCCGGGTGTGATGGTCCGGCCGCTCGCGTCGACAACACGTGTATTGATCGATTTCAGGTTGGTTATGTCTGAATCAGAACCCACTGCCAGGATTCGATCTCCTCGCACGGCCAATGCCGTTGCATTGTCGAAGGCCGGGTCCATGGTGTGTAGCTTGGCACCGGTGATAATCAGGTCCGGGTGACCGAAGTGACCCGCGCTGCCAATCGCAAGCCCAGGCATAGCGAACACTGCCGGTAGGCTTTTTAGCGTTCTACGGCGATTGATCCCCATCACACCTCCCAAATTGACAGTGGTTTCATAGTTTACCCAGTACGTATACTACGGGCCATGAAGATCGAGAAGAATGCAGTTGCGTTTATCCAATATCGGCTCAGCAGTGAGTCGGGCGAGATGCTGGAGGATACTTATGACAATGAACCGATTGCCTTGCTCGTGGGTCAGGGGAATGTGATACGGGGGCTTGATCGCGCCCTCCTGGGTCACGAGGCGGGTGATGACTTTGAAGTGTCAGTGTCTCCGGAAGATGCATACGGAGTGCGTCAGGAGGATCAGATACAACGTGTATCCAAAAAGTACTTTGCACATGCGAAGCGTTTGCGACCCGGGATGCAGACGAGCTTACGTACGGAGCAGGGATCACGGTTGGTCACTGTCGTGAAGGTTGGCGGTAAAGTCATTGACGTGGATACCAACCACCCATTGGCGGGACAAAGGTTAAATTTTAACGTGCGTGTGGTGCAAGTTCGTGAAGCAACGAAGACCGAGATTGCCCATCGACATGCGCACGGTGAGGGTCACGAACATCACTGATTAACCGGGCACTAAAACTCTTCCAGTAGGCTGAAGGCGTCCAGTTCATCCAGAGAGCGCATGGCATTGCCAAAGAGTGTCTCACCCAACGCTCGTCCCCGCTCGTTGGCGAGGTCGAGTGTCCCACTGATAATGGTCGCATAGCAGATAAGGTAAAGCGCTGCGATGGCATAGCGCTCACGACATTGTGCCAGGGAGTAATTGCTAACCCCCAGACCTGTCAGGTGTTCGTGGTAGAGGGCCACCCAATCCGTTGTCGCTCTCACCTCACGGCTAAGGCTTTGTGTGACAAAGTAAGCCAGGTCCTGTTCAGGCGCAGAACGACACACACTCTGCCAGTCAACCAAGGCGATTTCGTCTGCGCCGAAAAATATATTGTCGAGGCGGACATCTGCATGCGAGATCGTCATGGGCGGTGTGCACAGCCTTTCTAGAAGCCCGGGGACTGCATTAGGGACTTGCTCCCCGATGTTGTTTGCGTTTGCAGGGATCAGATGAGCGAACATTTCCTGAACCACGGGCCAGCCCTGTTTGAAGCCACCGATCATACCGTCGCGCTGCCCGGGATTGTTGTGTGAGACGAGATCCGCCGGTGTGTTCCAACTGCTGGCGGCCAATCTGGCAATCCCTTCAACAACCAGACGTGCATCTGCTTCCGAACAGCCTAATACCTGGTCACCTATGCGCATATCGGCTAAGTCTTCCATGAGCAACACAAAATCTAGGGTCTCTGGGTCGTACTCGCTGTGGTAGCAGATGGGGACACGCAGGGTGATCGACCTGGCGATATGACGGTAAAAGTTAACTTCCCGGCCATACATATCGTACATGGCTGCAACGCCGCGGTTGTCTGCCGATGGAGAAGGGAATTTAGCGATAATCGATTCTTCACCCTGTGCTGTGGTGATATGGACTCGCGTAACCTGACCGATGATGCCCGCGCCTTCTCCGAAAAATTCGACACGAAAGGACTCAATCGGCCTGTTTAATGCCTTTGACAGCCATTCTGTGGTCACTAACTCAGGTTGGGCTGGGAATGACATGTGCTACCTGCGGTCGACGATGGTGTGTTCTTTGCCGAAAAAGATGGTCGAGCGTTCCATGTCGATGAAATTATGTTCATCTTCAATGAACGCCCGGCCTGCCGCACGCGCTTCATCTCCTGATCTTGCAAGGCCGCGATCCACCCAGGCTTCCGCGTGGCCAAGGTAACTTTCGACCTGGGTGCCGCGCGCGCTCTGCAGGGATTTGTCCAGGTCGGAGTTGGCGCGATGCACTTGTCGATAACACAGTGTGCCGGTTGCCTGACTATGCGAGCGGACGATCGGTCCGTGGTGAGTCAGCCAGTAGTGGCGTGCATTTTCCTCAGAGATATGCACCTGATGGCGCAGGGGAAAAAACACACGCACGATGCCTGATTTTGGCTTGGCGACCACGTTTTCGGGGGAGGGGTTTATCTGCGGATATTCGTATGCCATCCAGAGCGGTGAGTTGGGCAGATCGATGAACTTGCCTTCATCTTCCAGCAAGGCAGCTCCGGCTGCCTGTGCCGCATCCGATTGCAGTGTCTGTTCAAGCCCTTTTTCGCTGGACCACCACAGCTCGGCGACCCCATCATACTCCGGCTCCATGCTGCCGCGGGCGGCCTGGGCAGCCTCGTTCCCTGGGTCATCCAGCGTGTGAGTCTGCACATAACGCAGGATGTCGAGGTCGGTTGATAAGCTGGCAACAAGGGGTGCATGCCGGTTTAACCAATAGTCCTGGAAATCTGCGCGAGACAGTTCTGTCTTCCTGCGCAGTGTAAAAACGAGTCTGATCATGCTGGCCTGCTGTTGGCAATCTGGTGTTATGGAGATTAGCATCGCCTTTTCGCGGCAACAAACCTGGTGTGGCTTTGCAAGACAATTTTAAAACGAGCTACCTTTGGTACACAGTGACTATCCTCACACTGGCGTCAACGTTTTCGATCATTGACCGACAGATTCTGAATGTGATGATCGGCCCGGTACAAAGAGACCTTGGCGGCATCAGCGATTTTCAGATCTCACTGATCATGGGATTCGCTTTCACGTTTCTATACAGCATCCTTTCGTATCCAGCGGGATGGATAGCTGACCGGTACAACCGCAAAAATCTGATGGCAGCAGGTATTTTTTCGTGGTCCTTACTGACCATACTCTGTGGCACGGTGAGTCAGTATTGGCATCTGTTTCTTGCCCGCATGGGTGTTGGCGTGGGCGAAGCAACGCTGGGTCCGGCCGCAAATTCTGCCCTTGCGGACTACTTCCCCTCGGATCGATTGCCGCTTGCGATGGGCATCATGGCATCCGCACCGTTTATCGGCCAGGGCCTTGCCAACATTGCCGGCGGACCGCTGATCGACTACCTCGAAGCCTCTCCTAATTTCGTATTGCCTCTGATCGGTGAGGTATTTTCCTGGCAAATGGTCTTCATTGTTGTGGGTGCTCCCGGATTATTAATTGCCGTGGCTGTTTGGTTTCTATCCGAACCTTTACGCAGCGGCAGGATGAACGACGAAGGCGCAGGTGTACCCTTTGCCGAGGTGATGCGGTTTGTGCGCTCACGGGGGTGGTTTTTCTTCTTTGTCTTTACTGCGTATCTGTGTCTTGCGACCCAGGGCTGGTCGTTGTTTTCGTGGATTGTTGAGTACTATGTACGTAATCACGAGTGGACGCGTTCCGAAATCGGCGTCATCTATGGATCTATTGCACTTATTGTCGGTATGGCCGGGAGTGTGATCGGTGGTCTCTGGGCCGGTGCGATCATGGCGAATAAGCCAGATGCGACGCTGCGCATCGTGATGTACAGTACGATCGGGCTACTCCTGACTGCCCCTGTGCTGACCATTGTGCCAAACCCCTGGGTGGGCATTGGCTTGCTTATACCCATCACCTTTTGTATGTCCATGCCGCCGGGTCTGATTATGGCGACACTACAGGCAATTGCACCCAATGAACTGCGTGGCCAGATGGTGGCGTTTTACCTGATCGCGGTGAATTTTCTCGCCTACACGTTTGCCCCGTCATTGCCGGCGTACATTTCGGACGAAATTTTCATGAGCAGGCTCGCGCTTGGCAAATCAATTTCGATCCTCGCAGTGATTAACTACGCGGTGGCGGTTGCCTGTCTGGCGCTGTGCTTAAAGCACTACCGTCGTGCCCTCGATGCGGCGAAAGCCTGGCGGCCGGATGCGCTGGCTCGCGAGATATCGGCGTAATACACCTCATAAGGCTCTGTATTGTTAAAGTGATGTTCCTCCGTCAACCGGGATGATGGCGCCGTTGATGCCACTGCCTGCATCGGAAGCCAACAGGAGGGCCATCGCAGCGACTTCATCGACTGTGTTCAAGCGTTTAATCGTGGCTTCCTGAGCGTAGGTGTCTTTGAATTCCTCGTAAGAAATGCCCATTGACTCTGCTGCCAGTGGACCCGCTTCCATCATCATATCTGTCTCGACCCCGCCTGGACTGATTGCATTGGTTGTGATGCCGAGCGGCCCGTATTCGAACGCACAGGCTTTTGTGAAGCCGTTCATGGCGTGTTTGTGGGTGATGTAGTGTGAGACGGTTGCTTTGTTGGCTTGTCGTCCTTCGACGGACGAAATATTGATGATGCGTCCCCAACCCCGCTTCTCCATATCGGCAAGCGCACGTCTGCTGGCCCAGAAGCAGGAGTTTAAGATCCAGTCCTGAGCTTCATGCCAGGCTTCGTCGGAAAGCTGCGCTATGGGTGCATAACCCGATGAACCTCCTGCATTGTTGACGAGAATATCGACGCGGTCGAAGTGTTCAATCGTACCGTCTATGAATGCATCGACAGCGCTGCGGTCCTTAACGTCACCCGCGATGAAAATTGCACGATCTGCTGCATCGATTTCCGCAAGCGCCCGTTCGCCCTTGTCCTGACTCCTACCGTTAATTGCAACACTCGCACCTGCGGCCAGGAGTGCTTCTGCGATGCCTCGACCGATACCCCGGCTGCCGCCTGTGACAGCTGCGATTTTTCCGGTCAGATCGATCTGGGAAGGATTGTTCATGGGTGCCACGTCGTTTGGAGAATGGCCGACTTTAACCTAACCTAGGCAATTAATTGTGAGTTTCTTGGGGGATTTATGAGTCGATTAGAGGGTAAGGTCGCTTTGGTTACAGGTGCGGCTTCTAATCCCGGCCTGGGCCGCGCGACGGCCTTGCGGCTTGCCGAAGAAGGTGCAAAGCTGGTGGTCACAGATGTCGACGTTGTCGGTGCCCAAAAGTGTGCCGAGGACATTAAAGCAGTGGGTTCAGAGGCGATCGCCCTGCGTCAGGATGTAACCGATGAAGCGGGTTGGGACGATACAATGGCGGCGGTAGTCGATGCTTTCGGCGGTCTCGATGTCTGCGTAAACAATGCGGGTATTGCCGTACTCGTGCCGATTGAAGAGATGACGCTGGCGCAGTGGAATCGCCAGATCGAGGTCAACTTAACCGGTGTATTCCTCGGATGTCGGGCGGCGATCGCGGAGATGAAAAAGCGTGATGGTGGCAGCATTATAAACCTATCGTCAGTGGCCGGGATTATTGGGCTTCCACGCTGTGTATCGTACAGCGCGGCCAAAGGTGGCGTGCGGATCATGTCAAAATCCATCGCGGTAGAGGTCGCCCAGTACAATATTCGATGCAACTCCGTTCATCCCGGCGTGATATGGACAAACATGCAGGCGCAGGCGACAGGGTTGAATGATCCGAGCGGCCTTCAGGTCAGCCCAGCGCGTATCCCACTCGGTCGCCACGGCGAACCACTCGATATTGCGAACTGTATACTCTACTTAGCATCGGATGAATCGAACTATGTGACAGGTGCTGAGTTCGTCGTTGACGCAGGCATGACAGCACAATAGGGAGGCATATGAAGTTACGAGGCAAAGTTGCACTCATCACCGCAGCGGGTCGCGGAATCGGCAAAGGTATCGCCCTGGCGCTGGCGCGCGAAGGTGCTCATCTTGTCGTCAATTCCTTCTCTGAGAACACGACAGCGAACACCGTGGCAGAAGCACAGGCGCTTGGTGCTGATGTAGAGAGCCTCGTTGGCGACATTACGGATCCCGACAAAATAATTGAGATGCGAGACCTGGCGTTGGATCGATTCGGGCAGATCGATATCCTCGTGAATAATGTGGGTGCGGGCCCGAAATCAGCAATTGAACCGGAAAAACATGAGTTGGGTCTGCCTGCGGCACTTTGGGACGCGCTTTATGCGCAAAACTTGAAGCCTGTTGTGCTGATGTCAGAAGCAGTTGTACCCCACATGCGTGAACGGAAAAGTGGAAAGATCATTCACATCTCGTCAATCGCTGGTCGCACGCCTATGTCCGAAAAGGCGCTGTCATATTTCGTCCATCCTTCTTACGGAGCAATGAAGGCAGCACTCGTCAGTTATACGCAGACCCAAGCCGAGTCGCTGGGTCAGTACAATATAAATGTGAATGCGGTGTGTCCGGGAATCGTTTATACCGATGCCTGGAAAGCCAATGCTGAGAGAGCAGTCAAAACAATCCCGGAGTTTGAAGGCCAGAACGCGCGGGCCTGGTTTGAAGGCATCGCTCGTGGTGAGTATCCGGACATATTTGGCTCTACGCCAATGCGACGTGAACAAACCGTTGAAGACATTGGCAATGCTGTGGTATTTCTGGTTTCCGATGATTCGATGAATATCACCGGACAGTCACTTATGGTAGACGGGGGGATGGTAAAAGTATGAGTTTGTTTGAAGTTGCAACCTTGTTGGATCCGTATCCGGCCTATAAAGAATTAAGAGACTCCGAACCGGTTCACTTCGAGCCGTCGATGAACGTCCACGTCGTCCTTCGTTATGATCTGGTGCGAGAGGCGATTCGAGATACTGAAACTTTTTCGTCGAGATACGATCAATTTCTTGGCGCATCGCAGATGATGATGTTTCAACAGGCTTCTCCCGAAATTCAGCAAAAAATGGTGGAAGTGACGGCGAAGATGATCGACATACCGCCGACGATGCTTACCTTGGATGAGCCAGATCACACCCGATACAGGTCGTTGGTTAACAAGCTCTTTACGGCCTCCCAGGTACGCGGGTCTCAACCGACCGTGGAGGCGGTCATCAACAGTAATGCGGCGAGTATGTTCGCGCATGATGAAGCTGAATTTATGAGCGCGTTTGCGCTGCCTGTCCCCATAAAGATCATTGGCGACAGATTGGGTATACCAGAGGATGAGCGTGAGTTTTTTGATTATGCGGCCACCGAGGCGGCCGCAGGATTGCGGCTAACACCGCTTTCTGGTGAGCAGATGGTTAGCCGTGTGCAAACGGCGGTCGATTTGCAACAGTTTCTTGTAGGTATCGTCGAAGCACGACGACTGGAGCCTAAGCAAGACATGATCAGTATCCTGGCCAACGCGAAGTTGGACGATGAAGACAGGCTCTTAACACACGGGGAATGTTTGAGTGTGCTCAATCAATTCCTGGTGGCAGGTCATGAGACAACGTCCAGTGCGTTCGGCTGGGGCATGCTGCTCCTTTGTCAAAATCCTGAAGTGCAGGATGAACTTAGGGGAGACGAAAAGCGTATAAAGACGTTTGTCGAAGAAATACTCAGGTTGGAAGCGCCTGTTCAGGGCTTGCCACGACTGGTGACAAAGGATACCAAGCTTGGCGACTATCCGCTCAAAGCCGGCGACATGGTGATGTTGCGATATGGGGCTGCTAATCGCGATGAGCGTCAGTTTGAAGCGCCGGATAAGCTTGATATACACCGAGCCAAAGCAGGTGCCCAACTCGCCTTTGGTGCCGGTGTCCATTTCTGTATTGGTGCGCCTTTGGCTCGTCAGGAATTAAATCTCGGCTTTAAAAAACTCCTCGACTGCGCGCGGAATTACCGGCTCGATGAGCGTGCCCCACCGCCGCAGGCCGAGGCGAGCTTTATACTGCGTAGCCTGCCAACACTGCCGATCAAGTACGAGAAGATATAATGCCGCAGTCGTTGCTGGCCTTGTCGGGAAAATCACAACCGACCGTTGCACCGCTTGCCCTGGATCCACTGACCGCACACATTGCCGCTGAGGCTGGCTTCGATTTACTTTATGTCAGTGGTGGCGCTTTGGGATATGCCTATGGGGTGAGTGAAGCGTTGTTATCCCTCACCGAGGTTGCCGACGTCACCCGGCGGATCACGGCGCAATGCGAGCTCGGTGTGATTGTAGATATTGGCGTAGGCTTCGGTGATCCAGTACATGTTGCGCGTACGATTAAGGAAATAGAGCGCGCGGGCGCTATAGCGGTTGAGATAGAAGACCAGGTGACACCTAAGCGGGTCAGTCATCATCGAGGTATCGAACATCTCGAGCCTACACAACGCATGGTAGAGAAGATCGAGCAGGCAGTGGGTGCACGCAGAAGTGATGAGTTCCTTATTATCGCGCGTACGGGTGCGGTAAAAAACGAATCCTTCTCAGCTGCCCTTGACCGCCTCCATGCCTATGCAAATGCGGGGGCGGATGTGCTGATGTTCATGCCTGAAGAGGATGAGCAGATCAGCAAGGCCAGAGACGCGTTTGACAAGCCATTAGCGACCATTACCGCAATGGATCAAGTTAATACGCCTAAATGGCGAGATTCTGGTTGGGATTTCATCATCGACCCCTTCACAGCGCAGGTTCTGTCTGTTCAGGCGATCAAAAATGCCTACGAGGGGTATATGAACTCGGGTAGCACGGGCGCCGATTTAAAAGCGCTCTTTGCGCAGTACCATAGTCTGGATTTACTTGCTGGCCTAGGACCGTTGTATGCGATCGAAGATGAGACCACCGAACGACGTGATTGAGTCGAAATATTACAAGGTGATAGCGCAAAAAATGGTTCGTCTGGTACTGATTGGCTCGAATATAGGAGCGGCGTTCGCTTACCAGATGTTAACGAGAAAGGGGGAAATAGTATGAATATGCAGGCACCGGAAACCATCAAACTGGATGCAAATAAACCCATCAATCTCACAGGTAAGTTTTATCTCAACAATCGTTGGGCGTGTTATAAATATATGCGCGAGCACCTTCCGGTTCATAAGGTCAAAATGGTCGGTATAGGTATCTATGCGACCGCGCGTTATGAAGACTGCCTGACCGTTTTAAAAGACGAGCGTTTTGCCAGGAATAGAACAAAAGTCACCGGTGGTAGCCGTTTCCCTGTCCCTCTGCCTGCCAATCTGCGTTTGGTCGGCGAAAGCATGATCGTAGAGGATGACCCGGAACATCGGCGGCTACGCCAGCTGGTGCAGAAAGCATTTTCACCAAAGGCACTAAAAGATGTCGAAGAACGCGTGACGTTGTGGGCGCATGACCTGGCCGACGAATGCGTGAATCGTGGCGAATTTCGGATGCAAGCTGATTTTTCACAACCCATTCCAATGCGTGCCATTGCACAGATGATGGGGATCGATGAGGAGGCAGTTCCGATTTTTGCAAAAAGTGTCAGGACGTTGACGGAAGGATTCAACGGTTGGCGGATTGCCAGGACCCTGCTCTGGGACCTCAGACAGGGGGTTGGTTTTGTTCGCGAATTGGTTAAGAAGAAGAGAAATAATCCAGGTGACGATATTCTGTCCAGGCTTATTCATGCGGAAGAAGATGGTGACAATCTGACGGAAAATGAAGTCATTTCCATGGTCTTCCTCCTGATCGTTGCCGGATTCGAAACAACAACCAACCTGATCAGTAATGGCGTTCGGGTTTTTGCCAAGCATCCGGATCAGTGGCAACGGTTAAAGGAACGACCAGAGTTGATCGGGCCTGCAGTCGAGGAATTGCTGCGCCACTCAGGACCCGTACATGGCACCAAAATGAACTATGCGAAAGAAGATATCGAACTTGGGGGCGTATTGATTCCAAAAGGTGCCCCGGTTATGCCATTCCTTGGATCTGCGAATCGCGACGAATCCTTCTTTGAAGACCCTGATGTGTTTGATATCGGCAGAAAGGATAATAAACACCTCTCTTTTGCTCAAGGTAATCACTTTTGTCTGGGCGCATTTCTTGCACGTATGGAAGCAAGAATTTCCTTCCAGACCCTGCTGCAACGCGCAAATGCATTTGAGCTCGTAGATGAGCCTGAAATCTCCAATATGCCGGGCTGGTATCGGTATAAAGATTACCGAGTGCGTATCCGATAGCTTTCTTCAGCAGCGCTTGAGGCCGAGCCTTAGGAGATTTTCGAAGACTTAGCTTGTGGCCTCTCTGTGGATCAGATCCATGGCTTCTTCTAAGGCCGCGGTGCGCTCCGGCCACGTGTTGCCGGCCGTTGCGAGGCGCAGCGTATTGACTCCGGCATTCCTAAATGCCCGCAGGCGTTCCTTGACCATATCTTCCGTACCGACGAGATTGGCCATCATGACCATTTCGTCCGGGACCGCTTTGATGGCTTCTTCGCGCTTACCACTGACCCAAAGTCCCTGCACCTCTTTGGCGGGGTCCTGATAACCGGCCCGACAGAAAGCATCGTTGTAAAAATTTGTTTTGGCTGACCCCATGGCGCCCAGAGTAAAGGCCATGCCTGGTTTGAGCTTGGCGATCAGGCCTTCAACATCTTCGCCGACTTCGAAATAGCCGCCCGCCTGAATATCGATATCGGCGAGTCGCCTGCCTGCTTTGTCGGCCCCTGCCTTAAGGTCGTCCAAAAAGACGTGGGCGTGTTCGGGCAAAAAACAGGTGCCGAGCCAGCCATCTGCAAGCTCACCCGTCATCTGCAGAGACTTGGGGCCTAAGGTGGCCAGATAAATAGGAAGATTAGGTCGGGGCGGTTGT
This sequence comes from Pseudomonadota bacterium, assembly GCA_036338285.1. GTDB lineage: Bacteria > Pseudomonadota > Gammaproteobacteria > Pseudomonadales > Azotimanducaceae > UBA4421. The sequence goes on from JAYZCO010000004.1 coordinate 14,393, forward strand.
GAAAGTCTGATCGCCTTGCCCTCACCGCCTGGTCGGGGCAGCAGATAATGGTTTCCGTCGTAAGCGAGTTTTTCGCCTTTAAGGCCAATGTGCAGGATCTCTACACACTCCCGTAGACGAGAGAGCGGTTTGGCAAACCCTGCACCATGCAGCCCTTCGACAACCTGAGGACCTGACACGCCGAGCCCCAGGATAAATCGACCCTTGGAAACTGTATCGAGGCTTTGTGCGGTCATCGCGATCATTGAGGGTACGCGAGAGCTGATCTGCAGAATCCCTGTGCCGAGCCCTATGTTTTCTGTCTGCCCCGCGAGGTAGGCCAGCGGTACGATGGCATCCATACCCCATGCTTCAGCTGACCAGGCCTGGCTCACGCCCAGTCGATCTGCTGCCTTGGCATATTCGACCAGATCGTCCCAGTCTTCACCGTTGTAATAGGCTGAACCGATGGATATCGCAGTTTTCATATTATTCTCCAGACGTGCGCGAAAGATGGTTGTCAAAGGTGCAGATTCTTGTCCCGAAGAGCCTTTGTCAAGCAACGCTTGAATCAATAGAATGCCCGGTTCGGAGAAAGGGACACGATTATGAATATCATGATGTTGCTGGAAATGGCGAGTGGTGCATTTCCGGACAGGCCTGCATTTACAGATGGCAGCACCGGCCAGTCGCTCACCTATGCGGAGCTGTTTGATGCTGCAACAAAACGTGCAGCGACTGTGCGTGCCAGCGGTGCTGATCGTCTGGTGAAGCTTGATGTCAGTAACCTCGGCACACCGTTGTGTCTGTTTGCCGGGAGCGCCGCGGGTATTCCCTATGTACCCCTCAACTATCGGCTCACGGATGAGGAGATCGAGGCACTGCTCAAGCGCGTCACACCGGCTTATCTGGTTACCGAAGAAAAACGTGTGGCGACCCTGGGTGGGTTGAATGAAGTTGTCGCCACTGCCACGACCCGTTGGGTTGCTGACGATGAGCATACAAAAGAGCCGGTGTCCGAATGGGGTATGGATCCGGAAGAAATTGCCGTTCTGCTCTTTACGAGCGGCACGACGGGCATACCGAAGGCGGCTGTGCTGCGGCACAAACACCTAGTCTCCTATATCTTAAGTTCGGTCGAATTCGCTGGGGCGGCTGAAGGAGATGCGGCCCTTGTGTGTGTTCCGCCCTACCACATTGCCGGGATCGCCGCAGTTTTGAGTTCCGTCTATGCCGGACGGCATGTGGTGCAATTACCCAACTTTTCACCGGAAGCGTGGATCGAATTGTGTCGTAAGTACCAGGTCACTACTGCCTTTGTCGTGCCAACCATGCTGGCTCGCATTGTGGAGACGCTTGAAAGTGAAACCAATGCGGACCTGCCTCATTTGCAGAATCTCTCATATGGGGGTGGCAAGATGCCATTAAGTGTCATTGAAAAGGCGATGGACCTGTTCCCGGGGACCAACTTTTCGAACGCCTACGGTCTGACAGAGACCAGTTCGACAGTGACGTTGCTTGGGCCTGATGATCACAGGGCTGCGAAAGAAAGCAGCGATGAGGCGGTGCGTCGGCGTCTGGTCTCCGTCGGCCAGCTATTGCCTGGTTTGGAGATGGAGATCAGAGACGATGACGGCAATGTCTTGGGTCCGGGAGAACGGGGCGAGATCTACGTGCGCGGGGAACAGGTCTCTGGCGAGTATGAAGACCGAGGCTCGGTGACCGATGCGGATGGTTGGTTTCCCACGCGTGATGCGGGCAGCATGGATGAAGAAGGATATCTATTCATCGAAGGTCGTGCAGATGATGTGATTGTGCGTGGCGGTGAGAATTTATCACCTGGCGAGATTGAAGACACGCTACTGGCTCATCCAACGGTCAAAGATGCCGCCGTGGTTGGGATTCCGGATGAACAGTGGGGAGAAGGCGTTGCTGCAGCCGTGGTGGCGAAAGAGGGCCAAAACATCGATGTTCAAGCATTGCAGGCCTGGGTGCTTGAACATATGCGCAGCTCCCGGGTCCCACAAGTCATGCAGGTATGGGATGAACTTCCCTATAACGAGACTGGAAAGCTCCTGCGCCGCGTCGTTAAAGCCGAAATAGCAGGGGAGGCGTAACCTGTATTAGTCAGGCTCAGCGACCACTTCGTCGATAAGTCCCCAGGATAAGGCCGCCTGTGCGCTGAGTTGGCTATTTGAAATTGCCAGGTAGGCAGTTTTATGGCGGCCTATTTTTTTTGTCAGGCTGACAGTTCCGCCTGCTCCAGGCACAAGCCCCATGGTGACCTCAGGCAGCTGAAAGAAGCTATTTTCATGGGCAACGATCCGGTCGGCGAAGGCCGGGATCTCGATACCTGCGCCGATACAAGCACCTTGCGTATAAACCGTTGTAGTAACTGCAAGCGAAGCCAGCAACGCTCCTGCTGAGCGGGTAGTACGGCTGAGATGGGCCTCTGCTGCATCTGTAACCTGGCCGAATTCTGAGAGGTCACCCCCGGCACAATAGGAAGGGCCATTGCCTCGAAACACGACTTCGTGGAGGGTTTTATCTGCCAGAGCTGCGTGTAGCACTGCACACAGTGCATCCTTCAGGGCGCTGCTGTACGCGTTGTGGGCATGGGGACGATTGAGGGTGATGGTAAGCGTTTGGTCATGGCGCTCCGTGAGGACGACGGGGGCTGTGTCAGGTTTGCTCGCGGGTCTTGGTTCCTGCAGCCAGGAGGTAAATTCTGCACTTTGTTGCAAGGTACTATAGGCCAGTGATTCCGCGAAAAGACCTTCCGTAATATTCGAGTGGGCATTGTGGCGCAGGAGCTGTACCAGAGTTGCACAGGCGGCGGGTTGAGTATCCAGGTTAGGGCTTAAGGTCTCCATACCGGCTTCGTCTTCAATGCAGATGTCCGCCAGGAGGGCCTCGGTGTTCGTGCCAATCGCGATCACGGGGCATGCAGGCAATAGACGAGGTGCGGTTTCTTCGGCGCCTTGCCAATCCACACACAGATAAGGTATCGAGTTGAACATGCTCTGGTCTTCGCGCAGCGCCGCCGAATCAAGGATGGTCAGATACTGATTAAAACTGATTAACTCAGACATGGTGCTGATTATACCCATGCGAGTATGCTTCGATTGTGCTTATTATTAATGCGTTAATTGACGACAGAGTGTGCGATGTGCGTTTCGGTCGAACGATTGAAGCGGTCGGTTCGCTAAAAGCGGTCCAAGGTGAGTCGAGCGTGGATGCGGCGGGTGCTCGATTGCTTCCGGGGTTGCATGATCACCATGTTCATTTAAGGGCGAGTGCAGCGCGTCGGCAATCGATTGACATCTCCGGCGTAACTTCTTTAGAAGAGTTAGCTGTTGAAGTGCAGCAAGTGCCTGGCGCAGGCTGGATTCGATGTGTGGGTTACCGCGCGGATCGATTGGGCGAGCTGGACCGCTTGCGCCTTGATGATGTTTGCCTCGAAAGACCGATTCGAGTGCAACACAACAGTGGGAAAATGTGGGTTGTAAACTCCTGTGCGATCGAACGACTCAACATTGAACCGGGATCCCATGACGGGGTGGAAGTAATCGGTGGACAAATGACGGGTCGATTCTTTCGCATGGATGACTGGCTTGATGATCACTTACCGAGAGCCGAGCTCGATCTTGATGCAGTGATCGACGAACTGGTCTCTTATGGAATTACTTCTGTAACGGACACCTCTTATACTAACGATGGTCAGGGTGAGAAAACGCTCAACAATTTACGACATGCCAGTGGTGAACGTTTTTCTGTGCGGGTCATGGGTGATGAGTCCCTGGTCCAGGGGGGGCAGCTTAAGATTGTGCTGGATGAGGATGCGCTACCGGATCCGGACGTTCTGAGAGAGCGTGTTCGTCGCGCCCACGAGGCCGATCGTGGTGTCGCTTTCCACTGTGTGTCTCGGGTTGAGCTGCTGATCGCAATGGAAGCGTTCAAATCCACGGCCCATCACCCGCATGATCGGCTCGAACATGGTGCATTGATCGGTGCAGACTTAATAAAACCATTGAGAGATTTGGGGATACCGGTCGTGACCCAGCCAGGTTTTATACGTGATCGCGGCGAGCAGTTCAGAAGCGCTATTAGACCGGACGAAATAGTCGATTTGTATCGATATAAATCGCTTTTGGATGTGGGCATAGTTGTTATAGCCAGTTCTGATGCACCCTATGGCCCAGCTAACCCCTGGATCTGTCAGGCAACTGCGCTAGATCGCCAGACAGAGATTGGAAAAAGCCTGAATACAGCCGAATGCGTCACAGCAGAAGAAGCGCTATCGGGGTATCTTCTGACCGATGATCTGCATCACGAAAGGACAATAGACATCGGTGAGAAAGCGAATTTGTGTCTGATGGCAAAAGGTGTGGGATCGGATAACGAGCATCACATGCCATCTAATGTGTGGTTGAACGGTCGCAGAGTCGTGTAGGAGCCAATCCAGGTGCAACTTAACGTTGATCGTGCCAGATGGACATGGGCGATACTGGCATACGTACTAACTTTTCTGCGACGTCACTTCAATTTTAGCGTCTGTGTGATCAACACGAAGGATTTAGAGCCCGACCCGGGTCCCTCTGAGGATCACTTGAACCGCTTTCAGTTTCGAAAACTGAGTGACGATGATATGCAAGCTGCGTGCGTTGATCCTGACATACCCCTAGACAGTCATTTTGTTGATTATGCAAAAGCGAATGGTGATATGGGTTATGGTGTTTTTGACGGTGTCCGGCTTATTGGTCTTACCTTTCGGTCCACGAAGGGTGGACCGCTCGAGCAAGGGTTATGGATCAAAGTAACTGCCCCGAAAATACGTTATGGCTATAGAACGTTTGTGCACCCTGCCTATCGTGGCCAGGATTTGCAAAGCAGTATATCCCTTATGGGCGATAAGGAATATTTCGACATGGGTTACGAAAAGGACATCAGCTATGTAGATCCAGCAAGCCTTTCCTCTCTGAAGTCGACCTACAAAAATGCCACCCGGACCGTAGTGGGATTTGCCGGATACTGGAAGGTTGGGTCGCGATTCTTCACATGGCGCTCGCCGGGTGCCAGGCGCCACTTTCAATTTCACCATGACGAAGCAGGATGACTCGCTCTGCTCACGTCACTTGGCCAATGACTCATCCAGATCGTCGTCGTGCATCTCAACCAGAAAACCTCGTGCAAAAGAGGTGGATTGTGGTGTCGCTTTCCACTGTGTGTCGCGGGTTGAGCTGCTGATCGCAATGGAAGCGTTCAAATCCTCGGCTCATCACCCGCATGATCTGCTTGAACTCGGAGCGTTGATCAGTACAGACTTGGTAAAACCAGTGTGAGATCTGGCGATACCTGTCGTAAGCCAGCCTGGTTTTATCCGTGACCGGGGCGAGCGGTAGTAGATCGTCAGACAGAGATTGGAAAAAACCTGAATATAACTGAGTGCATCACGGCTGAAGAAGCGTTGGCGGGACATCTAATGACGGAAGATCTGCTTCAGGAAAGAAGAATTGCTACGGGTGAGACAGCAAATTGATGTCTATTGCCAAAAGATTCGGGATCGGGCACCGAGTACCAAATGCCGTCTAAGGTCTGGTTGAACGGATGCAGAGTCGTTGTAGGAGCCAATTCGGGTGCAACTTAACGTGGATCGTGCCAGATGGGCATGGGAGACACTGGCATACGTGCTAACTTATCTGCGACGTCACTTCAATTTTAACGTCTGGGTGATCAACACGCGCGACTTTCGGCCCGATATGAGTCCCGCGGATGAGCACTTGAACCGGTTTCAGTTTCGAAAACTGAGTGATGATGATATGCAAGCGGCCTGCTCTGATCCTGACCTTCCCATAGACAGTCAATTCGCTGAGGGCGCACAAGTGCGTGGTGATATTGGTTATGGCGCATTCGACGGCGCCCGGCTAGTAGGGTACACCTGGAAAACCACGAAGCCTGGACCGGTTGACCAAGGGTTAAGTATCAGGCTGATTGTTCCAAATATTAATTATGGGTTTAAAACGTTTGTTCACCCCGCCTATCGTGGTCAACAGCTGCAAGACAGTGTAAACCATGTGGGGGAGAAGGAGTGTTTCGACAAGGGTTTCGTTAAGAATTTGAGCTACGTAGACATGGGAAATCTATCATCTCTGAAATCGCAGTACAAAAGTCCGACCCGGACTGCGGTGGGCTTTGCCGGGTACTGGAAAGTGGGATCACGATTTTTCACATGGCGTTCACCGGGTGCCCGGCGCTATTTTCAATTCGACACGGATCAGGCGTGATGGTTCTCCCTGCTGACCTCACTTTGCCAGCTACTTAAAAAGATATCGTCACGCCTTTCGTTTTTTTAGGCGCATTGCAGCATTTACACATGGTGCAGTGAACTGAGGATCTATGGTTGCACGGATCGGTGCGCGCCAACTAATTATTGTGGTGCAAAGGCCTTGGGCTGCTGATTGCTGCAGATATTTTGTTGGTCAAGACAATTCGGCGCGTATTTCTTTGTCGTGTTCACCCAAAAGTGGCGCTCTGCGCGATATGGACCAGGGACTCGCCGGGAGTGGATAAGGCGCGCCAGGGTAGGTAAATCGCTCGTCCAGGTCTTGGTGGTGCACTTCAACCTGAAAGCCTCTGGCTTTAAAGTGTGGGTCTTCGAATACTTCTTCAGGCGCATAGATCACCCCGACAGCCAGTCCCGCATTCTGGCATCCTATGAAAAAATCGTAAGCGCTGACTTTGGTTGCGATCAGTTTCAATGCATCGCGACCTGCAGAAAAAATTGCGGTGATGGTGTCATCTTCTCCGAGTTTCGAAAGGTCAAACGTACCTTCCCATTTTGCCCCCATTTCCAAAAATACTGACTCAGGGAACTCGTCTAGAAGATCCAGGGTTCGAATCCAAATAAGAAGCCTTTCGTATTCCTTTGGCGTACGCGGGGGTACGCCTGTGTTGACGTATTTCCCATCGGCGCAGGCCATTTGCGAGTCGGCGGTGGGCCGGGTTGCTGCGTGGCGGCCGGTCTGGCGCAGGACCTCACTCCCGTTTACCAGATGAGAATAGCTGGCTGCCTCAGTCGTTACATTCAATGCTGCTGTGATGGAGACATCGATGAACTGGCCTTCGCCCGACGTTTCGCGGTACAACAATGCGGTTAAGATAGACATGTAGGCAAAATGAGAACCTGTGTGGTAACTCTGATTACCCCAGCCGCGGACGGGTGGCAGAGTCTGATCGTCATAACCACAGCTCCAGGGGGGGCCGCCCGCTGCCATGAGTGTCAGGTCCGTTGTCGGTATATCTGAGAGGGGCTCATTGCGCCCGTATGGGGTTACTGCGACATGGATAAGTCTCGGGTTTAGTTTCGTAAGATCCTCGTAATCGAGGCCGAGTGCTGCGAGACGGGTAGTTGGCTCTGACTCAAGCAGGACATCCGCTGTCTTGATCAGTTCGCAAAAGGTCTCGCGTTCGGTCGCATCGTCAAGATCGAGCGTGAGGCTCCGCTTTGAAGTGTTGTAGTGCCAGAAGTAGAGACTGCGGCCTTCACCTTTCTCATCCTTGCAAAACGGCGGATAAGACCTTGAAGGATCACCCTTAAGGGGTTCGACCAAAATGACATCCGCACCCATATCACCCATGAGTTTACCGGCGAAGCCGATCCGTTCGTTGGCCAATTCAACAACGCGAATGTGGTTTAAGGCAGTCACAATACTTCCTGTTCGTAAAGTTCATCGACTTCGTCGTCTGTATAACCCAGGAGCCGAGACAATACATCCCGTGTATGTTCGCTGAGACAGGGCGCACCTTTTTCGATCTGCCAATCTGATTTCGACATATGTACGGGTTTACCGTCGACGCGAACTTCACCCATTGCTGTATGTTTAACGGTTGGCCAAAGGTTGAAGTTCGAAGTTGTGGGATCCTCATCGATTCGTTCTTTAGGCTTCTGCACAGCAGCGGCGGGGATGGGGAGATCTCGCAAACGATCCTCGAGGTCGAATTTATCGAATTGCGCGGTCCATGCCGAAAGTGCGAGGTCCAGTTCATCCTGCATGGCCAAACGGGCTTCAAGCTCCATAAAGTCATCGGTCCAGGCCGCATCGATTAGGGCGCACAGGTGTTTGAAGTCCTGGTCATCTCGACAGCTGATCGCGATCCAGTTGTTATCGCCCTGACAGGGGTAGTTTCCGTGGGGTGCCATGGGCTGGAATTGGCTGCGGTTGGATGAAGGCTGTCTTTCCTGGCGCATGGGTCGTTTGTTTACCGTCCAATCAAGTAGTGCAGGACCGTTGAGTGTGACGGCGGCCTCAGTACACGCAAGGTCGACCCACTGGCCTTCACCCGTTTTCTCTTTGTGGATGAGGGCCAGGAGGATGGCCATGGCCATATAGTAACCACCCGTGTGGTCCATATAAGAATAACCCCACCCGGCGGGTGGCTGATCAGGTAAGGTAGAGGTAAACGTAAGGCCCGATATCGCCTGTACGATTGGCCCCCATGTTTTGTACTCGTGATAGGGACCTTCATGACCAAAGCCGCAATTTGATACATAGATGATGTCAGGTTTGATCGCTTTTAACTGCTCGTAACCAAACCCCCATTTGTCGAGCACACCCGCGGCGAAGTTTTCGGTGACAGCGTCAGAGACTTTGATGATCTCCGTAAGAATCTCTTTGGCTTTATTTTTTCTGAGATTGAGGGTGATACCCAACTTATCTGTGTTGTGATTGTTGAAACCACCGCCATACTCTAGGCCTTTCTGGCCCGGTTTAAACGGCCCCATGCCACGTAGGATATCCCAGCGGCCTTGTCTTACCGGGTCTTCGATGCGGATGATTTCGGCACCAAAAGCGGCGAGCCACTTGGTCGCTCCGGCGCCGGCGAGCTGTCCTGTGAAGTCGCAGATACGGTATTTTTTTAGTGCCTCACCCATAGTTCGCAATGTACCACATGGGATTTCACTCAGGCGAGCCGCAACGCTGACATCTAGTCCGGGAGGCCCAGCACTCTTTTTGCGATAATGTTCATTTGAACTTCATTTGTGCCGCCATAAATCGTCACGGCTCTGTCGCGTAACCAGGCTCGGGTTGATTCGAGCTCGGCTGCGCTGAAGTCGTTGCTTTCCCAGACGAGCCCTGCTGTACCACGCAATTCTGATTTTAGTTGTGAACCTTCTTTTGCGAGTGTCGAGCCCACCAGTTTGAAAATGGAGGTGGCAGCGCCTGGTGCACCGCTCACCTTACTTTCATCGATGACGCGACGGGTCGTTAAGCCCATTGCCCGTTCTGTCATGACGTGCGAGAGCACCCGGTCACGCAGGGTAGCATCGGCGATCCTGCCTTGGTCATCTTCACCAAGGTATTGTTTGGCGATGGATGCGTAAGGATTCAGGCGTTTTTTTGCGCTTTTCGGGCGCGCCGGCCCGGTTGTATTGCGCTCGAACTGGAGTAGGCGCTTGCCCACTGTCCAGCCTTTGTTGAGCTCGCCAATAAGGTCCTCGCGGGACGCAATCGCATTGTCAAAAAAGGTCTCGCAGAAGGGTGATGAGCCAGAGATGAGCTTGATGGGTTTAACCGTTACGCCAGGCTGGTCCATTGGCAGCAGTACGAAGCTGATGCCATCGTGTTTGGGCGCATCCGGGTCTGTACGGACGAGGGCAAACATCCAGTTTGCATGTTGTGCACCTGAGGTCCAGATTTTCTGGCCGTTGATGATAAAGTCATCTCCCTTAAGGATTGCCTTAGTCTGTAATCCGGCGAGGTCCGACCCGGCACCGGGTTCTGAATAGCCCTGACACCAATGGGCTTCCCCCATAACGATACGGGGTAGGTGGCGTTGTTTCTGCTCCTCTGTGCCAAATTCGAGGAGCGTTGGGCCAATCATGGTAAGCCCCATACCCGTGGCGGGGGGCAGTGCTCGGATACGGGCCATCTCTTCCTGCAGAATGCGAATTTGTTTGTGATCAAGTCCGCCGCCGCCATACTCAGTAGGCCATGTGGGTGCGGTCCAACCGCGCACGGCTGCGGCTTCGTGCCAAGCCTGTGCTTCCTTTGTTTGGTAGATCTCATAGGCGTCTTCAAAGTGAACGGCGCCCAGACGCATGGCTTCAGGGCAGTTGCTTTGCAACCAGTCGCGGGTTTCTTCGCGGAAGGAATCGAGGCTCATCGCGTCTCCTTAAAAGCACATTAAGCTCGTAATTATCCGCCACCTTGCAAAGCGATAAAAGACCAGCAGATTCGGTTAGAGAAGATCCGGCAGGACGTTGGCGCGGCCCATGAAGGAAGAAACAGAAATTCTCAAACGATGGATCTTCTCATCGAGGTTGATGGTTTCCGGAAGGTAGGTAGGCGGATCACTTGCGAGATTGCGGATGCGCAATGAGCAGTCGAGGTTCAGGCAGATGTAGTTGCCGATAAAGCGTCGGCCATCCGTGCCCTCTACCTGAGTGGAGAACATTGCGGTACCGCGGCTGCGATACACGTGTTTACACCATGAGCACATATGCGTTCGGGGTTTGCCATTGGGCTGAACCATGCGTTTCAAAATCAATCCGCGTAGTTCGTTGGCAATGGGCATTACAACGTAGCCTGCATGACCTGCGGGATGGATCCAACCAAAGTAGTCAAGCACACCCCAATCGACACGACCAAGATCCGGAATCTGATAATCTGCCGGTGAGCGGCGTTTAAATGCCCTCTCGAGGGCCGATTTGTCCAAGGGTTCCACGGTTTGATTAGGGATTGGCGAGCAGGTCCTTATTTCTGCTCATACCCCAAGTGATGGCCGAAACCGGGTATTAAGACCATAAATTGTCTATTGAACTTGTGGCATTGCATGGCGGTTTTTTCGTCAGGGCTAAGGTATTGCCAATGTTAGAGGAGTAGGTCAAGGTTGTCCGCAAGGACTTTTAGAAAGGGACCAATTATGAGTAATTTGCCAACAAGTGGGATACAACTGCAGTCCCTCGTGACAAGTGCAGGAAAACTGGAATTATCGCTGCAAGAGATTGACACCGCGCCGTTGAAACCAGATCAGGTACTCGTACGGGTGGAAGCCTCTCCCATTAATCCAAGTGACCTGGGGTTATTGCTGGGAATGGCGGATCTGTCCAGCGCAGTTCAGGGCGGTACAGCAGATCGTCCAACGATTTCTGCGGATATTCCGGGCGGACTGCTCAAACATCTGGGCGGCCGTCTCGACCAGCCGATGCCTGTCGGTAATGAAGGCGGAGGGGTTGTGATCGCCGCGGGCGAGGGTGATGAAGCACAGGCCCTTATGGGTAAAACTGTGGGGGCTCTTGGTGGTGCCATGTATGGACAGTACCGGACGTTAAAATATCACCAGTGTTTAGTCATGAATGACGGTGTTTCTTCGGTGCAGGCAGCCTCCTGTTTCGTCAACCCCCTGACATCGCTTGGTATGGTCGAGACGATGCGGATGGAAGGCTATTCGGGGCTGATCCATACGGCTGCTGCATCTAACCTCGGACAGATGTTGCAGAAGATCTGTATCAACGAGGGTGTACCGCTCGTGAACATTGTACGTAAGCAAGAACAGGTGGATATGTTAAAGAGCATGGGTGCCGAACACGTTTGCAATTCCAGCGATGATAACTTTGCTTCCGAACTCACCGAAGCGATTGCTGCAACCGGAGCCTATGTTGCTTTTGATGCCACAGGCGGTGGTGAGTTGGCTAACCAGATTCTTGCCTCGATGGAGCGGGCGGCAATCGCGACTGCGTCAGAGTACAGTCGTTATGGCTCGGACCAACACAAGCAGGTCTATATCTATGGCGGACTGGACACCGGACCTACGGTTTTGCGGCGTAGCTATGGCATGTCCTGGGGCATCGGCGGTTGGCTTCTCACACCATTTCTGCAAAAAGTAGGGCGCGCGCGGGATGCCGAACTGCGTCAGAAAGTGGCTGATGAGATCAACACGACGTTTGCCAGCCACTATACGGCTGAGTTATCACTCGCGGAAGCATTGCAGGTTGAGACGATCATCGATTACGAGAAAAAAGAGACGGGCAAGAAGTATCTGGTCAAGCCAAACGACTAACCCGAGCTAACTAGAGGAGAAGAGGATGAAGCGATTGATAGGCGCGCTTGCCACGTTGCTACTCACGGCCTGCGGTCAACAGGAAGCATCGCCGCCCCCCCAGGCCGATGACACTGTAGATCAAGCGGCAGTCGTGGAGGTTGAGGTTAACGCGAACAAAAATGCATATTTTGGTGATACCCACATCCATACGGTCTTGTCATTCGATGCGTTCCTGATGGGGACGCGACGTACCCCGGATGATGCCTACGAGTTTGCCAAAGGTGCCGCCATCGAACATGCATCCGGGTTCATGATGCAGATGAAAAAACCCCTCGATTTTCTGGCCGTTTCGGACCATGCGTTTTATCTCGGGATGATGCGAGAGTTGGCGGACCCATCCGGTACGTATGGCGAGCACCGATTTGCCGAAACAGTCCGTGGCGCGACGACCGCGGAAGGTTCGAGTGCTGGATTTCAGGAAATTGTTGGGCATCTGCGAGGACGTGATCCGGATGAGGTGGACGATCTTGATGATCGCAATATTGCCCGCAGTGCCTGGCAGGAGATCATTGGCGCGGCGGAGCGACACAATGATCCGGGTACATTCACGACGTTTATTGGTTATGAGTACACCGCGTCAGGGCCAGAGGCACAGAACCTGCATAGAAATGTCATTTTCCGTGGTAGTGAAGTGCCTGTTCAGCCCTATAGTCGCCTCGATTCAACGAACCCCGAAGATCTATGGGCGTGGATGGACAGCAACCGTGAAGAAGGCATCGAATCCCTTGCCATACCCCACAACATGAATGGTTCTGATGGCTGGATGTTTGAACTGAATTACCACCGCTCAGATAAACCGTTGGATGCGGCCTACGCGGATCTCCGGATGCGCAACGAACCGATCGTCGAAAACTCACAGGTGAAAGGTACGTCGGATACCCATCCTTTACTGTCACCAAATGACGAGTGGGCTGACTTCGAGATTATGCCTGTCCGGATCGCATCAACGCTGGAGTCCAGGCCGCCTGGTAGTTATGTGAGAGATGCCTTGTTAAACGGACTCCTTCTACAGGAGGAAAGTGGCTTTAATCCGTACAAGTTTGGCGTCATCGGTGCATCTGATACACACAACGCAGCGGGATCGTTTGAAGAAGACAACTACTGGAGTAAAACGGGCCTGATGGACATTGAGCCGTTTCGGCGCGGATCGGTGCCCTTGCCAGACTCTGATCCGGAAAATCCTGAGTATTCAATGGATGCCTCGAGGTACTGGGGTGCCTCCGGTCTGGCAGGCGTATGGGCACAATCCAATACTCGGGACGCGATATACGACGGCTTCCGCCGCAAAGAGACGTTTTCAACATCGGGTCCGCACATCCGTGTGCGTTTCTTCGGCGGTTATGAGATTGATCAGACCCTAACGGATGCTGATGATGTGATTGCGACTGCATATGCCAAGGGTGTGCCGATGGGGTCTGAAATTGACCGTGACGGGGATCGTGTGCCGAGCTTTTATCTCTGGGCAAGCCGTGATCCAGACACACAAACCCTGCAGCGTCTGCAGATCATCAAAGGCTGGATCGAAGACGGCGAGCGGAAGGAAGCGGTCATCGATGTTGCCTGCTCAGATGGGGGTGTTGTCGACCCGAAAACCCATCGCTGCAGCGACAATGGCGCAATGGTTGATCTGACCACCTGTGCCGTTACACCGGACAAAGGCGCTAACGAACTCAGTGCTGTGTGGTCGGATACCAACTTTGACCCAGCGCAACGAGCTTTGTATTACGTGCGTGTGCTTGAAAATCCAAAATGTCGCTGGTCGACCTGGGATGCGATTCGAGCAGGTGTATCGCTGCGTCCGGACATGCATGCAACGGTGCAGGATCGTGCCTGGACTTCACCGATCTGGTACAACCCTTAAGGCTTGCCTGCGCTGAATTCGAATTGCAGCAAGCGGCGGTCAGTGGCGTGACAAGGGCTCTGGCGTTGAACGATTTGTGTACTGTTGTTTAACGCAATGCCTCCATCGCTAATTCGTAAGATCGGCGGCGGTCCTGGTGATGATAAACCTGGGCGACAATAATCAGTTCATCTGCACCAGTGTTTTCTATGAACGCCTGGGTCTCCTCACAAACTTTGTCCACAGTGCCTACCGAAGATGCAGAACTGACCTGGCTGAGGACAGCCTCTTGCTGGGCGTTCAGCGTTTTTTCAAAATCCTTGACCGGCGGTGGCAGGGGGCCTGGATTACCGAATCTGAGGTTTATAAAAGCCTGCAGGCTGGAAGTGCGAATATACTCAGCATGTTCTTGGCTATCTGCGGCACATATGTTGTAGCCCAGGATGACGTAGGGTTCTTTGAGTTGGTCCGACGGCTGAAATTCCCGCCGATAGATTTCCAGCGCTTGCGTCATGGCTTGCGGTGCAAAGTGGGACGCGAAAGCAAAGGGCAAGCCCAGAATGGCTGCAAGTTGCGCGCCGAACAGGCTGGACCCGAGGATGTAGATCGGCACGTTGGCGCCGTAACCAGGCACCGCGTATATCTGTTGATTGGGCTCAGGTTCTTGCAGGTAGCGCTGGAGTTCGACGACATCTTGCGGAAATTTGTTCGGATCGCTGTTCAGGGTTCGTCTCAATGCCTGGGCCGTCATTCCATCCGTGCCAGGCGCACGTCCGAGGCCTAAGTCAATCCTGCCTGGATACAGTGCTTCTAAGGTCCCGAACTGCTCAGCAACCATGATAGGGGCATGATTCGGCAGCATAATACCGCCTGCACCGACACGAATTTTGTCTGTGCCGCCGGCAATGTGTCCAATGACGACAGAGGTTGCGGCGCTTGCGATCCCTCGCATGTTGTGGTGTTCAGCGACCCAGTAGCGGTGATATCCCAGTTCCTCTGTGTGCCTGGCCAGATCCAGGGTATTGGCAAGCGCGAGGCTTACATCTCCTCCTTCAACGATGGGGGACAGGTCCAAAACAGAAAGTACAGTCATAACACGCTATTCACTTTCGCAAAATAAGTGGGCATTGTAGGCGCTAACGTACGATGAAAAAACGGGGCATGATGACTGCGCTGTCACAATCTGAAATTGATCTCGTTGATGAGGTGCTTAGCACGGCAAGATCGGTACGGCGCAGGCTCGACTTTGAACGACCGGTGCCCCGTGAACTACTTCTTGAAGCAATTGACGTTGCCGTTCAGGCACCCACCGGCATTGGCGGTGAAAACTGGCGATTTCTTATTGTCGATGCGCTCGAGCAGAAAGCTGCCATATCGGAAATCTATACCGGCATTCTGGTGGAACTTATGGAAGCGCGTGGTGAATCGATGAAACCGACACACCAGGCCCTGACAGAGCGAATGCATGAGATTCCGGCGATGATATTTGTCTGTGTCGATGGTTTGCCGATGGCCGACACCGTTGCCAGTCATGTGGGCTACTATGGCTCAATCTTACCTGCGGCCTGGTCGTTGATGCTCGCACTGAGGGCGAGGGGGTTGGGGACCACCTGGACGACGTTGCTAAGCGCACGTCAGGACGATGTGAAGGCAGTGCTGGGCATGCCGGAAGGGACGTTGCAGACGGTCATGCTGCCCGTTGCGTTTACTAAGGGTGCAGTACTGCGACGTGCGCAACGTATGTCTGCGAAGGAAGTGGCTTTTCAGAATTATTGGGCACAGGAGATCACGCCAAAATGACACCTATTGAAGACCGGGTTGAACTGCAAGACGTCATGCTTCGCTATGCTGCCGGCGTAGACGATCGTGATATGGATCTGTATCAAAGCTGTTTTGCCCAGGATTGTGAGATTGTTGGTTTCGGTGACAGCATCGTGCATGGATCTGAAGCCTGGAGAGCCTATGTTGAAGACGCGCTGTCCAAATATGGTGCAACGCAACATATGCTCGGCCCGCAGCTCGCAACCATCGACGGCGATCTAGCGGAATGTCGAACAGATGTGCAGGCGCTGCACTATCTCAAAGATCAGGAAGGGGCAACCTTAACGCTTTGGGCGACCTATCGGACACGCATGCGCCGGATGAACGGTGAGTGGAAGATCGTACGACACGAACTCGTACCGCGAGGTACGAAACTGGATTCGCCCTAGCGCTATTTTGGCGCGGGTCCACCTTGACCGGTGAACTCCGGATCGGGCTCGTTGCCGAGAAAAATACTGCCGAGATCCTGGTAAAGAGGGTGCGCTACCCAGCGGTGCGTGGCGCATGCATGGGAATCGCGTAGTTTACGTTCAAGCGGGCTGTGCATCCTCATACCACTTGTGCCCGCGGTGTTGTGCAGACTGTCAACGACCTGCATACAGACGTTAGCACCGTGGGTGCAGGCTAAACGGGCATTGACGGTTGTTTCAGGCCCTGGTGTTTCGGCCCCTGCCGCCAATTCGTCCTCTATATCACCCATGGCATCCAGCACATAAACGCGTGCCGCGCGATAGCTGGCCATGGCCTCACCCATGCGTGACTGGGCGATTGGGCGTTTGTTGAGTGTGCTTGCCGAGAGCATAGGAACTTTGTTTTGCGCAAGATCTGCAAACGTTTCAAGGGCGCCTTTTGCGACGCCTAAGGCGATCGCCACTTTGTTGTAAGAAAGGCGCAACGGCACAGGCATTCTGAAGACCGGATTATCGTAATGCGCGGGCACCATCATAAGATCCACGCCAACAAATTTTTCAGGCACCAGGGCGCCATCAGCTTTGACATCATGGCTGCCTGAGCCTCGAAGTCCGGCGACATCCCAGGTGTCGACGATTTCCCATTGATCTTTGTGCAGACACCACAATTTGAATATGGGCATGCCGTTAGCGTCTGTCTCGGGCTGGTCTCCGTCCATCAGCGGGGCAGCCATAAAACACCAGGTCGCGTTGTGACAGCCGCTGATGAAAGTGGTTTGTCCCCATACCCTGACACCCTCTTCACACCGTTCAGCGCGCGGTGGTTGCGAACCCGGACCGCCGCCGCCGCACATGATGACATTGGGGTTGTCTACGTAGATTTCTCGGGCGAGGTCTTTGTCCATGCCGCCTGCCGCCATGGCGTTGATTTCCGATCCGAGCATGACGTTCCAGGCAACCGATGCATCAATGGCGGCCATCGCTTCCAGGATTATAATCGTATCCCTCGAAGTCGCGTCTTCACCACCGAGTTCTTCGGGCAGCGTAAATCGGAAAAACCCTTCATCGATCAGGCGTGCCACGATGCTGTCCGGCAAACGTCGCAGCTGCTGTGCTTCGTCTCCAGCCGCGAGTATTTCTTCACGCATGGATTCGACTTTTGCCAGTCGCGAAATGAGTCGTTCCGGTGTCACTCGCTTACTCCTAGTATTTTTTCTTGTTGTTCATAAAGAAGATCATCAGGTATTCGGGCACTTTTTGCCAGGCTCGACAGGGGACCTGAGTCCAGGTTATCACTTGAGTCCAGGTTCTGATTCCAATCGGCAACGACATGCCGCATCAACAGTTTCCATACACTCTCTCGTTTCTCCATGTGATCGATATAACGTCCCATGTAAGTCATCTCGGTAGGTTGGCCACCCGGTTGGTGATGGTAGGCGGTGACATAGCTCTCAACGACTGCTTCGTCTTCGCTGAACTCGGGAATGATGTTGGAAACCTGGTGGTGGGTCGCGCGGTTGCCGACAATACTCCGTGCAATCAGGTCACAAAATTCATGTCCTCCACCCTTAAAAAACCCATAGTCGACCTGAGCATCCTCCCAGTAACAGGTTTTCAGAAGGACAGCATCTGCGCGATCGAGCCCACGGCAGTGTTTGAAAATAACATCCTGGATTGCCAGGTGGTCAGCTAATCTTTCGGTATCGGGTACCTGGCCTGTTGCAGACATTTTAAGCCTCTGGGATTTTGGTGTTGATCAACGGGGCGTTTGCCAGACTTGTACTATCGGCAGCTTTGACTTCACTCAGTTCAATGATATTGCCGAATGGATCGCGCCCGTAAATCGCCGATGTTTTGCCGAAATTGACGGGTTCCCCAACGAAATCCATGCCCGCATCTTTTAAGCGTTTGTACTCCTGTTTAATGTTTTTAACCTCTAGCGCGAAATGCGGGTAACCGAAATCAGGCGGGTCTGCGCGCTTATCTCTGGGCTTTGGATGCTCGTATGCCCAGAGTTCGATGTAGGCGTTGCCACCTCGGAGCATGGCCACCTGTGCAACCGGTGCTTTGATCCCAATTGCTGCTTCAACGGCTGGGACGTTGCCGGATATAGAACTGCGCCGGACCTGCTCAAAACCAAGCACGTCTCGATAGAAAGCGAGCCCGTCGTCTATATCAGGCACGCTGATGGCAATGTGGTGAATGCCGATAATCATGAAATTTTTTAAACGCCATAAACAAAGCGGGACAACTTAGCATTTGAGCGAACTGCATACTAGAACTCGTTGGGACTTGAAGAAGGGAATACAGTCGGTTCCGATGCGAGGAAAAGGAATAGAAAGCTTTATCTAGCGATCCGAAAGGAGATCGCTTCTGCAGAAGTACTCGAACATTAAGGCCTACAAAGTAAAAGGGCCAGTTTTAACTGGCCCTTTTTTCTTCCTGTTTAAGCAGCGTGTCTAGAACTTGCGTCTGATCTCCACGCCAACCAGACGTGGATCCGTCGGGGCGCCTGTGCGACGGTACATGCTTTCTTCAGTAGAGCCATACTGCTCGATTTGTCGCCATCCAATGTCATTGAAGACATTGTTGACGAACCCGGCGACCAGCCACGACTCATCTGAGCTGTGCCAAGAGGCGCGCAGGTCGAACCGGTCATAACTCGAGGCAGACTGATCCTTCCTTTCGAATACTGAGAAGTAGACCCGGTCAATCCATGAGTAATTGGCCAGCACCTCAACACGGCCTGCGTCACCCAATGGCCACTGATACATCGCCCACGCACCGCCCTTGTTTTCGGGCACGCGTAGCATCTGGTTACCTTTGATATTGATCATGTTCGAAGAGGCATCGAACAGTGAGATCGGTCGACTTGGGTCATTGGGGTCAATCACTGAGAAGTCTGACAGGTACTCGCTAGATGTATGGCTGAAGTGCACACCGATGGTGAGATTGTCACTAGCAAGCCAGGTGAAGTCGAAGTCAAGGCCCAACATTTCGGCTTCCGGTACTGCAGTCACGATGGTTGAATAGCCACCGGCAAATGACACGCCGTTTGCGAATGTGTGCACGTTTTCATAATCGTAATAGTAGGCCGCAGCGTTCAGCTGAAACTGCCCATCTAGCAGCGTGCCCTTGAAACCAAGCTCATACGCGACGAGCTCTTCCGGGTCGAAAGTCCCGTTGGATGAAAAGAACACAAGGTTCATGCCACCCGAGCGAAGCCCTTTGGTTGCAGACAGATAGACCAGGATATCGTCAGTTGGCGTATAGTCGAGGTTGACCCGCCACGTCACATCTTCAGTCGCTTTATACAGATCCCGATAGAGTGAGGCAGTGGCAGGCATGCCGCCTGAAAGTACCCTGTTTGGGTTGAGTATCTCACCCTCCGGGCCCAACCAACCCAGAGCCTGGTTAACGGCGGCCAGGTCGGAAGTACAGGTGCTGACTATGCCGAGTGCTGTATCCGCTTCCGTCTGTAAACAGCCGTTACCACCCGGTCCAAATCCTAATGGGATAATGTCAGCTTCCATGTAGAAGAAGACATTCTCGTAACCGTTTAATTGGTCACGTGCCCAGCGCCCACCAAGGGTTAATGCCCAGGTATCGTTGAACGTATAGACGCTTTGGCCGAACGCAGCAAACGCATAGCGCATACTTCGCGTGGTGTATTCAAGGTCAGTAGCATGGGTCTGTGAACCGTGAATGATGTTGTCGCCATCGTCTGCCTGCCAACTTCCGTAACAGTAGATATCCAATTGGTCAGCAGCTCCGATCCAATCCCCTTGAAGGCAGTAGCCAGGCATTGCGCCGCCCTGATCGCGTGTTTGGTCAGCTTGTCGTGCTGTGAAAAGGTCCATTTT
>JAYZCO010000005.1:0-15931 GCA_036338285.1 Pseudomonadota bacterium
CACAAATTCACAGCCAGCCAGTTCCGCATCCAGCCGCTGATAAAACCGACCGAGAGATGCTTTGCCTCGCTCGGCAAGTTCTGCAATCGCAGAGACCTCCCCCACATTACCGCCGAGCCCCCGGGTCGCAAACCCAGGGAAAGAGTTTCTAAAAGCCTCCATAGCAGGTAACAAGCCATCCCATTCCATATGACGTTGCCGAGATTCCACATGGGCTTTATCAACGGCATCGATACCCATAAGAGCCGGTTCAGGATGCATCTCTTCGATGTAGCGACAAATTGCAACCGTTTCATCGATCACTGTGCCATCATCAAGCTCAAGTGTCGGCATCATGCCTCGCGGATTTATCGCCAAAAACTCTTCTGTAAGGTTCTCTCCCTTGACGATATTGAGTTCGACTTTCTCGCAATCGACCCCTTTTTCCGCCATGAAGATGCGCACCCTACGTGGGTTGGGCGCGCCGTTCGTGTCATATAATTTCACTTCAGTCTCCTTTTAAGCCCCTGGTTTAAACCAGAATATTTCAATGCCGACCGTACATGGCAACGAGCTTATAGTCGCGTCGCCATAGATCAACACCACCAAATACAAATTCACGTAAATGTTTAAGCAAGGCCTGTACACCCTCGTCCAATGCAGCCATATCCACATCTTCGCGGGTTATCTCTTCGCGCCCGGCAATCGCCTCCGCCTGTCTCAGCAACACTTCGACCTCTTTGCGCTCTCTTTCTGCACGAACCCATGTAGAGGCCAGAAAAGCTGTATAAATATAAAGCACTTCAGTGGCACCAAACCCGGCAACAAGGCGGCTATCAACCTCCTGCGTTGCAACCAGCCGTACATCACGAAAATGCGCACTCCCCTGGCTCAAATCCGGCAGTACCCTGCCCGGTCCCCGAGTTTCAATCACAAGACCCGGGTGGTCACGTGCAATTCGAAAAAACCGTCTGTCACCACCTTTGCCTGCACTGAAGACAAGGTCAGATGCGATCGCGCTTGCAGCAATCCATGTCTTGGTGCCATTAACGACGACACCTTCTTCGAATTCAGCGCTGTTTGCCCAAGCTACGCCGGGAAGCGGGTCTTGCGCACGGTTGTCTTCTGAAACAGCGAAGGATGCCCATCCGGAAAATTCAAGCATAGGGAAACAATGACGCACGGCTGCTTGATAACCCGCAGCGAATATCCATGCAAAACGATCAGCGAGCGCACCACCCACAGCCGCCATTTGAATCAACGGGAGCTTGGCACAGTGCCCTTGCCACAACTCCAGAAAATCGACCTCCCGTTCAACCGGATCGACAGAGTCCACGGCAACGATCGCATCAACGAGGGGCATCGCCTTCCACCTGACAGCGATGGATAACGCGAGAATCAACACCGTGATCGTGCACTGCATAATGTAATAGACAGCGGTTATCCCACATCACTAAATCTCCGGCTCGCCATTGGTGGCGACCCTGGTACTCGGGGCGCACACTTTGCTCAAACAAATACTCAAGCAGCGGTTTACTTTCTTCCCGGCTCCATTCCTCGAAGCGTCGCGTGAACGCTTTACAGACGTACAGGCTTTTTTTGCCAGTTTCGTCATGCGTCCGTACAACCGGATGCAACGCGCGCGGCGCTGCCTGTTGATCTTCTCCGTAGAGACGAGCGAGGCCTTCAGCACTATGATGGGCTTTTAGTTCATCCACGACCCGGCGCATGCCCGTCGACAGTTCCTTATAGGCTAACTCCTGGTTGGCAAACGCTGTCTCGCCACCAATTTCTGGCGCAGCAAGGGCATAGAGCATGGTAAGTTTCGGCGGACGCACGTTGTAAGTCATATCCGAATGCCAATGCTGGTTGACGTCTTTTTCTTTGCCTTGGTTATTAAGCTCGATCATGTCAGGGAAGTCCGGCAGTGACATATAGGGGAAAGGAGTCAGATTTCCCCACCTTCTGGCAAACTTAATCTGATCTTCCGGGCCAAGTTTTTGACCGGGAAACACCAGCACATGGTGCTCACAAAAAAGTGTGTTAATGCGGGCAAAGCCTTTTTCATCAAGTGAACGAACATCGACATCATTAATGATTGCACCAACCGGTGCACTCAGTCGGGTTATATCCATGCACTACCCCTAAGCATGCAGCCGTCGATAGGATTCGTCTCCAACATCTGCCACAACAGCACGCCCCAGATCATCTCCAGCCAGCATGGCTGCACGAATCTTCTCCGGCGTCACAACGAATGGCAAATTGGCAAACGGCTCGAAAGACCTGGCCCCTTCGACAACCGCATCCACATTCGCAGTATCTCCGACGGACAACCCAATCTGCTCCAAAGTGATCGGTAGGCCAACGCGCGCAAAGAAACTCGCCACCCGCTTTGCCTCGTCAACCTCACCCTCCATCAGAAGTTGCGCAGTGACACCCATGGCGACCATTTCTCCGTGCAGATAGTTGGTCTCAACATGCGGGACATTGGTGTAACCCTGGGCATACGCGTGTGCACCTGCCAACCCACCACTCTCAAAACCGATACCACTCAGGAGTGTGTTGGCTTCGACCACGTTTTCAAGCGCCACTGTCACTGACCCGGCCTCAACATCCAGTGCAGCACGCACGCCTTCCTCATATAGGGTACTCGCACAGAGTTCACCCAGTGCACCTGCCGCCATGGTCGGCCTTACGCCAAGCACGTTGCGGGCATGATCATTTGCCGCACACACTCGGGCTTCGTACCACGTCGCCATCGCATCTCCCATCCCCGACACGAGATATCGCGCCGATGCGGCAGCCACCACCGCTGTATCAACAATCACACATGCTGGATTTTGGGGAAAAAGCTCTACTCCGCTCGTCACGCCCTCAGGGGTGTAGAGAACCGAGAGCGCAGAACAGGGGGCGTCATTGGAGGCGAGGGTCGGCACGATCACAACGGGAACGCCGAGCCGATAGGCAATGCATTTACCCGCATCCACACACTTGCCACCACCCATTGCGATCAGACAGTCGATCGCTGCAGCACTCAGCGCCTCGACATGCTTGTCTATTTCAGGCAGCGAACATTCTCCGGCAAAGACCGCTGTATGGGCCTCACATCCTTCTCGGCCTAAGCTCTCAGAAATCACCGGCCCTTCTGCCCCATGACCGCGTTGCGACGCCAGCAAACCGAAGTGTTTGCATCCCATAATGCTCAAATAGCGCCCGGTCTGGGCAAGCACACCGGCACCCTGAATGTACTTTGGCGGTGCGACCATGACGCGCGGCGGTTTTATGTTTGCTGACGCATAGACGTCCGCTGGATTGAATAATTCCGGCACTTTTCTTAACCCTCCTGGATATTGCCTTCATCTGACCGGCCCCCTACCATCGCATGAGGTTTAAGGGAGTACAACATGCCGTTAAATACTGCGATTGTCGGACAATCCATTCCAGCGCTTGAGCATCAAGTGGACGAACGCTGGCTCATGGCCTACGCGGCCAGCTTGAACGACTTAAACCCACTCTATATGGACACGAAAGCGAATACGGTCATCGGCCATCCTGTCTTTCCAGTGTGCGTCGAGTGGCCCGTCATTCTCAACACTCGCGTGATGGCCGGAAACCAATCCTTAACGGCCGAGGAGTCTGCTCGCGGTGTACACGCAGCACACGATCTGCATCTGCATGCGCCGATCAAAGCAGGTGATACGTTATCCACTTCCGCCACCATGATCGGCGCCCAGGCAATCAAGCCAGGCGCCGCCTACACAATGAAACTAGACACCCATAACCAAGACGGCGTGCTCGTCGCTGAAACATACCAACTCGGTATCTACAGAGGCGTCGAGGTAGTTGGCGAATCACATTTTTCACAGACACCACCTCGCCTACCCGAACAGACCGACCCGAGCCAGGGCAAAGAGACCAAAATTTATGTTCCTGGGGGCGCGGCCCATACGTACACGGAGTGCGCACACATCTGGAACCCTATCCATACCGACCGAGATGTTGCCCTAAAAGCCGGCTTACCAGACATCATTCTGCACGGTACCGCTACGCTGGCGTTAGCCGTCACGCAGATCGTCAACGAATACACTGACGGTGATCCCCTGCGAGTGAAGAGACTTGGCGGACGTTTTGCTGCGATGGTGCTGATGCCCTCTACCATCACCGTCGCCTCACACCGCAAAGGCAACACCATTTCTTATCACGTGCTAACGGAAGACGGACAGACCGCCATTAGCAGCGGCTTTGTCGTAATCAACTGAGACATCCATATGCGGATTTCACCCATCGTTGTTCTGTCGATTTTATGCTTTACGACCCACCTTGCTCACGCGGTTGAATGTAAATCCTTATTACAGCTTACCTACCCTGAGGTGGTCATGTATCAGGCCGAAGCCGTGACTGACCCGGTTCCTCACTGCAAAGCCAAGGGACTCATTGGCGGCAACATCAACTTTTCTTTGTGGTTGCCCCAAGCATGGAACGGCCGATTCGTCATGGGCGGGGCCGGTGGTTTCGTAAGGCCTGAAGACAATCACGCACTCCGTTTGCTCGGTGATTCGGTGCTTAAGCGTGGTTTTGCCACGGCTTCCACGGACACCGGACACCAAGGCGATGGACTAAACAATGACTGGGGGCTCAACGACTACGAGGCAATCGTTAATTATGCTTACCTTGCCATGCATCGCGCAGTAGCCTCCTCTAAAGCTGTCATCACCGACCATTATGGCAAGGCGCCCGAAAAGTCATTTTTCTTCGGATGTTCTAACGGCGGCCGTCAGGCCCTACACGAAGCACAACGTTTTCCCAACGATTTCGACGGTATCGTTGCCGGTGCACCTGCATTAAATTTTTCTGGTGTCGCGGCTGCCTTTCTTGCCGTGACCCAGAAAATGTTCCCAGACCCGTACGATCTCGAAGCCGCGCTGGTAACACCCAGTGACAGAGCGCTGTTACGCCGCTCGATTCTCGCAGCATGCGATACCAAGGACGGCCTGAGCGATGGTTTTATCCATGATCCAAGGCAATGCGACTTTGATCCCAACACGCTTATCTGCAAAGACGGTCAGGAGACGGAATGCCTCAACGTAGAGAAAGTGGCCGCGATCAATACCGTTTACACAGGCCCTACCAGCGACCATGGAGCAATCTTTTTCGGTTTTCCATTTGGTGCTGAGGCGGTCGATCAGAACGGCTGGGGGAGCTGGCTGACCGGTGGTTCTCAGGCCGGGCCACCAAATGCCGCATATGCCTTCGGTATGGGCATCATGCGCAATTTTGTACATCACGACAGCACCTGGACCTACGACGGGCTCGACTGGAACACCTACGCAGAAAGAATACGGCCCATGGCTCACATCCTCGACGCGAACGACCCGGATCTGAGTGAGTTCCGCGATCAGGGGGGTAAGCTCCTCATCTATCACGGCTGGTCAGATGTTGCCCTCACCGCGCACATGAGTACGGACTACGTTGATCGAGTTTATGCGCATGATCCGACTTCTAAGCAGGATGTCCGACTCTTTATGCTGCCCGGTGTGCTGCATTGTTATAATGGACCCGGACCCAGTGTCGTGGACTGGCTAGATGTCCTTGAGCGCTGGCACGACAGCGGTGTAATACCTGCACAACTGTCAGCCACTTACCCGACCAAACCGGGCGCAAGAAAACTCTGCGCCTGGCCGGCTCGTGCGAACTATCAGGGTGGCGACCCGGAAACCCCAGGCGCTTATACCTGCAGCAAACCGTAAGGCGGCTGATGAATTAAACCCTATCGAGGCGGGTTAGCTATTCGAAACTCCTCAGCCACACTTTCAAGTGTCTTGAAGGTAACCCCTGAGTGTTCTTTGATGTACTCGATGAGGCGTTCGAGCATCAGCATTCGACTCCCTTTTCCGGTCGTCTGCGGGTGCATCGTAACGATATAAACACCCTCGCCTAGCCGCTTGTACAGGTAGTCGAATTCATCCTTCCATATTTCAAGGACATCGGCAGGTGAGTGTAATCCGGGACGACCGGATTCAGGTTCGTAACTGAAGTACGGCGCATCATCCATGTTCCAATCAAACGGAAGGATCACCAGATCAGTCTCATCGCCAAACTCATACGCACTATCGGTACGGGGAGTATCCCCAAGACGATGATAAGTGGGGGCAAAGTCGTGCGGGGCCATGGAACTGTCGTAATGGATGCCATTTTCTAAGAGCAGTTTCGTCCACCGTTCTCCCAGATTGCCACCCGGTAAGCGATGACCTACAGGCGCCCGTCCGCTTATTCGTACAATGCATTCTATTGACTTCAGGAGAATGGCCCGCTCTTCCTCGAGCGGACGTTTGGAGGTGGGGGCCTCATGGCAATAACCGTGATAACCGACCTCATGACCTGCATCGGCTATCTCGCGGCAAATTTCCGGAAAAGTATCAATGGTGTGGCCAGGCATAAACCAGGTCGTTGGCACATTCTCATCAGTGAGCAATCGCAACATCCGCTCTGCACCGACCCTCCCACCAAATTCCCCCCTGGAGATGAGATTGGGAGAGCGTGTTGCTTTCGGACCGACCCAAATAGAAATGGCATCGAAATCAAACGTCAGACAGACACTGATCTTGCTGCTCACGAGCACCTCCTCGGTCGTAGGATAAACTAACCCGCCGCGCCCAAATCGGACCATGTACGATGTCAGTTTGATTCATTAATGAACCCTTCTCATTTTCATCGCTTAGAATGCGTACCGTGCCTCCACACCAAAGGTACGTGGGGCACCAAACTGCTTATATGTCCGGTTCGACCAGAAGCCAAAATCGTCTCTTGGATCAGCACCGAAATAAAGCCCGTGAGTCGCGTAATCCTCATCGGTTAAGTTGCGCACCCATAGGCGAACAGAAACATCCTCATTCTCCCAGGCCAGGCTCGCATTCACTAATTCATAAGCATCTAGCCTGCCGTTGTGATAGTAGCCGTAGAAACTCTCATCACGACCTTCAAGACTCACAGTCACACTTAAGCGTTCAGTGATCTGACCATTCATACCGACCGTAAACTGATACCGAGGCGATTTGGCCTGGTCACGATCTCGTCTTACGACGAAATCGAACGCATCCAGATCAAAGGCCCCGATCCGATCCACCTCGGTGCGCAAAATGCCCAAACTTGCATAAACCTCCAAGGCGCCGCTTATAGAGAAATCTGCCTCCATCTCGAAACCATAATTTGTGACATCGCTGGTGCTGTCGAGATAACCGATCCACAGGCCCGCATCGTTATCCCACATCCAGTTTTCGAGCTGCGCGTCTTTTCGGTCCGAGCGGAAGAGTGCCGCACGCAGATCTACCCTGCCGTCGGCGAAGCTGGATTTAACCCCCAGCTCAAAACTGATGAGTTGCTCTGCGTCAAAATTGAGTTTTTCCATCATAAACCCCTGGAATACAGGACTCATGATCGATACTTGCGAGCTTGCGGCCACATTGATGCCACCTGGCTTTTCAGCCGATGCGAGCTTGCCGTAAACCAAAGTCGAATCACTGAGATTGGCATTCAGCGTGACGTCGAAGCTGAACAGGCGCTCATCATGATCGGAACGAGTCCCGTTGCCGTCCGCGTAGTCGTCTTCGAAATGCTCAGATCTCGCGCCCACCGCAAGCACCCAATTGTCAGCGACGGGAAAGTCCACCCGGCCGTAAACGGCGAGGCGCTCGGTGTCGTATCGGGTCGCGACACTGTAGTCACCGTACCAAAAACTGGGGTAGGCATAGCCGAGCGACTCTTGCGATTCATTGCCATATATTCCCGCAACGAATCGCGTCCGGCCATCAGCAGGCTCGCCGCCCCCGTATAACCGAATATCCCACGTGGTCTGGTCTCGCTCTCGCGCAAAGATCTCCTGAGCGGTATCGTGTCCAAAAGAACAGGTGTAAGTGACACAAAATTCCGGGTTGATCCAATCGACATCGTAGCGGTACATCAGGTCAGCTTGTGTGTCTGTTACGACCGCCTCGATTTCCATGCCGCCGCCCACCATCCAGCGACCTTTCCCGGAAAATGCTGTGATTTCCTGCTCGTCCACTCCCGGGTCATCAGACTGTGTATTGCGATCGTTCTCAAGTGACCAGGCATCGTAGCCATTGTCTGAATCAAACCTAAATACAGTGATTTCATACTCACCAGTTTCAGAAGGCGTCCACTTGAGTTTTGCGCGCATCGTGAGTTCGTCAAATCCGGCAAGATCATCGTCCCCTAGGGCACGGTTGTTGATATAACCGTCGCTTTCGTTCTGTTGGATGGCGATGCGAGCAGCAACCGTCTCGCTCAACGGACCGCTTAAGACTGCACCCACGTTGTAGGCCGAATAATTACCTGCACCTGCAACCAGATATCCTTCATATACGTCCGTCGCATCGTTGCTGCGCATTTTTACCAAACCTGCATAGCCGCCGGCCCCATGCGATGTCCCTTGGGGCCCCCGCAGAACTTCAGTCTGACTCACATCAAAGAGCATCGCACCGTTGGCAGTGGCCCCCAGTTCGATGTCGTCCAGCATAATACCGACCGAGGGATAATATTTGGGCTCTGCATATTGTTCCAGGTCACCTATTCCCCGCACCTGCACAAACCGCCCTCGGGAAGCACCTGCCGACCAACTGACATTCGGTGCAAGCGACAGGACGTCTTCGATATGCCGGGCGGCTCGATGATGAGCCTCTTCTTCACCTACCACCGTGACATTTGTTGATGAGCCCATCAGGCCCGCATCGTAAAAGTCGGCAGTCACAATAATTTCTTCACTATAAGTGGCAGGTTCATCAGCACACACATACAGGGCACTCATGTGCAGCGACAACAAGGCGAGCGTTCGATTCAGACTTTTCACGACGGGAGCTCCAACAAGCTTTCGGAGACCCGGTTAGCGTTGCGAAAAGAGGGGGAAGATCAAAAGATTCCTCTTCCTACGCCGGCATTAACCGGATCAGGTTCAAAGGGTTCAGCCGGAACTTGCGCGACTGTCTCAGGCAATTAAGCCACCCCTAAAGGATGCTTGGGATTATACAGAGATTATTGTCCTAACAAACGCGCATTGTTCACAACGGAAAGAATAGGATCTACCAATGTCTGCCAAAGGTCAGACAGATAAGCGCTCAATACACGCCAGACCATCGTCTGTAATCTGATGGAGTTCAACAGAAACCACACCACCGCTTAACTCCATCAGGCCCAGCGTACCAAGACGGGTTGATTGATTATTCGGAAGTGTCGCTGAGCCCGGATTGACATAGACACGACCTGCAACGTGATGCAGTTCAGCCAGGTGCGTGTGCCCATAGACCACCAGCTTCGGATCGAATTGTGGAAATGCGCGTGAAAGTTTTTTCTGCAACCGTTCATGGTTTGCCCGCCGAGGCGTCGGGAACTGGTGAATCATACCGACCGGGACGCCCGCCAGTGTCCCTTCCCAGGTGTCCTGCAACCGCGGGTGCTCCACATGCACATCACCATTGCCGCAACATACAAAAGTCGGGGCAATCGCCTCGAGTTCCTCTATGACCCCGACCACATGTAAATCTCCGGCATGCAAAATGCAGTCGACACCATCGAACGCCGTATGCACCTGGGGCCAAAGGCGCGTAATCGTGCCTGGCATGTGTGTATCTGCAATGAGTCCGACTGTGCATCGGCCAAAATCGCTAAAATGAGGTTCGACTCGAATACCCCTTCCACTGGTCAGCCCGTAATAATACCGCCTCTTCACGCGAGAGGCATAGGTTGAGTATGATCTAATCCCTAAAGCTTGGGGAAATGTATGAAATTAGGCGTCCTCTTCAACACGGATCGTCTCGACCAGGACGAATTTATAACCTACGCACGGAGAATAGACGACCTGGGTTTCGAATCGCTCTGGTTACCCGAACTTTTCACGCGCGATCCCTTCACAGCGAGTGCATATATTCTTGCCAATACAACCAATCTCATGCTCGGCACAGGCATTGCCAACATCTACGCTCGGGACCCCGTTGCTACCGTCACAGCAGCCTCCACGCTGCAAGAAATGTCAGACAATCGTTTCCTGCTCGGTCTCGGTGTTTCCAATGCGAGCATGAATAAAGCGCGAGGGCACACCTGGCAAAACCCGGTCAGCAAGCTCAGCGACTACCTAGATGCAATGACCGCGGTTAAGATGACCTCACACCAGTCAGGTTTTTCCGTGCATGTCGCCGCCCATGGGCCGAAGATGCTGGCGACGGTCGCAGCAAAAGCAGACGGTGCAAATACTTACCTCATGCCACCTGAGCACGTTAATCAAGCACGTAGCGCTTTAAGTGACAAAGAACTCAACACCATGCTTTTTTGTTTACTCGACGAGGATCCGCAAACTGCACGCGCCACGATTCGAAGAGCCATCAGTTATTACATGGGCCTCGACTATTACCATCGGGCATGGAGAACTTTCGGTTTCACCGAGGCGGATTTTGCCAATGGCGGCAGCGACGAGCTGATCGACAGCATCGCCGCCTGGGGTTCTGTGGATACCATCAAGGCAAGACTCGCCGATCAGACCCAGCGAGGTGCCACCCGGATTGTAATCATCCCTTTGGGTGCCGGGATGGGCGGCCAACCCGACTGGCATCTCCTTGAATTGCTGAGCGGGTAGTTTCCCACCAGAAGAAAACACAGCCATACCAGGGATAATCTAGCCGCGTCACCTTTGCCGCTTAGTGAGGCACCTGCCCGCTCATGCATGATCAGCACCAGGCTCCGAACGACGATAAATTCCGCACTCCGATATGAGCAGACGGCAGTGCGAACGGCACAAATTCAAGGTTTTTTTCCTTAATTGTGGTTAATCTTTCAACATGCTTCGCCTGTTATTTGCCACAATCTTACTCCTAGGGATACCTTGCGCGGCCGCAGATCCTATAGACCGATTGCACATTCTCATACCGGGTGCTGCAGGCGGTGGTTGGGATCGCACTGCACGCGGCACGGGAGAGGCATTGCAGAGATCAGGCCTTGTCAACACCGTGACATTCGAGAACATGTCAGGTGGCGGCGGCGGAAAAGCCGTGGCACATCTCATCGAAATCAAGCAGAGCACCACGATCATGATCAATTCCACACCGATCGTCGTGCGGGCGTTACGAGGTGTGTTTCCGCAATCCTTCCGGGATCTGGCACCTGTGGCAAGCATCATCGGCGACTACTCCGTGATCGCAGTCAAGACTGAGTCCCCTTATCAAACATTGGCTGATCTTGCCGGAGATATCGCGGCAGACTATCGACGTGTGCCGATCGCCGGGGGTTCAGTGACGGGTGGCACTGACCATATCGTCTCAGCCATGGTGGCCCAAGGATTTGGACTGGATGCAACTCAATTGAAATACATTCCCTACGATGCAGGCGGTAAGGCCATGGCGGGTCTCCTCTCTGGCGAAGCGAAAGCGCTGGCATCAGGTTACGGGGAAGTGGTCGACCTTGTGCAACAGGGCTGGGTCAGACTCCTGTGTATCGCAGCCGAAAAACGCCTCCCCATCTCTGCTCAAACGCCCACCTGCATAGAGGCCGGAGCAGAGGGTGTGGTATTTGTTAATTGGCGCGGTTTTTTCGCTGCAAAGGAGACCCACCGAGACCAACTCAAAAGCTATCAGACCATGCTGGGCACAATGCAGAATACACGGGCCTGGAATGAAGTCCGCGACCGCTATGGGTGGGTCGATCTCTACCGGCCTGGTGTTGATTTTGAGCGTATGCTTTTCGACCAGGAAGAACGTCTCGCAGCCCTTCTCAAAGAGTTGGGTATGTTGTGAAAGCCTCAACTGACCAATTTGGCGGGTTGTTCCTGTTGCTGTTCTGCAGCCTTTACGCCTTTCTAATATTCGATATCCCACTGCTTGAAAATAGCGAGGCCTTCAACGCACGCTCTATGCCCATCTTTCTTGTTTGCGTAGGATTTATCCTCTCCATACTTCTCCTCACGCAGCGCTCAAAGGAAACAATGGCGGATTTTTCGACGCTAGATTTCTGGCGCGGGGCACGTTTTCTCCTGCTGATGTCTCTTTACGGGCTGGCCATCAGGCCCATGGGATTTCTGTTTTCTACTGCCGTATTTCTTCTCTGCGGTTTCTGGATGCTGGGGGAGCGCAAATGGTCAAAAAATATCGCCATCGTGATTCCTGTTGTCATTGGATTCTGGTATCTCATGTCACAGATGCTGGGTGTATACGTTGCGCCATTGCCGGAGATCTTCGGTGTTTGAGGGCCTGCTTACAGGGCTGCACACAGCTTTCAGCATAGAAAACGTGCTTTTTCTCATGACAGGCTGTTTCGCAGGCACTTTCATTGGCATGTTGCCCGGCTTAGGCCCAATGACCGCCATCGCCCTGATGATCCCGATTGCGTCCACACTCGATCCGAGCTCCGGCATCATCATGATGGCGGCGGTTTACTACGGCGCTATATTCGGCGGGTCAACATCTTCCATTCTTATCAACGCGCCAGGGGTCGCTTCAACCGTCGCCACCAGCTTCGATGGTCACCCCATGGCACGCGAGGGTAAAGCCGGAAAGGCGCTGGCTATCGCGGCTTTTGCTTCGTTTAGCGGAGGCCTAATCGGCGCATTGCTTCTGCTTGCATTTGCACCTTACCTCGCAACGGTCTCTCTCAGTTTTCAATCAACCGATTACTTTGCCCTGATCGTCCTCGGGCTTGTATGCGTGGCCGCCTTTGCCGGTTCCACAGGTATGTTGAAAGCTTTGGCGATGACCGTTTTTGGTCTCATGTTGTCCACCGTGGGCTCCGATCAGACCCAGGGCTTGCCACGATTCACCCTCGGCCAGATTGATCTCATAGACGGTATATCCTTCCTCTTACTTGTAATGGCAACATTCGCTCTGAGCGAAGTACTGCTCGCAATCTTAAAAGGCCCTGCCAGCCACAGCGAAGGTACAACCGGCCTTTCAAGCATCAGGATTAAATCCGCAGAAGCCATCGATGCCGCACCGACGATTGCACGTTCCTCGACCCTTGGCTTTATCGTCGGACTGTTGCCCGGTGCAGGCGCTACGATCGCTTCGTTTCTGGCATACGGCACTGAGCAGAGGCTCGCATCAAAAGAAGCACGCCAGAAATTCGGCAAAGGCAGCATCAGAGGGCTCGCTGCGCCTGAATCGGCCAATAATGCTGCTGCCACAGGTTCATTTGTGCCTTTATTGACGCTCGGCATCCCCGGGTCTGGCACCACCGCCATATTACTGGGCGCCCTTATCGCTTACGGGATTCAGCCCGGGCCTCTTCTATACATCAACCATCCAGAGGTCTTTTGGGGCGTGATCGTCTCCATGTGGTTAGGCAATACCATCCTGCTGATACTGAATCTGCCGTTAATCCCTTATATAGCTCGGCTGCTGGCAGTACCCCGTGGCTTCCTGCTGCCATTGATTATTTTCTTTTCTCTCATCGGTGTGTACTTCGTTTCTTTCAATACATTCGACATTCAACTCATGGTGATTTTTGCCACGGTTGCGGTGTTTTTCAGACTGCTCGATTTTCCTATGGCACCGATGATCCTCGGTTTCATTCTCGGCTCGATGATCGAAGAGAACTTAAGGCGCGCCCTTTTGATCTACGATGGGAATTTCTCCTTCCTGTGGGAACGACCCCTCACCGCCGCTATCATGCTCATCGCCACGATGGTCTTGATTGCCCCCTTGGTTGGTAAGGCAAGCACAATGAGAAGAGAGAACAAGACATGAATTCCGGCATGAAATCCAAACATAACGAAGCAGCCACGATCGTTGCTGATATGACCCTAGAAGAGAAAGCGCGCTTCGCGTCGGGAAAAAATTTCTGGCAGCTTGAGACGAGCGAGCGCCACAATCTGCCTGCCGTCATGGTCACGGATGGGCCCCATGGCCTACGCAAGCAGAATCAATCCGCCGACCATGTGGGCTTGAACGTCAGCGTACCCGCCACCTGTTTCCCCACCGCCTGCACACTCGCCTGTTCCTGGGACATCCGTCTACTCGAAGCAGTCGGCGACGCAATCGGCCAAGAGTGCGTCACCGAAAATGTGACGGTACTTCTTGGTCCCGGCGTCAACATTAAAAGGCATCCATACTGTGGCCGGAATTTTGAGTATTTTTCAGAAGACCCCTATCTGACCGGCAAGCTCGCATCCGCACTCATTCAGGGCGTACAGAAAAATGGCGTTGGCACCAGTATCAAACATTATGCGGTCAACAATCAGGAGCAGGGACGGATGTATGTTGATGCCATCGTCGATGAACGTACCCTGCGAGAGATATATCTACGTGGTTTCGAAATCGCTGTGAAAGAGGCACAGCCCTGGACCGTCATGTGTGCATACAACCGCGTAAACGGCACTTACTGCAGCGACCATGACTACCTGCTCAATAAAATTTTGCGAGACGAATGGGGCTTCGAAGGGTTGGTCATGACCGACTGGGGGGCCACCAACGACCGTGTTCAGGGTATACGTGCAGGTCTTGATCTCGAAATGCCCAGCAGCGGAGGGGTCAATGACGCCTTGGTCGAAGCGGCAGTGCGCGATGGCACACTCGCGGAGAACTCACTCGATCAGGCCATCACCCGAAACGTATCACTGGGCCTTTTAGGCAAGGACCTGTCTGTACGCCACACAAGCACTGATTTCGATGCACATCACGAGCTCGCCAGGCACGTTGCCGGCGAGTGCACTGTCCTGCTAAAAAACGATGACGAAATCCTACCGCTTGAACCATCGCAATCCATCGCCGTAATCGGCGCATTCGCCCAACACCCCAGGTATCAGGGAACCGGCAGTTCCCAGGTAAATCCCACCACCCTCGACAATGCCCTGGATGCAATAAAGCTCAAATCCGAACATATCGAATACTGCCAGGGTTACGACGCCACTCGCATTGATGAAAACCCGGCACTCATCGCCCAGGCCCGTGAGATCGCCATAAAGTGTGACGTGGCCGTCGTATTTGCAGGCCTCCCGCCGATCTACGAGTCAGAGGGCTTTGACCGCACGCACCTGGATATGCCCGAACAACAGACACAGCTAATCCAGGCAGTCTGCAAAGCCAATCCTCATACGGTCGTTGTTCTGTCTAATGGCTCACCCATCGCGATGCCATGGGTCAACCAGGCCAAGGCAATTGTGGAGGGATATCTCGGTGGTCAGGCGGGCGGTTCTGCAATTGTCGATGTCCTGTTCGGAACAGTCGAACCCGGGGGGCGGCTCGCTGAGACCTTTCCCATCAACGCGTCAGATGTGCCCGCAGATCGTTGGTTTCCGGGCCAGGACAGACAGGTAGCTTACCGCGAAGGCTTGTACGTGGGTTATCGCTTTTTCGATACAGCCTCAGCCGAGGTGCTGTTTCCTTTTGGTCATGGCCTTTCGTATAGCCAAATTACTTTGTCGGATCTCAGCCTCTCCTCTGCTTCATGGCGGTCCGGTGACGAACCTCTCAAGCTAGAATTCACACTGAAAAACACTGGCGCACGTCCAGGATCACAAGTCATACAGGTTTACGTGCATGATCTCGAAAGTTCAGTTTATCGTCCTGACCAGGAACTCAAAGCTTTTCACAAACAGCATCTTGCACCGGGCGAACAAAGACACGTCACCCTTGAACTCGATCGCGATGCGTTCAGCTACTACGACCCAGAATCTTCTCGCTGGGTGGTCGAGGCCGGCGAGTTCGAAATTCGCATCGGCACTTCCAGCAGAACGATTCTGGAGAAAAAAATCGTGCTCATCGACTCAGATGACCTGGTCGAGCGTGACACCCAATCGCCCAGGATTGCCGAGGGGCGCTTGCAGACCGATGACGCAACTTTTGCCGCGATGTTAAGACATGCGCTGCCTCCGGCCGAAACACCACGTCCATTCCACAGAAATTCTTCGATCAAAGAGATCCGCAGTTCCTTCATCGGTGCACGGATTGCCAAACGCATCACT
>JAYZCO010000006.1:0-21349 GCA_036338285.1 Pseudomonadota bacterium
TCGATGAGTTCGCTGACGACCTGGTCTATATGGGGTGTTAGCTCCCGTACACGTTTGTTGGTAAAAACACGATCCAACAACTTGCGGTATCGACTGTGGACTGGCGGGTCAGTCCTTTGCAGGGTTTGCACATGTTCCCAACCCCCACCTTCTTTGAGGATCGACTGCTGCAGGTCTGAGAATTTGCTCTTTATTCCAAGACGAACGTCTGATGAGAACGTGTCCGGATCACGCAAGACCTGGCGCAGATCGTCGTATTGAGTGACCATAAAGGCCCCCGTTTCCGGCATTTGGTATACGGGGCATTGTTCTTGCATCGCCGTATACATCTCCCAGGGTGCGCTGTTGGTCGAAGGGTCCAGCATGCTGAAATCATTCAGTGGTTTGGTCATCTCTTTCCTTCTTCAGAATTTAAGTATTTGGTAGAAAAGAATGCGTTGTGCAGTCAAATATACATCTGAAAAAGTTGCTCAACAATGTCTGATGGGGAGGGACTAATGCATCTTTAAGGTGACCAATGTGAATCGGGTAGTTGGCTCGGCGAAAATGTGCTCGATAGAATGCTTGAGTTGGAGCGGAGAAAATTACAGAGTAAAGAAAGCTTTAAATTAAATGACAGTTAATTAGGAGTAAAAGAACGTGAACCCCGATTATCAGCATCTCTATGTGCAAGCGATGGAAGGGTACTTTGCTTTTGGACTGGTCGTCGCAAGCGCCCTGATGATCTATTTTTATCGTCGTAAATCTATATTTTGGATACCGCTTTTGCCGCTTTTTGTGCTGTTCGCACACGAAGTCGATGAATATCTCTTATCACCCGCCTTATTCGGACCGGAGGGGCACTTTCTCAACTGGGCCTATTCCGTGGGGCTTGTCATTTCGCCCATCGATGTCGTGGTGATTAATTTAGGCAGCGCGGTACTCGCTGCTTCAATCTTTTTTTTCAAGCAGGGCACTAAGCTCTTTGCCGGTGTTTTTCTTTTTATGTCGTCAGCCCAGCTGGCCAATGCGGCGCTTCATTTGGGCGTTGCCACCCTTCAATCAGCCTACAGCCCCGGTATGATCACGGCGCTCGGATTGTTTTTACCGATGTTTGTTTTCGCTATTTTACAGGCTCAGCGTGAAAGCCTGTCATCTAAAGCTATGTTCGCAC
Organism: Pseudomonadota bacterium; assembly: GCA_036338285.1. GTDB lineage: Bacteria > Pseudomonadota > Gammaproteobacteria > Pseudomonadales > Azotimanducaceae > UBA4421. The sequence continues at coordinate 1,154 of JAYZCO010000006.1, forward strand.
TGAGCATTATTGCGTTTATCGTTCACTTCATGATGATCCTGCGCATCAACGCGGGTTAGGTTCGGTTGTGCAGGCTTGTTCGTCTTGCGGGCACTATTACCTTGTGTGTTTGGGGGGTTAAACGGGTCAGAATGGACTAGATCCTTCGGTTTAAGACGCAAACTGAGATTTCAATGCCCATAGGCCCAGGGCCGGATTGCTGATGTAGTAAAATTCGCCTTCGGAGACCGAGTGATTCCAGCCTTCTTCCAAAGTTTCATGCGGAAATCGTGCAGCGGCTTCAGCCAGGGAGCCGTATTCATAGCCGACGGCTTCAACTTCCGAACGGCTTAAGCCACCAGGACAATAGGTCACCCGAAAGCGACCTTCGGTGCTGCCGTGAATTAAGTGCGCTGCTGTAGACAAATTGGACCGCAGATCATCCTCATGGGAGACATGCTGCATAATTTCGGGCGTGGTGCGGTATCCGTATTTTTTAATGAGTTTGTCTATCTTCGGGTCTTCCCCAAAGCCGCTTATTCCGGGCCCCAGGATGATCAGTTCACCCCCATCTTTCATGGCCATGCGCGTTCGGTATATCGCCTTATTACCCAGCCAGGTCGTGCGGAACTCATCCGGCGGCAGCGTGACTACCACTTTGCCCATAGGTTGGTCCAGTTGCGTAAAATTTACTTGCAATGAAAGATCAGCGGCAAGCTCGAAGCATTCGACATCATCTCCGATATACAATCCGCGCGTGACCAGTTCTCCTCGATCGTTTGTACCGACCACCGTCAATACGAACAGCATCGGCAGATCCTGGCAGAATTGGTCTTGCGCTTGGTTGAGAATCCTTCGCAATGGGGTGTCTGCTCGTCCCATCATGCGCTCCATGCCGTACACCGCGCCAATAAAGTGACTTTCGTTGATGCTGCGCTCCCCGCCGGTGCCAATGAATATATTTTTGTTGTAATTCGCCATGCCCATCACTTCGTGAGGCACAACCTGCCCAATCGACACCACCAGGTCATGCCCGCCTGCCCAAATGCGCTTGTTCATCTGCGCCGGCCAGGGCTCTGCCCAGGTATTCTCGGTGGCCTGACGAACAAACTCTCCCGGCACTTCACCTACCGTGACCACGTCCGAACGCCAGCGGTGTTGGCGGACGAGGCGATGCGGAAGACCCGGATACATGTCATTCAGCTGGGTCGTCGTCATGGGCTTATGGGTACCAAGGGCAGGGAGGACGTCAACGATGGCCTTGCCATAGTGGTCATAGCTCATGCAGGTGAGCCTGCCTGCCCGGCTGTGTAATCTGGTGTAGTCGGGTGGCACGATCATGACGCGCTTTTTGTTTCCCAATGATCGATAGGTAGCAACCAGGGCCTGTTGCAGTTGTTGGTCTGACAGTTCGGTCGTACCCGATCCTTCAGCAAAGAAAAGCGTCATGGTTTGTTCCTGATCGTGTCGGGATCAATTGCACCGCTCATGCGGACATCATCCCGGGCAGAATCAGGACGATAGAGGGAATCGCGATGAGCAGCGACACGCGAACGACATCTGCTGCCAAAAAGGGCGCGAGGGCGGCAAATATTTTTTGTGCCGGCACCTCGGGCAACATGGACGATACGACAAAAACGTTCATACCGATGGGGGGTGTAATGAGACCAATTTCAGCCGCGACGATCACGAATATACCCAGCCAGATGGGATCGTAGCCCAGGCCGGTTAAGACCGGGAAGAAAATCGGCAAGGTCAGCAAGAGCAATGAAGTGCTTTCCAATATGCAACCCAGCACCACGTAAATGATGAGTGCGATACCCAGTACTGTAAGCGGTGAGAAGGTGTTTAATGTGATCAGGTCAGCGACTGTATGCGGCACCCCGCTGATGATGACAAAGTTGGCAAATAACAGCGCGCCATAAAAAACGAGAAATAGATTGACCGTTGTCTTGATGGTGTCGGTGAATATGTCGAGCAGTATCGGAGCGCTCAGTTCGCGTCGTAGCGCGGCCATGACCATGGCAGCAAAAGCGCCGATTCCGGCTGCTTCCATCGCTGTAAAAACGCCGGCATAGATGCCGCCGAGCATGAGCGTGAACAGTAAAAACATGGGCCATATGCCGGCCAGGGATTGAAGTTTTTCAACCCGTGAACTGCGATCTCCGGCCGGTCCATAAGCCGGGCGCCTGCGGGTCACGATGGCAATGGCGCCGATATACAGAATGATGGTCAATATACCCGGCAGAATCCCCGCGATCATCAATTTGCTTAAGGACACGCCCGTGATAAGTGAGTAGAAAACCATGCCAATGCTGGGTGGAATTAACACACCCAGCGTCCCGCCAACTGCAACTGAAGCACCGGCAAAGCCAGGGTCATAGTGATACTTGCGCATGGCCGGCACTGCAACCCCGGTCATGGTCGCTGCACACGCATAGCTCGACCCAGAAATGGCGGCGAATCCGCCGCTTGCGCCAATGGTGGCCATCGCCAACCCGCCTCGGCGATGGCCAAGAAAAGCGTTGGCTGCAGCATACATATCTTGTGCCAGTTGACTGCGGCCGATGACATTGCCCATGAGAATGAACAAAGGCAGAACCGAAAAGCTGTAGTTGGTTGCGGCATCAAGACCAACCTGTCCCAGCATGATCATGGCAGGTTCGATTCCACGCTCGACAGCGAAACCCAAAACGCCGACAAGCGCCAGGCTCAATGCAATCGGGATTCCCGTTAGCAGAAGGAGGAGAAGGATCGCTGTCGCGATGATAAAAACCACTAATTCGTCCTGCCGTGAGTCCGTGGTCTGACTGGCTCTTTTGGTGGCTTGGTGGTGCGACTGAGCATTCCGGTGACCGCGGCCAGCGCGCACATGGCGGCTGCGTACCCTGCGATCCAGCTCAGCGGCACCTGAATAGATTCCATGTATTCGCCGTTGGCGGAAAAATAGTTGGCTTGCCACAGAAATTGTAGTGCCAGAATGATGAGCGCCATGAGCAGCAGAATTTGTGCACAACGGTTGCGCAGGGAAAGAAAAGTTGGGCCCATGCTTGCGTCGAGTAGCTCAACGCGCAGGATTTCGTTGTGAGAGGCGATAACAGGCAGTCCTGTAAAAACCAACAGGCTGACCAGACACTGAACCATCGCGTGTCCGCCGGGCAGGGGTTGTGAAAACAAATAGCGGCCCACGACATCGACTGTTGTTGTCAGGAGAAGACCAACCAGCAGCACCGACATCAGGCCATACAACAGGGTTGAGGTGAACGATAGCCAACGGGTCATTGGGCTGACATTTGTTGGTTAGCGCTTAAAGGTGCCGCGAGTGTCCGGGCTTCTTCGCGGACCTGTTGGTGAAAGTAACGCAGAGCCGCGTGCGCTTGGAGGCCTGCTGCTTGAGCGCTGTCGATCCATTGTGCGTCGATAAAATTCGTGCTGCGCCGTAGTTCGGCGTCAAACCCTTTGTCCGTCACTACGACCTCCACGCCGCTGCTGTACAGGTCGGCTTCTGATTGTCGCATCTCGCGATCGAACACCACGGCTGCACGACGGGCAAAATGTTCTCCGGATATTGACAGGATCGCTTTTTGATCCTGGCTGGAGATGCGTGCCCAGCTGGTGGTGTTAATGGTTAGAAAGAATCCGCCGAAACTTAATCCGGCACCGTTTGCTAACCGGGTCTGATAATTTATATAAGGTGTTAGTCCCAAACGGGTGACACCCGTCGCAGGCAAGCTCACACCATCCAAAATCCCTCGCGAGAGCCCATCGTGAATCTCCGGCGCGGTCAAAAAAACCGGGATGGCGCCCATCGCGGCCAGCATTTTCGCGCCGATGTCACTGGGCGCTGCGATCTTCATCCCTTTAATGTCTGCAAGATTGCGGATGGGCTTATCCCGGGTATACCAATGATGGGTACCGCCTGTGTGCAGAGAGAGCAGATGGGTGCCTGAAAACTCATCCGCTAAGTGGAGGTATTTTTGATGTGTACGCCACAAAGCGACAGACAGTGCCTGCACCCTGTTACTGGCCAGATTAGGGCTTTCGTTTATTTGGGTGACGGCAAAGCGCCCGGGAGTTGCGCTTTGATTGCCTCCGGCAATGTCTACGATGCCAGCCCATGCCATATCGAAGTTGCGTCGGTAGCTGCCCATAGAAGCAAGGGTGTGTCTTAACTTCACTCGACCACCGGTGACCTCAGAGACGCTTCGACCCCAGGGTTCAATGACTTCGGTAAAGTAAAAATGGTTAGGCGGCGCGATTTGATTGACCAGGAGTTCCACCTGGTTGACCGTGGAGGATTCGACCGTGTACGACTCAGCGTCAGGCGCTAGGGATTCTGAGAACACATACCCGGTCATGGCAAAGGCGGGCATGTGCAGGAGTATGCCCAGACGGATAATTCGGCGACGAACTATGCCCGACCGCATTTTAGGTGTGCCTTTGTCACCTGGATGGCAGCGTTAACCTACTCGAGGTGCCATGGATTGTTCAGCGTATCTTCTAACACGCTATGGGTCGGTCGGTGTCGTCGTTTACCCATGCCTAGCAAGGGCATGATCAGAACATACAGCAGGCTGGATGGTCTGCGTAGTAACCCCTTCAGAAAATCCCACGCATCCTCCGGCGCGATATAAACCTGCGCTTGCATCGATGAGTCATCGCGGCTGTGAATGACGAGTTGGGCGCCTTGTTTAATCACCAAACCCACGTACATTTCCATGTTGGCGAGTGGACTGTTTACTTTCATGCTGAATCCCTAGTCCTTGCGTAGCGTGCCAATTTCCTGAGCCCTGGTAATCCGTTCAGCATGAATATTTGCCATGTCTTCTATGCTCCGACCACTGGGCGGCGTGAATTGTCCGCGTCCATAGAGTTCTTGAAATACTTCCCGGACGGGGGCCATTTTATCAGCCAGAATCTTAGGTGGCCGCCCAGAGGGGAATTGATTGGGTGGATAGATTGGTGAGTCATAGATTTGGCGAAAGCCTTCGGTGCGAAGGTCAACCCAGGTGTTGTGATTACAGCGTGAGCGATGCTCGCGTAGACTCTCGATGTCGATGGGTACGGCAAGTACCTGTTCTTCCGGATAAGGGGCATGGCGAAGCACCATGCCGGTGTAGTCCATGGCGAACGAATTGCCAGAACAAAATGCTTTGGGGTAGTAGTCGTAATCTACTGTTCCCCAGTTTGAGCCCAACAGGTAACACATGTTGTCATGTGCACGAGTACGGCGGGTGAAGATCCAAAAATCCCAGGGTTCCGATACGCCCTCGGCTTCCTGCAATGCAACTGGGTGGCAGATTATTTCGCAGCCGTTATAGCCTAGGGCGCGCGAGACTTCGGGGGTACAGCCGTCGTGACAGGTCATGGTGCCGAGTTTGCCGATTTCAGTGTCGATCACAGGAAACAGATTCTTAATGTCACTGCCAAAAACATCGGTGTATTCGTCGTAAATGTCATGGGGACTGGTGCCTAAGCCGATTGACGCCGGGATATGCCATTTGTGATATTTCAATACCACGTCCCCGGTTGGTCCAATGATGAAGGCTGTGTTAAACCAGCGGTCAGGAAATTCGGGTAATTGTTCAATGACCCCGCCACCTGCGATGTAAAGATTGTATTCTTTCGCTGCAGCGCCCAACGCTTTCATTTCAGGGCCATCTATTTCGATCGCCTTTTTCATAAATTCGTCTATGCCATGCTCGCCCTTACCGGGCGTGGTAACGCCTTGCAGGAAATATTCGGGAAAAACGACCAGACGCGTCGGTAACTCCCAGTGATATCCGGCACCGAAATCAATTAGGTTGATCGAACGTTCGAGGTTGCGCTTGATGCCTTCTCGGTCTGACGCGACTTCAACGTGAGGCTGCATGATGAGTGCGGTGTATTTTTCTATGCGATCAAATATCTTGCTCACTGTATTTCTCTTTGTTGCTGATGGTGTGTTTTGAATTGAAGGTAAATCCCCTGTCCTCGACGTCAAAATTCTGCCGGTTTGATGTCCATGTCGTCGAGCATGACCCGGGCCGTAATGGTGCCCATGGCTGATATGCCACCGCCGGGATGACAATGGGGCCCGGTCATATATAAGTTCTTAATCGGCGATCGATAGTGGGCATAGCCCGGGAAAGGCCTGAAATAGCCAAGTTGAGCAGTGATGCGTTCACCGCCATTGGTGGTGCCGTCGACAAATGAACGGTTGGCTTGCTCCAGGCTTTCCTTGGTTTCTATATACATCCCTAATATCGTTTCCTGGTTGATGTTCGGCGCGTATTGCTGGATCTTTTTAAGCAGAACATTGTGTGCATAATCTTCCGCAATGTCTTCCCAGCGACTGCCGTCGGCCAGCGTATTTGAAACAAAAGTATCGAAGATCAGGGTGTGCTGACCATCAGGTGCTCTGGATGGGTCGATCAGTGTCCAGCAGGCACTCCACAGGAATGGATCGGTGGGCGGTATGCCGAGGGCAATTTCCCCATAGAATTTGAGGAGTTGCTCGGTTGAATCGACGATGCGATGGAAAGCACACTGGCTCATATCCTGACCGTTATTGAATCGTGGTGGCTCGGTGAGCGCCAGATGGACCCGGCAGATCGTTACCTTGCCGAAGGAGAAGCGTTTGACTTTGTTCTTAAAAGACTCTGTCAATCGTTCCGGGTTTATGAGGCGTAAGAAGGTCTGTTTGGGGTCCAGTGCAGAGACCAAAGCCCGCCGTGCCAGCAGCGTCTCGCCATTGGCCAGCAACAAGCCTTTCGCTTCGTCGCCTTCTATCAAGATCTCATCGACTGTCGCTTCTGTGAGTACGGTGCTGCCTTCTGATTCGATATAGGCGCGCATGGAATTAGGCAGCATTTGGCTGCCACCTCTGGGCACAGCCTGGCCAAATTCGTGTATAGAAGGGATCATGACGTAAAATGATTGGCCTGCACCTTCCTGGTCAGGCAGGATTTGCGGTGCTAAAGCCCAATTTAGCATCACCGCTTTGATGAAATCGTTTTCGAAGTTGTAATCGACCCAAGCACGGGCTGAGAGGGAGAACTCCTGTAACCGTGCTAAACCTTCATGCGAAGTCTCCATGGCGCGGGCCATGGTAGAAGGTGGTTGTGGCGGCGAGAAAAAATTCTTCACGACACCGTCTTTTATCAGATGGAAGTCGTCAAATATCTCGCGGTACCGCTTCGCATCTGATTTCGAGTACTGTGCGATACTTTCACACGTCTTATCAATGTCCTTATAGACCACGACGCCTGGCCCCCCATTGCGATCCGGGTGGCCGGTGATGTGATCGTTCTGATAAATATACTCCAGGCCAAACTTGACAAGCTCAGGTTCTAGCAGCTCTTTGAAGTCACGATTGATATGGACCCATACGTGGGAAGAGCCAAATTGGTCATGCTTAAAGCCTGGCAATGTGAGTTCTCGAGTGACTGCGCCGCCACCAATCCACGCGTTTTTTTCGACAACACAGACCGATAACCCTTCTTTAACTAAGAGACTTGCACAGGCCAAGCCGTTGACCCCGGCTCCGGCAATGATCACGTCGTATTCGTTCATATACTGCCCACTCCGAAGTCGTTAATTCGATAGCACCGAGGCGATGTATAAGCCCACGAAAGTTGCAATGGCATAACCAAAGATACCGCACATGATGCCGGGCATGATTAAGGTGGGCCATTTACGTGCGCTGGCAATGGCAGCGGCAGGGGCCGAACCCACCAGGGCTGCAGCAGAAGCGACAATCATTTCTGCGAGGTCGATTTTGAATATTTTTGCGCAGAGCAGCACGAAAGCGAGATGAATGAATAAGATGGTGACACCAAAGAAAAACAGCATGAGCGCCGATTGCAAAAATACGGTCGCGTTTGTGCTGCAACCAATGGAGGCGAAAAAAAGATACATGATCAGCATCCCCAGGGTGAAATCCCCTCGCATCTTGGCGAGAAACCGAGGCATGACATTCGCAATGATAAGGGTGATGACTGTGATGAACATAATGGCGTAGTTGCTCATCTGAAAATAGGCTGCTAGAGAATTTGCTGACCAGCAAATTCCAGCGCTGAGGGCCAGAAGGCCGACGGAATGCAGGAGCGGCATATCTTCAATATTGGTTGTGAATGTGTGTTGCTCAGACTCGGATTTGCTGGTGGCGCTAATGATCTTGGAAGGGATTCTGTTGGTGACAAATTTTAGCGTCGGCAGCGTCAGTAACGTCATCAAAGCCATCATGCTAACAGGGCTGCTCGCGCCCAAAGTGATGCTGAACTCGTCCGGGGTCATACCAAGCGCTTCAGAAACTGCAACGAAATTCACTGCACCTCCGATCCAGCCTGCGGTATACACGCCCGCAGCTCCCGGGCCGATGGCACCGAGGTCGAACAGGTTAAAGCCGATGAGCGCCCCGATGATGGTGCCGAAGGAGGCCAGGACGAAGGCAATCATGACCCGGCCGCTTTCTCTGAAGATTTTAGTAAAGTCTGCTTTGAGTAATAAAAGCGGGATAGCCAGCGGCATTATAGTGCCGCCGACAAAATCGTAGGCCGGTGCATGGAAGGGGATCAGTTCAAAATTTGCCAGCAGCATGCCAATGATCAGCACCCATACGACGCCGGATGTTTTCTTGCCCAACCAGTTGCCGTCGACCCAAAAGCCAAACCACGCCAGCCCCAACAAAATTGTGGCCATGGCGAAGGTGTTGTTTGGATCCAGCATATTCAGTCGGCTGGTTGAAGTGATCGAAGGAGCCGGGTGATGGTTTCAACTTCCGTGGTGCTCAACTGGCTCAGATTGTTTTCAACGACCAGCTCGTAAACCCTGAACATCTCCTGCCACAGACGTTCTCCCGGTTTGGTGATTCTCACGACCTGGACGCGCTTATCGGTGCTGAGTGCTTCGCGTGTCAGCAAACCTTGCTCCATCAGGCTTTTGACGACGCCTGTAATGGCGCCTTTGGTCACGCACATTTTATCGGCAAGCGAAGTCATAGACAGGCCCTCCTTGCCTGCCATCATGGCAGTTAAGATATCGAAGCGTGGCAGGCTGCAATTGTGGCTCTCGCGCAATGCTTGCCTGAGGTCTCGTTCGATATGCGTAAAGCCACCGAGGAGGGCAAACCAGGATTGCAGTCGAGGGCTCATTTGATCGTTGAGTTCGCCGCTCATGGTTGATTTTTGAATCGCCAGCTCACTAAAAAGATTCTTGTTCATATTTCGATCACCCAAGACTTTTGCGGTAGGAGTCGAGCACGTCTAAAACCGCTTGATTCTCTTGTTTTGTGCCAACCGTAATCCTCAGGTGCTTATCTGCGGCTGCGGGTCTGGGAATTATGCCCTGTTGTTTGAGCAAGGCGATGGCATTTTCAGCATTGCCGCCGGCAACAGTGCTGAGATCGATGAGATAAAAGTTGGCAACACTCGGGGCTACTCTAAATCCCATATCGCGAATCGCGGGCAACAGCATGGCCAACGCATCTTTGTTGTGAGATCGCGCTCTGGCTACAAAGTCCTGGTCACGGAGTGCAGCTGTCGCTGCTGCCATGGCAGCAGAATTTGCATTAAATGGCGTTCGGAGCTTATTGATATTAGTCAATACGGCTTGTGGCGCATAGGCCCATCCAATGCGGAGCCCGGCTAACCCGTATATCTTAGACAGGGTGCGGGTCATGACAACATTTTGAAATCTTAAGACGTAGTCAGCGCCCGCATCGTAATCGCTGGCTTCCACGTATTCTGCGTAGGCGCCGTCGAGTACGACAAGGATGCGATCAGGCACATTTTCTACCAGTTTGCGAATATGTGTATCTGCAACGTAGGTGCCCGTGGGATTGTTGGGGTTTGCGATGCATATCAATCGTGTGCGGTTTGTGATCGCACTCAGGATTGCATCGACATCGATTGTATCGTCGTGTTCAGCTGCCAGAACAACCTTTGCGCCCTGACCCTTGGCATAGATCGGGCACATCACAAAATGGTTTTCGGTCAATATCACCTCGTCTTCTTCTCTGACGTAGGCGCGATTAATTAAACCAATGAGTTCCTCGGATCCATTGCCGCAGACAATCTGCTCAACGGGCAGATGATGTATCTCTGCAATCGCCGCACGCAGCTCGATTTGGCTGTCGTCCGGGTAACGGTACAAGGTCTCCTGGCAGTCGATAAAAGCCTTGCGCGCAGCGTCGCTGCAGCCCAATGCAGACTCGTTGCTGGACAGTTTTATCGGTGATGTCTGATTGCCCAGTTTTGTCTTGCCCTGCTGATAAGGTTCAATGTCTGAAATTGTAGGGCGTGCTTCTAAGTTGTCGTTCATGCCCGTACCTTGGGTAGTCCGATATACTGCCATGGGCTGGTCATTTCCTGCACCCTGACTTCGATAAGGGACGGGCCTTTTTCTTTGAATGCCTGTTGGATTGCAAGGCGCAGGCTCGCCGGATCGTGCGCGCGCAAACCAGTGGCGCCGAAACTCTCTGCCAGGGCGACGAAATCCGGATTATGTAAGGTGGTGGCGATATTTCGATTGCCAAATTTGTTGCGCTGGTCACGGTGTACATTGCCGAACCTGCCGTCTGTAAAGACGATGGTGACCAGATCTATCTGATTAGCAACCGCAGTTGAGAGTTCCTGAATATTGTACATGAGGCCGCCGTCACCGCTTATTTGGATGACTTTCTGGTCGGGGCAACCTACTTTTACGCCTAATGCCGTTGCGTAACCGTAGCCAAGGTTACCCTGGTAACCGCTGCTAATGAGCGTTCGAGGGTGATAGAAAGGCATGGCAAACCAAGAGGCGAAGCCGGTTTGTGTCACTTCGTCAACAAATATCCCGTCGTCCGGTAGTTCTTGTCGAATGACTTGAAGGAAGTCCCATTGCGGTTGAACCTGAGCGAATGCTTGTCCTAATTGCGCTTTGAGGTCTGCCAGTTCCGGTTCGCGGCTGCTGCGCACTGAATTGTGGCGACCAACTTCAGGGATCAAGGCCTCGAGTGCTACCTTGGCATCGGCCAAGATCGCCACTTCAGGCGTATGCAGACGGGTGATTTCTTCCGGATCAATGTCGATGCGAATAATGGGCAGTTCTTCTACCCCCCAGTACATGAGCGGATACTTAAGACGGGTACCTATCGCCAATATGGCATCAGCGTCTGCCCAAAGACGATTACCGGCGGGGTAGGTGTGGCTTAGATAGTGTCTGTCGCTCACGATTCCACGCCCTTGCCGAAATGCACAGACGGGTGCTTGTAAGGCTTCTGCTAGCTCCAACACTTCGCCGCCGGCTTCTCTTGCACCTCCACCCAACATAATGAGTGGGCGTTTCGCGGAAGCTAAAATTTTTGCCGCTTTGGAGATTAAGTCAGGGTCGGTTTCGCGGGCGGGGTTGATCTTCGCCACGGGACCGAGATCAACTTCTTCTTCGGCCTCCATCACGTCCATGCACATCTCAATTTCTACTGGTCTGGGTCGGCCAGAGTGAAGGGCTTGAAACGCACGGCGTACAGCCTCTGGAGCATCTGCCGGGCGATCAATACGTTCGGCATGCTTAGTCAGATTGCTTACTAAACCGAGCTGATTGGGCAACTCGTGCAGATATCCGGCGCCGACATCCATGCCCGAAGAAGGGATTTGACCACATATGCAAAGAACCTTGGCATTACAACCGAATGCAGTCAGGAGTGCTGCGCTGCTGTTGAGCAGTCCGGGTCCGGGTACCACCGAAAACACACCGACCTTGCCCGTCGCCGAAGCGTAGCCAAAGGCCATGTACGCAGCCCCTTGTTCATGGCGAGAAGAAAGGACTGTCAGCCGGTCTTGGGCTTCAAAATAAGCGTTGTATAAGTCGTAAAGCTGACCTCCAGGGAGTCCGAAGACCGTGTCGACACCGTGGGCCAATACCGACTCGACGATTGCTGTCCCGCCCGTCATTGTTGTCATGTATTAGACTTCTTTAACATGGTTCGTCGCTGTTCATTTGTTGGCTTGATGTTTTTAGGCAGGCCTGAAGAATAAGTTTAAGTCTAAACTAAAAGCTCAATGGCTAACAAGCGCGTCATGGTGTGAAGGAGATATGCCTGTTGGAAATCGGTGTCTGATGTTGGTTATAACAATCCGACCTCCCTTTTTTGCCTTTTGTCTCGCAGGCCGCTAACGCAACAGGGGAATGACTGCAGCGCGGGCAGAGATTTACCCTTTGACACTTATATAAGCAATAAAAATGCCTATAAGGGGGTTGGTTCTGCTCTCACCACCGGCCCCGGGGGCTTTGGTGGTGCTGAAAGTAGGTTAAAGCGTCAAGATAGTTTAGCTCTAAACTACTTGACACTAATTCTGTTATCATCTTAAATCCGCGCACTGGGCAAATGGGTTAATTTGCCTTGAAGATCATCCGTCCTGCTCGCAAAATGTGGGCCATGCAGCACTCGAGCAACAAGAGTGCGCGAATCAGCACCTAATGAATACTTGCGGGTGCTATGAAATGTCGTTTGGAGAGGGTTTATGAAAAATATTGCAACGATTAATTTGCTCGTTTCTCTGTTGCTCGCTACAGCAGCCATGCCTGGCGTTGTGAGTGCAGCCAATGAAGAAGTTGTGCTTGAGGAAGTCGTGGTTACTGCGCAGCGTCGTGAACAAAGTTTGCAGGATGTGCCGGTTGCTGTGACTGCGTTTAGTGCAGATGCCATTGCAAGGCAGAACATAAAAAGTGCCACTGACTATCTGATGCTCACGCCTAACGTGAGCTATACGGAGGATGGCCAATTTGGTAAGCGTGGTGCGGGGGTTTCGATTCGGGGTGTGAACAACCTTGTTTCGGGAGAAAACGCGACGATCCACTCGATCGGTGTTTACCTCGATGAATTCAGTGTGGCGTCAGTACCCAACCAATTTGCCAATCCCCAATTACCGGACATGCAGCGTATCGAAGTGCTGCGCGGTCCCCAGGGAACGTTTTTTGGTCGCAATGCGGTTGGTGGAGCGCTCAACCTGACCACACAAAATCCGCAAGATGATCTGCATGGGCAAATCACCCTGGGTGGAGAATCCTATGATGACGCGGGGGGGCAGTGGAATGTGACGGGTATGCTCAACGTGCCGGTCTCTGATTCTTTTAAATTACGCGGCGTGATCAATATTGAAGACAACAGCGGCTACGTTAAAAATATTTGCGACCGGAGTGCCGGTCCGGCGTCTTGTCCGACCGCGGTTGCCAATGGTTTTAACGCCAATGGTGCTAGTGACAGTGGCCATGAGTATCTAAGTGCCCGCCTAAAAGGTCTGTGGGACGTAAACGACCGTACTTCTGTCATGACGACGCTGATTTATGCGGATGAAGAACAGGGGCATGATGAAAATGTACCCTCGGGTTTCTTGGATCTGGACTCGGTCGATACGCTGGGCGTGCAGACTGCGGTGGATCCGGGTACCGGATTTTGGCCTAATAATCGAAATAAATTGAGCCATGACCTCAACGAGCGTAATGACCTAGAAACCACGATTGTTATCGTCAATGTAACGCATGAAATCAATGACACGACGACCCTGAAATGGATTACTGGCGCCATCGATTCCGAATTCGAGCGATTGTTTGACAATGACCTGGTTGGTGGATTGGATGCGTTGGCCCGAACGAACTCGTACGAAGGTGAGTCATATAGCACTGAGCTTCGAATTGAAAGCCTGAGTGACAGCCTGGACTGGGTGTTTGGCGTTATGTATTCGAAGGACAAGCAAAGCCAGGAAAATGCAGTGCGGACTTCGTCCCGCCCTGGAGATACGATCGGCGGAGTCGGTTTCTTACCGCCGTTTCCAGAAGGGCTTGGATTGGCGTTGAATACCAAGAGCGCTTCGGTCAAGGGCCTCGCGGCGTTCGGTGACTTTACATTTCACCTGTCAGATCAATTGGATGTGATCATCGGTGGACGTTTCAGCCGTGACGACGTCAGGAACAAGATGGCGGGTAACGGCATTGGGCCAACGTGCTGCTTCCCAGGTTCGCCAGGTTATCCAGGTGGCCCGGGTTTTGACTTTTTTCAGAGCTTTGGGAATTCTCCCAGACCCGTGGCCAGTGGCAACGAAAGCTTTAGTGATTTTGCCCCACGCGCTGGTGTTCGGTATCAAATCAATGATGACGTTGGTATCTACGGCATGATTTCAAAAGGCTACAAGGCCGGCGGGACCAGCACGGGAAACAACACGAACGCGGATGGCAATCCGGCGTTCACGGTTGAGTACGATGAAGAGGTTCTGTGGAACTACGAGATCGGTTTGAAATCGGAGTTTCTTGATAATCGCTTACGTATCAACGCCGCGGCCTTCTATCTCGCTTGGGATGATATGCAGTTCGAATCTTTCAGATTCTTAACGCCTGGCGATCTTTCTTCAAATTTTGAGCAGACCATCAATATCGATGAGTCGAACGCGGTAGGGTTTGAAGTTGAATTTCAGGCACTGTTGTCTGATAACTTTAGTTTAAGCGGAGCGCTCGGCATCATTGATACTGAAATCGAACACGACGCTCCGGTGGAATTGACCGGAGGATACAGTGTCTCATTGGACGGTCTCGAATTACCGAAAGCGCCGGAGTTGAGCTTTAACCTGGCAGCACAGTACTTCTGGAATGTCGGTGGTGGTGATGCCTGGATTCGAGTGGAATATATTCACAGAGATGGACAGTTTTCAGACATAGAAGGATTGACTAACCGCCAGACGCGTGGCCCGTCACCTAATCAAGGTCTGATTCGTCCGGTTGGCTCGGGTCAGTTTCCCTATCTAAGCCCTGATTTTGATGTCTTCAATCTTCGCATGGGATGGGAAAATGAAAACTGGAGTGCACAATTGTTCGTGCAGAACTTGGGCGACGAAGAGTATTACACGGGTACCCAGGAGAACTTCGGTGCCAGCGGTATTCGGCTCCGCCCACATCCCCGTATCATTGGGGGCAGCGTGAGCTACAACTTCTAATAGGCCCGTTCGAGGACCAATAGCCCGAAGAGGTGCGATACACCTTTTCGGGCTTTTTTTTGCCTCGGGTTCAGGTTCGGTCCTGATGCGTTTTATGACTTGAGAAAATTCCTGCAAGTCACTGTGTAAAGGGATGTCAACTGGGCTCAGGTTGCCGAAACCTGTTGCCGATGCTGAAAATAGGGTTTTGATCTCGAGCATGTGATTTAAAGGGTAGGACACTTAAACGTGTGGTCGTCACCCATCGATCGGGTATTTTATCCCGCTTAAACTCAGATGAGCAGTTGCCATGCGACATGATAAGATCCTTCCACTAAATTAAAGGTGAAGGGTATGGGGATGCACGGTGGCAAGCTCGCGGCACGAGCACTGAAAGAAGCTGGAGTGGAATGTATTTTCACGCTGAGCGGTGGACACGTCATGGCAATCTACGATGGATGTCTGGACGAAGGCATTAAAGTGGTGGACGTACGCCATGAGCAGGCGGCAGTGCATGCAGCGGATGCATGGAGTCGGCTCAATCCTGGAAAGATAGGTTGTGCGGTTCTTACCGCAGGGCCGGGTGTGACGGATGGTGTAACCGGTGTGGCAAACGCATGGCGCGCTAACAGCCCCATTCTCGTCATCGGCGGACAAGGGCCGTTTAACAATTTACGTCGCGGTTCACTGCAGGAGATGGACCATGTCGGGGTGATGAAACCGATCACTAAATGGGCAGATGCCTGTTACGACACGCGACGTATACCCGATTATATTGAGCTTGCTATACGTCATGCAGTGTCCGGTAACCCCGGACCGGCATTTCTTGAAATTCCCATGGATGTGTTGAGCGCAGAAGCCGAAGTGGACCAGGTTCGATTCCCTAAGATGCGCCCGGAGCCGCCTTTGCTAACACCTGCCGAAAGCGATGTGCTGCAGGCGCTCGAGGTGCTCGCAAATGCAAAGAAACCGGTCATGATGGCGGGTACCAGCGTCAAGTGGTCAAACGCATCGAGCGCCTTACAGAAGTTCGTTGAGCTGACCCACATTCCCACGTTCGTGAATGGTATGGGCAGAGGCTGCGTAAAACCCGGTACACCTGAACTGCTGAATCGGGTGCGCAAAGAGGCCATGCAACAATGCGATGTATTTGTCTGTGCAGGGGTACTTCTTGATTTCCGTTTGGGCTTCGGTCGTTCGATCCCGGCGGATGCCAAAATTATTCAATTGGATGTGGAAAACGAGCTGATTGGTACGAATCGATCGGCCGACGCTGCAGTCGTCGGTAACCTGGCAGCCACTTTCGAAAGCTTGTTGGATAAAGTGGAGAATGATGGGCTTGATTTTACTGGCTGGCGCGATCAATTGATCGAGCGCGAAACCGAGCTGGAAGCGGCTTTCAACGCTCAGCTCCAGTCTGACGAAGTGCCGATCGACCCGCTGCGTATGTGCCGCGAAATCAAGGATTTCGTAGCAGATAAAGATGTTATTTTGATCGGCGATGGGGGGGATATTGTTGCTCAAGCATCTAAAGTCCTGCCCGTTCCTGAAGAGAACTGTTGGATGGACCCAGGACCTCTGGGCACGTTAGGTGTTGGCATGCCATTCGCGCTTGCAGCACAGCTTGCCAAACCGGAAAAGCGCGTACTCATCATTTATGGAGACGGTGCTTTCGGGCTTAATGGCTTTGAGTACGATACTGCGGTGCGTTTTGAGTTGCCGATCGTAGGTATAGTCGGGGTTGACGGTGCTTGGGGTCAGATGGCGCGACCGCAAGCGGCCATATACGGGGCAAATCGTGTGGTCGCTACAACCCTCAATTACACGCGCTACGATAAGATCGTGGAAGCCATGGGCGGACATGGCGAATACTGCGAGCGCCCGGAAGAAATAGGCCCCGCCCTGGAACGTGCCTTTGCCTCCGGAAAGCCGGCTTTGGTAAACGTTGTTATTCGACAGGACATCGCAACGGGGATGAAAGGAAGTACCTATGCGTGATGGCGATCCGAAACGTATGCGCAGCGTGGACTAACCGCTCCACTCAGCTCAGCATTTAAGGGGTATATCAGATGTCAGCACTGGAAGGCCTGCGAATTCTCGATATGACGCAGTATGAAGCCGGCACCTCGGCGACCCAGGCACTCGCCTGGTTGGGTGCGGATGTCGTGAAGATAGAGCCGCCAGACCAGGGTGATCCTGGTCGGGGTGTCGGACTCAGTGGAGAGACCGCGTACTCTGCCTATTTCTGCAATTGGAACGCCAACAAGCGAAGTCTTGCGCTCAACTTACGCTCTGAAGAAGGTCGAGCGTTGTTCCTTCAGTTGCTTCCAAAGTTTGACGTTTTTGTCGAAAACTATGGCCCTGGGGTGATTGAACGTCTTGATCTCGAATTCGAAACGCTTCGCAAGGTACACCCAGGCTTGATATACGCACGCCTGAAAGGATTCGGCACGCAGGGTCCATATGCGGGTTACAAGAGCTATGACATGATCGCGCAGGCGGCCGCAGGGGCCTTTTCTGTGACGGGTGAAGAGGATGGGCCGCCCAGCGTCCCCGGCCCCACAACCGGGGATTCGGGTACCGGCGTGCAGCTTGGGATGGCGATACTTGCTGCCTATGTGCAAAAGTTGCGCACGGGCGAGGGTCAGAAGATCGAAATATCCATGCAGGAAGCGATGACGTATTTTATGCGTACACGCATTGCACTTGGCGCGCAGTGGGGCACTGCTGCGTGCGGTCGACATGGCAACGCCCAAGGGTTGCCGCCGGTGGCCTTGTATCCCTGTAAGCCCTTCGGTGCCAACGACTGGGCGTTCATCATGCCGATCACCACCGGCCATTGGGACGAATTATGTGCCGCCACCGACAAACCCGAGCTCGTAGTTGATGAGCGCTTTGAAAACGTTGAAACGCGACTTCAACACGGCACTGAACTGTATGAGATATTCGCTGATTGGACTCGTCAGCGGACAAAATATGAAGTGATGGAAATTCTCGGCGAAGCAGGTGTGCCCTGCTCGGCAACCTTAGATACCGCTGAGTTGCACACCGATCCCCATTTGCGCGAACGCGGCTTTATTCATGATGTTGACCACCCCGTACATGGCAACGTGCCGCTGTTGGGGTTTGCGCCGGAATTATCGGCATCCAAGGTGTCTTTGATCAGAGCCCCATTACTCGGCGAACACACCAATGAGATCCTCGCCGAGGAATTGAACCTCGAACAGGAGGTCGTTGATCAGCTGAAAAGCCAAGGTGTGCTTGGGTAGTCAAGCCCATGCCGTAGTCGTTAATTCATGGCCAGCCTTACCGCGATGATTGATCCTTACGTCGAGAAGACCGGCGGGCCCCTGTACGCACTTCGTGCGATCGTTGCTGCTAGGGGCTATATCGACGATGAAGCCCGGGCAGCGGTTGCCGAGGCTTTTAATCTCAGTCTGGCTGAAGTGCGTGGTATTGTGAGTTTTTACCATGACCTACGTACGACGCCACCACCCCGAAAGCGCATCCGAATATGTCGCGCGGAGGCTTGTCAGGCTGTAGGAGCCCGTAAGCTTCAGGCCGCGTTTGAAGCGCAGCTGGGCATCACTGTCGGCAACGCAACACCTGACAACGCTGTAGGTCTGGAGTCAGTCTACTGCCTGGGACTTTGTGCTAACGGGCCCGCATTGATGATCGATGAAAAGCTCATCGTCGAAGCGAATGACGCTGACATAGACGAAATGCTGCGATGAGTACGCAAGAAATTTTGCTTTCTCGTGACTCGGTTGCCGCTGCGCTTGGCGCAGATGGCCTGATGGACCCTCTGGGTAAAATGGGTCAATTAACGACGACCGGTAGTTTGGGGGCGACGTGGGCAGAACCATTGGTGCAAGTGCGAGCCGATGGCACGATCCAGCGCTACGCACAAGTTAGGTCTGCTCAGCTTAAGCAACCCACCAGCGAGATCGATGCCTGGCTGGACGCTCAAACACGGCTCGTCTTTGGCCGTTCGGGGTTGGTTGCGCCGACCGACCTGGTTGCTTATCAGAAAGATGGTGGTTTCAGCAATGTGGATCGTGACCCTAAGCAGATCATCGAGGCAGTTAAACTCTCTGGTCTGCGCGGCCGTGGCGGTGCCGGATTCCCTGCTCACATCAAATGGCGTACCGTTGCAGACACGCCTGCCGAACAGAAATACATCGTTTGCAACGCAGACGAAGGCGATTCCGGTACATTCGCTGACCGGATGATCATGGAGGGTGATCCTTTCTTATTGATCGACGCGATGTTGCTGGCAGGCCAAGCCGTTGGTGCTGATCGAGCATTCATCTACTTACGTTCTGAATATCCCCTGGCGATCGAAGTCATGAGCGAAGCGCTCAGACTCAGCCGAGAACATAATTTGTTGGGCGAGCATTTTGATATAGAACTCTTCATCGGCGCAGGGGCTTATATCTGCGGTGAGGAGACTTCCTTGTTGGAAAGTCTTGAAGGCAAGCGGGGTCAGATCCGTGCAAAGCCCCCACTTCCTGCAATCAGCGGCCTACATGGGAAGCCGACGCTCGTTCATAATGTCATCACGTTGTGCTCTGTGCCATGGATCGTGCGTCATGGTGGCGATGCCTACCGCCAATACGGCATTGGCGATTCAACAGGCACGATGCCGTTTCAACTGTCTGGCAATGTACGTAAGGGTGGCTTAATCGAGCTTCCTTTTGGTATGCGACTGGGTGACTTTCTGGATGAGTACAGTGGGGGCACAAGGAGTGGAGGCCCGATAAAAGGTGTGCAGATCGGTGGACCGCTCGGCGCTTACCTTAATCCTAAGCAATTTGGTACGCCGCTCACTTACGAGGACATGCAGAAAATAGGTGCCGGTATCGGGCATGGTGGCATCGTCGTTTATGATGGCCAGATCGACATGGCCCAACAAGCGCAATATGCCTTTGAATTCTGCGCGATCGAATCCTGTGGTAAATGTACGCCGTGTCGGATCGGCTCTGTCCGTGGTGCCGAACTCATGCAAAATTTGCGTAGCGGTCGCGCTGAGGACATTGAGGCAGAACTCATAAAATTGCAGGATCTCTGTGAGGTGCTCGAAAAAACAAGCTTGTGCCAAATGGGCGGTATGACACCGATCCCTGTAAACTCAGCAATCACAAATTTCCCAGACGACTTTGTTTTCGGGCGGAGTGAAACGTGAGACTCGCCGATAAAGATTTTGGAACCCCCCTCGTCGAAGGCGACCCGACCGTCGGACTTAACATAAACGGCGAGTTGGTCGAAGCTCAAGCAGGTACTTCCATTCTGC
>JAYZCO010000007.1:0-51434 GCA_036338285.1 Pseudomonadota bacterium
AAAAGGCTGCATTGAGGTTGCTGTCTGTGCAATTTCATCTGGGTTTAAGAATTCCCGTACAACTGCATAGCCCTGTTCGTGGATTTGTTTTAACACCGGCGCGATTTTGTCGAAATCGACACCTTGCATGTCTTGGACAAATGCTTTGTTGCCGTGACTGGGTGCTCGGGGATCCGTGCCGACAGGTTCTATGCCGGAACAGGCAAGATCAAGTTCGAGAAGTCGATGCCGATATTCCTCATCGCGTTCCGCGAGTCGCATTTGGTGGACATTGGCATCGGCCTTAGTCCTTAAATGCGCAATTTCTTCGCGCAATGCGAGCAGGTCTGGCTCGCTCATCCGCCCACAATGCCTTTATTGCGGAGTTCTTTGATGGCACTGGCATCCAAGCCTATTTCCTCGAGTACTTCTGTCGTGTGCTGGCCGTGCTCCGGGGAATGTTTGAACAGCTCGGAGGGTGTTGCAGAAAATCGACCTGGTGGCCGTGCCTGACGCATAGGGCCCGCCCAGGTATGTTCGAATTCCCATAGAGACTCCATGGCCTGTACTTGCGGGTCGGTGATGACTTCTTCCCTTGCGTTGATCTTAGCGAAGGGGACCTGGTTTGCTTCCAGGTGTGTCGCTAAGGTATCGGTGTCGAAAAGGGCGATGGCCTCGTTAAGCCGCACGCCTAGTTTTTCCGTATCAATGCCGCCAAGACTATCCTCATCGAGGTACTCAGGATCTTCCAGCAGATTTGGTAAATCCAGAGACTTAAATAGTCCCAGCCATTCGTCGGCCTGGACTGGCATGGTGCAGATATAGCCATCGCGCGTCTGGCGGACGAAAACTTCATGACTTAAAGGCTCGACGTAAGGGACGTCGTCACCGATAAACGTGTAGTTGAGCATGCTGTCGGACCAGAGGAAAAAAAGTGCCGTGTCGAGCATGGCAACATCAACCTTCTGTCCTTCGCCGGTCTTGCCCCGAGCCACGAGTGCTGCAGTGATTGCTTGAGCGGCGGCCCAGGACGTAAGTTTGTCGCAAATCAGGGTATTGACCATGATAGGCCGTTCTTCTTTGGGATCGGCCTGCAGGGCGGCGACCCCGGAGATGGCCTGTATGATCGCGTCATAAACCCGCCGATTCGCGTAAGGTCCGATTGCGCCAACACCATTAATAGAGGCGAAAACCAGCCCGGGGTTGATTTCTTTCAGCGCTTCATAGCCGAGGCCTAAGCGTTCCATCACCCCCGGTCGATAGTTCTCGACCAGTACATCACCATCCGCTACAAGTTTACGGAGTATGTCCTTACCTTCATGCGTGGTGAGATCGATCATTGCTGAGCGTTTGTTGCGATTCATCATTGCAAACGCCCCGTTTACCCCATTGCGCTGAATATTCTGGATCGAGCGGATCCAGTCTCCTTCAGGTGATTCGATTTTGATCACATCTGCACCCTGATCACCCAGGATCGATGTGCAGATGGGTCCTGAATAGATCGTGGTTAAATCTATAATGCGTATGCCGTCAAGTGCTCCGGCCATAGCCTCTCCTGTTGATGTTCCCCGGCTAGATTAATGCACCCGCGCGCGATCTGGAATACTCATGTGTTGGGATTGTGTTCTGACTCCGGATCATCCACTCGCATCAGTGTGGTAGTTTCTGCGAGAATAAAGGCATAACAATTCTGGGAGAAGCGTCTTGAGCGAAGCGGAAGAACTCACGTATGTAGGGACCCGACCCATTCGCCCGGATGGGGTTGAGAAAGTGACAGGCAAAGCCAACTATGGGGCAGATGAGTCTCTGCCAGGCATGATATACGGCTTTGTTATCCGCTCGCCTCACGCCCACGCACGTATTCTGGGAATTGATGCAAGCGCGGCACTGGCTGTTGACGGGGTTTTTGCGCTCATCACGGCCGATGATTTTCCTGATCGTACGGGCATCAGCGTGGGTCGCAAACGCTTCATGGAAAATGTAATCGCGAGTGAAAAAGCGCTCTATGCAGGTCAGCCTGTCGCTGCGATCGCGGCTAAATCGCAGGCGCTTGCGCAGGAGGCTGCAGGGCTTGTGCAAGTTGAGTATGAAGTGCTCCAGCCGGTACTTGATATGCGCGAAGCCATGGATCCCGATGCACCCTTGTTACACGATGACATGTTCACACAAGGGCTTTCTGAAACCCCGGATAAGCCCTCTAACGTGTCGCAGAAAACCACGATAAGCAAGGGCGATGTGGAAGCGGGCTTGGCCGATGCCGATGTGGTCATCGAAAGAACCTTCATTACCCCGATGGTGCATCAGGGTTATATCGAGCCTCATGCTTGTGTTGCTAGTTTCAATCAGGACGGTCGGGTAACCATATGGTGTTCGTCCCAGGGTCACTTTGGCATACGTGATATGACTGCGCTCGCCACCGGCATGGATACGGGTGATATTCGTGTTGTCGCTCAGGAAATTGGCGGCGGTTTCGGCGGCAAAACAGTGGTCTACCTTGAGCCGCTGGCATTGAAATTGTCGGAGAAGGCAGGGCGGCCCGTAAAAATGGTGATGCGTCGAGATGAAGTCTTTATGAGTACCGGACCTGCGTCGGGGACGATCAATACGGTTAAGGTTGGTGCAACCCGGGATGGAAAGATTACGGCCATGTATGCCGATCTTTTGTATGAATCCGGTGCCTTTCCAGGCAGTCCTCTGGGCGCGGGTGCAATGTGTATCTTTGCCCCATATGACGTTGAAAATGTGCTGATCGAAGGCTATGAAGTGGTGGTTAACAAACCCAGGGTTGGTGCGTATCGTGCCCCGGGTGCACCGCAATCGATGTATGCGGGTGAATCCGTGATCGATGAACTGGCGCAGGTGCTCGATATCGATCCCATCGATTTTCGCCTGCAGAATGCTGCGCAGGAGGGCACGCATGCTGCCTACGGACCCAGGTTCAAGAAGATCGGTTTCGTTGAATGCCTCGAAGCCGCGAAAAACCACCCGCACTACCACGCACCGCTGGGAGAAAATGAAGGTCGTGGTGTTGCCGCGGGTTTCTGGTTTAACGCAGGTAACAATTCAAGCGCGGAAGTCCATGTTGCGGAATCGGGCATGATCCAGATTGTCGAAGGCAACCCCGATATTGGAGGCAGTCGAGCGTCCATGGCGCTGATGGCAGCCGAGACATTGCAGGTTCCCTACGAACGTATCCGCGTGCGCGTTGGGGATACGGACTCGACAGGCTTCTGCAACACGACAGGTGGCAGCCGCACCACCTTTGCAACCGGTATGGCGGTCGTCAATGCCTGTGAGGACGTTGTGGCCCAGCTTAAAGCCCGGGCAGCGATCACCTGGGGAATCGATGCTGACCAGGTCGAATGGGAAGATGGTGAGGCACGCCCCGCTCCGGGGGTAAATGTGGACGTGGAACCGCTGAAACTTGCCAGAATAGCGCGTAGTTTTCCCAAAACCGGTGGTCCGATATCGGCAAGAGCTTCACTCAACGCGCAAGGTCCGGGACCCTCGTTTTCCATTAATTTGTGTGACATAGAAGTGGATCGTGAAACAGGCCGTTCTACTGTCAAACGCTATACAGCCATTCAGGATGCGGGTCGTGCGGTACATCCGGATTATGTAGAGGGTCAGATGCAGGGTGGCGCAGCACAAGGGATCGGTTGGGCTTTAAACGAAGAGTACATCTATGACACCCAAGGTCAGCAGGAGAACCCGGGATTTCTAGACTATCGAATCCCGGTAGCCTCAGACCTTCCCATGATCGATACGGAGATTGTCGAGGTGCCTAATGACACACATCCCTACGGTGTGCGAGGTGTAGGAGAAACACCCATCGTTGCACCGTTGGCAGCAGTGGGTAATGCCGTCAGTCGTGCGCTCGGTAAGCGCATGGTCGAACTACCGCTGTCCCCGCCTAAGGTACTGGCAGCGATAGAGACGGATTGAACATAACGGTGACACTGCGGGAGAAATTTCTCGAAGACGGGTGCCTGAAAATACCCGGCGCACTGTCAGAGGATTGTTTAAATCGAGCAGAGGCTGCCTGGCAGTGGAGTATGGAAAATCCTGGTCCTGCTGCAGCGCGTCTGCTGACCGATGACATCTTGCGTGTATCGGGAGAGGGCGCTGCCCGGGCACTGGATGTAGCAGAATCCGGTTTCTTCTATCAGGATATTGGTCACCCACAGGCACTGCCTGTCTATCAAGATGTGATATGCCATCCCGATATTGTTGCAATATTGAAAGCTGTGCTGGATGCGGATATCTCAACGGAAGCCTGGTTCTTAGGCGAACAGATATTTCTCAAAGAAGCGAACAGTCCTCCGACTGGCTGGCATCAGGACCGGGCCGATATCAGTGCGGCCGGTGATGACATGATTGTTTTGTGGATCTCATTTGACGAGGTGCCAGAAGCGGGAGGTTTGGAAGTCGCTGCAGGATCCCATGCTGGTAAGACCTATTCGTCTATTTATGGTGAATACCGGTCTGAAGATATTCCGCTGGTGACTGAAAAAACCCACGATGTGCGAAGGTTCGACTCTCAACGGGGTGATGTGGTGGTTTTTCATATGGGGGCGCTGCACGGCGGAGGCGCTACGCAGAACTTTGCCAGGCGGACCCTTGCCTTACGATTTATCGGTCCGGATTGTTATTTCCAGTCGCGTGCTACCGATGATGATCCGCGCAATGGCAGCCCCTACAGACCCGGTGGACTGCAGGTTCTGCCTATTTAGCTTGAGCTACCGTTGAGGCTATTCCTCCAGTGTTGCGCTCATGCGCTCGACGGCAGCGAGGTAGTCTTCCATAAACTCCCTCACAACGGTTCTCGTATCCTGAATTGCCTCGATCAACCCGACGCCCTGACCAACGAAAGAGGTGGCAAGTTGTCGTGCTCCCTCGTGCCCACCTTCGGCCAACTTGGTCACTTTCGCCAGTGGTGCTTCACTCACCAGTGATTGCAGTGGCATTGGCAGCGGTCGAGGTGCTTCTTCAGATTCCCATGCATCAGTCCAGGGAGAGCGCAACTGACGCGAGTACTTACCTGTGCGAGCCTGGGATCTAACCGTCTGGCGAGAGCTCGCCTGCACGTATTTTTCCTTGATGACGGGCGATGTTTCGGCTTCGGCGGTGGTCAGCCACATCGAACCGGTCCAGACACCCGATGCGCCCATAGCCATGGATGCGGCCATTTGTCTGCCTTTTATGATGCCACCTGCGGCGAGTACAGGGACGCCGCTGCCTTCGATATACTGGCAAACCTCTGGTACCAGAACCATGGTCGACACTTCGCCACAGTGGCCACCCGCTTCCGTTCCCGCAACAACCAGTACATCGACGCCTGCCTCAACTTGCTTTGCTGCATGTTCCTTGGCGCCGACAAGGGCCGCCACGGCAACACCGCGTTCCTTGCCCAAGTCCAGCATATACTGCGGAGGCACACCCAAGGCGTTGGCAATGAGTTTGATCGGGTGAGAAAAAGCGACATCGATGATACTGGCGGCTTTACCTTTGGTGAGGAATCCGCCTGCACCGGCCCGTTGATCCGCATAGACATCAGCAGTGTCTATGTTGTGTTGGGCAAGAATATTGGCTGCGAAGTCCTGATGTTCCCGCGGGATCATCGACTCGATGTGTTCCGGCGTATTGTTGTCATCCGTGATTGCCATACTGGTCGGGGCAATGAGGTCCACGCCATAGGGCATGCCGTCAATGTGCTCATCGATCCAGCTGAGTTCGATTTCGAGCGTTTCTGCGTTGTAACCGGCCGCACCTAAGACACCGAAGCCTCCAGCCTTGGTGACTTCGACGACCACATCACGACAGTGTGTAAAGGCAATGAGCGGGAACTCAATGCCCAGTAGATCGCATATTGGTGATTTCATCGTTATCCTCTCTCATTCGTTTGGGAGCAATCTTGAACCAACCAACATGAGGAAAGCAACGATGTTGATGTGGATGAAAAGGTTAATTTGCCTATCCCTGTGGGTGAGCGGTTTTATGGGTGTTGGCGCCGTCTATGCCGAATACACCCACGAAAAAGAGACGAATGTTGCGACAATTAACAATGTCGAACTGGCGTATGTCGTCGCTGGAGACGTCAAAGCACCGCCCATCCTGCTTGTTATGGGTCTGACTGCCTCGCACAAACTCTGGCATGAGGGTTTCGTTAATGCCCTGGCAGATGCAGGTTATCGTATTGTGATGTTCGATAACCGGGACACAGGAGATTCGGAACGTCTCGATCGGCTGGGTGAACCGACGCTTTGGTGGGAGATGCTGAAAGACTTTGTTGGCTTGGGGATTGATGCGCCTTACGCGCTCGAGGATATGGCAGCGGATGCGGTGGCGGTGATGGATGAATTAGGCATCGAGCGAGCACATGTGGTGGGGGCCTCCATGGGCGGGATGATTGCTCAGATTGTGGCGGCGCAATATCCCGAACGCACTGCCTCTCTGGTTTCGATCATGTCTACAACGGGTGCAGCCCACCTGCCGGACCCGGAAGACCAGGCAGGTGCCGACTTACAGGGGTTAAGTGAAGCGGGCGAAGACGCATACGCGCAATTGCACGCGATGGGTATTTTTCCTGAAGCGATGCCACGTCAACTACTGGCTATCATGGCTGCCGGAGATCGCAGCGAAGAAGTCAAAACCATCAGCGTGCCGACGCTTGTCCAGCACGGTGCACTCGATACGCTCTTGCCACCACCCCATGGCGCGCATACAGCTGAACTGATTTCTGGCTCGAAATATATCGTATACGAAGGCATGGGCCACAATATGCCGGATGAAGTGGTACCTGAGCTGGTTGCAGATATCCTGGAACACGTCGCTTTAAGTTCGAGGGTCGCACAATGAGCATGTGCAGCGATACGTATGTCACGGAAAGGCATCGATGTCATTACCTATGTGCGGGAGAGGTGAGTCATGTCCCGATCATATTCGTGCATGGCTGGCCGGAACTGTCTTTAAGCTGGCGCCATCAGCTGCCCTATTTTGCCGATCTGGGATACAGGGCGATCGCGCCAGACATGCGCGGATATGGAAAGTCTTCGGTTTATCGAACACTGGATGCCTATGCTCAGGAACAGGTTGTTAAAGATTTGATCGACCTGGCCGATGGCCTGGACATCGATCAGGCCATTTGGGTAGGGCACGACTGGGGGGCGGCGACTGTTTCGAATATCGCCCGTCACCACGCAGATCGATGCCTTGGTATTGCCAATCTTTGTGTGCCCTATCACACCATTGAAAGGGGGTGGGCGGGGTTACTTCCCTATGTCGACCGCGCCCTTTACCCGGAAGATGAATTTCCAGGTGGGCAATGGGAATATCAGTTTTACTATGAAGAGCACTTTGACGAAGCGACCCGGGCTTTTGATGCGGATCCTGAGCAGTTGGTAAAGTTGCTCTTTCGTAAAGGCGACCCGGACGGCGCAGGTAAGCGCGCGGGGACCGCGATGACACGCAAGGACGGAGGCTGGTTCGGCGGTGGTGAAATGCCGAAGCGCTCGGCTGACTCTGATGTGGTAACAGAACAAGACGTTATGCAGTATGCCGATGCACTGCGCGAGAACAGCTTCTTCGGTCCTGATGCCTACTACATGAATCATGGGCCGAATGCCGACTATGTGAGCCGTGCGGAACGACACGAGCTTGATATGCCGGTGTTGTTTCTGCATGCCCGTTACGACCAGACGTGTGAAACGTTGAGCTCGCGGTTGGCGGAACCGATGCGCCAATTGTGTAGTCAGCTGACCGAGGTGACGTTAAACACGGGACACTGGATGGCGCAGGAAGCGCCGTTGCAGGTAAATGAAGCACTTGATCATTGGCTGGCTTCCGAGGTCAGCCACCCATAAAGACCGGGCTTTGATTATTGTGTGATTGTGCTAAGACGCGTGGCTATATGTGTTGCACGGTCATTCATCTGCACTGTCGTCAGGGAGTGGGAAATGCACGCCAGGCACGCCTGCTGACAGGGCTTCATACCAATCTGGTCGCGGCTGTACGGGTTCGTAGGTTGTTGGCACCATGGGTGTTTCGATATTCCAATTATGATGAATGGGGGGGATCTGGAAGGTGCCATTACTGGCGTTGGTGCCACCATCAACCAGGAGATCAACGCCGGTGATATAGCTGGCGAGGTCGGATGCCAGAAACAGGACGGCATTGGTCACTTCCTGTGCTTCACCGACACGTCGCATCGGTGTACGGCTGGCGATCCAGCGATCGATGCCCATGGCTTCGAGCATAGGACGGGTCATCTCTGTCACTATAAACCCAGGCGACACGGCGTTCACACGTACCCCGCGATCGGCCCATTCCACGCCCAGTTGGAAGGTTAGATTCAATAGGCCACCTTTAGCGGCGGTATAGGCGATGACATTGTTCTCATTACCGCCACTGGCGAGAATGGAGCATATGTTTACGATAGATCCTGAGCCCCGCTCAAGCATATGTTTGCCGCAACCCCTGGCGTAGTAGAAGGCACCAACCAGGTCCACAGACAAAATTCGATTGAAAGTCTCAGTATCAAACTGTTCTGCAGCGACTCCGCGGGGGTCTGCGATGCCTGCGTTGTTGATCAGGACATCAATTTTTTCATGGGCCTCAAGACCGGTGGTAATGACATTTTCCACGTCTGCTTCTATAGAGACGTCTCCGGGTACGACGGTGACTTTGCTGCCGTGAGATCGGCATTTTTCACCCACACCTTCAAGCAGGTCGGTGCTCCTTGCGGTCAGAATGAGATCTGCGCCGCACTCAGCGAAGGCGAAAGCGAACTGCTCGCCGAGGCCATATGAGGCACCCGTGATCAGCACTGTTTTTTCTTTGAAATTGAACATGAGTTAGTCTCCTTTTAGCCAAACGCCGAAGTTTGGATTAAGTCGTGGGTTCGTGCATGCTGCAGTTTATCGGCAAGGACTGGAAAACAAAGTGATTCCAAAGACGATTGAAGAGGTGACGCCTGCCTGGCTGAGCGAGGTGCTGGGGTGCGAGGTCAATGGCTTTGAACTCACTCAGATCGGCGAGGGTATCGGCATTATGGGGGAGATTTACCGTGTCTCCGGTCTGGCAGGGTCTGACTCGGCATTACCCGATAGTGTGGTGGTCAAATTGCCCTCCTCGTTTGAAGAAAACAGAAACCAAGGTGTGGCGCTGGGCATGTTCGAAGCGGAAGTCAGGTTTTATAACGAACTTGCACCTGCGGTGCCGGTCGGGTTGCCAGAGATCTATAGGGCGGAGATCACCCCGGGTACGGCGGAGTTTGTCATTGTCATGGAGGATTTGAGTCGTCTGGAGATGGCAGAGCAGATTGGCGGGATGAGTGCTGAGCAGGCCATGGCTGCCGTAAAGGTGCTCGCTGCTGTGCACGCTGTTTGGTGGAATCGGGCGAAGAGCCCGGAGATGGAATGGATTCCGAGTATGGTTGGACCACGGATAGAGTTTGTTGATCAGCATCTGTTGCAGATTCTTCCGGTATTTCTCGAAGGATTTGCCGACTTTCTGTCACCTGGCGGAATTGAGCTGTGTGAAATGTTTGCCGGTCATTACCTCGAGATCAACACAGTCCTGGCGGGCAGAAGCCCCTGGACGCTGGTACATCAGGATTACAGGGTCGAGAATATGTTGTTCGGTGAGGGCAGCGATGTTGTTGTGATCGACTGGCAAGGGATTGGCAGGGGCCCAGGCTCATATGATGTTGCTTACCTGTTAGGTGGTTCGTTGGACCCAAAGGTGAGACGCGAACATGAATCTGAAATTGTCGGTACCTATCACGCGGCGCTCATGGAGCAGGGTGTAACAGGGTATTCTTTTGACCAGCTCTGGGAGGACTATGCCCATGCGCATTTGATGGGCGGGCTCGCCACGTCCATGGTGACAGGTGGGGGCATGGACTTAAGTAACGAACGCGGGCGTACGCTGATTGCCACGATGGCATCTCGCCATGTTACTGCCGCCCTTGATCACGATGGCAAGGCTCGACTGCAAGAGATTATTGGTTAAAGCCTCGCTCACCGTCTGAGACCTTGCGAAACACATACCCGCCACCGGCTTGCAGCAGATTGTTTACGTGTTCGCGTGAGTATGTTTTAGTCGTGTTCGAAAATGGTGAGGGAAGCACGATCTTGAAACTTTTATTTGTAACCGCATTTGGATTTTTGTTGCTTGTTGGCTGTGCCGAGGAAAAGGCAACTGACCCGTCGGATGGTCAGCCCGCGGCAGGTATTGTGGCTCCGAGTGTTGCGTTGATTGACGACGAACGTATAAACAATGCTGCGTCAGAACCGGGTAACTGGCTGGCCTATGGTCGCGACTACTACGAGCAGAGGTTTTCGCCTCTTAAGGCCATCAACAAAGACTCGGTAGGTGATCTCGGCTTGGCGTGGAGCCTGGATCTGAACACCAACTATGCGGTTGAAGCGACGCCGATCATGGTGGACGGCACTCTGTTTTTCAGTTCGGCGTTTTCCAAAGTATTTGCAGTTGATGCCCGAACAGGCAAAGAAAAATGGTCTTTTGATCCTGCCGTGCCGAAGGATTTTCAGCGTAAGGCTTGCTGCGGACCGGTTAGTCGCGGGGTTTCGGTCTACAAGGGTCGGGTCTACGTTGGTACGCTCGATGGGCGATTAATCGCCGTCGATGCTGCGACGGGAGACAAAGTCTGGGAAGTTGACACCGTCATTGATCACGCTCGCAACTACACCATTACGGGCGCACCGCGTACGGCCAAGGGTAAGGTATACATTGGTAATGGTGGTGCAGAGTACGGTGTACGCGGGTATGTGACTGCTTACGATGCACAAACTGGGGAGCAAGTCTGGCGTTTCTTTACTGTACCGGGCAACCCAGCACTGCCGTTTGAGCACCCTGAAATGGAGATGGCGGCCGAGACCTGGAAAGGTGGTGAGTGGTGGGAAATCGGCGGTGGTGGAACCGTGTGGAACTCGATCGTATACGATCCGGATTTCAATCACGTGTATCTCGGTGTGGGCAATGGTGCGCCCTGGACTCGAGCCATCCGTTCACCTGGTGGTGGTGACAACCTGTTTCTGGCCTCGATTGTTGCGTTGGATGCCGACAGTGGTGAGATGAAGTGGTATTACCAGACCACCCCCGGTGATAACTGGGACTATACCGCCGTACAGGACATGGTGCTGGCAGAGATGGAGGTCGACGGTGTACTGCGTAAAGTACTGATGCAGGCACCCAAAAACGGCTTTTTCTATGTGATTGATCGTGCCGACGGAGAATTGCTGCGGGCCAACCCGTTTGTGACCACCACATGGGCCACCCACGTTGACATGCAGACCGGCCGCCCTGTGGAAAATCCCGAAACGGATTACAGTGATAAACCGCAATGGATACTGCCTGGCCCTCTGGGTGGCCACAACTGGCAGGCCATGTCTTTCAATCCTGAAACCGGCATCATGTATTTTCCGGCCCAGGACAATCCACTGATCTATGCCATGAACGAAGAGTTTAAGGCCACCGGGCTATACAAGCGCAATCCCGGCACGATGAACCTGGGCGTTGAACTGGGCAACATAGCGAAGCTGATCGTTGACAACGCCGATTCGGCTCCGCAAGCGAAGGGCTATCTCAAGGCTTTCAACCCATTAACGGGAGAGGAAGTCTGGTCGGTGGAGCATCCACACCATTGGAACGGAGGCGCACTGGCAACCAAGGGAGAACTGGTATTCCAGGGTGATGCAATGGGTATCCTGACGGCCTATGACGCTGCCGATGGCAATCCATTGTGGACCTATAATGCCTACAGCGCGATGCTGGCCCCGCCCATAAGCTACGAACTGGATGGCGAACAGTACCTTGCCATTCTGACCGGTGGTGGGGGTGACGACTTTGGCGGCCATACAAATGATACGGCGTCATACAAATATGGCAGCTTCGGTCGTATGCTCGCATTTAAACTCGGCGGCACACTGGCGCTCAAAGCACCCGATATTCGTGATGTGACCATTCCTCCACAGCCTGAACTGACTGCTTCAGCGGAAGACCTGACGCGGGGTAACCAGCTCTACCATACGGTTTGTGCAATCTGTCACGGGGTGATGGTGAAGTCCGGCGGTGTCATTGCTGATCTGCGGCTTATGAACCAGAACAAGCACAGCATCTTTAACCAGGTCGTGCTTGAAGGCGTCTTGGCAGGCGCAGGTATGGCAAGTTTTGCAGATGTTCTGACAGCTGAAGATGCCAGCCGCATCCAGCAGTACATTATCTCGCGAGCGCTTGAAGATCAGGCGACAGCGAACGCGGTCGCTCCGTCGGGCGGGTAGGAACTTCAGGTAGCGGACCCCGACCGGGGATGTAATGACGGTCGGGGTACACAGCTGCTGGTGCAAAGCGCACCAAAATCTCGACAAAATAGGTCGCGGAAGTTCTCACAGTCTCTACAGCAGCGTACTATGGGGACCGACACTTTTGCGAAATCTACATTGAGCATTGAATTCCTAGGCAAGACGCTATCCGGGCCGTTCACCATACCTTCCGGCATTGTCGCTACCTCGGTAGAAATAATTCGACACATCTTAGCCACGGTTCCTGAAATCGGTGTGCTGACGACCAAGAGTATTGGTCTAGAACCGCGGGCGGGATATCGGGAACCGATTTACAGCCAGTATGCACCGGGTTGCTATGTGAATGCGGTGGGCCTGACTAATCCAGGTGCACACAGATCCGCGGAGCTGTTTAAGGATCTTGATGTACCGGATGATAAATTCCTGCTCATGTCCATCTTTGGCGGTTCTGTTGAAGAGTTTGTCAGAGTCGCCGAGATACTTGCACCCTTGTGTGATGGGTTCGAACTGAATCTGTCGTGTCCTCACGCTCAAGGCTACGGTGCGGCGATGGGCCAGGACCCGGAGCTGGTTGAAGAAATTACGGGTGCCGTGAAGTCAGCTGTTGGCATACCGGTTGTGGCGAAGCTCACGCCCAATGTCGATGATGTGGCGGCCATCGCGCAAGCAGCCGTTCGCGGCGGCGCGGATTCCTTGTCGGCCATTAATACCGTAGGTCCGGGTCTGGTCACCGCGCACAGTCACTCCGTGCTTAGCAATGGTGTGGGCGGCCTTTCCGGTAAGGGCATACTTCCTGTGGCGTTGAAGTGCGTCGCTGAGATCAGAGCGATTTGTGACGTGCCGATAATTGGCTGTGGGGGCGTGAGTTCTGCCAATGACGTGCGCGAGATGGTGCATGCGGGTGCGCAAGTTGTGGGCATTGGTTCGGCGCTTACAGGCATGGATACTGAGGAAATTGCTCGTTACTTTTCGACGCTTGCCGTGGACTTAGAGGAAAAGACTAACCGGGCGGAAGCCGAGGTGCATGACGACGTTGATATGTCGTTTCGTGGCGTGACGCTGTTAGAAAACAACAGAGTAACGCAGGATATTGCGATCCTGCGGTTTGATCGGCCGCTACAGATAAAGGCCGGAGAATTTATATTTTTGTGGGTGCCTGGAATGGGTGAAAAGCCCTTTTCAGCGTTGGTGGATGATCCTTTCACGTTGGTGGTCATCAACCTGGGCGAGTTCACCTCGGCACTGATAGACCTGCCTGTTGGTAGCCAGGCTTATGTGCGTGGTCCTTATGGAAAACCCGCGATGCCACCGCCTGGTTCGCGGATTGTCTGTGTGGCAGGTGGTACTGGTCTTGCCGCGGTGTACCAGCTTGCCAGAGACCAGGGCAATGCGGATATTTTCGTGGGTGCACGTTCCAGTGACAGACTTTACTTTTTAGAACAAGCCCGCGCCGCAGCGGATGTGCATGTTGCGACCGATGACGGCAGCGAAGGCTTCCATGGATTGGTCACGGAGCTTTTAGATCAATATTTGACAAGCTTGTCAGAGCAAGAAAAAGCGCAGCTAGTGTTCTACAACTGCGGACCTGAACCCATGGTTCATGCGGCCGCGGCTGTACAGAAACGACATTGCAGTGAAGCACAAATTTTCAATGCGATTGACTACTTAACTAAGTGTGGGGTGGGTATCTGCGGGGCCTGTGGTGGGCCTGACGGCAGGCGATTGTGTGTGGATGGACCGTTTCTTTGAGTTGGTGATGTTCAACGTATGAAGGTTTGTGTTGCGACAGGCGTTCATTGGTTGAAAGACCTTGGAGGCAACGCATCCTGGGAGATGCTCGCCTTCTCACCTGGCCAGCCTTCTCACCTGACCAGCCCTCTACCCGACCAGGGCATAGCTCTGACTAAGCACATCTTGTAGCACTGTGTCCTTTGTGCGATGAGGTATACGACGGCATCGGCTGACCGTCGTCGACAAAACCGACCTTACGGCTGATCTTGTGTTTGATCTGTGTCGCAGTTTCGCCGAAAACCTAGACGTTGCTTTCCCGTGTCATTGCATCACCTTCGCGCCACGGTGAGATCTGTCCTTCATAGACATCCGGGCCATTCAGGAAGTGGGAGGCCTCATGCAGTGTTTCGACGAATGGCATATCCGCAGGATAGAGCGCTTCGTTATGCGGATTGGGGCCTCCTTTCGACACGTGTCCCCACAAAGGATGGCCGACGACTTCTTCGGCAATCCTGGCTGCTTTGATGACTTTGTCGAGATCGTAGCCGGTTGCAATCCCCATCTCATGACAAAGATGAACAAAATCCTCGGTGGGTACATGGCCAGCCGCTCGGCCATTGCCACAGTAAGGACAACCACCCATACCACCGAGAGAAGTATCAAAGTCCGTGGCACCGAGCGATAGGGCTTCGTAGTAGCTGGCCATCGAGGTGCCGCGTGTGTTGTGCAAATGCATGTGGAATGTCTCAATCTCGGGATACTTGTCGCGTATCGCGATGATCGTTTCGCGCACGGTATGGGGCATATTCCAACCCATGGCATCCAGAAAAGACACTTTTTTCACTGGGATGCCGACCGATTGCCATTTGCTGGCCATCATGTTCATCAGATCCATGCGTTGCGCCAAACTGAAAGCGCCTTCGAAGTTCGACCCGAATGGGTTACCTAAGGCAATGGAACCAGCCTCAGCTCCCGCTTCTGCTGCGCTCTGCACGCTCGCTTCGGTCTGAGCGACCATTTCTGCTTGGGTTCTGTTGTAGTTGCGACGGGCGAATGTGTCACAGAGCTCGACATGGGTGCCGTAGCGTTTTTGTCGAACGTCTATTTTTGGATAATAACCGTCAGCACGGTCGTAACCTCGTTTGTTGAAAACAGCGGCCGTGTAAGTGACGCCGGGCTTGGGTTCGAACTGGTCGGCGATCTCGTCGATGCATGCCATGGAGGGTGTCCACTTAGGGTGGGCAAACGAACCGATGGTGACTACCTTCGCACCCATGTCGCCAACTGCATTGAGAAGTCGCAGCTTTTCTGACACTGGGATATCGGGGCTTTCGATCTGCAGGCCCTCGCGCATGGTATCGTCAAAGATATTGACTGACTTTGGAAATAGTTCTGACATGGTTTTCTCCCTTGTTGCGCTTAGCTTAATGGTTCTCGGCGAGGCTGGGCAAGCGTTGCAATCAGTGACTTTGGCCGTTTGCAGTGTCAGACCAGTTGGGTACCCTATAGGGCAGAGATCTGGATTAACTTGGAGGAAGGTATGTACGAACATATTAAGTATGAGGTCAGCGACCCTGTAGCGGTCATTTCGCTCAATCGTCCGGAAGCCCTAAACGCAATTACCGGGCGTATGCAGGCGGAACTACGACATGCTTTAACAGCGGCTGAAACAGATGATCAGGTTGTGGGGATCGTTCTCACCGGCGAAGGGCGCGGCTTCAGTGCAGGTGCGGACATCGGCGGGCTGCAGGCAACTGCCACAGGTTCTGGCGGCGGCGGCAGTGAGGACCTGAGCCACCTGGAGGCGAAACCAGGAAATCCGGACATGGGATCGGATTTTGAGGTTACGTTTTCTTACCTTTTGAGCATCCGTAAACCTTTGATTGCTGCGGTAAACGGTGCCTGTGCGGGTTTGGGGTTTGTGTTTGCCTGCCTGTGTGATATGCGTTTCGTTGAGCGGCAGGCCAAATTTACCAGTGCTTTTGTAAACCGAGGATTGATTGCCGAACATGGCAGCAGCTGGATATTGCCGCGCCTGCTGGGCCCGGCCAAAGCGCTGGACCTGCTATGGAGCGGGCGCAAATTTACGGGTGATGAAGCCGAGCGTCTAGGACTGGCTGATCGTCTTTGTGAAGAAGGCACGTCGAAAAGCCAGGCGTCGGATTACATCAAAATGTTGGCAGAAACAGCGGCGCCGCAATCGATAAAGGTCATCAAATCTCAAATTTACCGTCATATGAATATGTCCCTTGGCGATGCGATGCGAGAAAGCAATGAACTGATGGCGCATTCGCTAAAGCAGGATGACTTCAAAGAAGGTGTGGCATCATTCGTGGAAAGACGGCCGCCGAATTTCAAACGAGTGACGGAATAACCTAAGTCGCGATCTCTGTCTGTACAGAGATCGCGTTGTTCTTTCTCTTGCTGGTCAGCGTGCTCTTGCTGGTCAGCGTGACTTACTTGGGGTGGGATCGGCCTTTATCAGGGCCGTGCGCCAACAGGAAATCAATAGGGATTTGTCTCTAGCGGTGTCGGGATGGGTGATCAGGTTGGCTCGCGGGAAGTAATAATATATAAATTACAATAAGAATATATTATAAATAATTGATTTTATTACTAAATAAATCATATTATATCAGCCATTCTGCATCCTCCCGGGCGTACGAACCAATGGCCGGGCCTGACATGTTTTCGCCGCGACGCATGGCATAGAGAAACAAAGGCGAATACGATTGAGTTCTTTCAATTGTGAGGGAGGCCCCGATGAATCCGCGTACACCGGTTATTGTGGGTGTGGGGCAGGTACTGCATCGGCTTGAGTCACTCTCCGAGGCTAAAGAACCACTGATCATGATGCTCGAAGCCTTGGCGCTGGCTGAAGAAGACACGGGGGTGGCAGGTGTCCTCAGCCAGGCGCAATCCGTTTGCGTGGTACGCGGGGTGTGGAACTATGCAAACCCTGCGCGTCTGATTGCTGAGCGGATTGGCGCGTCCGGTGCACAAAGTGTGGGCACCTTAATTGGTGGCAATCAGAACCAGGCCGTGATCAATCAGACGGCAAGTGAAATTTTGCGCGGCAAATTGGATTTGGCTGTTATTACGGGCGCCGAAGACGGCAATGCATCGATGAAAGCGCGCAAGCAGGGTGTCAAGCTTGCCTATACTGAAGCACCCGGTGAGTACGATCAGGTCATCGGCCGTGCTCAGGAACGCGAACACCACGAGTTTGAAGTAGCGAAAGGTATTCGTCAGGCGATACAGATTTATCCGATGTACGACAACGCGCTGCGTCATCATTTGGGAGAAACACTTAAAGAGCATCGGGAGCGGGTGGGTGCCCTGTGGTCGCGATTCAATGACGTCGGTCAGCGCAACCCGCATGCCTGGGTGCAGCACAACATGACGGCCGACGAGATTACCTTACCTTCGCCAGTTAATAGGCCAGTCAGCTTCCCTTACACCAAGTTCATGAACGCTAACATGTCGGTCAACATGGGTGCGGCGTTAATCATGATGAATGTGGCTCAGGCACACAAGCTCGGTATTGAGGAAGCCAAGTGGGTCTATCCGGTGGCGGGTGTGGCCGGTTACGATCATTTCTCCGCCTCTGTACGTGACAATTTCTATACCTCTCCCGGCATCCGTTTTGTGGGGGAAAGGTTATTAGAGCTTGCCGGTCTCGCCGTGGATGACCTCGATTATGTCGATCTGTACAGCTGTTTTCCTTCAGCCGTACAAGTAGCTGCACGTGAGTATGGGTTTAGTGATGACCAGGAATTGACCGTCACGGGTGGATTGACCTTTGGTGGTGGTCCTTTGAATAACTATGTGATGCATTCGATTGCTCGTACGGTCGAATTGCTTCGAGAAAGTGGCGGCAATGGATTGGTGACAGCCAACGGTGGCAATCTCTATAAGCACGTGCATGGAATCTATGCGAAAGAACCGCCGGCGGCCGACTTCGCGGTGGACAACGTACAGGAGAGAATAGAGGGGCTTCCTGCCAGGGTCTGCATTGCTGAGCATACGGGCACAGCTGAGATTGAATCTTATACGGTCATGTTTGGGGCACAAGGCCCTCAAATTGCACACTTAGCCTGTCTGACACCGGATGGTGAAAGAACCTGGGTCAACAGCGAAGATGCCGACTTATTGCAAACGATGACTGAAGAAGAATTCTGTGGACGACAGGTTCAGCTTCAAGCGAGTGAATTAAGCGCTCTAGCTTAAGCCTCGGCTTCCTGCCAGATGACGCCCGAGGACAGAAAATCGTCTATTTCAATTTTTGTATAGCCGATTTCCATCAGTAATTCATGTGCATGC
Organism: Pseudomonadota bacterium; assembly: GCA_036338285.1. Lineage (GTDB taxonomy): Bacteria > Pseudomonadota > Gammaproteobacteria > Pseudomonadales > Azotimanducaceae > UBA4421. The sequence continues at coordinate 18,357 of JAYZCO010000007.1, forward strand.
TGGCCAGCCGTGGGGGGCGGTTTGAGAAAAGGTTGGCGGCCGTCAAAATTCACGTTGGCACCGTGTCGTTGGTATTCTCCCCAGACTGGATGCCGTGTAGATTGGGTCAGACCCAGGGCTTTAACCTGTTCATCGTGCCACCAGAATTCTACCGGCGAGTAGCGGTCTGCGCGTACGCAACCGACCCCGTGCGGTGCCAGCAATTGTTCCCAGTGATCCGCCGTCTCTTTGGCAAAAAGATCAGCTAATTTCTGCATAGTGTCGTCATCGTTGGCGGCGAGAAGCGCTGTCGTTATCTCGTGGCCTGCCTCGGCAAGTCTTGCTTGCAGGCGGTTTTGGTCACGTGGGTCGGGTGCGGCGAGAAATATCCACTGATCATCCCGACAGGGATAGAGGCGGTAAGTCGGAGAAAGGCCATGAAGACCTTCATCCGGCATAGCGCGCGGTGGCTTTCCGGGGTAGCTTAGAAAATCGTCATGATTGGCGTAAGCATTTGCGCCGAACATATCGATCAGGATGCGCTGTCCCTTGCCTGTGTGCGCACGTGCGGTCAGGCCGAGTAAAGCGGTCGAACAAACAACCAATGCAGTGTTGGGGTCGGGATTGACTTCGTTGGCGCGCATGAGGCGTCGGGTCCACAAGCGCAACCCCTCGATGTCCTGAATGTTTGTGGGGATGCGTTGTCCCATCTGATACAGGACACCTCCCATGGCAGCGCCGGGGATGGGGTGTGTGCTTGGTCGTTGCGCCCCCGGACCGTCAGGACCGTAGCCGTTGGTTTGCACGTAAACGATATCAGGGTTGGTGGCGGCCACCTGCTCGTAGCCGATACCCAAACGTTCCGGCACGCCGGGTCGGTAATTGTGGATTAGTACATCGGCTGTTTCGGCAAGTTTGCGTGCGATTGCCTGACCCGCGTCTGACTTGAGATTGAGGCTGACGCTGCGTTTGCCCGCATTAACCCTGGCTGATCCGACGCCCATGGCGAGCCCGCGATACGGGTCTCCACCTATTTGCTCGATCTTGATGACCTCGGCGCCCATATCGGCAAGAAAAGAGGCCCCCAGTGGTGCGGCGATGATCGTCGCAATTTCAACGACCCTTACCCCGGCCAGTGGTAGATCGGGGTTGGCAGGCTGTGTGGGTAGTGGTCGAGGATCCTGCGTCCAGCGCTCCAGCCACGATGTGTCCTCTACGCATGCACGACCGGGCGTAGCGGGCGTGCGTGTCAGTCGAGCGAGAGGCCCGAGTTGGACCTGTTCGTCGTTGATTTGCATCGCGTGCCCGTTCGCCACTATATCCGGATCTTTCAGGGCCTCCTGGGTTGTCTGATAGGTGGTCGCAACCACGCCACCGTTGTCTATACAGTCTTGCATCCAGTCTGCCGCCGGTCGGGTCTGAATTCGCCGTAACATGCGCTCGCGAAACGCTTCGTACTTCTCAGGCGGCAGAGAAAGTTGTTTTGCCTCGAAATCCGGGTCTGCGACGATGTCGAGCAGGTCTGTGACCATCAGGAAATTGTCAAACAGGTGGGGTAAAAGGTTGCCGAACTGCATCCATCGGCCATCCCCAGCTTGTGCGGGATGGTAGAACAGCGTCGGCATAGGGGGCTCGTTTGACTCAGGTTCTGGATACATAGCGGCAAAGCGATCCGGGAACTGTAGTCCAATCATCGCCCCCTGCTCGTAAGGCATCATCCCTTGTAGCATACTGGTTTCAACCAATCGCCCTGTGCCGCCATCGCCGCGCGCAAACAGCGCAGCAAGGATGCCGGAAAGAGCCGACTGAGCGGCTGCGTGGGTGCCTACCTGAAGAGCGGAGAACACAGGTCCACTTCGATCGCAAATCCCTGCAAAGGTCTGCATACGGCCACAGGCGGCAGCCGCCAAATGTTCATAGCCGGGGTAATCGGCTTTGGGGCCGTGACTGCCAAAGCCGGATAAGTGGCAGTAGATGAGATGAGGGTGGCGAAGGTGTACGGCGTTGAAGTCCAGATCATGCCTTTCCAGCGAAGACCTGCGCCAGTTAGATATGAGGACGTCGGCACCAGCGAGCAGGTTTTCGAACTCAGTGCGTTGGTCAGGCGACTTAAGATCCAGCATTCGGCTGCGCTTGCCCCGGCGCCACATGACTGTTGCAGGTAGGTCGTTCAAGACGTGAGATTTCGGTGGTTCAATGGTGAGCACTTCCGCACCGAAGTCAGCCATGACCATAGTAGCAAGCCCACCAGCCGGCCCTTGGGTCAGATCAATAACGCGAGTCCCCTGCAACACTTCAGACATTTCTCTCCCTAAGCGTGTGCTTAATCAGACTCTACCGGCTTAGCCGGTTGGATTGAACTTCAATTTAAGTACTTCCTCAGCAAACGCCCACAAAACGGCGCGAGTTTCTGCCGAAGAGGCTGAATTGTAGATGGGCAACAACTCAGGGTTGCCTCGTAGTTGCATGACGCGTCCTGGGCCCACCAGTTGTCCGGAAGTAAGTTCGGGGTCCGTGCTGGCTTTTATCAGGCTCTTTGCGCCGACAGGCAAGGGCTGGCCGATGAGATAATTTCCTAGACGACCGAGCCTTAACGTATGTTGCAGTTGGGTTGCTGTATAGCCTGGATGTGCCGCGATGGCCTTGTGTTGGGTGTCTTTTTCGGCAAGCGCCAGGGCGAAAAGCAAGTTGGCGAGTTTGCTCACGGCATAAGCCTTAAAGCCAGTGACGTTGGCGTCGTTGTACTGTACAAAGCGGGCGACCATCGAGGTGACGTGTATGGTGCGACCGTCTGGTGTGAGTTGCGGATACAGCATCTGGGTTAAGGCAAATGGTCCTAAAAAGTTGATGCCGATGTGTGCTTCACAACCGTGTACGAGAGTGGCCGGTGGATAAAGCACACCGGCATTGTTGATCAAACAATCGATGGGCGTGCCCTTTAACGTGGCAGCAAACTGGGCGATCGAGTCCAGGTTGGCCAGATCCAGCGGGATGTGCCGGATTTTCTGATCGAGTTCCCCTCTGCTGCGTGCTCCGACAATGACGCGGGCACCCCGGTTGTGCAGGGTCTGAGCGGTATACAGCCCCAACCCCCGGCTTCCGCCGGTCAGCACGATGGTCTTCCCCTCGAAATTTGTTGGCGCGTTCATGGTGCCCTGGGGCTTAGTCGGATGACGGGGATTTCTCGGGATATTCGCAGTTGATAACGGGTGAAGTGGTGATTGAATGCCACGAAGTGCTTCCAGACGACTGAGCGTGTTGGCTCAGCAAGGATGCACGCGCGATAGTTCAGCGTTTGTCCATGCAAGGTAATGTTTACCTGATCATTTTCGCGGATGTTGTAGTACCAACCCGCGTGGGCTTTGCGTCCGCCTCGTGATCCGATGACATAAAATGTTTCGCCATCTTCACTTGATAAATAGAGCAGAGGCGCAGTCCGTGGCTTACCCGTCTTGCGGCCGGTGGTGGTCAACAGAAGTACAGGTATGCCTATGCCCGCGATACTCCAACGGCCTGCACTTAAGCGCATAAGAAAACGATCCAGGTGGGGCTGGATCGTTGTAAAAAACCATCCGCCTGCCCGGGTGCTCGCGACATACAGGCCTGCGCGCAGGAGACGTTTAACGATTCTTTTGGTTCTTATTTGCAGTCGAAACTCTCGGCCTGATCAGGATTGCCGTTTCCGTCATAGCGGGCCAGTGCCGGATAGACACAAAGGGGCCTGGAAAAAGTGTGATCGGAGGTGTCCTCGGTGTGGGCCAGATGATCCAGATTTTGTGCCGGCGGTTTGGTTGCTATGATCCGATCTGGTCCTTTGTCTGACTCCCGCCACGTCGTCAACGGATCGACGTAATCCGCCAACCACGCACCAGGACCACCAGCACAGTGGACCATTCCGGGCACCATATATAGGCGGAAGAAATTCTGCACATTGGCTTCGCCCCCATGATGCTGCTCGACCTGGTGCAGGTAGTTGATCGCTCGCTGTGGGCGCAAGGGATAGTCGTTCCAACCCTGATACATGAGAAGTTTTCCGCCTGAGGCTGCAAATTCGGAAAGGTCAGCCGTTTGTACGTCGACAATGCTCAAATGAGCCGTCAGCTTCTTCCTGTCATTGATGATGTCAAACTCTTCGACATTAAATGTGGTGTCCTTGCGCATCAGGAGGCCAATTGTGCTGGCCATGCCACCAATGAGGCTGGTGGATCCCAAAAGTGGGTTGTCGAGTATCCAAAATGCCCAGTCACCAGCCGCTTCGGCGCCGGGCAATACGCCCGGAGAGATGATGTTGCCCTCGTTGTCCTTTACATCGGTATACATCCACTTGGCTGTTTCGGCTTGTGTTTTGTCCAGACAGTTTTCGCGTTTGCCTTTCGCGCATATCAGCTCGTTCACGTCAAAGTGTGCATTCGTGCAGAGTCGAGGGTCGTTGATGACCCCGTCGGCGACGCCATCTAGGGTGTCACAAGCGGCCCTTGATGCGTCATCCAGAATCCTGAGGCTGGCCTTGGTCAAGGGTGCCTTGGCCTGTTGGCGGGCACCACCCATCATCCAGGGTGCGAACTCTTCGAATCTGAATGCAGGTGCACCGGCAATAATCCCGTCGTAGTCGTGTGGAAAGCGAATGGCTTCAAGCATGGCTGCGCGGCCGCCATTGGAACAACCTTGGAGATAGCTGTAGCGAATATCCTGGTCGTAGTAGGTTTGTATGACTTTTTTGGCAAATCGTGTCGCGAGATGTACACCTCGGTAGGCATAGTCGATCAGTGCCTCAGGTTGTGCCATGAAACTCATGGTCTGACCTTCGTGGCCGGTATCTGTAGAGGCCATCGCGAATCCGCGTGTGAGAAGGCTTGTCGTATCTCCGATCTGCCCGGCGCCACCACCGACCGTAGAAAACATGAAGCGTCCGTTCCAGTTGCTGGGCAGACGTACTTGGACCTGGATTGCTCTATTGATGACCGCGTTGATTCGGCAGTGTGCGGCCACCCCGTTATTTTCGCCGACCTCAATTCCGGGTTCTACGGCATAATTGAGATCCGTCAGGCGGTATAAATTACGACACGAATCGGTCGCGTTTGCGGCTGCACCTGCGGGTAGCAGAACCAGGAAGATTAGAATTGAGCGCAGCATGGGCATTGACCTCCAGTTAAGGCACAGATTGGTAAGGTGACAAATCAAGCTCAGGAAAGCGAGCCTGCACGCCGATTAGCATTTCCTCGGTCCAATAAGGATGGCCAGGCGGCGGAAATCCGATCAGTTCGCGCTCCTCTATGGTCGATTGTTCGATCCATCGATGATAGGCCTTGCGTACACCCTGTTCCGGCCATCCGACGATTCCTAGCCATGGACAATGCCTGGGCGCATAGCTGATGAACTGACCGATACGGCCGCCGTCGGCTTTGAACGCCGTACCTCGATGATAAGTTCGCATGCTGTAGGCGAGTACCGAGCCTGCGCTTACCGTCGCCTTGATTTCTTTAGTATACAGATCCGGTCGTTCATCACGGCTGTGAACCGATGGCCAGTGCACTTCATCTTTGTAGTTTTGCCATGAACAGACGGCTGTCGGCGCGTGATTTTCTGTGACCTCGGTGTAATACAACAGATAGGTTGTCTGCCAGAATCTTGGTTCAGATGACGGATAGACCAGCGTGTGGTTGCCAAAATCCATGTGCATCAGTTGTTCGGTGTCGCTGACATGACCTTTACACTTATAGGTCAGATCACTTTGTTCGCAGAAAAGTTCATCATGGCCCGCAATGGTCGCGGCAAAGCGTCGCAGTTCGGGGTGCAACGTGATTTCATTCAACCGATCTCCGGCAAAAGGGAAACGCATGTTGCGTCGGGAGGCGGGTGGTTCGTTCCAGTCTCGGGGTTTAGGGGCGTTGGCATCGATTGTATAGGATACCCATCCGGGAATGATGCGTTCCAGCTCCTCATAGGCAGAGTCCAGTTCCGATGGCGTTAGAAAGTTATTCAGGAGCACATACCCATGGTCGCGGTAATGCTGGATGTCAGCCTCGGAAAATCTGGGTTCGCTCACGATGTGTATTCGGGTAAAACCGGAATTAAATCAGAATTTATGCAGGCATGCGCGTTTGGCTTTGCGACGAAGTGTGTCTGAGATGTGGGGGTGGCGTGTCATGGGAGTGAAAACCCAAGCTTTAGTTCTGAAGATATCTCGTTAAACCAATCAACTACTTCGCGATGATAGGGGATGCCTTCGGCCTTCCTTTTCGTGACTTCTTCATGCTCGATTAGACCTGCATACAACACGCGTTGTTGATCCTGAATTGGCTCCATGCTCGAAATACGCTCAAGCAGTGTATCGAGGTCGGCCTTGAATTCGACTGTGTCGATGAATGCCTCAACTTTGATGGCCATAACAAACTGAGAGTGTCTATTTGGTTTCGCCATACTGCCCGGTTTGTTGCCTGAGAGTATCCCGGACATGATGTCGACTATGGCCGCGAAACCGGTGCCTTTATGGCCTCCGTTTTCTCGGCTGCCGCCAAACGGCAGCATAAAAAAACCACCGTAGTCAGGCGAATCGACCGCTTCCATGATGGGGTTTCCATCGAGACCTGTAATCCATCCTGGTTCGAGATTTGAGCCGATGCGGCGGGTCAGCATCAACTTGTTTGCCGCTACCTGAGTGGTTGCTACATCAAAGACAAAGGGTGGCATCTTATCGGTGGGTGCACCCCAGGCAATTGGATGGGTACCAAAAATGGGTTTCGTGCCCCAAAGAGGCACTTGTAGCCCGCCGCCAGCCGACACCATACAGATGCCGATCATGTCCTCGGGGATCGCCATCAGTGGGTAATAGGCAAGCATGCCCACATGACCGCAGTTCTGCACGGCCACCGCGCCAATGCCCGTTGCATTCGCCTTATCGATCGCAGTCTGCATCGCCTTAGGCCCGACCTGAAGGCCGAGCCCCTGATCCGCATCCCAAGTTGCGGCGACCGGCGAATCGCGCAGCACCTGGACGTCCGGGGTGGGGTTTAGTATCTCTCGTCCGTACTGGTACACATAGGCGCGCAGCATGTTGGAGACCCCGTGGCTTTCGCAGCCACGCAGATCGCTGGTTATGAGTACATCAGTGGCAATATCCGCGTCCGCATCGGACAGACCCATTTTCCTGAAAATAGTTGCGGTTGCCGCACGCACGTCTTCTTCTTTGACCAGCACCTGGTCTGCTTCTGGAACTAAGAACCGTTCAAGCATGATCGCCTCCCTGTCCGGATGATTGGCCTTTCGCCAATAGTAAGTCAAGACGCGACAGGTTACTTTATGGCCAATCCTGGTGCTGAAAGGCGCACGATAAGCGGTTCTACTTCACGCCCTAGTGCGCCATTCTGCTCGCAATCTGACGGTCAGATCTGCAACCATCCTGTGGCAACAAAATCTTAGCGCGTTACCATAGCAACCGACCCCGGCCACCGTTGAGAACAACCGATGCACATCTGGGTGGATGCTGATGCCTGTCCCCGTCCGATCAAAGAGATTCTGTTTAAAGCGGCAGAACGACGTGAGGTAGAAACCACGCTGATCGCTAATCAGTACCTGCATACACCGCCTTGCCGTTTCATCAACGCCATTGTCGTGGCCCAGGGATTTGATGTGGCAGACAATGAGATCGTTAAGCGTATGTCGATGGGGGACCTGGTCGTCACCCAGGATATTCCGTTGGCAGACGAGGTCGTTGCCAAGGGTGGGGTCGCACTCAACCCGCGGGGTACGCTTTATACGGAAGCGAATATCAAAGACCACTTATCGCGCAGGGACATGATGGAACAGCTCAGGGATAGCGGCATGGTGTCCGGCGGGCCGTCGAGTTTTGATAAAAAAGACATACAGGCGTTTTCCAACTCGTTGGATCGTGAACTCACCCGCGCCAGGAAAAGTGACCCTTAAGGGATCGTGGCGAAAGGTCTTATTTGCCCGGGTGGCTGACCGCAGGTCAATGCCTTAAAGGCTTGACTGTAAAGGGCTATCGCGTCAGTCGATAAAAGTCGCCCATGCATCCAGTGGTTCTCGATCCGAAACCAGTGTATTGACGGGTTGTTCGGTGTCTTTGTAGCCGATCGCCATACCGCAGAAAAGCATGAGTTCGTCAGGTGCACCCACAAACTGAGCCACGGTCTGGGCTTTGTTGGCCCATGCCTCCTGGGCACACGTATCAAGGCCGGCCTCCTGAGCAAGCAACATGAAAGTTTGCAGGAACATCCCGAGGTCCGACCATTGGGGCGGCCCCATGATCCGATCGACGAAACAGAAAAATCCGGCAGGTGCACCAAAGAATTCAAAGTTTCGCGCCAGGTGCGCAAACCGTGCTGGTTTGTCTTCTCGTGGAATACCGAGCAAAGCGTACATGTCTTCGCCGACTTTAAAACGTGAATCTCGATAGGGAGACTTCAGATCAGGTGGATACACCGCATATTCTGGCTTTTCTTTGATCTCCGACTGCTTGACGTGTTCGAGAAATCGCTGGGTGGTTTCGCCATTAATGACATAGACTCGCCAGGGTTGGAGGTTGCCTCCGGAGGGCGCGCGCGCGGCTTTGGTTAAAAGCTCTCGGATGAGGGCTTCACCGATCGGTGCGTCCAAAAAACGCCGGATAGATTTTCTTTCAGCAACCGCATCACTTACGTTCATCTCGCCTTCTCTCCTAAGGTCCTTGTTGTCTCGAGCCACATCCTAAGGATGGGTTTTTATTCGGTTTTTGCACCCAGTTTCTGTGCCGCCTCCGTCTCCAGAAGTCTTGCTCCACGCATGATGCCACCCAGTGCATAGTTACCCTCATGACAGGCGTATTCAAATATATGGTCTTCAGATTTTGCCCAAACGTAATCTCCGCTCCAGGGGGCCGTCCAGATGCCTGGGTCGTCGACGGTAAAAGCATATTGGAGATGGCCGTGGTCCAGTGCGGATATTCGCTCGGTGACTTTGAGGGTACGTGAGGCGCCCGCAAGGCCCGTTTCGTCCCGAAAATGGGTGGTTTCAATCACCAAGGTGTCACCCTCCCACCAGCCGATGGAGTCCCCGAGCCATTGGCGGAACTCCTTGCCGATATGTTCACTGTTCATGCGCACAATGCGTGCATCATGAATCATCTCATTCATGATCATAACCGTGTCGGCAGTTTGCACAATCTTAATGAAATTGTTGTATAGCGCGGGGAGTGTGGGTGGCCCTTCAACGAATCCCAATAGGCATCGTTCCGCCGCCGGTCGTTGTTCTAGATTGTCATAAGGTCCCGGTCCTTCTTCGGTAAGCCACCACGCCGTGCCGTCATTGCGCATGAAGTTCGTGGAATACTGAGTGAACGCCGCTTCGGCATGTGGATGCATTGCTGGTTTACGACCATCTGGCGGATCGGTGATGATCGAAGTTCGATATTTTCCATTGATGGAGAATGCGGTCTCGCCACGGTCGAACCAGAACACGTTATAGCCGCCAACATTCCCTGCGCCTAAGCGTTCGGCTTCCTGCCGTCTATCTTCGAAACCAACCAACGCAGCACCGCCCACAGCCGGGGCTTGCCGTGCGCCCACTGTGGGCGCATTGCCTTTTTTCATGAGCGTTTGTTCTTCTTCGGTTATTCTCTGTACTTCTTCCGCCGAGAGAAATACTTTGCCCGCGAATCGTTTTGGCCGTTCAAGTGGCGTGAGCGTTGCCGCATTGAACGTGCCTGTAAAATCGGGCCTGCCGTCAGCCATGCGCCTAATGTCAGGGCTTTGTGCGAAAAGGCTAGTGCTGGTTACGATTAACGTGCAAAAGCACGTTGCTAAGATATTCGGACTTTTCACTGGATTTGTGCCTCCGTGTATTTAACTGAGGCTAACTCAGGTTGGAGGCGAAAGTCCAAGCAATGGCAAGCCCTGCCTGTGGTTGCGTTCCTGTACATAGCGGTTGCGGCAGCGACGCCTGAATTACAAGAGTTACCGCTTGCCGAACGTCTCGGCATGGATATTGCGCGCGATGAACGCAGCAAACCCAATCTCATTGTGCCGCTGTTAGCGCTTAAGAAAGGCGATCGGGTCATGGATATATTTGCAGGCGGTGGTTATTACAGTGAGATATTGGCAAGGCTGGTAGGTGATACCGGTGAAGTCCTACTGCACAACAATCGCGGTTTTCGTGCGTGGGGCATCAATATCCTCAATGCCCGTTTCAACGACAGGCAAGCCCCCGCCAATATCACGCGTTACGATCGAGAGATGAAAGAACTGGGGCTTGCCCCAGAGAGTCTGGATGCGGCGATCATGGTGATGGCATTCCATGATCTGTATGTCGTGCCAACACGCTACAACGGCGAAAAATATGTGCCGGTGGGGAAGCCCGCGGATGTCGACGCTTTTGGCGCGCAGATCCTGAAGGCACTGCGTCCTGGTGGCAGGTTTGTCGTGATCGACCATGCTGCGGCTGACAGTATGTCGCGGGCGGAAGCCCTTCAACTCCACCGTATACACGAAAAGTACGCGCGCGCAGAACTCGAGCGGCTGGAATTTGACTACGTAGGGCGCTCAGATGTGCTCTCAAATCCTGCCGACGACTATGAAGCGATTGTCTTTGACCCGCATGTTAAGGGGCACACGGATAGATTTGTTTTAATATTTCAAAAAGGTCCGGTCAAAAAGTGATGGGCCAAAGACGTTCTGGATTGCTTTTTTTTGCCTCCCCGGCACTGAGCTTGGCAGCATTAGGCCTGCCTATCGCGGTCATTCTTCCGCCTTTGTATGCTGAACTCGGTTTGAGTCTGACGGCTGTCGGCACCGTTTTTATGCTAGCCAGATTTTTCGACGTTTTCACAGACCCCCTCTTCGGCGTACTTGGTGATCGCCTGCAAACACGGTGGGGAAGGCGTAAACCTGCTATCGCATTAGGTGCACCGGTTCTCTTAGCAGGGGTTTACTTTTTGTTCTTGCCAGGTGTTCAGGTCAGCGAATTGGGTCTTCTTGTCGCGCTCCTTGTTCTTTACAGCGGTTGGACATTAATGACCATCGCGCACACGGCGTGGGCGAGCGAGTTGTCGGGTGATTATGATCGGCGCTCAGAGATCATGAGCACACTGCAGGCCGCGGGTTTGATCGGCGCGGTGTGCGTTATGTCGATTCCGTCCATTGTCGATGGGATTTATGACCCGTCTGACATGCGGTTGCGAGCACAGTACATGGGCTGGTTTGTGCTCATCACACTTCCGATCTTTACGCTGCTTGCTCTCTACTCGATACGAGAACCCGCGGTTGTTCCCTCCACCCGAATAAATTGGCGCGAGTCGTGGTCATCTTTGCGGTCCAATATGGCGTTGCGGCGACTCTTGCTTGCCGATGTTTTGATGGGTTTCCAAGGTGGTGTGAATGGGTCGTTACACTTCTTTCTGATCAACCACGTGTTCGACCTGCCCGAAGCAGCTGCACCGTTTCTGTTGGTTATATTTCTCACCGGTCTGCTCTGTGTACCACTGTTTTTGTGGTTAAGTAAAAGGTTCGGTAAGCATCAGACACTTTGCTTGGGTGCGATTCAATCCACAGTGGCGACGTCGTTGTTTTTTTTCCTTCCTGCCAACGAGTTGGTCTGGACGTTTGGTGTGTTCGTTATGGTCGGTGTCAACTTTGGTGCCAAAGACTTTTTGATGCGGTCAATGATGGCTGACGTGATTGACCAGGATCATGTCATGCTGGGTCGGGAACGAAGTGCACTTTTCTATTCAATGCTGACCCTGACTGGAAAAATTGGTACTGCGCTCGCGGTAGGGTTGGTGTTTCCGATACTTGACCTGGTTGGATTCGATCCCAATGGCAGTAATCACCCGGATACGCTGCAGGGGGTCAGGTGGGTGGCCGCGACTGCTCCGACAACGGTGACCATCCTCGTGGCATTGATCATGTGGAAATTTCCCCTTGGCCGTGCGGAACAAGTCGCGCTTCGGGGTCGACTTGAAAGGGAACGATGAAGCCGTTAGTCGTTTGCCGAACTTGCTTGCCCGCTTGATTTATAATGAATTTAGAGGGGAAAGGTATTGTCAGATTCAAAGGGCTTTTGGAGCTACCGGCAACAACGAGAAGTCGATGAGTTTCCGACCGGTCGGTTACGCTGGTGGCTGTTAGGCCTGATTGTCCTTGGTTGGGCGGTCGAGCAGTATGAAGCGCTAAAAAACGGCCCCGTACTTGTCTATATCCTGGCCGATTTTGATAAAACGCTGGTGCAGTGGGGCTACGCTGCTGCTGCATTTGGGGCGATTTATAGTCTGGGCGCCATGCTTCTCAGCCGGGCAGGCGATCGTTTCGGCCGCCGTCCGCTTATGATCTGGCCGGTCTTTGCATATGCGGTGATTTCAGTTTGTGGTGCGGTAGCCTCTTCGTTTTGGATGTTAGCAGCGCTCATTGCAGCTGGGAGCTTTTTGATGGCCGGTATGAATCCGGCTGTGCACGCCGCTTCTCGGGACCTAACGCCGAGCATGGGTAGGGCTATGGTATATGCCTGGGTCTCTCTTGCATTCACGATTGGAGCGCTTATGTCGACCTTCGTGGCGGCCCAGACGCTGCCCATATGGCCGGGTTGGCGCTCCCAGTATTGGATAGCCGCGGGGTTCGCTGGGATCACTGCACTGGTTATATATCTGTTTTTCCGGGACTTGAGTTTGAGGGTTCGCGGACAAATTCAGAAGGCGCGTGAAACAGTGCTGCCCGAAGCAGATACGCAGGCAACAGTCGGAGAAGCCTACGACGATGGCCGTCTCGTTTATCGTAGTTTTCGACTTTGGGTTTTGTCTTTTGTGATTGTCTTCTGGTCACTCACCTACGTGACCGTGTCTGCTTATGTCCCGACCTTTCTCACCCAGCACCATGCGCTGGACCCTGCCCACGCGGCCGGCATCACTTCTTATTTCTGGGTCGTCTTTACGATCAGTGTTTTTGTTTCCGGCTGGCTCTCAGACAAACTTCGTGTGCGTAAAACGATTACCGCTTTCGGCGGCGTGACGACTGGGTTGTGTTTCATTTACGGTGCACAACTGCCGGTTGATGCATCTCAAACGACATTAACGGTTGTCTGGTCAGCCACGGGTTTTTTTGCGGGTTTCATCTATCCGGCGTGGTGTGCAATCTATTCCGAAACAGCAGAAAACATCAGCCCTCACGGCGTCGCGAGAGCCTTTGGTATCACGGCAACGCTCTCACCCTTATCGGGATTCGTCCTCAACCTGGGGCTTCCCCGGGTCGTGGAAACCTGGGGATGGTCCCGCTGGATGCTGATTGCCGGCTGTGCCTGTTTTTTTGTAAGCGTCCTTGTTGGCTATGGCAAAGGTCCCTGGTGGGTGCCGGCCGCTCAACGTTCATCGGTATCCGCAACCTGATCAACCACGGCCGAAGCGTTTGCGTATTTGTGCACTGTGTTCGCCCAACATCGGGCCAGCGGTCCTGAGCTCAGGTGGGGTTCGGCTGAAACGCGTCACGTGTCCGTCGTAGTCGGCTTTGCCGATTTCGGGATGGTCAAGTTCTTGGAAGAATGCGCGATGGATAAGTTGGGGGTCCTGGTAGAGTTGGCTGGGCCATAGAACCTGATGCGCAGGAACACCATGAGACTGCAGGAGCGTCTCGATATCCAGGGCGCTCATTGTCGCCGTCCAGGCCGCAATGCTGTGATGTATGGCATCGCGATTGATCAGACGTTCATGCATATCCCATGCAGGCCCTTCGAGGTCGATAATTGTTGCCAGAGCCCGCCACTGAGTGTCCGTTTCAACGGCGATAGCAATGTACGAAAGCGTGTCTGATGCGGCGAAAACCCCGTGCGGACATGCGTACAGCGAATGCATGCCTGGATTCTCTATCAGATAGCCATGATCTGCGTAAGCGGGCACCAGAGGGCCCATAAAATGAACACCTGCCTCAATTTGGGATAGATCGATATGTTGTCCTTCGCCAGTCTTCTTTTGATGCAGGAGCGCAGCGGAGATGGCGGCAAGGCCAAATCTCGGTGCAATGAAGTCTGTATAGGCACCCCAGGGCCCGACCGGCGCTCTGTCCGGCCAACCGGTGATAGAAAAAAGCCCCGCCAAAGCCGCACCCTGGTTACCGAAACCTCCATAGCTTCTATGCGGCCCGGTTTGTCCTCGCATACAGGTGCTGAGCATGACGAGGCTGGGATTACTTATGCTTAGCGTAGGGTAATCGAGTCCGTATTTAGCCATATTGCCTGGTACGAAACTCTCCACAAGCACATCTGCCCAGTTAGCGATTTCCCTCGCTAAGGCGAGGTCATCTGGGTCTTTGAAGTTAAGGTCGATACTCTTTTTGTTGGTGTTGAAGTTATTGAAAAAGTGGGAGCGATTAATGCCGGGTTCTTTGTCTTTGAACGGACCGATCGTGCGCAGGACGTCCAGGCGTTGACTTGATTCAATGTGGATGACGTCCGCGCCATGATCGGCGAGAGCCTTACTCATGAGCGGTCCAACGCCCACCCAGGCGAAGTCGGCGACTTTAAGTCCGTCGAAAGCACGTTGGCTTTCAGAAGGGGGAAAAGTTAAGCGTCGATGCGGGACGTCGAGGATGGCTTGATCAGCGCCCGGGTGTGGGGCCGGACTTCGATAAACGATGGGTGTTGATGAGAGCTTGGCAAAGGGTCCTGGGAAGGTCAGGTCGGCCACGGGAGTCCAAAACTCCCGAGCGATCAGTTGCTCGTCTGCGAATATATCAGCCGTACTGAGAACTGGCGCGATGAGCAGCTTTCTTTCTACTGCCACCGTGAGGAGTTCTGTTTTACTGCATCGCGTGAAGGCTTCGGCCACCGTATCGAAGGCACGATTGTAGAGGTCGACTGAAATCTCACCCTCTTTGACGAGACGCATCCATTGGCTCCAATCCGTGGCCATCAGTTCTGCATCGACGAGGTCTCGATGGTCATCGGCAAGCCAGGCGATGGCGCCGGCCATGGTACGTTCTCCCACGCCGGGCAGGTGGACACCAAACGTGGCATAACCGTCTTTACACACGAACAGGCGAGGGGGCCGCATACCTTCGATCGCGGTTGCCCGGGGGAGATGGCGGGTATCGCAAAATCCCGGTGGGTTCGTGCCTACAACGGACGGCCAGCCTGTGGCATTCATGAGTGTCCAGACAACCGCGCTTTGGGTTGAAACGTCGAGATACTGACCCTGCCCGGTTGTGTGGCGTGCATTTAAAGCAATGACGATGTCGGCGGCAGCTTGTACACCAGCATGCAATGCCGCCTGGGGCAAACCGACTGGGATGGGTGCTCGGTCTGGGTCGCCCTGCATCCCAACCAGACCTCCTGCTGCTTCCAGCGTCAGGTCAGTTGCTGCGTTATGCGCGCGTGGTCCATCCTGGCCAAAAGGGCTGACACTCGCCATGATGAGCGCTGTATTGGTTGTTTGCAGATGCCGATAACCTAAGCCTAGACCTTCAAGATGTCCCGGTGCGAACGAGTCGATACACACATCAGCCGTGGCTGCAAGACCGATAAACCGAGTGCGGTCTTCTTCAGTTTCGAGATCAAGAATGACACTCTTCTTACCTAGGGCGAGTGTTTCCCACCATAAAGACCGTCCGTCTGCAGTGAAAGGTCCCCTCGTGCGTGATTTGGACCCGCCTGGTGGCTCAATGCAAATCACTTCAGCACCGAGGTCTGCCAAGACACGACCTGCCATCTCTGCACGGTGGTCGCTCAAGTCAAGGACACGTATGCCTTCGAGTGCGCCGCTGCTCATATCTTTAGACGCACTTTGCCTGGCTTTTTGGCCGTGACGCATGGGTGGCGGTGATGCTGTGCAAAGCTGACCATTCGGTCAACGGTGACACATCGTCAGTTTGAACGGGTTGGACACCCGCAATTTTTCCAATTCGAGTCAGCATGCTGTTTTTTTGCTCGAGATTTTGTGCGCAAGGGCATTACCCTAATGGCTGCCAGCAACCATTTACATGCTGCCACTTTGTATGCTGACAGGTAAAAGTGCAAGCTAAGGGGAGAGGCGCTGTGTGGTGTGCGTGTTTGCTTTATCGACCATCGGGTGGCCGGCAGTGGAACGCGAGGTACAATCAGATCTTTGACACGGTTGAGAATGGTCATGGGGTGCATCGGACGGTCGGCGCACTTAAACAGGACATGCCAATTGGCAAGTGAACGGGCAATACAACGGCCTATGGGTATTTAAGTTTACTTAAACTTCGCTAGGATGAGACAGTTACGCTTGGTGAATTAAGGTGTTGTGCAGGTGAATACGCAAAAAGGTGAGAAAAAACATAAAAACGATATGTACGGCAACATCGATTCCCGCAGTGAAGAGGATCCGGGTGTCTTACCACCCATACCGGCGGCGACGGTTGTCCTTTTGCGCGATGGTGCACAAGGCCCTGAAGTGTTGATGCTGAAGAAAAACTCCAAGATCACCTTCGGTGGCATGTGGGTTTTTCCAGGAGGCAAAATCGACGCTGAGGATCACGGAGACCCAACCCTCGACAAGGCCCTAGAATTTGCCGCTCGCAAAGCAGCAGCCCGAGAAGCGAAGGAAGAAGCGGGTATCGTATTGGTTCCGGATGACCTTGTCTGGTTTGCTCATTGGGTACCCCCACCCGGTCCGCACAAGAGGTTTGCGACGTGGTTTTTTGCAGCACTGGCTACGGAAGATGAGCAGAACATCACGATCGATGACGGTGAGATCAAAGCGCATCAGTGGATCAGCCCATCGGCAGCACTCAAACGGCACAGCGCAGGTGAGATAGACCTGGTTCCGCCGACCTGGATTACGTTGTACCACTTGTCACTGCGCGAGCCATCTGTGAATGTGTTGAATCACTTCAAAACCCTCGAACCTAAGATTTACTCCACGCGTGTTGCGAAGACCGAGGACGGCAAACGTGTCGCGATGTGGTCTGGCGACGCAGGATATGAGGATTGGGACGCGGACATCAGCGGTGCGCGTCACCGGCTTGTGATGGCGAAAGACGGGTTTGTGTTTGACAATACCGTTGAGTCTTACTGAGGCACTACCTACTTAAAACTATCGGCAGCGGCTGGGTTTCCAGTTTGATACACGGCGCTGGCCGGATAGGGACGGACGGGTTGTGTCATGGCCACCTGCGAGGATTTGTTTCGCTGTTCGCCGACGAGATGATCGGGTGATGTGTTGTGTTCGACCCATCGCACCAGATTCTCGCATGGATCGAGGTGAGTAATGCCTCGCCCTCCCTGACAATGGAACATCCCAGGTACCCTGTAGAGCCGGCAAAAACTGCGCACATCCTTATCCAATGCTGCCACGCTTTCAAAGTGGTCAATTGTCATAAACAGGTGTCTTAAGAAAGGTGTGCACATACGATTACGCGACTTACCGGCGAGAAGTGAGCATAAATCACTTTCAGCCACACAATGTGCGCGACTGACGTGCCCACAGTACAGGTGAAGGGCATATTGACGCCTGCGCTAAGCCGCGTTGAAGCATACGATGGGCGACAGTTCTCCTTCACTGAGACGGAAAACTGCGGCATTATCTTTTTTCAACGTAACAACTCGAGTGAGGGGCAGCATGGCCAAATCGATCGACTGGTATTACTTCCGTAACGGCTGAACATCTTGTACCAAAGCATCCAAGTTCTTGGAAGCCAATAACGTAAGTATCAAAGAGAAAGTCTCAGCCAATAAAAAGCTTCAGGCGAATGACGCCAAAGGGCTGTTAGACAAAGCGAGTAAATTGACTGTAGCCAAAGGCAAGAAAGTCACTGAGTTTCAAGGTGGAAAACCTTCGGGTGATGAAGCCATCACGGCTATGCTCGGTGCCACGGGTAATCTTCGTGCCCCGACAATTGTCGTTGGAAAAACACTCCTGGTCGGGTTCAACGAGGAAATCTATAGCCAGGTCTTTGCCTGATCTGGGAAATAGGCTATCGAAGCAGGCGGGGTCGCAGGTCAGACCCCGTTTGTAACCCTTATGTTCAGGCGTAGCCCAGACGTTTAACTGCTCGTTCAGCAAGGTCTAAACTGCGGCCAATGCGTTCACGCATTTCATCAAGGTCGATGCCATCGGTGCTCTTTTTCCCTTCACAGTACCTGGCATAAACGCCGTGTACGATGGCAGCCGATTTCCAACGATTAAAGCCGATGTAGTAATCGAGGTTGGAAAGATCTCGGCCAGAAGCTTCTGCATAGCGTGCCGCAAGTTCAGTGCGCGTCGGAAATCCAGGTGGCGCCAGTGCTGCTTCCGGCATAGGCGGTTCGAGATCGGTGGGATCCGGCCATGGGTTCAGTGCGTAAGCCAGATCGGCCAGCGGATCGCCCAGCGTTGAAATCTCCCAGTCGACAACGGCGTCTATCCTGTAACCGGACCCGATGAGTACATTATGGGGTCCATAGTCGCCGTGCACGACGCGGATCGGGCCCTGATCCGGAAGGTGTTCGAGGAAGAAAGCCTGAAGATCGTGCGCCCGGGGATCATCATAATCTGCGGGCTCGGCCGACGAAGTCCAGCTTCTATACCAGGTCTTAAGCTGACGGCCGACATAACTGTCCCGCTTGCCCAGATCGCCAAGGCCTACTTCGTCTGGATCGACTCTGTGCAGAGCGGCGAGGACGTCGATAAAGTGAAAGGCCATCTTACGCCGCTCGGATTCGGGCACCCATTGATTGGTGTCGTCAGCATTGTAGAGTGGATGACCGTTGATATGACCCATCACGTAAAACCAGGCGCCTGTGACATCCGGACTCTCACAGAAACCATAGGCGGCGGGGACAGGTACGTCGGTTGGACCTAAGGCTGATATCAAAGCCCACTCCCGGCTCATGTCATGTGCTTTGGGTAAAAGTTCACCTTGTGGGGGTCTGCGGATTACGGCCATCACACCATGGCTGTCTTCGATTTGATAGGTGAGGTTTGAGTGGCCTCCTTCGAGACGGGTCCATTTTAACGGCGGAGTCAGAGCCTCGATATTCTGATTGATCCACTCTTCGACGTTGTCGACCTGGTAGCCCTCTGGTCCGAGGCTTTCATCATGTGTGCTCATCGCAGTCCTTAAAAATCACCCTTTGGGTAATTTGGCGGTTTCGGCTAGAGTCTGTCAATCAATAAGGGAGATAACATGCCAGAACCTGCAGTGACCACGCAAGACCTTGGTCGAGTACGAATTATCCGTTTGAACCGCCCTGAAGCTTTGAATGCGATGAATCAGTCCGTGTTTTCCGGGCTGGCAGATGCTTTGACCGATTCAGAAAACGCCGATGACATTGCTGTTGCCATCGTCACAGGAGAAGGCCGCGCTTTTTGTGCGGGTCTTGATCTTACTGAAACCGGGCAAACCGAAGAGAATAATTTTCCCCGCCTGCGCGAATCATTAGGTCGGTTCAACAAGCCATTGATCGCGGCCGTTAATGGTGTGGGTGTCGGGGTGGGTTTGACCATGCTTGCCTACTGCGACCTGGTTTTTATGAGTCGCCTTGCGAAGTTACGCACCCCATTTCCACAACTTGGGCTGGCGCCGGAGGCAGGGAGCTCGTTTACGTTGGCCAGCCGCATTGGCTGGCAAAATGCGGCGTACATTCTCATGTCCGGTCGGTTCTTCACGGCTGAGGAATGCCAAGAGATGGGTCTTGCTTGGCGGCTGAGCGAGCCGGACGATCTGCTTGATGATGCGTTGCAGGTTGCGCAGGAACTGGCAGAAAATCCCATCCCCAGTCTCGTGGCCACAAAACAGCTGATGTTGAATGCTGGCCTCACGGTGGCAAGTCAAGCCGCCCACGATCGTGAAACGGATGCGTATGCTGAGTTGATGGGCGCACCAGCGAATAAGGAGGCCTTCGCCGCTTTCCGTGACAAACGAGATCCGGATTTCACCAAAATTCCTGGTCTATAAATCATCGATGCTGCGCAAGCTGCTTAACCGAAACCTGTTGATTCTTTTCGGCTGCCAGACAATCTTTGTCTCTGGCACGGTGGTGTTGATTACGGTGGGCGGCATCATCGGGCATTTGCTGGCGCCGGATCCTACGCTGGCGACCTTGCCGGTGGCATTAATGGTGGTGGGTACCGCTCTGACAACCATACCTGCCGCGCTGACAATGCAGGCGATAGGTCGTCGATACGGATTTATGGTGGGCGCATTCGTGGCATTTACCGGGGCGTGGTTTGTCAGCCAGGCCTTGGCTGAACAATCTTTTGTGGTGTTCTGCTTGGGTACGATCCTGATGGGTTCAAGTCTGGGCTTCAGTCAGCAATTTCGATTCGCGGCAGCGGAGAGTGTGCCAACAGAGGTAGTCAGCCATGCGATATCGTTCATATTGCTCGGTTCGATCGCCGGTGCGTTTGCTGCGCCCGCCATTATCGGCTACTCCGCAGGTCAGAGCGCAGATGCGCCCTATGCGGCGGCTTTTCCAGTGGTGATGGGGCTGTATGTGATGGCGGTTCTTTTGATGTTTGGTATTTATACGACGACCCCGTCTGCGGTTGAAGAAAGGCAACTTAGTCGGCCCTTTACAGCTTTTTTGCGTCAGCCAAAATTTATTACAGCGGTGCTCGCGGGCATGATTGGACAAGGGGTGATGACTTACGTCATGACCGCAACGCCCATTAGCATGAATGTTTCCATTGGTTTTTCCATTGAACAAACTTCATCAGTCATTCGTGCTCATGTGATTGCGATGTATCTGCCTTCCCTTATCACGCCTTGGCTGATCAGTCGCCTGGGCTTACCGCGGGTGATGCTCATGGGTACGGCCTGTCTTGCCGTTACGCTGGCAGTGGGTCTTGCCGGGCAACACTACCTGCACTACTGGGTTTCAATGGCACTGCTGGGGGTTGGCTGGAACTTTTTGTTTGTCTCCGGCACGACCATGCTGACACAGACCTACCGGCCGGAAGAGCGTTTCAAAGCTCAGGCAGCAAACGACTTCAGTGTCTTTGCAACCTCAGCAACCGCTTCATTGCTGGCGGGTAGTGTCTTGCACGCGTTCGGGTGGAGTGGGTTGCTGATCACTGCTCTACCAGCACTTGTATTGATGCTTGTCGCGATTATCTGGGTCAGGGGTGGGCCGGTTCGTGCGTCAGGCTAGTGTCCGGGGCACTGGCGAGATGGCGACCCAGGAAAGCCCAGAAGATGAATCCGCTGGTGGCGAGTATGGCTGCCAGCCAGAGTGAATCTGAATAATCCACCCAGCTGCTGATGCCGGCATAGGTGAACGTACCGATGCTGGTGCTTAGATTTCCGAGGGCCATGTATATGGCAAACTGAGTGGCAGCAACCGTTGGGTGGCAGAATTTCATCATGGTGGCGATGACTGTAATTACTGTCAGTTGTGAGGCCACCGTCATCGCAATGATGGAAGCGAGTGGGTAATCCGATACTGTCAGCGGCAAAGCCGCGACCACGACAACGAGGAAACCCGATGTATACCAGTGCGCGCGATAAGCGGATATACGATCAAAAAACGGTGCAATCAAGACGCCAAAAACAGCACCGACCATCGCACCTATCGCGTTGAAATCATTGAAGTCGGTATTGGCTATCGCCAATTCTTTGACTGTATAGACGGGTAGGAGCGCGACGCATATGCCGGTAGCGGCAGCCTGGGTAAATTGGTTGAGGATGAGCAGCACTGAAGCGGGCAGGATGAGCATGCTGCCGGTTTTTTTTATCAGGGCCAGACTATTTAGTTTTTGTAGTGCGCGTTGAGTTGCTCGGCCATGAGACCATGGCAAGCGTTTCTCACCAGGGCGCTCGAGGAACATCAACGGAAAGCTCAGTACAATCAACATGTAGGCGGCGGCAAAGAATCCCGCTTCAGCCAGGCCAAGATAAGTGAGTGCATACCCGCCGCCCGATGCACCGATTCCGCGTCCTAGGTACTGTCCACCGAACATGAAGGCGTTGGCCGTGGCTCGATCCTTCTCAGGAAGAATGTCGATGGCCATGCCGTCAACGGCTACGTCCTGTGTTGCGGCGAAAGTATTTGCGAGTGCTCCTAGACTGCTCATCCAGATCAGGTCTTCAGGGATCCAGCCGAACTGAAGGAATGTGAGGATCAGGCCGAATTGAGCAGCGAGGATCCAAGGTCTGCGAAAGCCCATGTCCAGAAAGGTGAAGCGATCCATGAGCGGGGCGGCGAGCAGCTTCAGGCTCCAAGGTAACGTGACGATGCCGATGAACGATGCGATTGCGGTTGTTGCGTAGTCCTGGGTTGCCATCCAAGAAGGGACTGCGACCGTGAACAGGCCGTTAGGTACGCCTTGTGCTGAGTAGAGTACGGCCAGATTGATAAAGCGCCAGGTCCGGCTTTGCGCTAGGGTTATCATTTAAAGGAACACTATCGCAGATCGGTAATCGACTGCTGACATGGTGGGCTCTGCTAAACTGATATTTTTCGAGCGCGCAATATACAGGCTATGAGACTTAATCACGAACAGATTTCCTTCTTCCGGACAAACGGCTACTTGTTGGTGTCGGGTGCTCTGGATGAACAACTGTGCGCCGAGGTGCGAGACCTGATGTGGGCGTCTCTGCCTGAGGGTAGTCGTATGAAACGTGATCAGCCAGGGACGTATGTGGGGCCGTTTACGCCGGATGAACAGAGCCGCGACAGTCTCTTTTTTCGCGATGGCTACCGATGGCTCAATCGTGAACTCGGTGTGAGCCAGGCGGTGATAGACCTGATTTATTCGCAATCGATTTGTGAGATGGCGAGTCAGTTACTCGGTGGAGAACTTAGGCAGGCCGTCGTGGATGGTGTTGCCATGGGTAGTCAGGGTCCTGCATGGCCAGGTGGCCCTACAGACCCAGCGCTTGGTACGGAAGGGGCGAGGGGCGTGTATTACACGCTCCCTTATGGTGATCAAAAGAGAGAAGCAGACAGTTGTCATACGGACGGTCACCCGTTTCAACTGGGTGTTGTCGGTTTGATCGACGACTGTCCTGTCGATGGTGGTGCGTTCAAGGTCTGGCCTCGATCACATCGACGCCTCTATCCGACTTACAAGCTCCGTTACGATCAGCCCCGTATCCCTTACTATGACCACGTGCCCTCCTTTAAGGGTATTGTGCATACGGAGGAATATTTAGCCGAAATCAATAGCCTCAATGTAGATACAAGGGCGGTCGAGTGCTTTGGTCAGGCTCGGGATATCGTGTTGTGGCATCACAGAACGGCTCACATGGCCGGCCACAACTATTCAACACAGATACGCCAGGCAGTGCTTGCCGATTTCTGGACTTCGGATCTTGACAGGTTCAGAGGAGAAGATCCTCAAGGTGACATGTGGCGCGACTGGTCGCCTGAACTGCAGAATACAGTTGATGATGGATACTCTGATGCCTTTGCCGCATCGCAGCGACTGACGATTTAGTTGCCCGCGAATCGACAGATTATACAAACGGTAAGGGCAGTCGTTACAGCACGGTTGTCTGAGTGGCAGGCGGGTGCCAACGCCCCAAACCTTTAGGTCATGACCAGCGATGCACGTTTAACCAGGCCGGAATTCTGATCGGCAAACGCCTGATTAATTTCTTCCAGAGGGTAGTCAACAACCACCTCATCAAGGGGTAGGGTTTTGGCATTGCCGGCCAGGAATTCAATGGCTCGATGCAGGCTTGCTGCATCGTACGAACCAACCGCCTCGATGCGTTGATTTTGCCCGACCAGACGACCAGGATCACAAGCAAAGCTCGTGCCGGTGAAGAAGACACCTATTTCGAGATACCGGCCGCCAAATGACAGCATACGCAGACCTTCGTCGATGACGTCGGCGGAGCCGACTAATTCGACGACGACATCGGCTCCATCACCATCGGTAAGTTCTTTTACTCGCGCTATACGGTCACGTGGCTCGGCGATCTCACGGAAATCTATGAGCTCATCAGCACCCATTTGCTGCGCGAGCTGAAGGCGGTCATCGATCCCGTCTATGGCGATGACGCATTCCGCACCTCGTTCCTTGGCGATGGCGCAGGCGTAGACCCCAAGGCCGCCGCATCCTTGCACGACAACCCGATCGCCCATGGTTACTTCAACGCGTTCCAGTCCCATGATGACCTGAGCTAAGGCGCAATTGGCACTGACGACCATGGTGTCGGTGACGTTTTCCGGTACTTTGAAGATTGCCTGACCCGGGTGTAGGTAGATGTAGTCAGCGAAGGATCCTCGCGTATATGGCCATTCGTTGAGACTGCCGCGCTGTACCGTAAAGGACGCTCGGCAGGCCTCTGACATACCTTTCATGCAGTTCCGACAGCGTCCACAGGGTCGAAAATACTGATAGGCAATACGATCACCTTGTTGTATCGGGGTGCCATTCCAGTCGGTTGTGACGCCGTCGCCGAGGGCATGGACAACACCTGTCGCTTCATGTCCCAGGATGCGCCCTTTTGGCGTGATAACGGTCCCGAGGCGGCCATCGCCCCGCCAGATGTGTAGTTCTGAACCACAGATATTTGACCGTGTCACCTTCAGTGTGATTCCACCGGGGGCAGGGTCGGGAACTGGAAAGTTGTGGATCTCGAATGGTTTGCCGGGTTCGAAAAAGAGTGCGGCGCGATTTTCGTCTGACATGGTTGGTCCTCAGGTTATTCGATATGGGCTCATGTCGATGCCATACGCTGCGTAGCGCTGTTCGACTGCCTCAATGGTCGCCTCGGTCCAGTATGGGCTGCCCGGAGACGGAAAGCCGAGGACCGAGCGCTGTTCTACGCTGGCGCTTGCGAGCAGCTTCTCCATGAGCTGATCCTTGCGATACATACTCCATGTCCAGCCAGGATGAAGCACGTTGATCCATTCACTGGTGGCCTTTTTGAAGGTGAGGTTGTGGACGAATCGCACAGCGCCTGGTGTGACTGGCGTGCCTCGGTGCCATGTATCGTGACGATAAAACAGAATCGAGCCGAATTTGTAGCGGGTGGAGACTTCGCGAGCGTAAAGGTGTGCCTCGCGAAATTCGGCCACTGGTGGGTCGGTTGCTTTGAGAAAGGCTTCAGCGTTGGCCCTATTATTGATATATGGGAGGCCGTTCACGCCGGGTGTTTGTACGATTGGCCAGGGGTAAGCCGGGTCGCCATGGCCCTCCCGGGGCACAACCGCTGTTGACCCTGCACATTCATCGAAATCAGAAAGATAGATGATGATCTCGACGGCATCTGGGCAATCCCATGGAGGCGGATGGGTCAGGGAATGGTTGGGATAATCGCAGTGGATGCGTTGATCGTGATTGTCATTGTCCCGGGCGCTGGCTCGGCGTCCATATTTCGGCCAGAGATCGCTTTGGGTCAAGCGGATTGCGTTGACTGGTTGATCCAGCAGCGTCGCGACTGCGCCGAGCAGGGTTGGATGTAGCGTGATTTCGTTGTATGCGTGTGAGTCGCTGGGAAAGACGAAACGTTGATTGGAACCGAAGTTTGTGATCTGGTCGGCGCGTTCACTTCCCGGTGAAGGGAAGTGATCTGCAGCATCTGCCGCCATGTTTTCTAACAGGGCTTCGGGCAAGAGACCATGAACCAGAACAAATCCACGCTCTCGCCACGACGTAACCTGCGCATTACTTAACCTGCCATCAGCCGCTTCAGATTCCGCCCACATATTCTGTCCTTAAAGCGCCTCTTATTGTTTAACCACCTTTTTTTCAGGGTGAATACGGTGTCTTGGTCATATAAACACTGTCGATTTTCGTCAACAGTGGGCCGTTGGCGCGGGATGCTTTTGCAACGCGCCGCCATTCCGGGTCCTGTGCGAAAGCAGTCCAGGCCGCTTTCGCCCCGTCGGCTGATTTGTGTGCAATGAGGTAGACCAGTGTGCCCGGATCTTCGACAGGTGACCAATAGGCGATATTTTTGATGCCATGCTTGGCGAAAAGCTTCATCGTGTGATCGCGAAATCGTGCATGCAGGTCGCCGATCTTGCCTTCTTGAGTGTAATAAGTACGTAGCTCGTAGAGCGGGTATTCGTTTGCTTCATGGTGATCAGCCTGGACCAGTGCGCTCATCAGGGCGAGTGCGCCTACCACAATTTGGATATATCGCTGCATATTGTCCCTCGAAGATAGATGAACAGGCATCATACCCACGGCAACTTGTACGGAAAAGAACTCTATGTGAGCCAGGGCTTGAGATTTATGCGGAAGATAAGTGATCGTGCAGGGTGGGTTACAATGCGGCCATGACTCCTCCCATCATTGGTTTACCTGAAGCCAGGCCGATCACCAGTTACAGAAAATTCTGGGCGGCAAAGCTCACGCCTGCTCCGGTATTGCCCATGAGCCGGGAAGAAATGGACCTTCTGGGTTGGGATAGTTGTGACATCATTATCGTCACGGGGGATGCCTATGTTGACCACCCGAGTTTCGGCATGGCGATCGTCGGTAGGTACCTTGAGTCCCAGGGTTTTCGGGTCGGAATCATCGCCCAGCCTGACTGGCGAGACAGCAAAGACTTCATGGTGTTAGGTCAACCCAATCTATTTTTCGGCGTGACCGGTGGAAACATGGATTCCATGGTCAACCGCTACACCTCCGATCGCAAAGTGCGCTCCGATGACGCCTACACGCCTGGTGGGCAGGGTGGCAAACGTGCGGATAGAAGTGTCATCGTATATACGAATCGTCTGCGCGAGGCCTATGGCGCTGTACCGATCCTCATTGGAGGTATCGAAGCGAGTCTGCGCAGGATCGCCCATTTCGACTACTGGTCGGAAAAAGTTCGCCGCAGTGTGCTGCTGGATGCGAAAGCGGACATGTTAATTTATGGCAATGCAGAACGTCAGCTGGGCGAAATTGCACATCGTCTGGCTGCAGGTGAATCATTACGCGATATCACGGACGTTCGTGGAACCGTGTTTCGACGCAAAGTCTGGCCAAAGAACTGGACTGAGATAGATTCGACTCACCTGGATTTACCAGGGCGCTTAAACCCCTCTGAAGACCCCTATGCGAAAACGCCTGACGCCCCGGGTGAGGTTTCATCTGAAAAGGCAGATGGTTGGCAGGTCGTGCGATTTGTTCGGGAGGTGGCAGCCGATGCCAGAGAGACATCGGTGATCCGTCTGCCTTCGTTTGAGCAGGTACGTGACGATCCGATACTCTATGCACATGCAAGCCGAGTGCTCCATGTCGAGTCTAATCCAGGCAATGCACGTGCCATGGTACAGAAGCATCACGAGCAGGAACTCTGGATCAATCCTCCGCCGATCCCCCTCACAACGCCGGAGCTCGATGCGGTGTACGAACTACCCTATACACGGGTACCGCATCCCTCGTATGACGGTGCTCATATCCCAGCCTATGAGATGATTCGTCACTCCATTGCCATCCAGCGAGGGTGTTTCGGTGGTTGTACATTCTGCTCTATCACCGAGCATGAAGGCCGCATCATCCAAAGTCGTTCTGAGGAAAGCGTGCTGCGCGAGATAGAAGAAATTCGAGACCATGTGCCTAGCTTTACCGGCGTGATCTCTGATCTTGGTGGTCCGACTGCAAACATGTATCGCCTGGGTTGCAGGAGCCCGAAAATAGAAGCCTCCTGCCGACGACCCAGTTGCGTATACCCTAAGGTGTGTACAAACCTTAATACGAATCATAAACCGCTCATCGATCTTTACCGTAAAGCCAGAAAACTTCCGGGGGTTAAAAAGGTTCTGATCGGATCGGGCGTACGCTATGACCTGGCGGTCGAGGATCCCGAATATGTGCGCGAACTGGCCCAGCATCATACCGGTGGTTATTTAAAAATCGCTCCGGAAGCTTTGTCGGATGGTCCGCTGTCTAAAATGATGAAGCCGGGTATGGAGACCTACTATCGTTTCAAAGAACTTTTCGATCGATACTCGAAAGCGGTAGGAAAAGAGCAATACCTGATTCCGTATTTCATTGCGGCGCATCCGGGCACAACAGACGAAGACATGCTTGAGCTTGCGCTATGGCTGAAAAAGAACGGCTTCAGGACAGATCAGGTCCAGGCATTTCTGCCTGGTCCTATGGCCACCGCCACGGCGATGTACCACAGTGGCATTGACCTTTTGCGCAGGGTGACGACGGGCAGTCAGCCAGTCTATATCCCCAAAGGTTCACGGCAACGACGTTTGCATAAAGCCTACTTGCGCTATCACGATGCCGACAACTGGCCGCTGTTACGTGAGTCCCTGAAAGAACTGGGTCGTGAGGACCTGATCGGCAACACCAAGCACCATCTGGTACCCGCTTACCAGCCCAAAGGCAGGGGTGTTGGCAGACGTGGTCACAAAGGTGCGCGTCAGTTTCGCACTCAACACGTGCGACCCATAGATAAGGGGAGACCGCAATGAAACGGTTGCTCAGGTGGCTAGGTTGTGGGGCCGCGGTCCTGGTCCTGTTTACGGTCATTATGTATAGCAATCGCGGCACGCTGGTCACTCTCGTCTTGGATAGTCGAGGCTTATCGGAACCGTTTGTGGGAGTGACGACAAATGGCACAGTGCGAAGGGGCCTTTTCCCAATCAAGCGCAGTGGCGCTGATACGACTGCGGTTCTGTCTGCAGCGCGTGCGTTTCTGGATTCGCTCGGGGAAGACGCGAATGCGGTTAAATTTCCGGTCGATTCAGACGAATGGCAACGCTGGTCCAACATTCACCTCTATGATCGTCAGGGTATAGCACTGCTCGATATGAGTGAGGAGCAAAAGGCGAAAGCGTATGGCTTGATGTCTGCTGGCCTCAGCGAACGTGGATATGCCCAAGCCAGAGACATCATGCGGCTCGACACCACGCTCGGTGAGCTCAAAGGCGGAGACTTCGAGTGGTATGGCGAAGAACGTTTCTGGTTCACGATCATGGGCGAACCGCATGGCCTACAACCCTGGGGTTGGCAGGTAGATGGTCATCATCTGGTGATCAACTATTTCGTGCTTGGTGATCAGGTCGTTATGTCTCCGGTGTTTCTTGGTGCTGAACCGGTCATTGCACCATCGGGCGTGCATGAGGGGGTTGCAGTTCTGCAAGACGAACAAAATGAGGGACTTGCGATGGTGCTGGCCCTGACAGAATCACAACGGGCTTCAGCGAACATCAGTGCCAGCAAACCGGGTAACAACAACCGTGGTGAGTTTTACTCCGACAACGTGGTTGTGCCGAGTACAGGATTGAACGTGGGTAGCTTAGATGCAGCGCAACTCAGTCAATTTCTAGCGCTCATAGGTCGTTTCGTCGGCAATCTTGCAGACGATTTGGCAGAGGTGAAAATGACGGAAGTGGTACAGCACTTGGACGAAACCTATTTTACCTGGGTGGGTCCTACATCCGCCCATGCTGCCTACTACTACCGGATCATGAGCCCAGTCATCATGATCGAATTCGATCATCAACGTCCGGTTGGGCTCAGCCACTTAACTGAGGATGCCGCGCCACAACGCAACCACATACACGTGGTGATCAGAACACCGAACGGCAATGACTACGGCAAGGATTTGCTCCGGCAGCACCTGGCGCAACGACACGAGGCATCCGAGGTTGCAATGAGGATGCGTGATGGATTTGTGGCTCAGCAGGCCAGCCCCGACAGGCATTGACTCGACCTTACACAGGGACAAAGGAGGAGCGCTGGAGGTGCCGCCGTATGACGGTGAGAGCGGTGTGCAGATTTCTGTGGGGAGTCGGTTTCGAAATTCGCAAAGAACCGGGTCTTATTGCCAATTCCGATGACGATCTTACTTTGATGGCCTGTGACGAGCTTATGTATTGCGTGACCGACCGCTTCCTGTTCAGAAACCACGTGACGGCTGATTCGCACCCTCGCAAAGGGCATGTTAACGTCGTACCAGTAAGAAAATATGGAGCGTAGCCATGCGTTCATTTCTGATTGTTTTCGGCTTCTTTCTCACTTCTATCGCGCTTGCAGACATTCCCCGAACAGCCTCCGGGCGACCAGACTTTTCCGGGACGTATGACAGTTCTACGCTGACACCACTGGTTCGTCCCGAAGAATATGGTGACAATTTATACCTCACCCCAGAAAAAGCGAAAGCGCTGTCAGATACTGAGGCTAAATTGATGGCCGAACAGAATTCGGCAAGCAATCCGGAAAGGCAAGCGCCACCAGATGGGGGCGATGGTTCACCCGGGGCGGCAGGCAATGTCGGTGGCTATAATACATTCTGGATCGATCGTGGTACGGATGCCCTGTTGGTCGATGGTAAGTTTCGGACATCCATTATCGTTGATCCGCCTAACGGACAATTTCCGCCCATGACCCCCAGCGGGCAGGCGCGAATGGCAAAGATCTTTGCCGGATTTGGGCGCAAGAACGAAGGCAAGGCATGGTGGGGAGATCAGCCCGGTCCCTATGACAACATGGAACAGCGACAATCGGCAGAACGCTGCCTGTTAGGCTTCAGTGGCGCGGCACCGTCGATCCCGAGCCTGTATAACAACTTTAAGCGTATCGTGCAGACCGATGGCCACGTCATGATTCTCATTGAGATGATTCATGATGCCCGCGTTGTCAGAATGAATGGCACCCACGCAGCTAAAGGCGTGCACAAGTGGATGGGAGATTCAGTAGGATGGTGGGACGGCGACACATTGGTTGTCGATACAACGAATTTCAATCCTCAAACGGCCGGATTTCTCACAGGGGGTGAGCATACCCGCGTGGAAGAGCGCTTCACGTTGCAGGAAAGTGGTGACATTCTCTATCGCTTCACAGTAACCGACAACACGCAGTGGCAAGCGCCTTGGACCGGTGAGTACGTATGGCGTCAAAGTGATCAACGCGTCTACGAATATGCCTGTCATGAAGGGAACTATGCGCTGGGTAATATCATGCGCGGTGCACGGATTTTGGAAAAGGATGCGATCACGAGCGCCGGAGGGGGCGAAGAGTGAAAGGATTTCTAATCCTGAGCATGGTATTGATCGCCTCGGGCGTGCAGGCGAAACCGGATCTGTCAGGTACATATGATGCAGCGACGATTACCCCTCTGGAGCGGCCTGCATTTCTTGGAGAAACAAAGCACTTCTATAAATGGATGGCTAAAACAGTTGGCTGGTTGGCAAAGAGCGGCTTAAGCCTTGCTGCTGAGGCAGAAAGCGATCCGAACAGAGAAGCACCGCCCGTGGGTGGAGATGGTTCGGGTCAGGGATTCGGTGCAGGCAACGTGGGTGGTTACAATGCTTTCTGGATAGATCCTGGTACCAGCGCTTTCGAAATCGATGGCAAGTATCGAACATCTATCGTCATTGATCCGCCCAATGGTCGTCAGCCACAAATGACGGAATATGGCCGGACCCAGCTGGCCAACAACTTTACGTCTTTTTCTTATGTGAATACGGGCAAAGCAACCTGGCTCGACGCCGACGGTCCTGGCCCTTTTGATGGGCCGGAAAATCTGGCCCTGGCTGAGCGATGCCTGTTAGGTTTCAGCGCAGGGCCGCCTATGCTGCCCGGGCTGTACAATAACTATAAGCGGGTTATACAAACCGAGGATCATGTCATGATCCTGCTGGAGATGGTGCATGATGCCCGCATTATCCGCCTCAATAGTGAGCACCGGGCAGACGGTGCCCGAACCTGGCTCGGAGACTCCATTGGCTGGTGGGAAGGCGACACGCTCGTTGCAGAAACCATCAATTTCAAACAACAGACGGGTCTGTATGGCGGCGATGAGAATCTGCACTTAAAAGAGTGGTTTACCCGACTCGCCAACGGAGACCTCTTATATAAGTTCACTGTCACCGACCCAACTGCGTGGACTGCGCCATGGACGGGTGAATATTCGTGGCGCGCACAAAACCAGCAGAAAGTGTATGAATATGCGTGTCACGAAGGTAACTATGCGATGGGCAACATTTTACGAGGTGCGCGATTGCTTGAGCAGGACGTGTTAGCCGGAGTAACGGGTGGCGCAGGAGACTGACGATCAGTTGCACCTGCCTGATGATAGTAAGTGAGTTAATCCGTGGGGTCGCCGGAACGACGCCACGGCCTTGTCAAAACTCGTCCGGGATATCTTTTGCGGCGCTCATTTTCCATTCTGGTGGACGCTTTTCCAGAAACGAATTGACACCTTCTTTCATATCCGCCGATGTACCCAGCCACTGTAGTATTTTTCCTTCGCGTTGCATCATGTCAGGAATCTTTGCTGCAAGTCCCTCCCACAAAAGTTTTTTTGACAGGGCAACGGATACTGGAGCTGTATTAACGGCTATGTCCTCGGCAATCGCCATAGCCCTTGGTATGAGTTCATCTTTGGGTAAGCACTCGCTCGCAAGGCCCATGGCTAAAGCATCGGGTCCGGTCACGATGCGGCCGGTCAGTAGCAGGTCTGCTGCATGGGAAAAGCCGGCCACCTGAGCCACGGTCAGGTGCGAGGCGAGTTCGGGCAGGATACCCCGGCGTACCATGGCGAAGCCGATCTTTGCGTGCTCAGCGACAAGGCGTACATCGGCGAGCATCGGGTAAGTCATGCCCACCCCAATGGCTGCACCATTGATTGCAGCGATGACGGGTTTGCGAACCATGTAAGGAAGTAGTGGCGGTCTGTTCTGCTTAGCCCTTTTGCGTGGTGCAAAGGCGCTGTCGCCTCCGGAAATATCCGCCCCTGCACAAAATGCGCGCCCAGCACCCGTGAGCACAACCGCACGTACATTGTCATCTTCATCGCACGCATACATTGCCTCGCTGAGTTCGTGTGACATCACTTCTGTCCACGTATTCAGCCGCTCGGGGCGATTTAAGGTCACGACGCCTACTCGACCCTCGACCTGCATAGTGATTTGTTCGAATTCCATCTTCTTCCCGCTTTTGAGCTGAATTCAGACCTTAGCACATACCCTATGTGTGTATTCTTGCGCTGATCTGATCATCGATGGGATGAATTGTACCCATTTTGCTCGCTTTGGTGTCTCTATCGGGGTCTTGTTGAGCCAGCTATCAAAGTGCAGAATGAAGTGCAAGGTAAGGTAAGGAGTTTAAGGTATGACCGCTATACAAAACTTGTTGTTGGCCTCGATATTCGTTTTTGGTGCCTGCAGCACATGGGCCGAGACGCCTCACGCCGAAGTGACCTGGTCGTTGTCTTACGAGATACCCGATGTTACTTGTGTTAAACCGCGGCTGCGTAAGAGTAACGAGGTCGCCGG
>JAYZCO010000008.1:0-51417 GCA_036338285.1 Pseudomonadota bacterium
GCCTGAATATCCGAGAGGCTGTACTTCTTCATCAGCTTTTTCTTAGGCTCGTTCTCTTCACGGATGATACGTATCACTTCATCTATGTTGAGATAGGCAATCAGCAGGCCTTCCAGGATATGCAATCGTTCGTTGATCTTATCCAGTCGAAAGTTTAATCGACGCGTCACAACATCAAGTCGGTACTTCAACCACTCCTTCAAGAGCACATTCAGACTTTTGACTTGCGGCCGATGATCGAGACCAATCACATTAACGTTGATACGGTAACTGCGCTCCAGGTCTGTCGTCGCAAACAGATGGCTCATCAGACGCTCAACATCGACTCGATTTGAACGTGTCACGAGCACCAAACGAGTGGGGTTTTCGTGATCTGACTCGTCTCTTAAGTCCACCAGCATTGGCAATTTTTTGGCGTGCATCTGCTGCGCTATCTGCTCAAGCACTTTGGCAGGCGACGTCTGATGGGGCAGGGCCGTGATGACTATTTCGCCCTCTTCCTTTGAATAAACCGCTCGTGCTTTGACGCTGCCACGCCCGGTTTCATAGACCTCACGAATCTCCTTGGCAGGCGTAATGATGGCTGCCTCCGTCGGAAAATCCGGACCTTTAATGTGGGTCAACAGATCGGCGACACTCGCCTTTGGCGCATCAAGGAGATGAATGCAGGCCGAAATCACTTCGTTGATATTGTGCGGGGGTATATCTGTGGCCATCCCCACCGCAATCCCGGTGCTGCCATTCAACAGAACAAAAGGCACCTGGGCAGGAAGGAGTTGAGGCTCATTCACCGTGCCGTCAAAATTGGGCATATAGTCCACCGTGCCGAGACGACTTTCCGCCAGCAGCAAGTCCGCATAAGTGGAGAGCCTCGCTTCGGTGTAGCGCATAGCGGCAAAAGATTTGGGATCGTCCGGCGCACCCCAGTTGCCCTGTCCGTCCACCAATGGGTAGCGGAAGGAAAAAGATTGGGCCATATGCACCATGGCTTCATAACACGCCGTATCACCGTGCGGGTGAAACTTGCCCAGCACATCCCCGACTGTTCTCGCCGACTTAGCAAACTTGGCCTGATTACTCAGACCTAATTCGCTCATCGCGAAAATAATCCGGCGCTGTACCGGTTTCAACCCATCGCCGATGTGCGGGAGAGCTCGATCATTGATTACATACATCGAATAGTCGAGGTACGCTCGCTCGGTATATATCGCAAGCGGGATCGATTCCGTGGTATCAGGATCTTGAACTTCTTCTGTCATATCTCGTGACTTGTCTGTTTGTTGTGGATGCTGCTCGTCAGAGGAGCGTTTGAATAATCGTTATGCCGTAAGTGCCTGATCGCCTTTTTTCTCAAGCCAAGATCGCCGGTCGGCGGCGCGCTTTTTAGCGAGCAACATATCCATCATCTCCTCGGTCTTGCTGGCGCTTTCTAGAGACAATTTGACCAGGCGACGGGTATCCGGATCCATGGTGGTCTCTCGCAACTGCAGAGGATTCATTTCTCCTAATCCCTTAAATCGCTGCACCGTTGGTGTCCCACGTTTTTTCTCAGCAGCGATGCGATCAAGCACGCCTTCTTTTTCCGACTCATCGAGGGCATAGAAAACCTCTTTGCCAATATCAATGCGGTAAAGTGGCGGCATGGCGACATAGACATGACCATTATCCACCAGAGTACGAAAATGTTTGACAAAGAGTGCGCAAAGGAGCGTTGCAATATGCAATCCGTCCGAATCCGCATCCGCCAGAATACAAACCTTGTCATAACGAAGACCATCAATATCGGCAGATCCGGGATCGACACCCAGCGCAATAGCAATGTCATGGACCTCCTGCGAGGCGAGCACCTGACTCGAATCAACTTCCCAGGTGTTAAGGATTTTGCCTCGCAGCGGCAGAACTGCCTGGAATTCCCGGTCACGGGCCTGCTTGGCTGATCCGCCGGCCGAATCCCCTTCTACAAGAAAGAGTTCTGCACGGTCAGCATCTTGCCCGGAGCAATCGGCAAGCTTGCCCGGAAGTGCCGGACCTGCAGTAACTTTCTTGCGCGCCACTTTCTTAGCGGCCTGAGTGCGTCGTTGTGCATTCGTTATCGCAAGCTCCGCGATTGTCTCCCCTGCAACTGGATGTTCATTCAGCCAGAGGCTGAACGAATCTTTGGCAACGCCTGATATGAAGGCTGCTGATTGCCGTGAGGAAAGCTTTTCCTTGGTTTGACCGGCAAACTGCGGGTCCGCCATCTTGGCGGAGATCACATAGCTGCATTGTTCCCAGAGGTCATCACCGGTAAGTTTGACACCGCGAGGTAACAAATCGCGAAACTCGCAAAATTCTTTCAGGGCATCGTTTAAGCCGGAACGCAGACCATTGACGTGAGTCCCCCCTTGCGGAGTAGGAATGAGATTGACGTAGGATTCCGTGATGAGTTCACCCTCGTCGATGATCCATTTTAACGCAAAATCCACCGCCTCTTGATTGCCCTCTGCGCTGTGCAAAATGATCTCATCTGGGATCGACTCCGCACCGGCCAGAGCATGGGCCAGATAGCTCTTGAGTCCATCTTCGTAATACCACGATTCAGTCTCTGTGTTCTTACCGCTTTCGACGTTGATCGCGACGCGCAAACCCGGACAGAGCACAGCCTTCGCACGCAGGAGATGTTTCAACTTGCCAACGGCTACATTCCCAGAATCAAAATAACTCGCCTCGGGCATAAAGTGAATACGTGTACCCGTGTTGCGCTTGCCGACCGCGCCGGTGGCCTTCAATTTACCCTTCGGTTTACCTTTTTCGTAGCGCTGGGTGTGAATCGCCCCCTCACGCTTGACTTCGACTTCTAACCATTCGGATAACGCGTTTACAACCGATACACCCACACCGTGCAGCCCGCCGGAGAAATTGTAGTTTTCGTTGTCAAATTTAGCACCTGCATGCAGTCGGGTAAGAATCAGTTCCACCCCCGACACCTTATGTTGAGGGTGTATATCGACAGGCATACCTCGCCCATCGTCTATGACCTCAATCGAGCCATCTTTCTTGAGGGTCACCTCAATTTCTCTCGCGTAACCCGCCATAGCTTCATCTACGCTATTGTCGACAACTTCCTGGACCATATGGTTCGGACGGGTGGTATCCGTATACATCCCGGGCCGTCGACGTACCGGCTCGAGACCGGAAAGAACCTGTAAAGATTCGGCAGAATACTTTTTCTCAGCCATTTTGACTTAGCTCTATACCTCTATATCTGATCATTAGATGCGCTATCTCTTGAGCACGGGATTTATGTCGAAAGAGTCGACTCTGTGGACTTCAGTCGAGATCTCACCCGCGTCATCCAATGTGAGCCAGCGATAGCCCGGATGGGCATCATCCAAAGCAAACTTCTCGCTCTGTGGCTCGAACTGAAAACAGGTGGAAGGCGTACCAAAAACCGGCACGTTGGCACAATCTCCTGCCACTTCTTGATGGGCATGCCCGAATACCATCGCCTTCAATCTGGACTGTCGATTTTCGTTTCGCAAGCGACTGGATTCAGAGAGCCATTGTACCAACTCTTCGGGGTTTTGAATCCTGTGACCATCTATCCAGGGCGCGCCTACCGCAAGCAGTGGATGATGTGTTGCGATAAGCAGAAATTCTGCCTCACTTTCCATGATGGCCGCCGCTGCAGTGCGTCGATCGGCCTCAGTAACCAGCGCCGGTGTCGAATCATCCTCATGGCTGTCAAAAGGCACGATGCCCCACTTACCCATAGATAATGGCTTCTGTGGCAGGCAGTCCATCGCTGCAAGCACATCGTGATTGCCCGGCAAGCAAAGAAGTGGTGCCGCCGTGTAAGCACGTATCGTTTCGAGAAAGCGAGCATAAACATCGGGCTTGGGATCGTGAGCAAGATCTCCAGAGGCAATCACAGCATCGGGTTTTTGTTCGCTGGTTGCCTGTTCTAGAACGGCTTCAAGAGAGGCCTGGGTATCAACCCCAATCAACAGCCGACCCGGGACTACGAGATGGCAGTCCGATATTTGTAGAAGATTGTGCACTCAGTCAGAAAGAAACGGGTTTATTAGAAGCACCATGCTCCATACAAAGAACCAGGAACTCCCCCAGGAAACGGTTGACCTGAACCTTCTCATCACGCTGTCGCATTCGCGTGTTTGGGTAGTCGTACTTACCATGAAAACGATTCTGATTTTGGTAGGAAATTACCTCCGCATTGCGGGCATCATGATAGAGCCTGATTGTCATCTGCGGCATCGTCGCCATGCCCATCCAGCGCACCCCGGACTCGACCTCAAGTTGTAATACAGTGGTGTATGGCCCCTTTTCGAGCACTGAAAAAACCACATCCGCTTTAAAGCTCGATAGGTGGAGAGCGAAATCGGTGGATTCACTTTGGCGTAGATCCGGGAAGAGGCGCATCAGTCTGTGATAGTTAGCATCACACTCGGCCATATGACCAACGAGGTCGACACTGTACTCGCGTTGACGTTCGGTTCGTGGTGCATATCCGGACGTATCGCTCCAAACAACACGTCCGCGACTGACGATGTCTGCACTTGTCTCAGGTCGCTTGTCCGACAAACTTCGATCCTCATTTACTGTTGGACAATATACCCACCGAACCTGCCACGGTCACCCTAATTGTTAAGGTATTCAAAAAAATCTAGAACAAAATGGGAGCATTTCCCCAACGGCTGCGACTTTGTAACTATGCGTGGTATAGAATGCTTATACGCAGTCGCAGATGTTGAACCTACATGAGATATTTTTTCCCTCGTCCGATGCAACTGATCACGGGATTCATCGGCGCTCTTTACCTTGCCGTGAACGCCAACGCGACTGACCTCATCGACGTTTATGAGGCTGCAAAAACCAATGATGCAGTGCTAGGGGCAGCCCGTGCCAGCTACTCGGCCACCCAACAAACAATCCCTCAGGCACGCTCAGCACTCTTACCGACCCTAGGGGCAAGCGCCTCAACCTCATGGAACGAAAGATCATTCCCGGGCTCTCGGATAATGGACCCAACCAGCCCATTGTTTGGAAAGGAATTAGCAGATCAGGAGTTCAACGACCACAGTTACAACGCCCAACTAAACCAGCCCTTGCTCGACATGAATGCCTGGTTTTCTCTGGGCAGCGCTAAAGCGTCAGTCACAGCAGCTGAGTATGATCTAGGCAATACCGAACAAGAACTGATCGTGCGGGTTGTACAAGCGTATCTCAATGTGCTGCGCGCACAGGATTTACTCGACACCACCACGGCTGAAGAGACGGCCGTCAAACGTCAGCTCGAACAGGTACAGCAACGCTTCGATGTAGGTCTCGTGGCCATCACGGATGTTCTCGAATCCCAAGCGGCATATGACAATACGGTCGTGCGTCGCATCCAGGCAGACGGTGACCACGGTATTTTTTTTGAGACGCTAACAACCCTCTCAGGTCAGACCTACGAAGCGCTGAATCGCTTGTCCGAGAAACTGCCTATCGTAAACCCAAATCCCGTCGACGAGCAGGAGTGGGTCCAGACCGCCATGTCGCGAAATCTCGGGATACTTTCCGCAGACGCACAGCTACGCTCTGCGCGCCGCAACGTACAAGCACGTCGAGCCGGTCACTACCCAACCATCGACGCAACAGTGACCCAGGTAAAGAGCATTACCGGAGCGGCCAACTTCTATGGCGCCGATACCACTGAACAAACCATCTACGGCTTACAGTTCAACATGCCACTTTACTCAGGCGGTCTCGTACGCGCCCGCACTAAAGAAGCCAGAGCACTGCAGAGTCAATCTGAAGAACTCTTACTCAATCAGCAACGTATCGTCACACGTGATACACGCAACCTCTACCAAGCGGTTGCCACGGATGTGGTCCGCGTAAAAGCGCGGCTCAAAGCCATTCAGTCATCTCAGTATGCATTGGAAGCGACACAAACGGGTTATGAGGTTGGCACTCGCAACATCGTCGATGTGCTACAGGCACAACAGCGTTTGTTTTCTTCGCAATTTGATTACGCTGACTCAAGATACAACTACGTGATCGATCTGATGCGCCTTAAACAAGTGGTAGGCGGCCTCGTGCCCGCGGATCTGCAGGAGCTAAACACATTCACCGATCCAAACGATCAGGTGATACGGCTCGTGTCACTTCATAACCGCAGCGGTAACGCAGTCTCTAATTAGACGACCCACTTTTTCTTGGGCTCCGCGGTTGGCCGCAACAACCTCAAGACCCGCTCGGCCTGCCCGACGACGGAGTTCCTCTCCTTCAAGCCAGCCGCCGACCACCTGCGCCAGATCTTCCGCATCCGTTACCGTCACTAAGCTCCCTGCCTCTGACAACGCCTCCATCACCTCTGCGAAGTTGTACTGATAGGGCCCCACCGCAACCGGTAAGCCGCAAAGGGCAGGCTCGATAGGATTATGGCCGCCGACCGCCACCAGGCTGCCGCCAACGAAGGCAACATCAGCTAAACCATACATATATTGAAGGGTACCCATGACATCACCGATCACCACCTGCCCATCACCACCCGCATCGCTTTGCCGACTATACGTGAGCCCTGCGTTTTCGATCAGTGCAACAACCTCATTCACGCGAACCGGGTGGCGAGGTACAACAACGAGCCGGATTTCTCCGAACCGCTCGCATAGCATTCGGTGTGCGGTCAGTACCTGCTCGTCCTCACCTGGGTGGGTCGACGCTGCTATCCAAACAGGTATATCCGTATCCATTCCAAAGCGTCTACGAAGACTCAACAGCTGTACATCGAAATCGTCCGGTAGAAACTGATCGAATTTCACACTGCCAGCAACCTGCACGCGCTCAGGATCGGCACCAAGGGCTATGAATCGGTCACGATGTGCCGGCGCCTGGCAGACGATTAGATCGATCGAGTTCAGCATCTTTCTGACAAGCCCGCTGACGCGTGAATATCCCCGAGCTGATCGCTCGGACAGCCGGGCATTGACGAGCATGACCGGAATACCACGCGCACATGCCATCGAGATCAGGTTTGGCCACAGCTCCGTTTCCATCAGAACCAAAGCCTTAGGCACCACTTGAGCATAAAACCGCTCAACCGCTTCCGGGAAATCATACGGGGCATAGCAGTGATCAGCGATATCAGAAAGACGCTCGACGGCCTGCACAGAACCTGTGGGCGTCATAGTCGTGACAAGAAAAGGCAGGTCGGGAAAATCTTCTCGCAGCGTTCGAATCAGCGGAGCCGCTGCAATCGTCTCGCCTGCAGATACGGTATGAAACCACACCGGTCCACAGGCCACGCCCGCAGGCACATGCCCGAAACGTTCTTCCCAACGTTCACCATAGGCAGGTTCACGTCGCGCGCGAAGGCGTAGACGTAGTTTGACTAGCGGTCGGACAAAAAAGAGAACCAACTGATAGAAAGTCGCGCTCATGGTTTGCAGACTGATTGCTCGCGTTTAAACTGTCAATCTGAAAGAGCAAGCATGATTACCCACCAGCGGCCAAACACCCAAGAAGCAACTCACGTTGACGCAGCCATCATTGGTGGCGGCATCGCAGGTTGTTGGTTATTGCGTTTATTAAGCAATCGCGGATACCGAGTTGTTCTCTTTGAAGCAGATCAGCTGGGAGGAGATCAAACGCTGGCCTCTCAGGGCATGATCCACGGTGGTCTGAAGTACGCACTCGGCGGCTCTCTGACCGGCGCATCGGAATCTATCGCCAGCATGCCCGGCCGTTGGAGACGATGTCTTGCCGGGCAGGATGAGGTCGATCTCCGCGGCGTCGCGGTTCTGGCCGATCGCTACTACATGTTCGCCCAGCACTCAACGCTGGGACGGTTAACCACCTTCTTTGCGAGCAAAGCCCTACGTGGGAGAGTGAACAAGCTCAGTGCAAATGAGTGGCCCGATGCCTTCAACGGTTTTTCAGGTTTCGTTTATGCTCTAAATGACTTCGTCATGGACGTACCCGCCTTGCTTGCGCAACTTACCTTAGGCCT
Organism: Pseudomonadota bacterium; assembly: GCA_036338285.1. GTDB lineage: Bacteria > Pseudomonadota > Gammaproteobacteria > Pseudomonadales > Azotimanducaceae > UBA4421. Next base: position 7,994 of record JAYZCO010000008.1, read on the forward strand.
CGAAAAACAGACCTACCGTTATCAGATCGCGCCCGAGCACGTGCTCGCCATCGATGATGGCTACGAAATCAATCTTCCCGGGCTGCGTTTCTCCGCCAGAACACTCATCAGTTGTGCCGGTAACGGCAGCAATCAGCTGCTTAAGGACCTGCATATTCCTGGGCTGAAAACCCAAAGGCGGCCTCTAAAACAAGTGATCGTACGTCCCAGGCATGGCATCACTTTGAACGCACATTGTGTGACCGGAATTACCAACAACGAACCGAGACTTACCATCACAAGCCACGGCAGTGGCGATGACTGCGTCTGGTATATCGGCGGCTTGCTTGCAACAACAGGCACAACCCGCACAGATGATGAACAAATTGATTTCGCCCGCAAGGAACTCAAAACCTGCCTACCCTGGTTGAACTGGGATGGCGCAGATTTCGCCACCCTCGATGTCGACAGGGCAGAGCCGTTTCAGGAAGGTGGCCTGAAGCCCGATGAAGCCTATGTTGGGCAAGCCGGTCATTATCTACAGTGCTTTCCGACCAAACTGACGTTAACACCCGACCTAGGAGACCGAGTAATGGATCGGATGCCAGAACCCGACACTCGGATTTCCTCGCCATTACCGTCAAGTAGCCACACTGTACCGATCGGTCAACTCCGTTGGTAACCCCGCTGCCTCACCAAGCCCTCGGCAACACCGGCCTGGCGACTGCACGGTTAAGCCTCGGTACTGTCAAACTCGGGCGCGACAAAGCCGTGAAATACCCAAAGGCATTTACCATTCCCGACGACCGCATGGCAAAGGCACTGCTTGACCGCGCCCGTGCACTCGGCATCAATTTGCTCGATACAGCACCTGCTTACGGCACAAGCGAGGCGCGTCTCGGTAAGCTGCTTACCGGTGAACGCTCCGACTGGATACTCTGCACCAAAGTCGGAGAATCCTTTGATGGCAGGACCTCCACACACGATTTTTCTCCCGAAGCCTGTATCGCAAGCATTGAACGTTCGCTCCTGCGTCTTTGCACCGATTGCCTGGACATCGTGCTCATTCACTCCGATGGCAACGACAGGAAGATTCTCAATGAGATCGGCACCCTGGACGCTCTAAAAAAATTGAAAAGCGAAGGCAAGGTCCGCGCGGTTGGTATTTCGCACAAAACAACAGAAGGGGCCAGGATTGCCCTACAACAGGGGGTCGATGTCATCATGGCCACCCTTAACCCTGAAGAGCGTGAAGACGAAGCCGTGATTGCCGAGGCTGCCGCACAGGGCTGTGCGGTGATGATCAAGAAGGCGCTATCCAGCGGCCACGGCACCGGCAGCGATCTGCGCTTTGTCGCTACCCACAAAGGCGTGAACACAATCGTGACCGGCACGATCAACCCAGATCATCTTCAGGAAAACGCCACGATCGTAGCCGCGGCTCAATCAGACTGATTACCTTGCGCGATGCGCTCCACTATGGCGCTCGTAGACACATCTTCCACCAGGCTCAATACCTTTACCTCGCCGCCGTAACCCTTAACAATTTGCGCACCGACGACTTGATCGGGCCCGTAGTCACCACCTTTCACTAAGATTTCCGGTTGCAGGCTACGCAGCAACGGCTCAGGGGTATCTTCACTAAAGCTGACAACCCAGTCGACACATTCAAGACCAAGCAGCACGCGGCGGCGTCCTTCAACCGGAATGACCGGACGTCCCTTACCTTTGAGCCGGCCCACTGAGTCATCGTCATTAATGGCAACAATAAGACGCTCACCGAGTGCCGCTGCCTCTTCAAGATAGGTCACATGCCCTGCATGGAGAATGTCGAAACAACCGTTGGTAAATACAATCCTCTCTCCGTCCTGTCGTGCAACCTCGACCTCATGCAGTAACTCTTCTCTGCCCATCGCTCCCTGGTCACGGCGTCCCGCCGACAAAACCCGGTTAACTTCAGGCGCCGTCACAGGCGATGTACCCAGTTTGGAAACAGCCAGGCTCGCGGCAATATTTGCAACCCGGGCCGCATCAAGTAACGACCAGTCCAGCGCCAGACCCACAGACAACGCCGCCACAGCCGTATCCCCGGCACCGGTCACATCAAAAACTTCGACGGGACGCGCAGGTATGTGACGGACATCCTCCTGGGTGCAGACTTCGATACCATCACCACCCCGCGTGACAACCAGACCCTCAAGGTCCAGCGCCCGACACATCTGCTGGGCCTGCTTCCCTACATTGTCGATGGATTCATCCGCCGCCAAATTATTCAGGAACTCCCGCTCGTTGGGCTTGATCACCCGTGCGCCTTTGTAGGCGCGCAGGGACTTCATCTTAGGATCGACGATGCTGATTACCCCTTGCGCATTAGCCGCATGCAGGAGCCCGGCCGGTTCGTCCAGTACACCTTTATCATAGTCTTGCAAGACGATCGCCTGAGCAGTGCGCAGGTGTTGCTCGACCTTATTCTGTAAATAGGCCATACGTTCACTCGCGCCAACTGCGGGGACGGAGGTTTCAAAATCCGCTCGCAGAAGCTGTTGCTGTTGCGAGAGGAGTCGCAGTTTGACGATGGTTGACCACCCATCGACCTTAACAAAATCACAAACAACACCCGCGGCCTCGAGCGTGTCGATCAGTTCCTGTCCTGGCGCGTCTTCACCAATGAACCCCACCAGTGTGCATTGCACGCCCAGGCTTACCAGGTTGAGCGCAACGTTTGCCGCGCCGCCGGGACGTTCTTCCACAGCCTCCACATGGACCACCGGCACAGGTGCCTCCGGAGAGACTCTTTCGGCTGGACCTGTCCAGTAACGATCAAGCATCACATCGCCCACCACCAGCACATGCACACCCGATAACGCCGGCGCAAGTAGATGGAGCGGTTGGGACTGGGTTTCGTGATCCGACACAGTTGCTCAAGTATGAATACAAACGCCGATACTACCACGGCTCCCAGAACTCCGATGTCACTAATACACGTGTATAAAGACACCCAAACACCCATCCATTTCTGGTCGCGAACAGGATAATATCTGCCCAGTCGCTCTGCAGAGATCTCGCTCCCTCGAATAATGACAGATGCCCAAGCCGAAACGCCGTCTCAGTAAAAAAGAGCGTGCGCCGCACCTCTTCGCACCCTCGGTCTGGCCGACCTGGCTGCTGATTGGCCTGGCGTGGCTGATCGTCCGGTTGCCATTAGCATGGATCAGCGCGCTCGGTCGCGGCAGCGGCACCCTCCTGTATCGAGTCGCCAGGGAACGCAGGAAGATCACATTAAGAAATCTCGAACTGTGTTTCCCGGACCTCGATGAAACGGAGCGCATTAAGCTGGCAAAACAGACATTTAAAAATATCGGCAGTGGTACGCTTGAGCTGATGATCCCCTGGCTTAATCCTGGCAAGTCTCTGATGCACTGCTTCACTATCGAAGGGCACACCCATTTGACTGACGCAGTCGCTCAAGGGCGCGGCGTGCTCTTAATCGGCGGGCACTACGCGGTGATGGATGTCATCTCTGCCCCACTGGCCCGATGTGGCCCGATTGATGTGATGTATCGCTTCAACAAGAACCCTGCGTGGGAGTGGTTGCAAGTCAAAGGCCGTCGTCGCTATTTCGATGGGGTCATTGAGCGGCAAGACACACGTCAAGTACTCCGGCGTCTAAGAAAGGGGCGTGTCGTGTGGTACGCACCTGACCAGGACTACGGCCGCAAGCACTCAGTTTTCGCACCCTTTTTCGGTGTCAATGCGGCAACCATCACAGCGACCGCCCGATTTGCCAGCCTGAATAACTCCCCCGTGCTCATGTTTCAACACACACGCAATGACGATACAGGGCAATGGGTTCTCAAGTTTCACCCTGTGCTGGCGGATTATCCAACTGGCGAGGAAGTCGCAGATGCTACCCGTATGAACTCAATGTTGGAGTCACTTATCCGGGAAACCCCCGCGCAATATCTGTGGCTGCACAAGCGGTTCAAAACACGACCCGACGGTGAACCATCGCTGTACTGACGGGATAAGTACTGGCCAGTAAAGTTGTTCAGGCTTGCGCTTGTTTCTCATCAGTCAAGAACCTGGCCAATTCGCTCACTCGACGCTCGGTCGAGGCGAGTGAAAAACGACCTTCCCAGCGGGCGATTGCGGCTTCTCGCCATGCTGCCCGATCGGCCCCCGCTGCCGCTAGAATCGCCCCTGCATAGCCTTCGGGTGTATCGTCCTGGGCATAAAAACCAAGCTCACCGAGAACGAATTGTGGCCCACCAAATTGTCCCGCGGCCACAGGAACACCTGCCGCCATGGCTTCCAGCAATACCATGCCGAACGCTTCCACATCACCGGTGTGCAATACCACATCGAACGCTGGTATGAGACTCGCTCCATCAGCGCGCTGGCCGGCATAGTGGATCCACTCCGCCTCGTTTTCGACCAGCCCACAATCTCCAGCGCCCAGGAAAACCAGTTCCGCATCATGGGTTTGTCGCAAACAGGCAACTGCCGATGCGGCAAGTGCAGGTCGCTTCTTATAGTGCAACCTGCCTATTACTCCGACAACAAAGACATCATTCGATAAGCCCAGTTCCTGCCTGGCTACAGTCCGTGTTTTATGCGCGGGCGTTGCCAGAACATTAGGCAGTACCATGTGATAGTCCGTCACAACCGCAAGCGGCCGGGCAACGGCAGGGGACACGCCGGCAAATCGAACTTTGCGGGCAATCAGGCGTCGCGCAAGACGACGAAAAAAACTGTCTAACAACCCGTATTCGTGCGCCAGGCAAACAATGCGATCCATGCGCATGCCCGCCCATAGCGCAACTTTAAGTGCTCGATAGCGGTGGCAAAGTATAACCGCGATACCTTCTTGCCTGTCTTTGTCAGTAAATTGGCTACGTAGCCGCCAACCCATGCTTAGGGCTCTGCTGACATTGCGCGCATTCAGGTACCTTGCGCCTTCGAAAGGATTATCCTCCGCTTGACCGAGAAAAATTGTGATTGGTTCAAAGCCTGCCTGTTCCGCGGCTTGCGCGTACGCTGCACAGATCTTGCCAAACGGTGCGACGTCGTGAGGGCAAATCTGTACGAACTTGGGTTTAACTCGCAGCTCCATAGCGCTTGGTTACCAGCCAATCCTGCATAATCAGGTATTGTAAGTCCGATCCCAGGAACATGGCGATGGCATCTTCCGGCGCACACACCATCGGCTCGCCGCGTCGGTTGAGTGATGTATTAAGCAACACGCCATTACCGGTCATCCTTTCCATTGCCTTGAGCAGTTTGTAGTAACGCGGGTTAGCTGCTTCAGTCACCACATGGGCGCGCGCTGTGCCATCTTCGTGAACGACTTCCGGTATGCGCTGTCGCCAGCCAGGGGCTACATCAAACGTGATGGTCATGTAGGGAGCGGGATGCTCGGTTTGCAGCACTTCCCGCGCAAGACTGTCAAGCAAGCTAGGGCAAAACGGCCGCCAGCGTTCGCGAAACTTTATCTGTTGGTTAATTTTGTCAGCGATCCCCGGCGTATTCGGACACCCGAGAATACTCCGACCACCTAAAGCACGTGGACCGAACTCCATCCGGCCCTGAAACCATGCCACCGGCTCTCCGTCTGTCAGGAGCTGTGCAGCGGTATCCACCGGGTCATCCAATTTTCTGGCGGTAATCTGAGGACCCGCTTTATCGATTGCTGCCTTGCACGCGGCATCGTCAAAGCATGGACCAAGGTATACATGTTTTAAGGGTGCCACACTCTCGCTCCTGGCCTGGGCAACGTAAGTGGCCGCACCCAGCGCTGTGCCCGAATCCCCCGCCGCCGGTTGAACAAACAGTTCAGTCACATCCGACCTTGCAAGCAGGCGCTGATTGAGTTTTACATTTAGCGCCCCACCTCCTGCAAATACGACTTTGCCGGTTGCAGCGATCACCTCTGCAAGATGTGCATCGACTAACCCAAGCACATGCTCCTCAAATAACGCCTGAACAGCTGCAGCATAATGCACATAGGGTTCATCGGCTTCATCGTCCTGCCGCCGCGGACCCAACCAGTCGACCAGCGCACGACTAAAAAAGAAACCTCGCCCATTCTCTTTGTACCGCCTCAGGCCCACTGTATTCACATAACGATTATCAACACGGATAGCACCCCCTTCACGCTTGATCAAGCGCGACAGGTCATACCGTTCGGGATCGCCATAAGGGGCCATACCCATGACTTTGTACTCTCCGTCTAGCATCTCGAAACCAAGATATTCAGTCATTGCGCCATATAGGCCCCCGAGGGAGTCAGGGTCATAAAACTCCTTGATCTTATGAATCTCACCATTTTCACCATAACCAAAGAAAGTGGTGGCATATTCACCCTTACCATCCACACCGAGAATTGCGCACTTTCCATCAAACCCCGATAAGTGATACGCACTCGATGCATGCGCCAGGTGATGTTCCACTGGCACGAAATCGGTATTCGCCCAATCAACTCCCAGTGCTTTACCTAAAGTGACAATGGCTTTTCTGTGCGCTCGGAATCGCCTGTTGCCGTTTAACAGAACATCCAACGCTCGATCAGGTGCATACCAATGACGCCTTGCGTAATGCCAGCGTCCTGGTGAAAAGATACTTACCGGCGCATAGGGAAATGCAACCACATCAATGTCTGCACCCTCGATACCCGCTTCTGCTATGCAGTAGCGCGCCGCATGGACCGGCAGGCGCTTTCTGGCATGTTTCTCTCGCACGAAACGCTCTTCTTCCGCCGCCGCCACCGTTTCACCGTTTATGACCAACGCTGCAGATGGGTCATGCTGCAATGCACCTGAGAGCCCGAGAACGATCACAAGCCCGCGTCTGCCATCATCTGCCGCCAGTTGGCTTGAATTTCCGTTTCTTCTTCCCAGTTCGCCAAAAAGCGTTCGGCATCCGTGGCTGATCTACCCTCACTGATGGCGTCATAGTCGATGATTAACACCGCATCGCCCTGAACCATAAAGTTGGTCGCCTTGAGATCGCCATGGCGCAGGCCCGCATCTTTCAGTTTGCACATCAGCGCAATGGTTTTGCGGGAAAGTTCATCGAACCGATCGGGATGGTTGGCGAGCGTATGGCCGAGGTCTTCGGCGCCACATTCCGGCATCACTAGATATGCAACACCGGGAAACCAACCCCACCGTTTTTCAAGAAGCGCGACCGGCTTGGCCGTTTCTATCCCTAAAAAGGCGAGCCAATGCCCATTACACCAGGCATTGCGCCCACGTCGTTTGAACCATCGGCGCAATCGGTGCCCAAAGTTCTTAATGTTATAGCGCTTTACCACATACGTTGTTCCTTCGATCCGCACACGTACCACCGATGCGCTGTTACCAAGCTTCAGTGGCACGCCGGCACGCATGAACTCATCGGGTGCGACCATAAATCGCTGCATGCGTGACCAATGGCTTCTGTCGCAGAGAAACTCTCGAGCAAACCGTTTGCGTCGGACAAATTCTGTACACTCGCGCTGGGTTTTTCGAATATAGCGACGTACCCGTTCGCGACGTGCGTGCAAGGTGTGGGACTTGATCTCTTCCGGCGAACCCATCTGTTGTACAGATTCCCCCCGTTCGTCGGCATAAGCCCGCCAGATTTCTTCTATCTCTTTGTCATATTCAGGCGCACGCTGGGCCAGCAGGACGCCGAGGTTTTTAAGATGTTGGCGCAAAACGTCTGTACGTTTCAAACCATCGAAGTCAACCGCGTAGACCATACCTTTGCAGTGAATGAAATTGTTGAGATGCGGATCCGTCTGAATAAGGTCGGCATCGTGTAATCGCGCAAGACAGCGCGCCGCCGCCGACATCTCAACATGACTACCATCAGACAATCCCGCAGCGTCAACCAAAGCCTGATAAAGCACCACATAACCAGCACCGTCCGCAGTCACTCCCTGACCCACGAGCTTTGGCGAGGGCGCTTCGGATGGCCCGATCAATTCAGCCCCTCGAATCTCACGCTGCCAATATCGACGGGCCCGCCGACCATAAAAAACTTTCGCAAAAACAGCCCCTCCGTCCACCTCAGCAATGCCGCTGACACGGCGGTTCGGGAAGTTCCGCGTGATGCTTGTGAAGTTCAAGGTGGCGGCGACGCCTTCCTTGTCAGCGCCACTTCCATCGAGGTAGACATCGACCTGAAAAGGTACGGCCAAATCCAGACCCGTCCTACCCAGTCCCTTCGTGGTGAATTTCATCCACGACTACCAGAGCGCTTATAGAGGCCTTTCACCAACCCCTTACGCAGGCCTTCGTTGTAAAGCTTCTCCGCCCGTTGTAAAACCGCAGCCCACAGCTGCGCACGCTCAGAAAGCTCCTCCCGTAACGGTCGGCCGCTATAAAGGCGAATAAACCGTAACCAGTCTCTGCGGGTATAGCCGAGATCCAAAGTGGAAAACAACAGCGCAGCAAGGTCCCGTTTCAGCCACATCTGCGGGATAACATCGAACCTGCGCGCTCGATGCAAATCGAGCACGGCAAGGTCGAATTGGCCATCGTCAAGTTTTTTCTCGTTGGCGAGAAGATGACAGATGTAAAAATCCCTGTGGACAAATCCATGACCATGGAACGCGCGTGCAAATTCGGCGACGGCTTTCAGCATTCTCAGACGCAATAAAGGGTCCACACCTTGTTCTGGCCAGCGCTCGGTCACATCCTCCAAACTCGCACGCCCTGTAAGTTCATCGCACAAGACGAATGATCGCCTTGAGGCCAGCGAACCCGCTGCCATGCCATAAGCTGCCGCAAGGGGTGCAGCCAGGCCGGTCGTCGCCAGATCACGGCAGGCCTGATATTCATTTTCAGCACCCAGCACTGGACGCTTCAGTTGCAGCCAGTTTTTAAACACCTCAACCCAGCCAACACCGAAATGCAACTTAACGAAGTAGTACTTCCCACCAATCAACACCCTCAGGGTTTTGCGTCTCGCGACATCTCGGTAGATCTCTCCTTCAAGACTAAAGGCTTCTTGCATCGGATCACGTCCAGACCAAAGCGCCGCGATATCCTCACGAAGATAGACGGTCATCTCGCACCACGCCTATTCTGTTTGGAAACATAGTGCTCGATTTCCCGCAAGGCGTTGGCTGGCATGTCGTAAAGATCATTCCTGGTCCGACCAAATGCAACCCCATTCTCTGACCACTGCCGACGACACTGACTGTCTTTAAGTGCCTCGACCACTGCTCGGTCCATCTCAGCCTGAATAAACGGTTCCGGTATCACGACTCCGGCATTGGCTTGTTCTATATAGTGCGCAAACCCGCAAACTGCCGTGGCAACGACCGGCAAGCCCGCAATGATCGCTTCAATCAAGACGAGTCCGCCACTTTCCATATAAGCAGGATGCACCATAAGATCCGCCGCCTGGAGTATCGACGGTATATCGTTGCGCCCTCTGCGGACGATGAGTTGCCCGGCAACTCCGAGCTTTCGCGCCTGGCGAATAAATCCTTGAGGATTGTCCTGGCCGATCACCAAGAAGCGGGTACGGCGGCCAACTTCGCTGGGTAGCGATGCCAGGACCTTTAGCGCGCGGTCGAGCCCCTTGGTGATGAAACCACTGCCAATCAGCAAAAGCAGATGCTCATCTTCCCCCACCCCCATCTCTCGTCGAATGCGGGCTCGTTCATCCTGCCACGCATCACCCCGCGCGCGGTCACGACTGACGCCCGGGGACAACAGGTGAAAGCGTTTGTCCTGAGTTTGGTAGTACTTTTGAAATTGTTCTTGCTGAGTATCGGTGATCAGAAGGATTTCGGTGCTCGAATCTCTCGAAAATACAACTCGCTCATACCCTGCCATCTGCCGGTAACGTTTCGTGCGCCTATAAAGACCTGTGCGCATCGCCTGAGCTTTATGCTCGAAGCAGCTGTCCGCTGCGTAATAGATGTCGAGTCCAGGTATCTTATTAAAACCAATGTGCGCGCACGGTCGGCGCCATTTCGCCGCCTCGGATACATACTCACCAAACTCTTGATACCGCACGTGATTTACCACCCCAGGCACATCTACTGTCTCTACACGAAAACCTCGCGGAATCTCACCATACCAGGCGAGGCAGTACACATAGATGTCGTACCCCGCTGCCTGGCAGGCCAGCGCGATCTTCAGAAAGTCCCTTTGTAGACCTCCATAGTCAAAGTATCGAAAGAGCGAAAAAACCAGCAACGGCTTCTTCATTGCAGCAAATGCTTCCAGATGATCCACAGCCTTGGGTACAAGCGAGAAGAGAGATTCATCATCTTTGGCAGCCATACCCCGTTGCGCCCAAGCGGCTCGCTCCGGCGAGATTAACAGGCGGACCAACGCTTCATTCAACTCATCCTGCGTCGGTCCGGTCAAGACGATCCCCGCATCGTGTTCAAACAAATAGTGCGCATATCCACAGTTGTTGGTGGTCAATGCCGGAAGCCCCGCCAGCATGGATTCAATAATCACCATCCCGGCATTTTCATCGTAGGCCGGATGCACAAGCGCATCAGCAGCAAAGAGGAATCTCGGCACATCGTCGCGCCCATCAGCAAAGAATGTAACCTTGTCTGCGATTCCCAGTCGCACAGCCATCCGTTCAAACGCATCGGCTTTATCGCGCCCGATCACATACATATGCACTCGGCGCAACAGATCGTGTGGCAGCGACTGAACAGCGATCAACGTCCGATCTAACCCCTTCTTTTTAAATCCAGAACCGAGAAAAAGGATAACCAGATCATCATCTGCATGGGCTAATTCGCGACGCATGTCCGCACGTTGGGCATCCCGATCATGCGGAGCAATCCGATCTCGCTCAATACCGGGCGGAAGCGCATGAAATCTCTCCGGCGCGGTACGATAATGATGTCGGTAATTCGGCACCTCCAGGTCTGAAATGGTCAGGATTTCAGTGTCACTTGAGTCTGCAAACACGGCACGTTCTGCTGCACAAAAACTCTTAAAACGCGGTAAGAGTCGATACCAGCTACTCCGTTGTGAGAGCGCTTTTTCTATGTAACACGAATCACCCGCATAGTAGACGTCAAGCCCTGCAATCTTGTTGAAGCCAACCACCAGATCGAATTGCCCGGTTGCAACCCTCGCACGCACATCCCGCGCAAAATTGTCGTACTGAGTGTGGTGCGTACGGCCCACAATAGGTAACTTGACCACCTCTATATCGTCAGGCAATTGTGCTTCCCAGCGTAAAGCGTAGACCTTTGTCTCGTGTCCGCGGCGTTGTGCTTCGCGCAGAACTTTCATCAGGTCTCGTTGGATTCCACCAAACGGGAAGTACTTGAATATGACGAAGGCGATACGCATGTCCGTTCAGCGCCCGAAGCTCAACTCAAAAACACTGTCCGGATTCACAGATGCAAAACAGGGTGGGTCCACCACTGTGTTACCCCATGTCAATTCCGGACCCTTGTATTGCGTGCATGACTTACGCACACACGGTGCACAATGTGCTTGCCCTTGCAGATAGTCTGCCCGATGACCACGACAGCCGGTAAGATCGCCGCTTGTAGATGCATATAAACCAATTGTGCGCAAACCCAGCGCGGCGGCAAGATGTCCGAGGCCTGAATCCACTGTGATCACAGTTGAACATCCCGCCAACACCTCAATCAGTTCTCCCAGCGGACGCCGCTCAACGAGCACCGCACCCTCGGACACAAGCTTTATCGCCCGGGCTCTTTCAACCTCATTACCCCAAGTGACCAGCGGCTCCTTCCCGTGGGCTCGTATCTTTCGGACCAGCTCAATCCACATTATTTCAGGCCAATGTTTCGTCTGCCAGGTCGTGCCGTGCAGAAGAAATACCTGATCATTCTCCGGCGCGTGCCGCTCTATACCAGATGACCACACTTTGTCATGCTCATAGCCCAGGGCTGCAGCAAAGAGCGCTCTCTGTCGTTCTATGGCATGCCCTCCCTTGGCTACCCGGCAACGGTCCTTATACAAAAACGACGCCCATGGTTCACGGGCAGACGTATGGGAATATCCTGCCGATCGACCTCGTGCCATTGTCGCAAGGAGACTACTTTTGACAAGTCCTTGAGAATCTAGCACCAGATCATACTCGTTAGCACGAAGACTACTCAGAAAGTCTCTCATCTCTTCACCAGCGCCAGTTAACGAAGAACGCCATTTCCGCCACGCCACCGGTATTACCGTTTTCACACCCGGATGAAGTTTCGGAATGTCAGCAAACGCCTCTTCGACAACCCAATCGATCTCAATCCCGCGATCATATGCGTCCGTCACCGCGGGTAAAGCATGCACTACGTCCCCGAGCGAAGAGGTTTTTATAAGGAGCATTTTCCTACTCATGCGGGATCGCCACGTCTAGCCTACTATGCGCTCAAACACGCGATCTGGCACGATCTCCGTGAGACAGCGTGTGTGTCCCAAAGGACACTGTCGTTGAAAACATGGACGACATTGCAACGCCATTTCAACAACCTCAGAAAGCTGCCCTAACGGCGGCGTAAACTGGGGCGAGGTTGAACCGAACACAGCAACAGTCTTTACGCCCAGGGCACATCCAACGTGCATAAGGCCTGAATCGTTACAAACAATTGACTCGCATGTGGAGAGGAGGTCAATGGCGTCATATAGCGTCGTTTGACCAGCAAGGTTAAAAGCTTCAGGAACCTTCAGTGCGATCTCATCACATTTCGCCTTGTCTCCCGCTGTACCGAACAACCAAACCTGGCGCCCCGATTTCTGGCATTGACTTGCCAGCTCAGCATAGTGTGCCACCGGCCATTGTTTCGTCGGGCCGAATTCTGCACCGGGACAGATGCCTACGGCAGGTCCCTTCGAAAGATGAAAGCGCTCAAGTTGCGCCTCAAGGTTATGTGGGTCCACGCTGAGCTGCGGGGTCGGATACGGTACCTGTGGTAACTCACCATCCGGATGCGCGAGTGCCATGTACCGTTCAACCATCAGCGGATACGAATCTACCCCTGTGCGCCGGTCGGTTAACAGCCCATAGCGAGATTCGCCCTGCCACCCCACGCGATGCGGTATGCCTGCAAAGAGTGGGGTCAATGCGGACTTCCAACTGTTGGGGAGAACGTATGCAATAGAGAAGCCCAGGGAGCGGAGCCTACGACCAGTATGCCATCGTTCTGTCAGAGCAACTTGCCCGTGCTGCATATTGAGCCAGTGCACACCGGCTACTTCAGTCATCCGCTCCGCCACTGGCGCGCTTGCATGCGGCGCAGCTATATGTACTTCATTATGGCGCCTCGCCAATAACTGCACCAAGGTGTGCGCCATGACCATGTCGCCCACCCATGCAGGGCCTATAACAATCACTTTATTTAGATCGGAGTGTGCCACTCAGGGAAACTGTTACGCTCACCGCGTACCTGGTCGAAGTAGGCGGTCTGAAGCTGTTCGGTGATGGGTCCGCGATGTCCGGCGCCGATCGTTCTGCCATCAAGGCAGTTGATCGGCAACACTTCGGCCGCCGTGCCCGTAAAGAATGCCTCATCGGCGATATACACCTCATCGCGGGTAATACGTCGCTCGTGAATGGTGAGCCCTGTCTCGGCCGCGAGAGCAAAAACTGTATCGCGGGTAATTCCAGCCAGGCATGAGGTGAGCTCTGGAGTGTGCAGTTCACCATTTTTTACCAGAAAGATGTTCTCACCACTGCCCTCAGCCACATACCCTTCGTTGTCTAGCAACAAAGCTTCTTCGCAGCCGCTGTCGAGTGCCTCATGCAGTGCAAGTATCGAGTTTGTATAGTTACCATTCGACTTGGCCTTGCACATTGTGATGTTTACATGATGGCGGGTATAGGAAGACGTTCTGACCTTAATGCCTTTCTCACGCGAATCCGCGTCCACATAATCCGGCCAGGGCCATGACGCAATCGACAAATGCACAGAGAGTCCCTGGGCACGCAATCCCATGGCTTCAGAGCCAAGATAGGCCATCGGTCGCAAATAACCTTCTTCGAGCGCGTTGGCCTTGAAGACATCACGTTGTGCTTCATTGACCTCTTCTGCGGTATAAGGAATTGTGATACCGAGGATATGCGCAGAGTTGAACAGCCGTTCGGTATGTTCTCTCAAACGAAAAATGCTCGGACCCCGGGGCGTATTGTAGGCACGTACACCTTCAAAAACGCCCAGGCCATAGTGCAACGTATGCGTCAGCACATGCACCTGAGCTTGGCGCCAGGGTACCAGTTCACCATCCATCCAGATCCAACCATCACGGTCGGTAAAATTCGACTCTGTCATCTACTTCAAAGGGCTCATTTGCCGATCCACTACGGCGCGGTATTCCACCACAAAACGCTCCGCAATGCAGCCAAGCGAATTATTTGTCCGCGGGGGTTTTAACAAGAAGTGAAGAAATCGCACCCAACAGCGCTACAGTTCCTGGGAGACGGGTGCCACTCGCAATACCTCGGCAACCGTTGTCAGACCCGCACCTACCTTTTGGGCGCCCGACAAACGCAATGTGCGCATGCCATCCGCAAAGGCCGACTTACGCACATCTTCAAGGTCCGTTTCGCTTCGAATCCCAGCTTGTACATTTGCTGTCATCGGCAGGATCTCATAGATACCCATCCGCCCAAGATAGCCCGTATCACGACATTCCAGACACCCCTTGGGCGCATAGAACTGACCTGGCGGTTTTATCTTAAAAGGCCGTGTTAAGAGCTGCCAGGCTTCCTTATCAACCGATTCCTCTTCTTTGCAGTGCGGACACAATGTACGCACAAGACGTTGCGCCATGATGCCAAGCACCGTCGCACGAATCATATAGGCCGGCACACCCAGATCGAGCATCCGGCTGATGGCTGTAGGTGCATCATTGGTATGCAAAGTGGATATCACCAGGTGCCCTGTGAGCGCTGCCTGGATCGCCATCTCTGCGGTTTCAAGGTCGCGTATCTCACCCACCATGATGATGTCCGGATCCTGGCGCATCAGAGCTCGCACCGCCGAAGCAAACGAGACATCCAGATTGTGTTGTATCTGCATCTGGTTAAATGTTGGCTCAACCATCTCAATGGGATCTTCAATCGTACAAACGTTGACCTCATCCGTTGCCAACTGCTTTAACGTACTGTACAGCGTTGTTGTTTTGCCGGACCCTGTAGGTCCTGTAACAAGCACGATCCCGTGCGCCGCATGGGTCATATCGTACCAGCGAGCGTAGTCATCTCCGGACAACCCAAGCTCCTGGAAGCTACGCAGGAGCACCTCAGGGTCGAAGATACGCAGCACCATCTTTTCACCAAATGCCGTTGGCAATGTGGACAGCCGCAACTCAATCTCATCACCATCCTGGCTAAGCGTTTTGACACGTCCGTCCTGTGGACGACGCTTTTCCGCCACATCCATACGACCGAGAATCTTCAAACGGCTTGTCACTGCGGCGTTTACCGCCGTGGGCAACTCATAAACATGGTGCAAGATGCCATCGATACGAAAACGGACCAGTCCCTTATCTCGTCGCGGCTCTATATGAATATCACTGGCGCGTTGATCGAATGCATACTGTAATAGCCAATCCACTATATTGACGACATGGGCATCATTCGCCTCTGGCGACTGTAACGCACCGAGTTCGAGCATCTGCTCGAAGTTTGTGATCGCCGAGACTTCCATACCCGCTTCTTCGGCCTTCGCCGCCGAGCGTGCAATGGTGTAAAACTCGAGTTGATAACGTGCGAGATCGGCCGGGTTAACGACAACACGGTTGATGCGCCGCCCCCGAAGCGTCTGTGTCAGCATGTTCTCCCACTGACACATATACGGCTGACAACTGGCGATCACCACATGATCATCTGCCACCGCCAACGCCATGATGTTGTGACGTTCCGCAAAGGCATATGACATCACCTCGGTTGCAGCGTTCACATTCACCTGAAGCGGATCGATGCGTTCATAAGGTTGGCCTGCCTTATCGGCCAACCACATCGTCATTGTTTCTAGATCCAGTGTATGACCAGGATTCAAGCGGTTCTCATATTCCCTGGAAGCCACGATTTCCAGCGGGTGCATGCTCAGTTCTTTTTTCGTCCGCGGCGCGATCAGGATGTCTTCCGCTTGGCGCTTACTTACAAATCCTGCCTCCACTAACCACTCCAGCACCAGCGGTACGTCCAGGAGCTGTTCTTCGACATTATCAAACGGATTTTCGACGGGCATCGCCCCCTCACGGGACGCATCAGCCACGTCTTTATCCAACGCCTCTTTACGCTTTTCCTCTCCCGAGCCGGACTGTTGCTGCGATTCTGCCACGCATTCATCCATTCATTTATGCTTACGTCGGGTCCGAGTATCGCTTCAAACGCCCATATTGCAAGTTTTTCACCCGCTCTGTAAGACGTCTGTCACAACGGAAAAAAGCCTGGAAATTAAACAACTTAGGTGCATTTACACACACCTTCAGACTAAAATACGCGGCTTTCCAAGCGCCATGGCCTCAGGACAGATACCTCGGGATTGATACGTGCTACCTGAATTCGATGACATGCTGGCAACACTTGTGGCCGAGCCCTCCGTGAGCTCGACTTCAAGCGATATTGATCGCAGTAATCTGCGCGTCATCGAGCACCTGGCAAACTGGCTGGATACTCTGGGTTTTCGTACAAATCTCATGCCCCTACCCGACAACCCTGGCAAAGCCAATCTAATGGCTGCCTACGGACCTGATACGGACGAAGGCGGCGGGCTGGTCCTGGCTGGACACACCGACACAGTCCCTTTCGATGAAGCGAAATGGCAAACAGACCCTTTCAACATCACCGAAGCAGATGACAAGTTATATGGCCTCGGCAGCTGCGACATGAAGGGCTTTTTCCCAATCGCTCTCGAAGCGGTAATCCCTTTTCTCGATAAAAACTTAAAAGCACCAATTTCCATTGTCGCCACTTGTGACGAAGAAAGCTCCATGGCTGGTGCGCGTTATCTTGCGGCGACCGAGAAGCCCAAAGCTGACTATGCCATCATCGGTGAACCGACAGGCCTAAGGCCTATATACGCCCACAAAGGCATCACCTTCCTATCGATCACGCTGCAAGGGACGTCAGGACACTCCTCCAACCCCGACCTCGGCTGCAACGCCCTCGACGCGATGTACGATGTCATGGGTGAACTCATAAGATTTCGCAGAGAGCTTGCCGATCAGCACATCAATCCGGCTTTCGAAGTAGAAATCCCTACACTCAATTTTGGTTGTATGCAGGCCGGAGACAGTCCCAACCGTATTTGTAGCCAAGCGGAACTACAGATCGATTTGCGTCTCCTACCCGGCATGGACACCATGGCCATCATCGAAACACTCTTGTATCGATTGCAACAAGCCATCGCACACCGCGATACGACACTGGAGTCGACGACTAACTACCCGCCAATTCCACCCTTCGAATCCAACATCGATGGTGACCTCGTACAAACGCTTGCACACCATTCAGGCAATACACCCGGTACAGCTGCCTTCGGCACCGAAGGGCACTTCCTACAAAGTCTTGGCATGGAAACCACCATCTTCGGCCCAGGCAGTATCGATCAGGCGCACCAACCCAACGAATACCTTGCCCGCGACCAGATTGCGCCAGCAACCGAGATCCTGCGCCACTGTATTCAACGCTATTGTGTGTCCTGACAATGACCACCTCCAATTACGCAAGGTGGTTCAGAGGATCCACCCCCTACATCAGCGCCCATCGAGGTAAGACCTTTGTCGTTTTGCTGACAAGTAAAGCGCTCGACCACGTCAACCTCACCAATATCGTTCATGACCTCGCACTCCTCCATGTGCTCGGTGTCAAGTTAATATTGGTACACGGGGCCCGTCACCAAATAGACGCGCACATTGGCAACCATGCCGCCCAATTCCACAACGACACGCGTATAACCGACGCCGAAACGATGGCCACTATTGCCGAGGTCAATGGTGCCATACGGACGCAACTCGAAGCGCTCTTTTCAACCGGGTTACCCAATACACCACTGCATAATGTGGATATGCCTGTCATCACTGGTAATTTCATCATTGCCCGACCTGTAGGCATCATCGACGGTATTGACCATGGGTTCACGGGCCATGTTAGAAAAGTTGAAAAGGCCAGAATTGACACCATTCTCAGCGCCGGTGGCCTCCTACTGCAATCGCCCATTGGATTTTCAAACTCTGGACAGGTTTTTAACCTCCCCGCAGAGAATCTCGCGACAGAACTCGCCATCCAGGTCAAGGCAGACAAACTCATTGTCTTCGACGACTTCATCATGACCAATGAGAATGATGAACGCATCAGCAGCTTCACGCCGACAGCACTCGACCAGGTCAGTGCACAACACACAAACGCGCGCACAAAACACCTCCACGCCATGAGCAAGGCCGTCAGGGGTGGCGTGCCAAAATCGCACCTGATCAACTACGAAGAAGATGGTGCACTTCTTGCTGAACTATTCACTGCTGATGGTATTGGCACGCAAATTCTTGAGCGCGCCCCACAACCCATCCGCAGAGCAACCGCAGAAGATATCGCAGGCATCATCGAAGTGATTCGCCCCCTTGAAGAACGCGGCATCCTGGTCCGGCGTGAGCGCGATCGTCTCGAACAGGAAATCAATAATTTTCTCGTTGCAGAACTCGATGGCATCGTCGTGGGTTGTTGTGCAATCTATCCGTATGAGAATCAGGCCGAACTCGCTTGTGTTGCTGTGCACGAAAACTACCGTGCACAACCTACACAGAGCACGGGCGGCGATGGGATCGGCAAGGCGCTGCTGAACGCTGCAGAACTTCGTGCACAGAACATCGGCGCGGAAAGCCTCTTTGTGCTCACAACCCAAACACAAGAATGGTTCAAGGAGCAAGGATTTGCTCCCAGTTCCTTGCAAACACTCCCCGAAACAAAACAAAGCCTGTATAACTGGCAACGTAACTCAGCCGTTCTATCCAAAAAGATCGGCCAACAGAACAAATAGGCAGGACCCCAATGGCCGATAACGAACGCCCCTATTCATCCATCGTCGTCGACGGTGTCGAGCAAGCTCCCAGTCGAGCAATGCTCTATCCCGTGGGTTTCACCGAAGAAGATTTCAGTAAGCCACAGATCGGTATCGCCTCCACCTGGTCAATGGTGACTCCCTGCAACATGCACATCAACGAGCTTGCAGACGAAGCGCTCAAAGGCGCCGATGCCGCTGGCGCCAAGGGCGTTCACTTCAATACCATTACGGTTTCTGACGGCATCAGCATGGGTACCCCGGGCATGCGCTACTCCCTTGTATCAAGGGAAGTCATCGCAGACAGCATTGAAACAGTTGTCGGCGCTCAGGGTTTCGACGGCTTCGTTACCATCGGTGGCTGCGACAAAAATATGCCGGCCTGTGGCATGGCCATGGCACGCTTAAACCGCCCTTCAGTCTTCGTATACGGCGGGACTATTCTGCCCGGGGCACAACGCCGAGACATTGTCTCGGTCTTCGAAGCTGTTGGGGGGCATGCCGCCGGCAACGTTTCCGACATCGAACTTAAGGAAGTGGAGTCCACCGCCATCCCAGGTCCCGGCTCTTGCGGCGGCATGTATACCGCAAACACCATGGCTTCCGCCATGGAAGCCCTCGGACTGTCACTCCCCAACAGTTCCGCGCAAAATGCGGTAAGCGACGCTAAGAAACAGGACAGTTACAACGCCGGCGCAGCCGTGCACAAGCTCATCAAGCGCGGCATCAAACCCAGCGACATATTGAGCAGAGAAGCGTTCGAAAACGCCATCTCTGTCGCTATCGCACTTGAAGGTTCAACAAATGCCGTACTTCATCTTCTGGCGATCGCGCATTCCGGGGGGATCCCTCTCGAACTCGACGATTTCAGCCGCGTCGGTGCACGCGTGCCCGTGCTGGCTGACATGAGACCTGCCGGCCAATACGCGATGAGTGAACTCGTCGAGATCGGTGGCATCCAGCCCCTCATGAAAACACTCCTATCCGAAGGGCTCCTCCATGGCGACTGCATGACGGTCACTGGTCAAACCCTGGCCGAAAACCTCGACCATGTAACACCCTACCCCGAGGGCCAGAAAATCATCCGCCCTTTAGATAAGCCCATCAAAAAAGACAGCCACCTGGTTGTCCTCAGAGGCAATCTCGCCCCAAAAGGCGCAGTCGCCAAAATTACCGGCCACGAAGGGCTAAAGTTCACCGGTACAGCAAAGTGCTTCCACGGTGAAGAAGCGGGTATGGCCGCCATCATGGACGGCACCGTTGATAAGGGTGATGTTGTCATCATTCGCTACGAGGGGCCCAAAGGCGGGCCGGGCATGCGGGAGATGTTATCCCCAACCAGTGCAATTAACGGCAGAGGGCTTTCCGAACACGTCGCGCTCATTACTGATGGCCGTTTCTCCGGCGGGTCACACGGTTTTGTCATCGGGCATGTCACGCCGGAAGCTTTCGACGGAGGCCCCATCGCAATGGTCCAGGATGGAGATGAAATCACGATCAATGCTGAAACCCAGGAAATCACACATCACATCAGCGACGATGCGATGCAGGCACGCACGCGCGCATGGCAAGCACCTGCACCCTATGCAACCAGCGGTACCCTGGCAAAGTATGCCAAGCTTGTTTCAAGCGCCAGTGAGGGTGCGGTGACTGATAAGTATCTGGATTAGGTTAACTCGGCGCATTTAAAGAAGTGGCTTACCTTAGAGATCGCGATGCTAAGAAAACCGGTCAAGGGTAGATGCCAATGCGGGGCCTGTGCTTATACTTTAGATTCGAAACCATACATCGCCTATACCTGCCATTGCAGTGAGTGTAAGAAACTGACCGCAAGTGCATTTCTTTCTTGCATGCAAGTCGCTTCCGAAAGCCTGAAAAATACCCGCGGCTCACCGATAAACCGAGAACGCATAGCAGATTCCGGCCACGTTGTACGAACGTGGTTCTGTTCAGCCTGTGGCTCCACCCTTTTCGCCGAAAATTCAGCGAGACCTCGGATACGCACCGTGCATATCGGCTCTCTCGAGCACCCGGAAGACGTCGAAGTCACGGCCCACATATGGGTAAAAAACAAACTACCCTGGATCAACCTCCCCCGAAACCATCGCATTTTCGACGAAGCAGGTGACTGGACCGAAGACTACGCGCAAGACCTAAGCAGATATCAGCCCCCGGAAATAAGATCGCCTTAAGCAACCCTTAATGGCGAATCGTACAAACCTCAGTGCATCGAGTCTTTCTGGATCTGGTAGAGTAGGTGGACTGTGAATCGTTGCAAGATTGCCGATATAACCAAAAAAACCGGTGCAGGGCATCTAATGTGCCCGTTTTGAACCCTACCAGGCCCCACCGGCCGGCGTTTCAACTATCGATGCAACCCCAGCCAGCCCTATTGGGAATCTGCAGCGTCTGCTAATCCAAAAAGGCCAGGAATAAAGAGGAATGCAAAGCAACAAAGAGATTATCGAGGATTTCGTCACTGCGTGGAGCACGTTGGACGCAGACTTGCTCGCGGGCTATATCACCGAAGATGGCACCTACTACAACATGCCGGCAAACCCTGTTTCGGGTCGAGACAACGTGCAGAAGTTTATAAAAGCCTTCCTGTCGACTTGGACGGAAACAAACTGGGACATACTCAATATCGTTGCTGAGGGAGACGTGGTGTTCTGTGAGCGTTCGGATCGTACCAAAACCAGCCAGGGTGACGTCGACCTGCCTTGCTTAGGTGTATTCGAAATGCGTGATGGCAAGATCCATATTTGGCGTGATTATTTCGATATGACTACCTTTACTTGGGCGATGTCCAGCCAGTAGATTAAAGCTACTGTATGAACTGGTTTCGGTTTTATTGACTATCACCACCTTGTGTCTCGTGGAGTTTTCAAGCAGCTTTTTTGGTTTCATGCTGTTGTACCCTCGCCTCAGTGCACGACCTTGAGCTGTCCAATAAAGGAAGGGCGTCATGCAGATTAAGTCAATAAAAGGATTCGATAGTTACCACGCACATCTCTATTTCGATGTACACACGAGTAATCTGGCTCGATCGTTGTGCCGCGAAGCGGGTGATCGCTTTGAACTGAAGGTCGGAAGACACCATGAAAAAATCGTGGGGCCACATCCCCGCTGGAGTTGTCAGTTAGCTTTCGATGCGCAACGGTTAGAAGAAGTGATTAACTGGTTAGATGAACACCGCAATGGACTTACCGTATTTGTCCATGGCCTGTCGGGAAACGACCTGGCCGATCACAGCGACCACGTCTTATGGCTCGGAAAACCCGAACCCATCAATTTAGCTGTCTTCAGTAAGTAAACCGACCTGGATATTTGCATCTTCAAACGTGCATCAGCGCGTAGTTTGTTTCGTTGACGAGAAGACCAGCACCCGTCCGATAAAACCTCGTGACATTCGACATGCCAGGTAGCACCTCAACATAGCGATACGCCTACAGTTTGCTGTAGACCCGGCCCTGTTAACTACTTTCTACAAATCAGGCTGTTGCGATATCGTCGCACCTGTGGATAACCGCATACTCCACACATTCGCGTCGAAGTCTGAAATTCTCTTTCGCACCTGGGGCTGACGGCAAGTCCAGAAAAGCCTGATGCGTCGGATACCAGGCCGCAAACGCCTCATCTATCAACTGATCTCCAACGGGTTGTCCGTGCACAGGCGATCGCCACAATATGCGCCCTCCCACCTCTTCAAGCAGAGACGCTAAAACCCGCATGTACGCACGATATAGCTCACCCTTGGGGAAATTTATCTCTGGTTTGTAACGATTTAGATTGATCATCACGACAGGATAATCGTCCTGACTGGCAGCAATGGTTTCGATCAGTTCTAAATCCTGATGATTGCGGTTGGTCGCAGCATTAACGGACACCGGTATTCCCGACAGTAAAGAAACGCAATTTAGCCGCCACGACCATCGTTATGTCAATCTGCATCGGCACGGTAGATGCAAGGCCAGCTGCTGGTTCCTTTCGGACCAGCAATCAATTCATGATGGCGACCGAGCGTAAGGCGCAGTTTACTCATAACAGCTCACACCCAGACAGGGAAGGTCTCGTCGAGCACCTTTAACCACCCATTCCATGTCGCGCCGATCAACCATGACGTGCAGGCATAAGATAGGGCACAATCATCGCTGTTAGATGGAGCGCGCTCATCGGTACTGACATATTCACCCCTCGGCCTGATACGTTGATCCTCCCCATACGCGTTAGGGATCACACCTACGCCACTTCTGCTTGTACGCTATATCTTGCGCTACGATGTATGTGATCATCTTACCTACCGCCCCTGAACAAATGGTGTAGCGATGACTGCTCTCGACCTCCGCAGCCAGCACGACTTAGAGCTCTTCGAACAATTGCGTAAAGATCCTGATGTTGTGCGCATCACGAACCAAATCGCCCAACAGACCGAGAAAGGCAACCTCGGCGTCCGACGACGCCTGCTGTCAACGTCTGTCCGTTTGAGCCTAACAATGGCCAGGACCCTGCACACAACAGCAGCGGCTTGTTCAGAAAAACTTGATCTGTCTATTCCTCTTGAGCTTTATGTATTTCCAAGCGCTTCGTACAACGCTGCTTGTATCAAACCCGAAGATGGACGGCTCTTTGTCATGTTCAGCTCATCGATTCTGGAATCCTTCACCCCGGCTGAAATATCTTTCGTCATGGGACATGAGCTTGGTCACCATCTTTATGCTCACCACGACATCCCGATCGGCTACATCCTGCGCGGCGATGCGCACCCCAACCCTAAGCTTGCTCTTACACTGACCAGCTGGTCACGTTACGCCGAAATATCTGCAGATCGAGCAGGCGCTTATTGTGCTTCGGATCTGGAAGCCGTGGCCCATGCACTTTTCAAACTTGCCAGCGGGTTGAGCGGCCATTACGCGCAGTTTTCCGTGGCCGATTTCCTTGCCCAGGTGGACGAAATGCAACTAGAAGATGGGCAGCCGGGGCAGGGCGCACCAACAGAAGATTGGTTTCTCACCCATCCATTCAGCCCACTACGCGCTAAGGCCCTCACGCTGTTCCACGAATCCGAACTCATGCTCGCAACCGGCGGGGTTAGCATCCACGAACTCGACATGGGCGTAGAGGGACTTATGAGCCTGATGGAACCCTCTTATATCGAAGGCAAAACGGATACGGCTGAAGCGATGCGCCGACTTCTCTTCGCCGGGGCTATTGCCGTAGCTGACGCAAGTGAAGGCATCTCGGAAAAGGAGAGGGTGGTCTTCGAGGATTTCTTCGGTTCACATTCACTGAGCGAAAAACTCGACCTGGAGAAACTCAAAGCAGAGCTTAAGGACCGTATCGAACAGGCCAAGGCAATCACCTCGATACCACAACGTATGCAGGTGGTGCGTGATCTCTGCATGGTCTCGCGTGCCGATGGACGTACAACCGGTACAGAACGTGATGTGCTGTGCAAGATTGCTCAAGCCCTCGACATACCTGCCCTCTTTGTTGACAACTCTCTGCAAACCGAGACCGAATTAGACTGATGTGGCAAATACACCTGATTTTCACAGTTTGTTTCATCGGCGCTTGTTCCGATCAACGTATATACGACTTTGGCCAAAGCCTGGGTGAATCAATGGCCGACTGCGAGGCACTCACGAGTTTTCATGAACGGAAAAAATGTGTTGCTGACTTCGACAAGGACTTTGCAACTTATCATCGCGAGCGTAAGGCATTGTGAGTGACGCCCTATGCCACCTCTGCCTCGGTGGCCCCGCCGAGAGGCGAGTCGATGGTTATCAGATACAGATTTGCCGGCGCTGTTGGGATAGGGCGGCAGACGGTTGGCCTAGGTTCTATGAACCGACACTTTTAGAGGCACTGGGGCGCGCGGGCTTGCTGATCCCCGATAGAAATACCCACGCTCTGTTTCCACGCCAGTACTCGCCGCCCGAGAGCCATAGCCTGTAACGCGCTAAATTGCTCTATCCAGGCTTGACGGACCGGCCTCTATTAACTGGTTTGTTCTAAGTCTGCGATGGTTTCGATGACCGCTTATCACATCGCTCGCACCTCTACGATAGGCCGCGACGCTGCTTCCTTTGTTTTTAAACTCGCATTGCCTGGCTCGTTTCGTGCACGTAGTCGACCAGACATTTCACATTGTCGACCGGTGTTTCCGGGATAATCCCGTGCCCGAGATTAAAGATGTGCCCATCCCGGCCTGCCACACTCTTTAGCAACAGGTCTGACTGGGCACGCACCGTGCTTTGGTCTGCACAAAGCACAATTGGATCAAGATTCCCCTGTACAGACTTGAGCCCTAAGGCATCCCACGTTTCTTTGAGCGGCGTACGCCAGTCAAAGGCAAGGACATCAAAGCCGAGCTCAGTGACTTGAGGCAGCAAGTGACAGTTACCGGTACCAAAGTAGATGATCGGTACGTCAGTCACAGCTTTGAGGTTTGTTACAAGCTTCTTAAGGTGCGGTTGAACATAGACGGCAAAATCGTGAGGCGACAGTGATCCAGCCCAAGTATCGAAAACCTGCATGGCATCAACACCGCTGTGCACCTGCAGAACAAGATAACTCACGACCTGATCAACCAGTTTATCCAGCAAGCTGTGCCATAGACCGGGGGCCTCGTACATCATCTTCTTGACGAACACGTAATTGCGCGAGCCTTTGCCCTCAATCGCATAGGAGGCGAGGGTATAGGGTGCTCCGGCAAAGCCAATCAGGGCAATATCGGGCGGTAACCCGCTGACGATATTCCGCACCGTATCCGCAATATAAGGCGTCGCCTCCGTCGCCGGAGCAACGCGCAATGCCGACACATCTTTTTCGCTGCGGATCGGATTTGCGAAGACAGGCCCTTGACCCGGTAGATAGTCGAGCGCTAATCCCATCGGCTCTAAAATCGGCAACAGGTCCGCAAACATGATCGCAGCATCTACATTAAGAACCCTTTGAGCATCGAGCGTCGCCTGGGCCGCCAGTTCAGGGTTCTTGAAAAAAGCCAGGCTCGGTGTATCCCCTTTGACCCGATGATACTCAGGCATGTACCGCCCGGCCTGGCGGTTCAACCAGATCGGCGTATGCGGTGTGCGTTTGCCATGACAGGCGTCGATGAATACCTTTGTCATTACACTATTTTACCCGGTGCTGGTAAAAGCCTCTAGCGGCAAACCGGTCTGCAGGCGATAACTTAATGTTTGGCCCAGACCTTTCAGCTTGAGTGTCTCCCCAGAGCTGGCAACCGTATCACCTATGAGCTCTGCCGTTGCTGCGTCGATGAGCATGGGGCCGGCCGTATCCTCCTGCAACCTATAGGCGAGATTGACCGGCACACCGATCACCGTGTAATCAAGACGATCACCTGCCCCCCATTGCCCCACTGAACAGTAACCCGAAGCAATACCGGCTGTGAGAGAAAAACGTACAGTGCAACCTCTTTGTTGCCAACACGTGTTGAACCCGTCGATCCAGCTAAAAAGTTCTTTGACGATTAATACTGCAGATACGGCGGTCGCAGATCGTTGCTCCGGTGCGGTGGGGGCAAAGGCGCAAAGTACGCCATCCCCAACAAATTTATTCACCGACCCACCGCCGGCACTGAGCTTTTTCGTTACTTCACCGAGGAAGTCATTGAGTACTTCACGCATCAACTCCGGTGACAGTAAATTGACAGCACGAGTAAAGCCCCCCAGGTCGATAAAGGCGATGGTCAGCCACTGTCGAACGTGGGTTACCTCCGGGTCAAATCCTTCCGGCAGGTAGCGTCGCAACGCGAGCGCCTTCTCCCGCATCCGGTCTTTACCCGAGATCTGCAACCACGTTTGGCCGTGGGCGAGCCCCCCCAACAGGCCCGAAAACAGCGCCATCCCCGACAAAGCAACAATAGATAGGCCACCCACCTGAGCAAACAGAACAGCGACAAAAAGACCGCACGAACAAGCTAACGGTACGCTGGCAATCCCCCACATGGCAGCGTTGCAGACAAGCCCCACATACGCAAAAAACAAGACAGCCTCGGTGGGGGTGTCTGACCATACAAGTAACCCGGGCACGATCACCAGTTCCGTCACATGGGCCCAGTAAACCCACCTGGGCGACATCCCAAACCCGACATGCAAAATCGCAGGTATGATCAACACCAACGGCAGAGCAATGCAGACAGGCGTAAGTGCCTGCCACGCGTGCCAGCCTACGATGAGTAAGAGCCAGATATAAACACCATATCTGAACACCCGAATCTGCTTGATGAACGCTTGAGCAAAGGGGGGATTCGGCCGATGGAGGTCCAGAGGGGAGTATCCGCACATACCACTCAGGATCTACTGAGTAGGGAGTAGCGAAAAGACGTAAGTTGCGCGTTTTACTGTGCGTTAATGCGTACGCTCCTGACCGGGCAGACCGAGCTCACTCCCCCGTTCGTCCAAGCGTCGGATCAATATCTGCTTCGTAGTCCACACCGTCGAAGCCAAACCCGAAGATTTTGAGAAATTCCTCGCGAAAACCTGTGAGATCACCCAACTCGTCCAGATTTTCCGTGACCACCAGCGGCCATCGTCGTTGCACCTCCGCCTGGACCTCAGCGGAGAGTTCCACGTTGTCCAGGCGTATACGGCCTTCATCATCAAGCCTCGGTTCAACATCCCGCTTCAACTGCGTTGAGAACATGCGGTGAATGTGGCTGATGATGTCTTCATGACAGCCCTGTTCTTTCATCACCTTAAAAAGCAGCGCTACATACAAAGGGACGACAGGAATGGCGGCGCTCGCCTGGCTCACAATGGCCTTGAGTACAGCAACCCGTGCCTCTCCACCTATCGCAGCGAGGCGTTCAGCGTTGCTCGCACTGGCCCGGTCGAGGTCGACTTTAGCCTGACCAAGCGTACCTTCCCAGTAGATGGGCCAGGTCAGCTCCGTACCGATATAGGTAAACGCCACCGTTTTGCAACCCCGCGCGAGCACGCCCGCATCAAGCATGGCCTCAATCCAGAATTCCCAATCTTCCCCACCCATCACTGCGACCGTATCCGCAGTTTCTTCTGCTGTCGCCGGGTCCAGGTTTACACGTATCACCTCGCCCCGGTCGACATGCACGGATTTGATATCAAGCGCGTCACCCAGCGGCTTGATGGAAGAGCGGTGTATAGCGCCTGTGCGAGGATGTGTTCGAACGGGTGACGCAAGACTGTACACCACCAGGTCAATCTGCCCCAGATCGGCCCTGATCGTGTCAATCACCCGCTCACGAATCTCGTCGGAGAAGGCATCACCATCGATGGACTTCGCATACAACCCGCGCGCACGCGCCTGCTCTTCGAACGCGATGTTGTTGTACCAACCCGCTGACGCAGTGCGTTTTACATCCGGATGTTTTTCAAAAGATACGCCCAACGTGTTTGCACCGCAGCCAAAAGCCGACACCACTCGACACGCCAGGCCATACCC
This sequence comes from Pseudomonadota bacterium, assembly GCA_036338285.1. Classification (GTDB taxonomy): domain Bacteria; phylum Pseudomonadota; class Gammaproteobacteria; order Pseudomonadales; family Azotimanducaceae; genus UBA4421. Next base: position 36,411 of record JAYZCO010000008.1, read on the forward strand.
ACCAGAGCAACCGAGTACCAGCACGTTATTAAACTGTCCTGCAGAGATTTCGCCCGCTGCATCAACATAGTCGATTTGGTTTTGCACATTTGCCGCACAGCCTGCAGGGTGCGCCGTGGTGCAGATAAAGCCACGTATACGCGGTTTGATAATCATCTGGGGTCCTGCTGCCAGTCGGGTGGCGCCATCATACCCTGCGCTACCACCCAGCGCATGGCGGCCTCTATATCGATAACAGCCGGTCCATCTCTTTGCAGCGTGACCGTCGCTGTTTCTCCTTCACGGATGCGAATGTCACGATCCCCATCCAACGCCAGTACACCCGGACCGCGGAAGGGCACCGCCACACCGAACGCGACTTCCGTGATTTTTTCCACTTTGACTTCGCGAAACAGCCCGGGGGAAAGTGGCGCATTCACGCCCGAACCCGTTCCACCGGTATTGATTAAAAGCCCGAAGTCATCTTCAGCATAGACCGGGCGAAGCAGGCCGCCAATGGGCGACATCCCAATCGAATTAGGTTCAGCCCGAGTGAGATAGATCTGCTCGATCCGTTCGGCATCGAAAGGCAGCAGGTTGCCAACGTTATCATTACTGAGCAGCACAACATCAATTAACCCTACGTCGGTGCGCTGGCCAATGCGAACATGCAGCACCTTTACCCGTTGTTTGAGACCAGGCGCTGCATCGAGTTTCCCGGTCGCATTTAATCCTGCAACCATGCCCGCGACAGTCGGTTCGGCCAGAACCGGAAAAACATTATTCGTACCCGTGGACAAAGGGACAAGATCGATGTTCGGACAGGCTCGGGCGATGGCACGGTTGGTACCATCTCCACCCAGCGAAACGAGCGTTGAGCAACCTGCCTCAACGAAATGTTTGACTGACTGTTCTGTGTCTGTTGCATCGTTGGCAAGCGGATGCTCAATGACATGCACGCGTGCTTTCAAGCCCATATGCTCCAAGGCCATGGATGAAATCTGGAAAGGCTCACGCGTGATGTATAGATCAGTTACACCCACAGCTTCAGCGCCGGCAGCAACCCGTGCGACGATGTCCCGCTTCGCTTCATGGGTCATATTGGTCGCCCGCGCTGCCAGTCGACGCACGTCTCGACCGGACATCGGATTGACTGCAAGGCCTAACTTGCCATTGTGAAGCGCCTGAATCATGCTTTCTCCAGCTACGTTGTTGAAGGGACCGTTCATGTCCATCCACGCACCATGCGCACACCTGAACGCGGTTGCGCCCGACCTTGAGACGATCTTTGTGCTCGACAGTCACCTGCAGATGGCAGATGGCTTTGTTCGTTGCACAGAGTGTGAAACGCACTATCTCTTGGAAATGGTTGACCTCACTTCCGAGGCGGTACTCTACCGGGTTTCGCGTTTGAACGCAGAAACCGTGGCCAAGACAGTGCGATCCTTAAGCAAAGGTTCTTGCGATTTAGATAGAGCACGCAACGAAATCTTTACACTAAGCAACAGCGCCTGCCCTTTAGACGCCCTGCTTTTATACGCCAACGGTGGCTACACGGGCCTGGTTCCCAACCCCAGGCCTGACTTGCCCGCCATCAGCTGGCGCGAGCTTCCATGTGACGGCACGCTTATCGCAGCGCTTGGAAAAGACAGCTAAGCGCGCGCCCGTTCCAGAGTTTTGATTGTAAACGCAGCACTGTGTCTGGCATCAGCCTCGTGCCTTATGGACGACACTTCGCGCCATTCATCTAAGTCAAATTCCGGAAACAAAGTGTCCCCCGCAATGTCGGCATGCACACAGGTCATGTACAGGCGGGTTGCCTGTGGGAGCGCGAGCGCGTATATCTGCGCGCCCCCGATGATCATCACTTCTCCCACACCCTGGTCGGCGTCGGTTTTGGCAACCGCCAGCCCCGCGGTTAGATCATGCACAACCACCACGTTTTCCACGCTGGGAGACCAGCTGTGATCCCGTGTAAGAACAATATTCAGTCGACCCGGCAACGGCGTTTGCATAGAAACGAAGGTCTTGCGACCCATGATGACGGGCTTCCCCATGGTGGTATCTGTGAAATGCTTCATTTCATTTGGCAGACGCCAAGGCAAACCACCGTCAACGCCGATGGCCCGATTGCGCGTCATCGCCCAGATAAGCGATATATGCATATCAAACAGCGATGGGCGCTTTGATCCCGTCGTGGCTCTGATAGCCCGTGAGCTTAAAGTCATCGTAGGTGAAGCCGAATATGTCGTTCACCTTTGGTTCCAGGGTCATTGTGGGCAAAGGCAATGGCAACCGGTCGAGTTGTTTATCAACCTGGTCCAGATGGTTGGCATAGATATGTGCATCACCAAAGGTATGCACAAAATCCCCTACCTTAAGACCCGCCACCTGGGCAAGCATCATGGTAAGCAAGGCATAGGAGGCGATGTTGAAAGGCACGCCGAGAAAGATATCGGCACTTCGTTGGTAGAGTTGACAGGAAAGCCTGCCCTGGGCGACATAAAACTGGAACAGGCTATGGCAGGGCGGTAGCGCCATGTTATCCACTTCGGCCACATTCCACGCGCTGACGATGTGTCGACGGCTGTCTGGTTTGTGTTTAAGGTCATACACCAGCGAGCTGATCTGGTCGATGGTCGAACCATCAGGGCCCGGCCACGAGCGCCATTGGGAGCCGTAAACCGGGCCGAGTTCTCCGTGCTCATCCGCCCACTCGTCCCAGATATGCACATTGTGATCGGTCAGATATTTAATGTTAGTCGAGCCCGATAAGAACCATAGAAGTTCATGGATGATGCCTTTCAGGAACATTTTCTTGGTGGTGACGAGGGGGAAACCCTCGCTGAGGTCGAAGCGCATCTGATGCCCGAACACGCTATAAGTCCCGGTGCCGGTTCGGTCGTCTTTAAAAACCCCATGCTCTCTCACATGTCTCATTAGATTCAGATATTGCTTCATGAGGGCACTCTTTGTGATTGGGACCAAAGCATGAGAAGAATACCAGCGATCAACATTGGGAGCGACAGAATCTGGCCCATCGTCAACCAATCGAAAGCAACAAAGCCGATGTGGGCGTCTGGGGATCTGAAGTTTTCAGTAAGGATGCGCAACAGGCCATAGCCTGATAGAAAGATTCCCGCGGTAAATCCTGTCCGGCGAGGCCTTGCAGAGATCAACCAAACCAGGATGAAAAGAACTAACCCTTCCGTAAAGGCCTGATAGAGCGGCGAGGGATGTCTGGCTACGCCTTCCCACTCGCCTACACATGTTTGAGTCAATCCGCGGACCGCATCACACGTGTAGATGAGCCCAAAAGCGCTGTCCGTGACTCGCCCGGGCAATTCCATATTGACAAAGTTGCCGATTCGGCCAAGGCCGAGGCCGATCGGACATAAGGGTGCAAGAAAATCCGCGACCTCGATCCAACGGCGTGTGTATTTGCGCGCAAAGAAAAACAGGCCAGCCGCCACGCCCAACAACCCACCATGGAAAGACATGCCACCTTCCCACATGCGCAACAGATACAGTGGATCGCTCAGAAAAAAGTCTAAGTTGTAGAAAAAAACATACCCCACCCGTCCGCCAAGCACAGCCCCCATAGCACCAAAGAAAACAAGGTCGCTCAGTTCCTGCGCCGACCAGTTACCCGGCATCGTTTGTGCCCGGCCACGTCCCAGATACCAAACCGCAGCAAAACCTAGTAGATACATGAGGCCATACCACCGTAGCGCGAGACCACCGACGCCGAAAGAAAAAATGACCGGATCTATAACAGGATATTGCACGACATGTCTCGCAGGTTTGAGATTGAGCATAACCCAATCTCAGCAGAGAAATCACCGGCAAGCGACACGACTCATCCAGGCCAGGGGCGCCAGGGTCGGTTCTACGTCTGATCCCCTTCTTGCTAAACTGTGCCGTCTGCTGTTGATGTAATTTTCTATGTGCTTAATTTTGTTCGGATACCGGATCGCCCCTGATCGCCCCCTGATCGTCGCCGCAAACCGGGATGAATTTCATGCCCGTCGCTCAAGCCAAGCCGCATTCTGGCAGGAAGATAGCAATGTCCTGGCCGGACGGGACAAAGTGGCGGGGGGTACCTGGCTCGGTTGCACCCGCAACGGCCGCTTTGCCGCCCTAACAAACTTCAGCAACCCCGACGATTCGGTCACACCGAGCTCCAGAGGCGAACTCGTAAAAGGCTTTCTGCTGGGTAGAGACAGCGCGGAGTATTATGCACACAGCCTTACCGGCTCGGCCTATGCGGGATTCAACCTCCTTCTTTTCGACGGATCAGCACTCGTCTATACCTCGAATCGTGGTACCACAGAAGTTCTAAGCCCTGGTTTTTATGGGGTGTCTAATGCTGAACTGGGTGCGCGTTGGCCGAAGTGTGTCGACGGCGCCGCCAATTTGGCCCGATGGGTTGAAACCGGATTCTCCCATAACAACTTAATCGACATGCTACGCAACCATAAAGTACCTTCAGATGATGTACTGCCACATCGTGGGCGCCCCGTCGAGTTGGAGCGTCGTGTGGCACCATGTTTTATTCTGGGCGACGAATACGGTACGCGTGCAAGTACTATCGTCGAAATGGGACAACAGTCGATCAATTTTTCGGAACAGAGTTATGCCGCCGCCGGCGTTGCGAGCGGCCGTGTTGCCTATGAATTTGACGTGATCGACTGAGATTCAGTCGCGATCATGTGGAAGCACCTTCTCAAGACCTGCAGCGCGTAACTGCTCATGCATGAAGGTCTCGATGTCGTGGGCATTGTCCATCCGTAGTACTCGCGCCAGCATGCGGCGCGCATCACTTCGCTTGATGTTGCGAATTACCCACTTCACCTTGGGAAGATGGGTGGCATTCATGGAAAGCACATGATAGCCCATAGCCAAAAGAAGAACCGCACCGATCGGGGTCCCTGCAAACTCTCCACAGATTCCAATCCCCGTATCTTCCGCATGTGCAGCACGTGCGACTTCGCGTAACGCCGTCACAACAGCAGGGTGCACATCCTGATACAGCTGGGCAACCCGAGCGTTATTGCGATCCACAGCCAACATGTACTGAGTCAGGTCATTGGAACCCACCGCAAGAAAATCTGCCTCGCGCGCTAGAAGCCGCGCCTGATAAACAGCGGCAGGGACTTCAATCATCACACCTATCTGGGGTCGCTTGACGACGACCCCTTCGTCCACGACTTCTGCATAGGCCTGATCGACAAGTGCTTTGGCGGCTACCAGTTCCTGAGGTGAGGAGATCATCGGCAGCATGATCCTGAGATCACCCTGTAACCCTGCATTGGCCTTCAGCATGGCGCGAGCCTGAACCAACATGATTTCCGGATGATCGAGCGTAACCCGTATTCCACGCCAGCCGAGAAAAGGGTTTTCTTCAGATATGGGAAAATAGCTCAGGGATTTGTCGCCACCGATATCCAGGGTGCGCATTGTGACAGGGCGAGGTTCAAAGGCTTCCATATGCTCCCTATAGAGTGCGGACTGCTCCGCTTCTGTCGGAAATGAATCCTTCGACATAAACGGAATTTCAGTTCGGAACAGACCGATTCCTTCTGCACCGCGATCAAGACTTCGTGTCAGGTCGCCGGTAAGACCAATGTTCACCCAAAGCTCCAGGCGCCATCCATCCCGAGTGATACAAGGCAGCTCTTTTAACTCATCCAGCTCTTCCTCGAAGATTCTCTCCTGCTCCATAAGCTCGCGACTGAGGCTCTGTCTCCGTTCAGATGGCTGGGTATAAACCTCTCCATAATGTCCATCGACCAGGAGCAACTTGCCTTCGAGATCATATGCGGGAATATCGACAGCACCCATCACAGCCGGGATGTCCATTGCTCTCGCTAGAATCGCCATATGCGAGTTACGTGAGCCACGCAGCGACACGATTGCTTGTAGATGATCAACCGGTATGTTGGCAAGCATCGCAGGGGTAATCTCATCACCAACTAAGACGCTGTCTTTAGGAAAAGTATTTTTTTTGTTACCAATGTCCTGTAAGTAGGCGAGCAGTCGTAGCCCCAAGTCTTTCACGTCGGCACCCCGCTCGCGCAGATAGGGATCCTCCATGCGTTCGAAGAGATTGACATGCTCCCGGATAACCTGTTTGAGCGCCCCTTGTGCCCACTGACCATGTTGAATGCGCTTCGTGATATCTCCAGCCAGTGCATTCTCGTCCAACATATGCAAATAGGCATCAAACAGTGCCAGTTCCTGTTCCGGTAAGGACCCTGAAAACTCCTCAATGATGTTACTTATGTCCTGACGCACGGCTTTGAGCGCACGGTTAAAGACGAGAAGTTCTATCGTCGGATTTTCCGCTTCCTTTTCCGGAACGGCTTCCAGATTTGCGACTCGGTGGAGAACTACAGCATGACCTATCGCGATCCCGGGCGCACCGGCGACGCCAGCAAAGCACTTATCCTCAAGTGCATTACCACTCACCCCAATAAGCGGACTCTCGCCCACCGCTTCGGCATGTGCGACCACTGCTGCAAGTTGTACGGAGAGCGTAACTAAGAATGCCTCTTCAGATTCATCAAAACGACGGGATTGTTCTTGTTGCACAACCAACACGCCCAGAATCCGACCTTGATGGATGATGGGAACACCAAGAAAGCTATTAAATGCTTCCTCGCCTGAGCCAGGTAAGAAATGAAAGTTAGGGTGTGCACGCGCATCTTCAAGATTCAAGGGTTCTGCTCGGCGGCCGACCAGGCCTACAAGGCCGTCACCGATATCCATTTCAGCACGACCCACTTGCGCAACATTGAGTCCGTCCGTTGCCGCCAGAACATAGTGGGTGCGCGCATTGTTGATAAGGAAAATCGTACAAACGTCAGTAGCCATCGCGGATTTCACTTCACTGACCAAAGTGGTAACCGAATCAGCAAAGCTTCCCCGCGCCGTGACCTCCTGGACGATCCGCCTGAGGGTGCCCAGCATAGAGTCCATCACGTGGTCTCGGCTTCAACAAGCGTATGCACGGCAAGCTCGGTGAGCGCTTTGCGATAGACATCGCGTTTAAAATCCACGACCTGTGCAAGGGGATACCAATAGCTCGCCCAACGCCAGGTATCGAATTCGGGTTTCGGGCCCAAAGCGATGTCTACCGATTCGTCATTTGCCAACATCTCAAGCAGGAACCACTTCTGCTTTTGACCAATAAATCCAGGCGAGGAATTGTGTCGTCGCAGGCGTCGAGGCAGTCGATAACGGAGCCAACCCTTCGTCCGCCCCAGAATCCGAACATCACCGGGCATCAGCCCGACTTCTTCATAGAGTTCTCGATAGAGTGCTTCATCGGGCGACTCACCGTCGTTAATCCCGCCCTGTGGAAACTGCCAAGAATCGTGCCCACCGACTCGGCGCGCCCACAACACCTGCGCGCAGCGATTGGTGATTACAATGCCCACATTCGGCCGAAAGCCGTCTGCGTCAACCATAGTCATCCCTCTACACCCCATTTCATGATCACGCAGACTCTTACCAAGCCTTTGGAGGCAATCAGCCTTATATCGATATCTGTTTAGACGTCGTGATCTCGTAGCGATGTATTGCCGCGTTGGACGTCATTGATACCGCAAATATGCTTGAAGTACAAACAAGCTTCGGTCCTGTTGACCACTTAAGCTACACTTAACGTTCACCCACCAACAACCGAGCCATGCCAAACCGTCTTTCTGAGGAAGCCAGCCCCTACCTTCGCCAGCATGCAGACAACCCTGTCGACTGGCACCCCTGGGACAAGCACGCCCTCGATCTAGCCAGAACTGATCGCAAGCCTATCCTGCTATCGATCGGCTACTCAACCTGCCACTGGTGCCACGTCATGGCACATGAATCGTTCGAAGATTCCGCGATTGCCGCTGTGATGAATAAACACTTCGTGAATATTAAAGTGGACCGCGAAGAACGCCCTGATCTCGACAAAATCTATCAGACGGCACTACAGCTCATCAATCCTCAGGGTGGTGGGTGGCCACTGACCATGTTTCTTGATCCAGATTCGCACTTGCCATTTTTTGGCGGTACCTACTTCCCCAATCAGCCGCGCTACCAGCTTCCCGGTTTTTCAGATTTGCTGCTGCGCCTCGCAGACGTTTTTGCCAGCAAACGAAATGAGTTAAACGAGCAGGGAGATAAGTTGAAAGGCGCCCTCGCGCAGATGCAAGCCCCTGTCCTAGATCCAAGCCTGGAAGATCTCGAGCTCCTGGCCACAGCGCGAAATCACCTCGGGCAACAATACGACCCGCGAGAAGGTGGCTTCGGAACTGCGCCCAAATTTCCAATGCCCAACGCGATCAAGCGGCTGCTGCATCACTGGTGGTATCAGCGCAAGCAGGGTGGTAACGACAAAGATGCCCTTGAGATGGTGATGACCTCACTGACACAGATGGCGCGTGGGGGGATATACGATCATGTGGGTGGCGGGTTCTGCCGGTATTCAACCGACGCACAATGGATGATCCCGCACTTCGAGAAAATGCTGTATGACAACGCACAACTTCTCTCCCTTTATGCGTCAGCACTCAAATTCGGTCCCGACCAGCTATTCGAAGATGCACTTCGGGAGACCGTAGACTGGCTCCAGCGAGAAATGCGCGACCCCGCTGGTGGATTCTATGCAGCCCTCGATGCCGATTCAGAGGGCGAAGAAGGCAGGTTTTATGTCTGGCGCAGGGAGCGCGTTAAAAAAGCCCTTACTGAAGATGAATATCTGCTGGTGGAGACCCTCTACAGCCTCGACAAACCCGCGAACTTCGAAAATAAATGGAACCTGGTCCGTGGGGATTCCTGGCGCAGCGTTGTCGAGCGCCTTTCCCTAGAGCACGATGAAGCCAGAGCACTGCTACACAGCGCCAAACAGAAACTCTTTGCATTACGCGCACAACGCGTCAGGCCAGGTACCGACACCAAAATACTAACGGCATGGAATGGCCTGTTAATAAGCGGCCTGGCCCAAGCCGGCGCGCAATTGGATGAACCGCGCTGGATCGAGCTTGCCCAACAAACTGCGGACTTTCTACGTCAAAACTGTTGGTCACAAGACAGGCTTTTCGCCACCTGGCAGGCAGGGGCCGCCAAGTATCCGGCATATCTGGATGACTATGCCAACCTGCTGCATGGGCTCCTCGATCTTGCTGCCATTACCTGGCGTGAGTCCGACATCGCTTTTTCCGTGAAGCTCGCAGACGTTTTGATCGAGCGATTCTATGATGTCGACAAGGGTGGTTTTTTCTTCACCGAGCACGATCATGAAGCGCTCATCCACCGCCCGAAACCTACCCTGGACGATGCCTTACCACCGGGCAACGGCATGGCGGCGCTCGCGTTGATTCGTTTGGGCCATCTGCTCGGCAACGGCAACTATCTCGACCATGCCCACAACACCTTGCGCTGGGCACGTGCCGTAATGGAGCGTATACCTGCAAGTCATTGCGCTTTGCTTGACGCTCTGGAGGAAGTCACCTTTCCCGGCGAACAGGTGGTATTGCGAGGTCCGACCGAGGTAATGCAGACGTGGCGTGCCGCACTCGAAAGTGGCTATACGCCAAAGCGACGAGTCTACTGTATCCCATACCTGGACACCCTAACATTACCGGACTACTTACCGCGGTTGGTCTCAACAGAACAACAGAAGCAGGTCACAGCGTACGTCTGTACCGGTTTAACCTGTTCTCTGCCAATCACCGACCTGGAAGAATTACAAGCCGCGGTCGCAGACTGATCGCTTACACAGTCACAGTGACCTGTGGGTCTTATAGACGAAGTCTAGCCTAGGTCGCCGACCATTTAAGATCGAGTTCACGGGCGGCTTTGACATCATCGAGCCGGCGTACGGGCGTCGTGTGTGGTGCCTGTTTGACCAGTTGTGGGTTCGACTCTGCCTCTGCGCGAATCATGATGAGCGCGTCGACGAACGCATCGAGTTCTGCCTTCGTCTCGGTTTCCGTTGGCTCAATGAGAAAACATTCCGGTATCAGAAGCGGGAAGTAAGTTGTTGGCGAATGGATTCCAAAATCAAGCAGACGCTTAGCGAAATCCATCGCATCGACGCCCAGCGTTTTAGCCTCGTCGACGAACGTCAATATGAATTCGTGCGTGGCCCGGCGTTCTGGATAGGCAAGCTTAAAACCCGCTTTGTGTAAGCGCGCTGCCATGTAGTTGGCATTCAGCGTCGCAAATTCTCCTACCCGATGCATCCCCTCGCGCCCCAATAGAAGTGCGTAGGTCAGCGCACGAAGTAGAATCCCCGCATTGCCGGCAAACCCCGAGAGTCGGCCGATGGACTCGGGCAAATCAATCTGATCAAGCCAGCGATAGACACCTTCCTGTGACCGCCCAACAATCGGTTGCGGCAGATGTGGCAACAGTCGATCACCAACCCCCACCGGTCCTGCGCCCGGCCCACCACCGCCATGAGGGGTGGCGAAGGTTTTGTGTAGATTCATGTGCAACACATCAAACCCCATATCACCAGGACGTACCTTGCCGAGGATCGCGTTGAGGTTGGCGCCGTCGTAATACAGCAGCCCACCCGCTTCATGCACGATCGTCGCAATCTGTTCGACCTGACGTTCAAAGACGCCACACGTTGACGGGTTGGTCATCATGAGACCGGCCGTTTGCGGACCGACCGCCTCTTGCAGTGCTTCGAGGTCAACATCGCCGTTAACGTTAACAGCCACCTCCGTGACTTTGTATCCGCACATCACCGCTGTTGCGGGATTCGTCCCATGTGCGGCATTCGGTACAAGGATCTCCGTCCTTGCATCATCACCACGCGCCTCATGGTAGGCGCGGATCATCGCGATGCCTGCAAACTCACCTTGCGCCCCTGCCATCGGCGTGAGGGAAACGCCCTGCATGCCGGTCAAGTCTTTGAGGATCTCTTGCAGATCATAGAGGCAAGCTAAGAATCCCTGGCTGGCCATTTCAGGTGCCAGTGGATGACGGTCAAGAAATCCTGGCAGACTGGCTGCTTTGTGTGCACCTCGGGGGTTGTACTTCATCGTGCAAGAGCCCAGTGGATAGAACTGCGTGTCTATCGAGAAATTTTTGTGCGAAAGATTTGTATAGTGGCGAACTGCCTGCAGCTCAGACACTTCGGGTAGAACCGGGGCCTGTTTGCGTAGAAACTCATCCGGAATATCGGCAAGTGCCTCGGCGTTATCCTGTTCGATACGCTGAGCATTGGCACGTCGACCGGGGACGGATATATCGAATATGGTGCCTTGGCTCATTGTGAACCAACCATCACTTCATTCAGTGCCGAAACGTATGCGTCGAGCTCCCTTGTCGTTCGCCTTTCTGTTACTGCAACCAATAACAAATTATCCCCCTGACCGATGTCCAGGAAATCCCCCAGGGCCAGACCCGCAAGGATGCCTCGATCACGCATCGCTTCGCTTACCTCACTCGCTGGGCGATCGAGCCTGAGGGCAAACTCATTGACCACGGGTGCCATATAAGCCTGCGACACGCCAGGAATTGCGGTTAAGCGTTGACGGAGTGTTACTGCAGCATGGTGACTCTGTGTTGCAACCTCCCTCAGGCCCTGTGGACCCATGAGCGCAAGATAGATTGTACCGGCGGTGACTAAAAGTCCCTGATTGGTACAGATATTCGAGGTCGCCTTACCACGCCGTATGTGTTGCTCGCGCGCCTGCAAAGTGAGCGTATAACCATCCCGACCTTCAAGATCTACCGTTTTGCCGATTATCCGTCCTGGCATCTGCCGAACATATTTTTCCCGGCAACACATGAAACCAAAAGACGGCCCCCCCGAAGCCATCGGTACGCCGAACACCTGACCATCCCCGCAGACAATATCCGCGCCTTGCCTGCCCCAGTCGCCCGGCGGTTTAAGCACGGCCAGCGTCATTGGATTGACGACTGCAATGACCAGCGCATTAAGGGAATGGGCCCAGTCGGTAATCGCATCAACCTGTTCAAGACAACCCAGGAAGTTCGGTTGTTGGATAACCACTGCGGTGGGACGTACCTCAGAGCGAAGGGCAGCCAGCTCAACCACCCCTGTATCGGCCAGCGCGAGTTCACTCAGCGTGATGCCCTGATGCTTGACTATGTTGTGAGCGGCTTCTGTATAGTGCGGATGAACCGTTCCAGCAACGACCACCTCGCCCGATTTATTCTTTTTGTTGGCACGCAGAGCCATCAGCATTGCCTCGCCAAGACCACTGGCACCGTCGTAAACAGACGCATTAGACACGTCCATGCCCGTCAGTGCCGTCATCATCGACTGGTATTCGTATATCAGCTGTAGGGTTCCCTGGCTTGCCTCTGCCTGGTAAGGCGTATAGGCCGTCATGAACTCGCCACGCGCAGTTAAGTCCCAAACAGCTGCTGGTATGTAGTGGTCGTAACTGCCGCCACCGAGAAAGCAGGTGTAACCTGAATCTGCTTCTGCGCGCGCCTTCATCATTTGCAGTATGGCGAGTTCACTTTTACCTTCAGGCACTTGAGTAAGTGAACCCGTCGCCAAATGCGCAGGAATTTCGTCGAACAGTTCATCGATGTCGCCGACGCCGATCTCCGCCAGCATAGCTTCGACGTCGGACACCGTGTGTGGAACGAATGGCATATTCTGCTATGGCTACTGGGCTAGATCAGTATTCTTCTTCGTCACAGACTTCCTGATATTCGTCTGCGTCAAGAATGTCTTCAAGCTCTCCGACGTCGATGGGTTCCAATTTGAAAAACCAACCGCCTCCGAAGGGATCCTGGTTCACTTTTTCCGGCTCATCATCTAGCGCGAAGTTGATGGCAATGACCGTACCTGAAACAGGACTGTATATATCCGACGCCGCCTTGACCGATTCCACCACCCCAGCCTCATCCCCGGAAGACAGATTCTGCCCTTCCTCGGGGAGTTCAACGTAAACCACATCACCCAGCGCTTCTTGGGCATGATCCGTGATCCCTACCGTAATCATGCCGTCTTCCTCCAGCCGCGCCCACTCATGGGTAGCCAGATACTTGAGCTCGCTCGGCGTTTCACTCATGCAACGATCCTTATTTTCCTGATAGTCTTTTAGCGCGCCTCTAGACGCGTATTTTGCCATTTCGAACGAACGGTGGCTTCACTATTGTTGCGTTTTTTTGCTTGCCACGTATATCCACCCGACACTGCCCCGACGCATCCGAAGGTATACGAGCCAGCGCGATCGCACAGCCCATTGTTGGTGCGTAGGTACCACTGGTAATAACACCTGTGCCGGCATTGGTGAGCACTGTCTGACCATGACGTAAAACGCCTTTATCACGCATCACCAGACCCGTGAGTTTTTGTCTACATCGGTCGCGTTCGGGTTCAATCGCTGCACGGCCGATAAAGTCCCGTTCAGCTGGCTCCCACGCGATGGTCCAGCCAAGATTCGATGCGAGCGGCGAGGTATCTTCATCTAGATCCTGGCCATAAAGATTGAGTCCCGCCTCTAGACGCAGTGTATCTCGGGCACCAAGCCCCGCCGGCGCAACGCCTGCTTTGAGGAGGTCTGCCCACAAGGGAAGCGCGGCCTCATCGTCCAACATGATCTCTACGCCGTCTTCTCCGGTATAGCCAGTACGTCCGATCATCCAGCCTCGGTCGTTGACCATCGCGGTGAAGGGCTTAATTCGGGCCAGCGAAGTCCCGAGCACCGATTCACATCGACTGATCGCGTTGGGCCCCTGCAATGCAATCATGCTGAGCTGTGCCTCGGTCACTAAAACACCCTTCTCGGCTTCGTTCTGCAGGTGTGCCAGCACCTTAACCCTCGTCGAAGCATTGACCACACATCGATACCCCTTGGGCGTGCGATATACAATGAGATCATCGATCACTCCGCCATGCGTGTTGAGTAACGCAGCATAGAGTGCTCCCCAGACATCCAGACCACCTACATCATTCGCGACGAGTCTCTGCAGATACGCGCGCGCCTTATCTCCCTCCACATCAATGATGGTCATGTGCGAAACATCAAACATACCGGCATCGGTACGTACCGCGGTGTGCTCCTCGATCTGGGAGCCAAAGTTGACGGGCATGTACCAGCCTGCAAAATCAACCATCTTAGCCCCTGCGGCCTGATGCGATTCGCACAGTACAGTTCGCTTTGGGTCACTCATTTATCTGTATCTCTTCTCGCTACCTGCATCCTTCGCGTCTGCCCGAAGGTTTTATCCGGAAAAACCTGCCAGCGGACCAAGCCCCATGGCTTCGCGTATGATCTGATGCTTCAGCGGGCGAGCCTGATTAACCGCGCTTACACCCCAATTGCGCAACAGGCCAATCCCCGGATCAGCCGTCCCATATAGTTGGTTGATGCCTTCGAACAGTCGGATCATTGATTTTGCACGCTGTGTACGCCCACGCGTATAACGCCGCCAGAGCTCAGGACGACATAGTGTATTGGCAGACTCTACAACCGCAAGCAGCGCATCCACATCTTCAAATCCAAGGTTGACACCCAGCCCTGCAAGCGGATGGACGAGGCGTGCTGCATCGCCGACAAATAGCACCCGATTGTCTACAAGCGGCCGTTCAATATATTGTTGTCGCAGCGGAAAAACCAAGCGCCTATCTACTTCGACAATTTCACCCAGACGAAACTCACTGGCGACGCCAAGATCACGCATGAAGGCATCATCGCTCATCTGTAAGCGCGCCTCGGCATTGTTTGCGCTTTGCGTCCACACAATCGAGACGAGATCTGGTTCAACAGAAGGCAGGAGCGCCAGGGGACCGTCGAGCAAGAACCGCTGCCACGCCGTATTTTCATGCTCACCTGCTGTGCGCACAACGGTTGCAAGTGCCACCTGTCCGACAGCGCGTTCCACGACAGGTACGGCCAACGCGCGTCTGATTGGCGAATAACCGCCGTCAGCCGCAATCAGAAAATCGCAAACAATCTCACGTGAACCCATACAAAGTTGAATCGATTGACCAAGGACAACTTGATCTACGGTATCGACAATTCGCTCACACCTATCCGCG
>JAYZCO010000009.1:0-130965 GCA_036338285.1 Pseudomonadota bacterium
TTACTCGCGCGTTTAGGTCCGACGGCTTGTTCGCCGGCAAAGTCCGGCAGCAGTAGTACCCAGAAGATAGCCCATTTCATGCCTTAACCCTCCTATCTTGTCTGTTACAGAATGCGTTGAGGTGACTGTAACAGGTGTCGAGTTATGTGGTGTTAAAAAAGCGGCCCCAAATAGCATTTCGGGCCGAGCGTGGCGGAAGCGGTCGGATTCGAATCCGCTAAGCGCTTATTTGCACCTCGACTGTTATAAAGACTGTGTGTGCCAATGGAGTAGTTTGTACAGGCGGCTTAAATATAGCTTCAAAATCCTCCTACATTCGTCCTAACGGGTTATACAGAAGGGTTAGTTTGCTTGTTTCTATGGGAGGGAAATGGGTGCTAAAGGCCTGCAAATGCTAAAATAGAGGCCCATGCAAAAGGGGCAAAGATATGGATGCAGTGACTGGCGGAGTGGTTGTCGTCATGATTGTGGTTCTTGTTGCAGTATTTTCGTCACGTAGACAAAACAAGAGGGATAGCGACTGAATACAGGCAGTGATTACAGCGTGTGGGTGCATTTGGGACAGGTCTCCAGATGAAATCGCAGAAGTGCTACATGCTCTGCACCCAGGTCGTAGGTTCAAAGGGGCTCTACGACCTCGCTTCGCATGGAATGTGTTGTGACGCGATGTGCTTACGATGGAATTGATCGTGTGCCAGCACGCCTTGATGCATCGAACGCATGAGTGCAGATACTGGTGATATGATCGCTGTCCGGATTATGCGTAAATAGGCTTGTGAGCAGGAGACAGGATACAAATGGCCAACGAAAAATTTGACATACAGGGCATCAATCACCTGGCACTGGTTTGCCAGGACATGAAAAAAACGGTGGACTTTTACTCGGGCGTTTTGGGCATGCCACTCACCAAAACCATTGAGCTGCCTGGGGGTATGGGCCAGCACTTTTTTTTCGACATCGGCAAAGGTGATTCGCTGGCATTTTTCTGGTTCCCAAATGCGCGGGAGAGCCAGCCGGGCGTCACCCATGCGGCCGCTCTGGTCGGGCAAGGTGATATCTCATCCGCAAACGCTTCGATGAACCACGTCGCCTTCGATGTGCCAGAAGAACGTATCGAAGAATACGTGCAAAAACTTCGTGCCGCCGGCGTCGAATGTACAGAGGTAGTCAACCATGACGATTCTGAAACCCAGGCAAGTTCTGAGATTACCGACTCAACGTTTGTACGCTCGGTTTATTTCAAGGATCCGGACGGGATTCTTCTCGAATTTGCTGCCTGGACGCGTGAGCTTGACGAGCGTGATGTGAACTGCGAACCGGCTACTGCCGTTGGCGCCTGATGGCCCGGCCGACTATCTCCGGCTGGGGATCTCTTTTATGGCGGAGTAGTAGCACGATCCGTGTCGAATTAGAGACTCAGACCTGCCTGAGCTGATGGCGAAGCCGGCATGTTGTCGGATTCCTCAAGCGGAATGTTCAACATCAGCGGTCAGCCGTTGTCGATACTGTGCTATTCCTTTCAAAAGCTGCCTCTTTGTTCCGACGCTCCGATCACCTCGTATCTTTTGAAGATTGAGTAGCTGATCTTGACAGTGGCCGACAAACGTTCACCCTTGCCGTTCAAAAAATTTGGGCATAAGCAAGGGTGAAGGAGTGTATCGTCCGTTTTGAACACCGGGACTGGGCAAAGTAAATATTTTTATGGGTGGGTAATTGTTGCGGTAGGCGCGATTCTGACGTTCCTCGGTACCGGTTTCTATTCCTATTCGCGCGGTGTTTTCCTCCCATCACTGGCGGAGGAGCTGGCGCATGGCAGTCGCTTCCAGATTGCCATGGGTTTCTCCGTTGCTGCAGTGACCGGGGCCTTTCTTGCGCCGGTACTAGGTCGAATTCTTGATCGAAACTCACCCAAGCGAGTCATATTAGTCGGCATCGGATTTGTCGGCCTGAGTTATCTGCTGCTCTCTATGACTGAGACGATTGTGCAGTTTTATCTGGTGGTCGGGCTCGGTATGGGTATTGGCATGATGTGTATGGGTAATCTAGCCTGGCATCGCACGGTGATCAGTTGGTTCGATCACTGGCGTGGGCGGGCCATTGCGCTGGGTGTGCTCGGTGCCTCGCTGGCGGGTGTCATTATGCCGCCCTTGGTGACAGCGCTCGTGGAAACGATCGGCTGGCGTTCGGCGTTTGTGGTATTTGCGGCAACGACGGTTACGGTGCTGGTACCTTTGGTCATATTCCTGCTCAAAGACCGTCCCGAGGAGATCGGCGAAGTCAGAGACGGGCATCGTTATGTTTCTACTCTTAGTGAACCATTGTTCGACGATGGTGCTGAGGACCGGCTCTGGCACTGGACTGAAATGCTCAAAACCCGCGCCTTCTGGAGCATCGCACTGATGTTTGGTTCCATGGGCTGTGTTTATTCCGCGACCATGCTGCATCTGTTCGGCCACATCAAGGATATCGGGCTCACAGCTTCAGATGCAGCTTACGTGCTGTCGATAACGGCGTTGTTTGCTGCACTCGGTAAACCCGTGGTTGGTTGGATGGCCGATGCCTGGGGTGCCCGGGTGACCATCTGGATGGCCTTGGTTGCTCAGGGTCTGGCGTTGCTGGTATTTGCCTATACTCAGACCATTGTTGTCTCGCTACTCGCTGGTAGCCTATACGGCTTCGGCTATGCCGGCATGAGCCCGCTGAGGACATTCGCGCTGTCGGTGGCCATTGGTAATCGCTCGTTTGGCAATGCCAATGGTGTGTTGCGTATCGTCGAATTGCCCCTGGTTATTTCCGCATCACCACTTGCAGGATGGGTTTACGATGCGACTGGCAGTTACAAGATTGCGTTCTTGATCCTGGCGGGCCTGATGGCGGTGAGTTGTCTGGGCCCATTTTTCATTCAGGCCGGTGGAGCTAAGGCTCGGCGCGAGAGCCGTATTGAAATCTGAACCCCGGTGCCGTTGTCAGTGGTGGTGCTATCCATGGGTGGTGTCGAGGTGGAAAACAGTCGGCCACTGCTTGGTCAGGAGTGTAATATGCACCTTTGAGATGTCTATTCGCTGTGCCATCGCTGACTGGATCTTATTGGCTCGACTAAGACCGCCTGACTGAAGGAGATGATTCGTGCAATTCAGCCCCATCCTGCTTTTATGCCTGCTGGCAGCCGCGCCTGGATCGGTTGCTGAGCCTATCAGCGACTGTGAAGCGAAAGGCAACGCGCGCCCCATCTGCTCATTTACCAATCCAGAGGACATCGTCTCGTTACCTGGCAACCGGGCACTGCTGATCGGCGAGTATGGTGCCTCGGCGGAAGACCATTCAGGCGGGCTCGTTATCTTTGAGCTGGACAGCGAGACCCGACGCACGATCTATCGCGGAGGCGAGGGTAAGGCCGTGGCCGAAGCCGGGTGGGGTGATCCAGCCTGCACGAGCCCGCCTTCCAGGCGTTTCAACAGTCACGGCATCGATCTGGTGCGCCGCGACGATGGTCGGCTTCAGTTGTTGGTTGTTCAACATGGGGGGCGAGAAGCAATCGAGCTGTTTGAAGTTCTGGGTTCGGGAACGGACTGGCGAGTCGAGTGGAGAGGTTGCGTACCGGCGCCTTCCAACGCATCACTGAATGATGTGGCGGCGCTCTCCAATGGTGACTTCTACACCACACAAATGACACCGCTCGATCCTCCTGTGGATCTCACGCAAGGACTCCCGACCTACATTACTGGACATGCCTACGCATGGTCGCAGGCTGACCTGGCGTTTCGCAAAATTCCCGGCAGCGAAGGAAGTATGCCCAATGGGATCGCGACCTCATCGGACGGACGCTATATCTATATGAATGCAACCTCTGAGAACAGCATGCGTAAGGTTGAAGTTGCGACGGGACGCGAACTCGGACGTGTCGAAGTCGATACGCCGGACAATCTCTCCTGGGCTCCGGACGGTCGATTGTTGGTTGCATCACTCGATGCGGACCTTACCGGGGCGGATTTCGCCGCCTGTGTATCCATTACGCATGGTGCGTGTCGAATTCCGTTCAAGATCGTCGCGATCGATCCTGACGCGATGACGATTCTTAGGACCGTATACGAGAGCAAGGGTGCACCGATGGGGGCGGGCACCGTAGGGCTTCAGGTGGGTCGCGAACTCTTCATTGGGTCCTTTAAGGGAGATCGGATATTGAGGGTCGCGCTGCAGGAAAATGACGAGACGTCGAGGTAGCCGGCTCACATCAAGCCGAAGGATGAGGCTGCAGAGGCGAAGCGTCGGTTTTGGAAGGTGGTGACATTGTGCTGATGCTCAGGCAGGAGGCGTTAATGGACACCTGGATGAAACTTGCGTGAAACAGAAGCATCCTTCATGTTAAACAAATTGATGGCTTTGTACTTAAATGATGGAGAACGAAACGAAATGAACAACTTAAAACTTAAATTCCCGATAGTGGGACTTTTGCTTGGTTTGCTGAGCTTTGGTGTACAAGCCCAGGCCCAGGTGATTGAGAGCTGGACGTGTCAGTATCATGCAGGCAAAGGGCTCAAGGACCTGCTGGGTGCTCGGGATTATATGGTGAAGCAGGCGGACAAAGCCGGCATTGATCTTGGATCCCAGTTTGTATGGAGTCTTGCAAAAGGCGATCTGGGATTCGACTTCGTCTGGCAAGCGCCCCACGATAGCGGTCAAGCCTTTGCTGCCCGGCTTGATGCCATGGGCGCTGCGCCTGAAATGGCCGGCGTAAACGCGCGTTTTGATGAGGTTGGCGACTGCACCCCCCGGTTAGGCGGTTTTGAGATACTGCACCGACGTGGAGCCGTATCTAACCCTGATGCGTATGTGATTGCTGGTTTGGCCTGCAGAGCTAAACCTGACATAGGCCCTGCTGATGTCTCAGACCTGGAAGCACATATCGTGAGGGTGAGAGAGTCTTTGGGTGATAAAGCGCCGCTCTTAACCGCAGCGATCAAGCCAAGGACACGCGGCCCTAACGGGTCGAACTGGATCCTGTTTAGCCTGTTCGATAATTTCTCTGAGCAAATGGAGTTTCAGAACACGATCTCCTCTAGCGAAACGACCCAGTCTCTTGGTAGGCATTTTCGTACGAAAATGGACTGTAATTTCGCGTTGTGGAGGGCTCAGCAAGTTATAGGGCCACAAGGCTAGCGACCGCGGCGTAGAATGGCCCCAGACCGCCACCGGTTAGACTAAGAGGAGGGTGCGTGCAGGACAACAACATCACAACTGAGAATTGGGGTTTTCCGCCTTACAATCGCTGGGGCTTTCAGCATGTGCAGAACCTGTTTCCCACTACCCGCATCCGGCGGGGCGCAGGTCCGATCTCTGCACTTCCTCACGCACCATCAGTGCTTGATGATCTGACCTTCACAAACACTTCAGGCGTCAGCAGCAACGTAAAGCAGATGCTGGCTGACACCTATACAGATGCATTCTTGGTGCTCAAAGATGGTGTCATTGTCACCGAACAGTATTTTACCAATCCCTACGGTGCCATGCAGGCGGACAGCCATCACTTAATGAACTCGGTGACCAAGTCCTTTATTGGTGTGTTGGTCGGCATCCAAATAGACCAAGGCAAGTTGCAGGTAGACCAGCGGGTGGCGGACATCCTGCCCGAGTTGGCCCATACAGCGTTTGCGGACACCACCATCCGTACCGCGCTGGATATGTCTGCAGCCGTCGCTTTTGATGAAGACTATGCCAATCCACAAGCAGACTTCTGGGTGGAAACCTCTGTGGTGGGTTGGCGGCCGGCGCTGGTCAAACCTGGCGCGCCAAAATCCTTACAAGACTATGCACTATCACTCACCCAGACCGATCAACAAGAAGGTGAGAAATACCATTACCGCACCGTCCTGACCAACGTATTGGGTATGTGCCTGCAAGCGGTGACCGGCGTACCCTTACCGGCGCTGCTCGAGCAACAGCTGTGGTCGAAGTTAGGTCCGGAACAGGATGCCTGTATTGTCGTGGATCGTACCGGTTTTCCTTACGTGGGTGCGGGTATGAACGCTTGTGCTCGAGACCTGGCACGGTTTGGACAATTGATTGTGCAGCAAGGACGCTTTGGCGATGAGCAGATCGTCTCCCAGGCGTGGATCGATGACATTCGTTATGCAGATCCTCATGCCAAGCAAATATTCGCCGCCAGTGAATACGGAGAATTCCTGCCGGGAGGGCACTACCGTAATAAGTTCTGGGTCAGTGACGCTGGACGTGGGGTGTTGTTGGCGATTGGTATCCACGGGCAAACCATCCATATGAACATGTCGACAGGTACTGTGATTGTGAAGTTTTCTTCCCAGCCTGAGTCTGCCGATCTGGAGCTTTTTACAGACACGTTTGCGGCCATGGATGCCATTGCGGAGAGCCTGGGCTAAAAAGAGCTGGTGAGGAGCATCTAATGGACGATTTCGTAGTTTCCATTTTGGGGGACTGATCTTTGGCCTTATCGGTCTGGGCTTGGGATTGACCGTTGGGAAGTAAGGTCGCAGGGTTTTGGATGGGCGCCGCGGTGACCGTTGAACACGGAGGAGTGCAATCTGGTCCAGTTCTTCGACTGGCTCGTAGGGCGCTATCGAGAATCAGGGCCTGTCGGCGCTGATCGTAAATGATCAAGGATTGACCATCGCCCATTTTCGTGAATAGGTCACAGATAAGGCTTTCAAAACTAAGGAGCTGGGCAGCTGATGGGTTGGTTCGGCGAAATTCGGGGTCAGTTGTAGTCGACGGATTAAAACAGCGATCGTCTTAATTTAGACAGCGTAGCGCGTACTTTGCTCTTTGCGTACTTGAAAATGGAACGTCCTTTCAATCTATCCTGCTTATAACTCGGCTGATAGTTGAACTTCTCGATCAGCCACGTTTCCCTCTGCTTAACTATGTTTGCGAGGTCACCTTTGTAAAAGCGGTCAGGACTGACATCGTTGGCGCTGACATTCCTCGCTGGAAGCTTAAATTCCGGTAAATCGAGCTGCGTGCAAACTACGTTGAAGTCGTGTTGAAGATTTTCGTAGCGTCCGATGAAGTCGACCAGACATTTGCCGTCATCGTCGGTAAGAAACTCAATCTGAGTGGTAGGCCACTCTTTGTCGAATCGAATGAAGTCTTCGAAGCTAGTATTGCCGGTATAGCTTTGGTGTCTCTTGCCCTCCCGGAATTGAGGCTGTTGCCGATAGAAATACCATGACAGCATCCAGTCATAAGGATTGCGAACGAACGCAAACTTAAAGTATTCATCCCAAATCTCAGGCGCGAGTTCGGCCTTTGCTTGTTTTGCATATTTATGTTTTGGCGGAACAAGTTCGCAATCGCCGAACTCAAGTAAGCATTCCTGAATACTCGTGGTCGCGGTCTTCGGAACAGCCACAAATAGAAACTTGTATTTGTGCGAGATCAACATAACTTCACTTCATGACCCTACGATAGGCGCGGTCACTTAACAGCATAATTAGATCGGCTGGGAAGTTGAAGTTGTGTAACTTTTCTTTCATATCGTGGTCACTCGATGCTCAATTTCTTGTCATTAGCTCCTCTCGTGGCGAGGCTAAAATGCAAGTCGACGACCGAGAGCCTGTCTATCGTTTTTATCCGTCAGGCTGTGGAGAACACTTCTAATTCGTTATTAACTTCTTACGGTCATCATTCAGCCGTTTTGGAACCCGCGCAACCACTATTTTATAGTAGTTTTGTAAGCACTCTGTGAGATCGTTAATGCTGGCTGGTCGAAAAGCATCATTTCTCCTTTTACATCAGAAGGTGCTGGTTTTGTTTGCGTAAAACAAATGTTTAGAAATAGATTTATGTAGTTGGCGGAAGAGCCAGGAGTATGGATTACCTGATCCCAAGCCATTGAGTGCTATCGATATCAAGTGCTTAGCTAATACCGGGTGTGCAGATGTGTGTCTAGAACAAGGTGGTGTAAGCTATGCTAGTGAAGTATCTAAAGAAACGTAAGCATACGTACTGGTATCAACGCTTCATCCTGAAGGCTCTTAGTGACACCCTTGGCACTGGTGTCTACAGCCGGAGCCTGGAGACCCGTGATTTGGCCATTGCCACCGCTAAGGTCGCACACACAACGAATTGAACATTTACCATCGGTATTGTTAAGCCCGATTCACATGAAAAATAGCGCGCAAGACTACCATCGCAAACGTCCCTCCGCTTGCACCGTAGAAATCATCGATAACACCGCGGAAAAGTTGTAAAACCATTGACTATTGGCGTGCTGGAGCGTGACGTAAAGATCAGAACCAGTTCGATTGGGCTAGTAATTGCGTATGGGCTTTATGCATTGTTCGTCATTATGTTGACGCCGTCGCTGGTCAGTAGCATGGTTTCGGAACTAGACTTTTCACTGCAGCAAACCGCCGAGGTAATATCGACGAGCATGGTCGGGGCTATCTTTGGCACGATTCTCGTACTGTGGCGCGCCACTCGGATTCGCTTCAGATCGTACTTTCTTGCAGCCCTAGGCGTCCTTACAGTTGCTGACCTGCTAACTGCATTTCAGATCGATGCCCTCTCTATAACGTTAACTTTTCTCCTCCGCGGGTTTGCGAGCGGAATCGTAGGCGCAACTGCACTCATTTTCTTCGCCCGAGATGCGAGAAAAGAAGGGATATTTGGGGCACTGCTAGGTCTTCAGCTCATATTATCTGCGCTTGGTGTCTACTTCATGCCGACATTGATTCAACAGATCGGTTGGCTGGGATTGTTCGTTGCAACGAGCCTGACTGGTTTGGTGCTGTGTTTAACGGTTCCCCACGTACACCACCCGGATGGAGGTCCCACGGAAGTTGACGAGGTCGACTCCACAATTCGGCTGAACTGGTTATCGGTTGGTGTTGTCTTGGTCCTGTGTTCTTACTTGTTGCACTTCGTCGCCAACTCAGGAATATGGACCTTTCTGGAGCAGATTGGGCGTGCAAAACAGTTAGACGCACAATCAGTGGCGGACGCGCTAGCCTTAAGCATGATCGTCGGAGGCGTCTTGGCAGTTATTCCCGGAGTGCTCGGAACACGGTTCGGTCGTAGCCTACCGCTTCTCGGTAGTATCTGTTTCATCATGCTCAGTGCCTTGGTCCTGGCAGTAAGCACCACGACTTACACCTTCGCCATCGCTGCTATTATTTTCAATAGTGCCTTGTCTGTTGGCGTGCCTTACTACCAGGGATTGCTCGCGGAACTGGACCCCTCCGGGCGGGCTCTAACGGTCGGAGGCTTGGTGTTATTTGCTGGATTTGTACTGGGACCCCTACTCGGAGCTGGTCTGGAAACAGCAATTGGCTTCAATGGAATGCTAACAGGCATGGCTATTATATTCGCCCTCGCGCTACTCGTTGTCGCACCTATCGTAGTTCAATCAGATCGCGGAGCAATCCATGACAGAATTTCAAGTTGATAACCCCACCACGAAATCCACAAACGCTTGGAATCTCCTTGATTACGGCAAGCGTGTAGAATTTCCGAGCACAGACCCAGCTGTACTTGAGATTTGGGCGTACACAGATCGTATGTCCTATAGGGCTGGGGACACGGTGGCACTTCATGTACACACCACAGCGAACACGTTCCACCTAGAAGTCTTCCGAGACGGACCCGAGCGCGTAGTCGTCCTTGAGCAGGAGGGCGTGCGTGGCTTTCCACAAGAAACTCCTGCGAACGCATTCGAGATTGGATGCGATTGGGACAAAACCACTGAGTTTGTTGTAGACCCCTCATGGCAATCCGGCGTGTATGTTGCGATTCTCAAGGCTGTAGACGAGGACGGCATTGGAATAGAGAGGGAAGCGTTCTTTGTTGTACGGACACTGGATGATCGACCAAACAAAATCGTTTTCGTACTGCCAACCCCTACCTATGTTGCATACAACGATTGGGGTGGTGCGAACGCATATCGCAGCATCCAAGACGGACAAATGACGGACATACCATCACCCACACTGTCGCTAAATAGACCCTGGGCGCGTGGTATTGTCCGGCTACCTAAAGGAGCGCCTCGTTACTCAGACTTCGTGGCTCAGCCGCCAGGCGGAATAGGACGTTACCCTTGGATCGAGTGGGCTTTGGCGTATGGCTATAGTAGACACTATGCCGACGCAGGATGGGCTAACTATGACCGGCCCTTTGCAATGTGGTTAGAACGTGCTGGACACAAGATCGACTACCTAACATTGCACGATCTGCACGATGATCCATCGAGCTTAGATAATTATGCGCTTATGGTTATTACGGGCCATGACGAATACTGGACTGCAAAAATGCGTGATGCTGTGGATGCCTTCGTTAGCGCAGGAGGTAATTTAGCGCGCTTCGGTGGCAATTTCCTCTGGCAAGTCCGTTACGGAGACGAGACACGTACGCAGATATGCTACAAGGCGCCTAACGACGACCCCGTGTTTGATACGGATGATGCCCACCTGACGAGCACCATGTGGGATGCGGAAATTGTCAACCGTCCTGGCGCTCAAACGGTTGGTTTGTCCGGCCTCTCAGGTGTTTATGCGAGATTGCCTGGTGCTGCACCTCGCCACAGCGGTGCGCTGACGGTATATAAACCCGAACATTGGGTCTTTGAAGACACTGATCTGTACTACGCCGACAACTTCGGCGGAGGTCCCTCAAATATCGTTAGTTTTGAGGTTGATGGCGCAGACTACCAGTTCAAATCTGGGCGACCCTATCCAACCGGGCGTGATGGTGTTGATCTTGAGTTTGAAATCTTAGCAATGACCCCGACAGGTGGCGCATTTGAAGAGCAACGAACTCAAGCACCTGTGAATGCTCCAGCCGATGAAATCGAAGGGATGGGGCAGATATCCATGTCAATCGATCTTAGCTTTGAAGAGCTTTCGGCAACCGGTAGTTGTGCGATGGGACTCTTAGACAAAGGAAAAGGGCTCATTTTCTGCGCAGGTTGCTCAGAATGGGTCAGTGGCCTGATCCATCGTGACGTCTTCGTGGAACAGATTACGCAAAACGTCATATCACGGTTAGCAGACGCGAAAAAATAACGTATCTACCCACCCACTTATTCAACCGTCGGCAATACATCGACCATGGCGCTAAGCCCGGGGAATCACATGTGTTCGTGTTATTTATTAATGCGTTGCCGAAAGGCCAGCGGTAAGGCTTTATTTTTGTCCATTCCTTTTAGTTTGGCCCGAGCGGCAACGGTAAAGTGAACCCGGCAGTCTTTGATTCAGGAGAAATTTACAAACTCAACCCTTCTGTCCGCGGCCTACTTCGTCGTCAAAAGCCCTTTCGCGCCTACACCCAGCAATACAAGTACAACCAGCACCGCAGGGAGTGCTGGTATGAATCCGATGATGCCAAAAATATCCGATGTGCCAAGCGGATTATCTCCAAACGTCAGCGCCCGATTTCCTGCTGCGTTGCCAAACCAGTAGAAAATAGTGAACGACCATGCCACATAGACAAAGCCATACGCTGTGATCCGATGAAGCATTGGACTCAGTGTCATTTTCGGCAATGACAAGGCAACGGCCAGGACCAACAATCCATTCATAGCCCCGCCTGAATGCGCTCGAATCCATCCGTCAGTGGTGCCGTAAACCTCAATCGGGACGATGTTCTCCGGCCAGATTTCAAGTCCTCCCAGCAACGAGAATGTCAACATAAGTCCGGCCAGCATGGCGAACAAAATAACCAAAAAACCGTTCACCAGCATGATCCGTTGTAGACGTTCCATATGACCGCTCCCTTTCGATTAATGAGGTAAAGAAATTATTAGAACTTTTCAACGAATGTTTATTAAAAATCCTTATATATCGATAAACAACGTTAATTACACGGCGGAAGAGGTATCCGCAGATTGCATGTCTTACACCATCGGCACCGTCGCCGTGATGTCGTCCGCCCTAGGGAGCGTCGCCAGCAACATCGACGGTACCTGGGAGGCCTACCGTGCCAGCAAGGCAAGGCTGATAGCCAGGTACGTTTTCGATCCGCTCATGGAGTGTCCGATTATCTGAAGAGGCAGGCATTGTAGCCGATAAGCCACTGCTGCATGTTGTAGACGCGACCTACAGTACCTCCAAGATCTGGTGTGCAGCGCGTTCTCCCTCTGCCGCGGCTCCGAACCAGTCTTGTGCACCAGTAAGGTCCGAGTGAGCCAGTGCTATCCGTTGGTAGCGCTCCCGTAGAATTTTCGCTCGAGGAGCCTGGCCGTTGAGAGGGAAAAAAGTACCCGGTGGACTTACGATAAGCGCATGTCCCTGGCGGTTGGCCACTATTCCAGCAATATCCCGTTTCGCATCAAAACCTGCAGAGGAGAAAAGGTTGTTAAGTTGTTGACGAAGCTGTAACTCAATCTCTGCGTAAGGCATACCAAATAGACGCATTCTAGCGGCGGTGGCCTGTTGTGGATATGGGACTCCGGGGATATCGAAGCCGACGTAGAAGGTGAGGATTGCCGGTTTACTCGGATCCAACGGCATGCTCTCTTTACCATCCACCAGAACACTCCTGCGAATGCAAGTAAACCAGCCAAAGCCTTCCATCCACCTCGCTGCCGAGATACCCAACTTTTCCATAAACTTCCAGTTACGCACAGCCACGTTAACGACGAGCGCTGGAGCTTGTTGAAACATCTCCATGGACTTCTGGTACGTTGAAGGAAGATCCAGACAAATCCTTTTACCGATTTGTTGTGGTGTAGCCACGATAGATGATTTTGCGCGAACCTTGAACATCTTTCCATCACGCAGGTATGAAACAACAACACCACCCGAATTCTCTGGTTTCTGGTCGTGAACTACTGCAGTTACTGTGCTACGAGTACGCAAGCGTAAAGCCTGGTTAGGCTGGTCTAACGCGTTCCAGTTGATGGGATTTAGCCAGATATCGCTCCAGGACTTTCCCTGAAATACATTGGGCAGAATCCTGCTCAGTATCGTCCGAGCTATGCTGGCATTACCTCCGGGCAACTCCACAACATGACGTCCCTTCCAGTCATTAAAGAAAGATTCTTCTCCCGAGGTGAACTGCTTTGCGCCAGGTTGCCCCATTATTTTTGCAAGAAAAGCGGAATATACATCTGCACCTAGGCCATTGCCGCCAACTTTCTGGCCCTCTTCTAAATACGGAACAACCCCAGGGTCGGCTTTGTAAACTTTTGTGAGCAGATCCAAGTACGTCATGCTGTCCAACCATTGGTCAACATCTCCCTCAGGGCGAAATGGCGGCTCTTTTCGGGTTTCCAACGCCATGAGGTCTCGCTTCACGTTGTCTGATATCGGCGCATGCTGAAACCCATCCGCCCAGGGGTTGAGCACCATTTTCGAACCGTAGAAATAGCCACAGTCGGCCTGGGCCCGGTCGCCCGACATCGCAGTCCAGTTGTCATAAGTAATATTTAGTTCATTGTTGCTCAGGCCGGTAGCCTCGCCATACTCGATAATTTCGGGCAGTCCCAACTCCCTGGCAAAGTCATCCTGTTCATCGTGATAACGATAACCGGTGGGGCCTTGGGGACCATAGAGGGTTATACCGTCCACCTCGAAGTCGTTGCGTCGTGCATCCCCACCAAAGATCGCGTGATTCTCGAGCATGAGCATACGTATATTGGGTTTACGCTGATGGAGCTTGTAGGCGGCGGTGAGCGCCGCAATACCACTACCCACAATGATAACGTCGAAGATTTCGTCATCTTCGGACGCGTTTTTGAGCAAACCATCGTGTTGTCTATTGCGAATTGCTTCGTGAGCGGCATTGACTTCAAGATGAGTGTCGGCGTTGGCGCCCTGATAGTCGCCGATGCCACTTGGCCCTGTCCATTCCGGGCCTAGCCCATTCATGCCGCGCATAGTCGAAGGGCTTTGTTTCGTGGCGGAGTTGCCGATCGCAGCAGGTGCTGCCGCGCTTAAAAGCGCCGCGCCTGTGCCCATGGCTAAGCCCTCAACAAAGTCTCTTCGGGAGATGTTGGCATCCATTCCAAGTGCAGCAGGAGAGTCATTGCCTGTCTCGCCATTTGCTTTATGGTTCTTTGTTTGCCTAGTCATTTTTGTTTGCCTAGTCATTTTTCTCGTTCTATCTGGCTTGCTCCTCAAGTTGGGCTTGGGCATGCCCAGCACTTAGGGCGCCGAACAGAGTTGCGATGCCTGTTGCATGGACCAGTGATTTAACGTTTTTTCTGCACATCGATCGGATACTCCCATATCAGGTTTTATTTTCGTATCGATTTGAGGTAGGAACGTATCAGGGTTTGCTCTAGCATTCTAAGGCAAATTAGGTAGGCTCAATCAGCTGGTTGGGTAGGACGTCCGTTCGCCTGGATAGCGATCACCTCTGACAAACCATTGCCTGAAGGGACAGGTTGGGCCGTTCTAGACAACCATTCTTGAAACCGAGCCCTACCCAGGCCGATAGTAACCTACACGTCATGCGCTATTATCCGGCATGGTAGAAGCATTATGCCTTATGTTAGGGTTTCCCTGTAACAGCTTTTCGATTTTTCATATGACTCATATGTGTAATCAATCCAATGGGCCCAGCTATAAAAAAAGCCAAGAATAAGAAAGTTGTAAGCAAACTCCTTGCGCCGGGTTCCAGGGTTTTGTCGTCCAAGCTCTCCCCGCCCGCCCAGTGCTCCAAGCTCATAGTTCGTAAAAATTTACTGAATCGGTTAGACGCTGGAGTGTCTAAGCGAGTGACG
Organism: Pseudomonadota bacterium; assembly: GCA_036338285.1. Lineage (GTDB taxonomy): Bacteria > Pseudomonadota > Gammaproteobacteria > Pseudomonadales > Azotimanducaceae > UBA4421. The sequence goes on from JAYZCO010000009.1 coordinate 14,693, forward strand.
TTTTTGCATGCGTCAGCGGGATTTGGAAAAAGTACGCTTGCCATGCAATGGCTTGAGAAAAGCAGGAATGGAGGCACTCGCGTTGCTTGGCTTTCTTTAGATGAAAAGGACTCGCAAATTGGCCAGTTTCTAGCGTACCTCATTTCTGCATTAGCAGAAGCTGGCGTTGAGATCGGGGATTTCGAAGAAATTTTCGAAGGTAGTGTCTCTGGTAGTGTGTCTGAGGTTGAATTTGATTCGGTCTTTACAAACCTCGTTGCCAGCATTGCCAACGATGCTGTTAAAACGATAATCATATTGGATGATTATCATAAACTGCATTCCCCCGAGGCCGACAAGTTGGTAGGGCGTTTGATAGCTGTCATGCCGGAGTTTCTACATTTGTTGATTTCCAGTCAGCAACGACCATGGCTCCCATTCGCCGAACTCTACGCGCAAGGCAACTTGCAAGAACTTACTTCAGCTGATCTAAGTTTTACAATTGATGAAACAAGGGCCATGTTGTCTGGAGTGATAGAACCAGATGATATTCCTATACTTTATTCTAGAACAGAGGGTTGGCCTGTGGCGTCTCAGTTGGCCCTCGCTCATTTCTCTAATAGTGATCATGGCACTGGCTTGATAGACACTTTCACAGGTAGAACGCTAGAGGTGTGCCGATATTTTGAGGAAAAGATATTTGTGGGTCTGTCTGAGGAGTTAAGGGAATTCCTTATTAGAATCTCGATACTTCAACAGTTCAATAAAGATATAGCAGATTTTGTCTTGGATAAGAATGACAGCCAGTTTTTTCTCGATAGTCTTTTGGCATTGGATTCCTTTTTGTTTCTGAGTGATGGAGAAGGATTCTCCTATCGTTTGCACCCAATGCTCTTGGAGTACCTGCGTGGACAATTGGAGCGTCGCCACCGCACTGAACTCAAAAATTTGCATCTTCGTGCTAGTAAGTGGTATGCCGAAAACCGTTTGTTGCTGGCCGCCGTTAAACACGCACAGATGGCCGGTGAAAAAGCGCTGGCCGCGCGATTGGTTGAAGATTGGGGAGGTTGGGAGTTAATTTACTCAGAGGGTGTTTCGTTTGTCTCTGAATTACTTGAGACTTTCGGTGCTAATTTGACGGAATATCCCAGACTTGCGCTTTGCAAAGTAATGCACTCGGTAAAGCTTGGAGACCTGGCTGGTGCGCAAAGTCTCTACGAGCGTGTAAAAAGGTCTACAAATAACTTCCATGGTGTCTCTGAGGAACCAGATGAGGCACTCATGAGCGATGGAGGTTGGATTGGTTTAGAACTTGATTGTGTAAATGATACGATTCTTACAGATTCAGGTGCTCGTCGGCTGATGGAATTACAACGCACACTGACTCACCCCAGTCCAGATCAGCATGTCTTTTTACTAATTGCATCTGCCATGGTCAGTTTTAGCAGAGGCGATTTTGCAAGCGCAACCGCTGCTGTCAACGAGTGTTTAGGCGAGTCTGAGGCTATCAATAGGCCATTTGAGTCCAGTATTGCGGTGTTTTCAGTGTTGTATCGTGGTTTTATTCAGATGTTACAAGCTGACTTTACCGGCGCAATGAGTCAGTACAATGATGTTATAGAGAGGGCCGCGCATATCCATGGAGCAGCCGGCGATTTTAGCGGGGTGGCTCAAATATTGAGCGCCGAAATTTACTACCAGCGTGACGATTTTGACAGTGCATCAAAAGCGCTGGAAAGTAATTTAGGATGCCCTTCCGATCATGATTGCTGGACGGATGTGTATATCTCGGGCTATCAAACAGCTGTTTCGTTGGCTTGCGCGACGCGCAATTACCCAGAAGCTTTTGATTGGATTCAAAGTGGTTTCGAGACGGCTGAGACTCGTGGTCTGGTTAGATTGAAAGACTTGCTAGAGGCACTTAAATACCGGATTAATGTTTATGCCAAAAATGTGAAAGAGGCATCTTGGGCGAGGAACAAAGTCTCTAGCTATGAGATCGGAAGATGGAAAAAAGAGCCGATGTATTGGCGTCACAATTACGCCTGGGGTATCGCTACTGCGGAACATGATATTACGCTGGTAAGGCCAAATTTGGCGCTAGATACTCTATCCGATTTGGAGCTATGCTGCAGACATTTCGGTGCGAACCTTTTTTTGATTGAGGTGCTTTTTTTTAAGGGTCACGCGCTCCAGCTTCAGGGAAAACGCGATATGGCGAGGTCACACTTGCTTGAGTCTCTAAGACTGGCCGGACCTCAAAATATTAGGCGCATATTCTTGAACAAGGGATATGTTTTCGTTTGTCTGGTGGAGGAATGCTTGGCAGATTCAATGGAAGAATTCGAAAGCGCCGGCGTTCTAGATTTTGCTTCTGGGCTATTGGAGGCTCACAAGGCAACGGGGGAATCCGTGAGCCACGCATCTACAACGGCGCTTACGCACCGAGAAAGACACATCTTAACTCAGCTCTATGAGGGGTGTTCCAACAAGGCCATAGCGCGGGCATTAGGAATTACTGACAATACAGTTAAGTACCATCTGAAAAATATCTACACGAAGCTTAATGTTGTTAATAGGCGAGATGCTATAGCGCTCGGCAGGCAGAGAGGCATGCTAGATTGATCAAAGTCGCCAAATTCTGAAAGAGCTTCTATCAATGATTTTCACCCATAACTCTCAGCAAAGTGGTTAGTGAGGAGGTTCAGATGCAAGGTGAAGTTGGCGAGATAGTCGAAAGTGCGTTTGCGGACATGATAGTCTTGGACAGCAACTCACTTTAGGATTTATCAATCTTCCAACTTCCCGAGGAGATGCCAGTTATCGTCGAGGCCGGGGCGATCAAGCGAAATTTGTTGTGAGCTTCGGTACGTTCCGGACAACTCTTATGATTTCTCGTTGTTCCTCAAGCGCTAGATAAATTTGGGCTTTCACTACGCCAATGTTAGGGCCTTAGGTTGGCGGAACTCGAAGCCTCTAAGCTGTGGATTACTTCCAGGTGCGCGATGTAGTGAGGGAAGCATTACGGCGAATTTCTTCGTCAGAGAGCTCGCGGGGGTCGACAACTGCGATCATCTGGCTAAGGAGCGAGTCGTCGGGAGTTCGACGCTTATTGTCTATTTGGACTTGCAGACACTTATGGAACTCATCCACATTCCGTTTCGCAGTCTCCCTGACTCCTTCGTCCCACGTAAAGTTTGCCAAAGCTTTTTCGAAGGAGTTGTACCAAGAGCGCAGTAGAACTTCATGTGAAGCAGGTAGTCCGAAAAGACTAAGCATACCCAGTATGGGCAACCGATTAGCAAACTTTTGCCGAATGTCAGATTCGCCAAGGTGTTTGAATCCATCAATGAGTCCTCGGACGTGCCCTAATACCGACGCTTCCAGCCTTTTCTTGATACCTACCCTCAAAACCGTTTCCCTACACCAAAATGTAAATACACCTACACCAAATTGGTTTGCGAATATTGTCCGATAAGCAGATATTGCTCTATGTAATTCTTCTGTTTGAGCGGGCAACTTTGTAAATGGAATTCAGGCGAGCAACGACCCTAGACGAGGCACTGGATGTATTAGATCGTGGTGGAGAGCAGGTCAGGGTGCTTGCTGGTGGTACCGACGTCATGATCCAATTGCCTCGCGGTGAGTTGGAGGTGGGTACGCTGCTTCATGTAGAGCCCATTAAAGAGCTAACGTCAATCACATCAGAAGACGAGATCTTCATCGGTAGTCTGGCAACCCATCGCAAAATAGCCACCAGCGATGTGCTGGCCAATACTCACGAGAGTATAAGAACTGCGTCGGGATTGGTTGGCGGCTGGCAGACGCAGATTGCGGGCACCATCGGCGGCAATATTTGTAATGCGTCTCCGGCGTCTGACCTGGCGCCGCCACTGCTGGTGCACGGAGCAGAAGTAGTGTTGTCGAGCAAGCAGCGAGGTCGGCGGACACTGGCGCTACAGGACTTCATGTTAGGGCGTCGCCAAATAGCCCGTGAACCAGACGAACTCCTTGTGGGCTTTAGGCTTCCCGCTGCGCAAAAAAATAGTGAGGACATCTACATCAAGGTCGGTCGCAGGAGTGCAACCGAGGTAGCGATTGTGGGACTGGCACTACGTTTGTCCCTTGCTAAGGATGAAACGGTTTCGGACGTACGTGTTGCGGTTTGTGCCGCAGGGCCTGTTCCATCCCGCGCTTTAGCAACGGAGGATTTCTTGTCCGGAAAGCGATTGTCGAAGAAGACATTGAAAGTCGCTGGTGCAACATTGTTATCTGAGTATTCCCCCATTGATGATATTCGGGCATCTGCCGAGTATCGACGTTCCGTGCTCCCGCGTATATTTGAGAGCGCACTAACGCATTGCGAGGCGGTGATTACTGGTGAGCGGAGAAAGTGAAAGAAGAATGAAAGATTCAAGCACGTATGCGCTGGAAGTGACTGTCAATGAGAGTTCAAGGGAGCTTGAGGTTGAGGCCTCGGAGACATTGGCGTCGGTGCTTCGAGAGCGCCTGCACCTGACGGGGACAAAAATTAGTTGTGAAGAAGGCGAGTGCGGTGCATGCACTGTCCTTGTGGATGGAAGAGCGGTGGACTCTTGTATTTATCCTGCCTTATCCACCCAGGGCTGCGAGGTGGAGACTGTTGAAGGGCTGCGTAAAGACGATGTACCTTCAGTTGTCCAGAAGGCAATGGCTGAAGCTGGCGGCACTCAATGCGGTTTCTGTACACCTGGCTTCGTCATGATGATTACTGGTCTGTTACGTGAGCATCCAAATCCGAGTCGTGAACTCGTCCGGGTGGCTCTTTCGGGCAACATATGCCGCTGTACTGGCTACGCACAAATCGAAGATGCGGTAGCAGACGCCGTCGCAGCCCTCGGAGAAGGTTGACTATCAATGAGTATGATCGGCAAGAGTACAGTTAGAACTGATGGTACCGCCAAAGTCTGCGGTGAAGCGATCTACACTACGGATTATGCAGAGCCAAACATGCTGCACGGCCGACTGCTCAGGTCTCCTGTCGCAGCTGGGAAGCTTGTAAGGCTCGACACCTCAGCCGCAAAGTTAATGCCCGGTGTTAAGGCCATATTGACTGCCGAGGACATACCCGACAACCGCAGTGGAATGCTCATCGAAGATCGTCCAATCTTCGCGAGAGAACGGGTGAGATTCATCGGCGAGCCCATTGCCGCGGTCGCAGCCGAAACGCGGGCGCAGGCGGAAGCGGCAATCGAGAAGATTGATTTAGAGATCGCAGAATCTACTCCGGTAGAGGACGTCCACGCGGCGCTGGAGGGCGACGCTGAGGTAATTCATCCGGAAATTTCTTCCTACGGGAGACATCCTGTAATAGGTGAAAAGGATATCGGCAGCAGGGGTAACATTCTTTCCGAAGTTATTGTAGATCACGAGGGCATAGACGAGATATTTGACAGTGCACACCTTGTCGTCGAGGACGTGTTTGAAAGTGCTAGGCAGTATCAAGCGTATTTGGAGCCCAAGGCAGCAGTGGGAAGCTACAGGAACGGACGGTATATCATTCGCTGTGGTAGTCAGTGGCCCTTCGCAGTTCGTGATGAACTAGCGAAACTTTTGGACGTAAAACCCTCTGCAATTCAGCTGATAAATCTTACCATCGGTGGTGCGTTCGGAGCTAAGCTCGAACCAGGACTGGAGGCCTACGCAGCTATTCTTGCGAAGGCGTCAGGTCAGACAGTCAAGCTTGTTAACACTCTCCCAGAGGATATGTTGACAAGTAACGCCAGGGAGAATGCTTACATTCGCATCCGGACAGCGGTTGATGAAGATGGAAACATACTGGCACGTGATTTCTATGCATTACAGGATTCCGGCGCATATGCTTCAGAAACCCCGGTATTCCCAAGCGTCGCTGCCCATCTAGCAGGCGGTGCTTATAACATCCCTGCAGTAAGGGTTACAACGAGAAGTGTGTATACCAATACTGCTCCAACAGGGGCCTTCCGCGGTGTGGCTGGTGTCTATCTCTACAACGCCACCGAGCAACACATTGATAATGTAGCCCGTAAGCTGGGTATGGATCGCCGTGAGTTTCGATTGAAAAATATCATGCGTAGTGGTGACAAGTTATTCAATGGCCAGACTCATCCGCACGCAGACATATTGATGAATGCGTTTGACGAAGTTGAAAAGATAGCACCCTGGAGTGAGTTGAATCGCGACAAGGGATCTTTACGTGGTATTGCGATATGTGCCGCGTACTGGATGAACAGTGGGGTTCCGGGCGGGGCGACCGTACGGCTGAACGAGGATGGGACTGTACGGCTGCTAACTGCAGCCAATGAAAATGGCGCTGGGCCGGTGGCCATGGCACTCACGCAAGTTGTTGCTGAAGAACTCAGTGTGCCTATCGAGGACGTGTTAGTTCCCACTGTAGATACAGATACATGCGTCTATGAGGGCGGCTCACAGGGCAGCAGGACTACACCTATTACGGGTGAGGCTTGTCGCAGGGCCGCGTGTGAATTGCGCGACAAAGTTCTCCAGGTCGCCTCTGGGCTACTCCAGGCGGATGTCGAGCAATTGGAGCTGTGCGATGCCATGGTCGGTATTATTGGCAAACCCGACTCGCGAATCCCTCTCGCCATGGTTGCCGGAATGGCCACATTTGAAGGTGTCGAACTTACGGGTGTTAGCAGCTATGCCGGACCCCAAGCGATGCTCGATAATCCGGCAGGCCATGTGCCGAGCATGATTGCACCGGGAATGGCCATGCCAAATTACCACGTACATCTGGCAGAAGTGGAGGTGGACCCAGTTACGGGAAACACCACTGTGGTGCGCTACGTGGTTGCACAGGACGTCGGCAAAGTGATTAACCCCGGAGGCGTCTTTGGACAAATTCAAGGCGCTGTTACTCAGGGTATTGGTTTCACTCTCTACGAAAGTATGCGCCTGAAGGATTGCAAGCCCGTGGAATGCTCTTTCGAGGCTTACCGTTTACCGCTGGCGTTAGATATTCCCCGAGTAGAAGCAATATTGATAGAAAGTGGGACTGGTGCTGGTCCTTATGGAGCCAAGGGAGTTGCTGAGCCACCGATTCTCCTCAATCCATCCGTGATTGCCAATGCTATCGCTGATGCTTTGGGTAAAGACGAGCCCTTTGGTCGGCTTCCCATTACCCCTGAGGATGTTCTGGCTGAAATAATGAAGCAAGAAGCATTCAAGATTGATCAGGAAGCTCCACCTCATGCAGCCTGAGCGTCGCGCGGAGTGAGATTCACACAGTAGTAGGATAGAGGAGAAGTAAGAGACATGTCCAACGGCACACAAGCCATCGACACACGCAAACTTGAATCTTCCGTTTGGGCCAAAATTGCCTCTCAGGGTTGTGATACACGGCAACTTCAAGGGGCGACGGAAACGGAAGTTGCCATAGTCGGCGCAGGATTCACCGGCACGTCTACGGCGCTGCACCTGGCCGAAAAAGGCATAGATTCTGTGGTGCTGGAAGCCGAACAAATCGGGTTTGGTTGTTCTAGCCGTAATCAGGGCACGCTCGCAGGGGGCTATTATGCGTCAACGCCAGGCATGATCAAGGCGAGTTACGGGCAGGAGCGAGGCGACCGAATGAATCGGATGATGGCGGCGTCTACAAGTCTCGTGTTTGAACTCGTTGAAAAGCACAGGATTGAGTGCGGGCTGGTAAACACTGGGCTGATATGGGCAGGAAAAACTGAGAAAGAGCGATTGGGGCTTGAGCAAGCCGCCTCAGAATGGAAAGAGTATGGCGTGGAGGTAGAAGCGCTTCGGTCATCAGAGTTGCCCGATTACTTGGGTACGGATTATTACCACAGCGGGCATATCATCCGAAAGTTTGGCCGAATTAATCCAGCAGCCTATGTGCGCGGACTCGCGATAGCAGCGCAGAATGCAGGTGCGAGAATATTCACTGATTCGCGTGTATTGGCCATCGAACCGTATGGAAAGAAATGGAAGGTAAAAACTGCAACGGGTGAAGTTGTTGCCAATAAAATTCTGATCGGTACAAACGGTACTACCGATAACCTCTGGCCGGGGCTAAGGTCATCCTTCTTCCTGGCGCCAGTTCATATGACAGCGACAGACCCGCTTGAGGATGGTGGGCTCTCGATGATCCCTAAAGGGGTGCCGTTTCACGATACTAGTAAATTGACTTTTTTTGGTGTGCTCCTGGATCACGAAGGGAGACTAACGGGTGGTGTCATGCCGACGTTCAATATCCATGCTCCTATTGAAAAGGTAACCCAGCCAATCAATTGGAAGTACGCGAAGCTATACCCTGACTTACCGTTGCCAGAGTGGAAGCACCTCTGGCTAGGCAGAATGTGTATGACCTCAGATAGTGTCGCTCGAGTTTATCGACTGGATAACAATGTGTACGCCGCTATGGGCTACTCGGGAGCGGGAATTGCGCCTGCGACTGCAATGGGCAAAGAAGTAGCCGGCCTGTTGGCGGGCTCAGAAAGTGATTGCGCATGGCCAATCAGCGGACTCAAGCCGTTCCGCCTTAAGCCCGTATTTGAGACAGGCCTTAAGTTTGTTGGAGGTCCTCTGTTGAGACAGGGCTATCGGTTTGTCTGAGATTCATAAAAAGGAAGGTTAATATTGTGACTATCATCAATAGAGTAATTACAACGCAGTTATCAGCGAAGAGCGTTTCGTCTATCCTGGGTTACGTTCTGGTGTTAACGATAGTTGTTTTTGTTCAAGCGAATGTTCTAGCATCGAGCCGCTCGAATAAAGCATATGAAGCACGGATCGGGCGATCTGGAACCGATGGCCAGAATTGGATGGTCTATGGCCGTACCCACTCGGAACAGCGGTTTAGCCCTCTAACACAGATCAATAACGGCAACGTCAACAATTTGGGGTTGGCGTGGAAGATGGATCTGCCAACATTGGATGGCCCTGTATCTACTCCCATTGTCGTAGATGGTGTTGCTTACATAAGTATAAGCTATGCCAGAGTGGTCGCAATTGATATACGCAAAGGCAGCATCTTGTGGGTTTATGACCCAGAGGTGAGATTGGATTTTTCGATTACAAACTCTTGGACATCCCGACCTAATCGGGGTGTGGCCGTGTGGAAGGACAAGGTTTATGTCGGAACAGGGGATTGTCGACTGGTAGCCATCGATACAGACAGCGGCAAGAAAGTTTGGGACATTGTCACCTGCGACTCGAGGCAGAACTATGGAATCACAGGTGCACCCCGTGTAGCTAATGGAATGGTACTGATCGGCAACGGCGTGGCTGACGCTGGTGCGCCGCGCGGTTATGTTACAGCATACGATGTCGATACAGGCAAACAAATCTGGCGTTTTTACACAGCGCCCGGTAATCCCGCTGATGGCTTTGAGAATGAAGCCATGGAGATGGCTGCCAAGACCTGGACAGGAGAAGGTTGGTGGAACTATGCAGGCGGAAATGCCTGGGACACAATCATATATGACCCTGAACTGAATCAAGTGTATATCGGTACGGACAGTTCGGCGCAGTTCAACCCAAAATTAAGAAGCCCCGATGGGGGAGACAACCTGTTCCTGAATTCCATTATTGCGGTCGATGCATCGACTGGAATATACAAATGGCACTACCAGGTTACACCCGCAGATGCCTGGAATTATAGCGCCACAAACCCGATTACCTTGGCCGACCTAACCATTAATGGCAAGGATCGGAAGGTGTTGATGCAAGCACCCAAAAACGGCTTTTTTTACGTGTTGGACAGAGTGTCGGGTGAACTACTGTCGGCAGAAAAGATAGTCCCTGTCACTTGGGCGTCGCATATCGATATGGAGACGGGACGCCCCGTGGTGATGCCAGAGGCCAAGTACTACGAGCGTGAGGATTTACGAGCCTGGGTGCTGCCGGGCCCTATGGGTGCTCACAACTGGCATCCAATGGCCTATCACCCCGAGCACCAGCTAGTGTACGTTCCGACGCATGCGTTTGCAGATACCTATGATGCCAACGACACGAGAGGATTGGGTGCCATATCGGTTGAGTTACATGACGTTGCGCTTGACGACAAGCAAGGATTGCAAGGCCTTGGCAAGCTGGTGGCTTGGGATCCGGTTACACAAACCAGCCGATGGAGCATACCTCAGGCTACGGGTTTCAATGGTGGTTTGCTCGCCACGGCTGGCAATCTGGTTTTTCAAGGCGCTGGCAATGGCGAGTTCAGTGCTTATTCTGCCAGCAGCGGTGCAAGACTCTGGAGTGCTAGAACGGGAGCCGCCATTCAGGCCGCCCCGGTAACGGTAGAGATAGACGGCACACAACTGGTGCTGATTTCAGTTGGACTTGGCTCAGGAGATAGTCGGTTTATTTTGCCAGATTATGGTGCTACTGAAGATGCCAGAGGTGCTCCCGCGCTCTATGCATTTAAGCTAGGAGGTGACCGGGTTATTCCATTGCAGGAAGGCATTAGTTGGCCTGTACCGAAGCCGCCGCGACTTACAGCTTCGGACGATGTTATCAAGCAAGGCGCGAAAGACTATAAAGCGTTCCAGTGTTACGCCTGTCATGCGGCTGAGGTAAAACTAGGCCCCGGAAGTTCCATACCTGATCTTCGATACATGACTGAGTTCACGCATGGAAAGTTCGATGAGATTGTTCGCGGTGGTAGTCGCGCCTCGCGCGGAATGCCTGGATTTGAGAAAGAATTGGGTATGACCGCTGAGCAAGCTGATGGAATACACGCATACCTGATCAAACTGCAACACAAGCTTTACGAAGAATCACAACGGTAACTGGCACGCTGTAAGTGCATACCTTTGACTGCCGAATAGGTTGGTAGAATGTTTCGAATTGGAATAGATGTTGGCGGCACGAATACGGATGCGGCGTTGCTGGACAACAATCGGGTGATAGCCTCGGCAAAAGCACCCACCAGTAAAGACGTCATCACGGGCGTTGTGAATAGCCCAGAGTTCGAAGCAGTGCTCAGAGTGACGATTCTAATGCCTTGCCGGGAAAAATTCTTGTGGCTAGTCACATTCAGACCATCCGTTTTCTGAGCTCTGATGTCTATTGTTCCTACCCTACAAATTTTAACTGCCTACCCAATAGTAGTTTGTAGAGCTCTATCTGATCCTTTACTTTCGAATACTCAAGCGAGCCTGAGTGGAAGGAAAGCACGCGTCCATAACCGCTCGATTTACTCGCCTCACTTGACATGTTCCATACGAAATATTCATGCAAATATAGGGTGGTCAGAATATGCGTAGACCTTTGTCAGAATCGATTGGATTTGGACTACACAGCGAAATACCACCTTCACAGGTAGTAGAGGTCTGTAGACGGGCGGAAGCAGCTGGTTTTACTGAGATTTGGGTTAGCGAAGACTGCTTCTTCCGTGGTGGTATTTCGACCGCGGCTATTGTCTTACAGGCTACAGAACGTATGAAGGTCGGCATCGGTATATTGTCTGCGGTTACTCGTCATCCCGCGATTACCGCGATGGAGATTTCCACTTTGGCGGGAGCGTTCCCCGGGCGAGTGGGTGTCGGATTTGGCACTGGCTTGCCCACATGGATGTCACAAATGGGGCTCAAAAAGAAGTCGCCACTGGGAGCATTGCGCGAGAGTTTAACCAGTGTTCGGCAACTTCTTAGTGGGGAAACTTTGAACAGCTCGGACGGGAACTTTAAATTTGAGGGAGTGAGTATCAATTATCCGACTCCTGACGTTCCACTTTACACTGGAGTTATCGGTCCTAAGGCTTTAAAACTATCCGGTGAGATTGCTGATGGAACTATCATGTCAGTAAATGCGGGCCCGAAATACTTAGAGGCGGCAAAAGCCATCATTCAGTCCGGTCAAGAAGTATCGGGTCGTGATGGTGTGCACGAACTTCCGACCTATGTCCTGTGCATGTTGGACAAAGATCGGGCAAGAGCCCGACAAGTAGCCAGGAGCGCTCTAGGATTTTTCTTTGAGATGGGTGGCCTGAATTTGATGACCGAGAGTTATGGAATAAATGAGCAACTTGGAGATATGCTTTCGCGCGGCGGAGGGGAAACGGTAGCCAATGAAATGCCCGATGAGTGGATTGACTGGTTCAGCGTTGCAGGAGAACCTGACGAGGTGGCCGAAGGGGTAGGTCGCCTTTATGATGCGGGTGCCTCGTCTGTGATGCTGGCCCCGTTTCCACCTGTGGATATACCTGTACAGATAGACTTTATAGGAGAATCGGTGATCTCGAAGCTTTGATTACAGTAAGATTGGATTGAGTTTTCCTCTTTGGGCTAATTGCAGCAAATCGACTCAGGTCGTCACTGCTTGCACAGTCATAGATACTCCTCATGTTTTGCCATTACTCAAATCCCAACACTGTTACGCGCAAGATTAAGGCGCGAAGTGCCACGGGCACTTAAAGACCTGGGTAGGCTCCGCTCCATCCTCTAATCCGCATGATAGTGAGTACCGAAACTTATCATCAGTCTCCAAAAGTTTCGAGCGAAGTTTGTCCTCTGGAGTCCCAAACCTGAAACGAAGGGTACCCGAGTGGTGGGATGCGTTCTAAAGAAGCCAATGAAGCCAGACTTGAAGGGCAGCTCAATATTGAGACCGTCTACAGTTCTAAGGCCGCTAATTCACCTCAACAAACCTGAGGAAGAGCAGATGACCGACAGTGTTTCTCTACCCATTCTCCACGGCGCTAATATCTCCCCCTACGTCCGCAAGGTCCGCGTGGCACTCGCCTATAAGGGCATCGAATACAACAATACTCAGCAGAGCCCGTTCGGCGCACCGAAGGAATTCATCGCGAAGAGTCCGATGTCCAAGATTCCCTGTTGGGAAGAAGGTGAGCTCATAGTGCCGGACTCATCCGTGATCCTGAGCTACCTGGAGCATCGTTATCCAGACCCGCCTCTCCTGCCTGCTGAACCCGGCCCGCGCGCTCGAGCACTCTGGTTCGAGGAATATGCCGACACCAGGATGGGGGAGTGTATACCGGCTGTTTTCTTCCAGCGGGTTATCATGCCGAACAAATTAAATTTGGAAACTGACGAAGAAGCCGTCGCCCGTCTGCTGGACAAAGCAGTGCCAAGGGTTCTGGACTACCTCAGCAGTTGCCTGGGAGATGATGAGTTCATGGTCGGTGGCGGGTTTTCAATCGCTGACATTGCGATCACGAGCCCGTTCGTTAACTTCATGCTGGCGGGTGAGAAAGTGGATGCGGATCGCTGGCCCGAGTTCGCCAGTTACATTCAACGCGTTCACGCACTTCCCTGCTACGCACCCATCGTCAAGGCTGACATGGAAGGCGAATTTGCTCGATACAAACCTGAAGCGACTGATGATGCCCGAAGCTTACAAGGTGTCGTTACTGGCAGTTCGACTGGTCTGGAACAAAGATGATCCTGAGGATCGTAAAATGGCCGCTCGCCTTAGTCGCTGTCTTAGTAGGCGGCTTATTGTTCTATTCCTTTGCACTGCCAAGGCCGCCAGACACAACCGATCCGGCGATCTTTCTGCAAGATGGCAGATCAGTAAACTATTGTGACCTGCCTGACCTCGACGGTTCAGGAAAATCCGCTGACGATATTCCGAAGGCGTATACGCCTGGGTGTAGCTACACAAACATACCCATGCCGGTTTTGGCCGAGTGCACGGAACCGCTTACTGAGGGCGTGATCGATATGAGAGGGCTCTGGCTTGGCGTTTCAGGTCGCGTCGGACATCTCGAACGTATCGAGCAGTGCGGAAATCGGGTGGTGGTCACCGCGTTCGGCATCATTCATGACTTTCGTGTTGACGGCACCTTGAGAAATGGCGCGCGAGATGTCGGTGGGGTCTGCGAAAACTTTAACACCGCCATACACTTCGATGATGAAGGTGTCATGGTCTTCAGATTGTTCGATCTTTTCGATACCGTATTCCGTGAAATGCGAGGCGAAGAGATGATCTTCACATTTGTCGATGGTACTGAAACCCGTACGCGCAGACTTTTCGACTACCCGGACGAAACTTAACTAAGTCAGAAAAGGAGCGTGTGCCATGTCGGAAACACAGCAATCCCCCGAGTTCATTGATCTAGATGAAGCGGCAGCAATGACAACCGGAACCCGAGTGACTTTTGTGCCCGGCCTCCCCGCTATTTTTTCCGAGGCGCTCAAGAACATCTGTTATGTGAAGGGCGTGCCTTTGGTCAGGGTCGTGCACCCTCGCATGGGCATCGATGAGACCACAGGTGCGGACCTGCAGGCGAAGCTTTTTGAGCTCACGGCGCAGACCGGTTTACCCACCATGCTGCACAACGATGAGCGGCCCCGGAATGTCTGGATAGAGCAGCTCGCCCTGGCTGACCAAATCGGCGCGCCGGGTACACCGAAACTCATTCCCGACAACGTCAAACAGCGGGTCGAGGTTTTCGGCCTGTGCGCCATTGTTCTCGCGGAGGATGGGCTGGTTTGGAACATGCGAATTCTTATTGACAGTCCACTGGGGAGGAAATACGGATACAGCGAAGAAGCGAGTGCCGCGGCCCCCCGCAAGATTGCCGAAGCCATCAGCCTGCTCGATCAACGCCTCGAATCCCAGGCGACACGTGGATCGAACTATCTCGTTGGCGATTCGCTGACCGCTGTCGACATATACTGGGCAACGATCAGTATGACTGTGCTTCCGCCGCCGCCCGATATCATGCCTCTGACCCGGCAGAACCAGGGCACAATGAAGTACTTCAGGGCGAATTCCAAAGTCCCAGAGATCGCCGGGGCGCTCACCCGGCGGATCGAGGAGCATCAGCGGTTCATTCTGACAACCCATTGCGAAACGCCCGCGGTGCTCGGCGGCGACCCGTTGTGAAAAAAAGGACTAATGACATGAGTGCAACAAAATGGACCTGGCTGGTTATTGCTCTGATCTACGCCGCGTTCTTCAGCTGGTATACGTCGTTTAAGGGGCCACTCACATCTGTAGAGATCGAGCACTACATGGCACTGTCCGAACAACAGGATCCGGACGCATCGACTGAAGATCAAGCAAGAAGTCGTGCTTTTATGGAGGAAGATTCGGGCGATGATTTTGTCATGATCAACGTCATTCACCTGTACGACAAACCCTTGCAGATTGACGGGGTCGCACCAGGTGACACGACGGATGATGTAATCGCCAAATACATGGAATACATGTTCCCGGCAATGTTATCCCGGGCGAGCCATCCCGTGTTTCAAGGGTCCGCCGTATCAACTGCGATGGACATTATGAATGCCAATGGTATGGAGACCTGGACTGCCGGAGCAGGGGTGCGTTACCGCAGTCGTCGAGACCTGCTGGAAATCGCCACTAATCAAGCTTTCGCGGGGAAACACGAATTCAAGGTGGCGGCGATGGCCAAGACCATCGCGTTTCCTGTTGATCCGTTTAACTATTTGGGCGATCCGAGGCTGGTCCTGGCACTACTACTGGGTTTGATTGGCTGCGGGAGCAGTTGGTTGTTCGCAGCGAGACGTTCGATATGAACGGAACAACAAAAAAATGAACGTTGCGGCAAATGGAACTTCTGTGAAGAACTTAATGGAAAATCTGCTTTGAAAATAATCGTTGATCAGGACGATCGCTGAGAGCGTTATTGGTCTTACGACATGGACGGAAAGCTTTGGTAAATAACGAAGTGGTTGAACTCTCAGGTTGATATTGCAGATCAAGCGGTAGTGAAGGAGTTCTGAACTATGGATTACTCGGACATTGTCAAGCCGTCTAAGTTCACCAACGAAGGCTACCTTCATGAGCTGACGAAACACAGGCGGCAGCATGATCCGGTGCCTTATATTGAAAGCGGCACGTACAAGCCATTCTGGCTTGTAACAAACTCACTGGTAGTATCCAACGATATCTTCATGGCGCATCCGTTCGTTTAAAATGGTGCAGCATCGATTCTGCGATTTTGCTACCAAGCTGAGGTGGAATGTCGTGGCCCATACCCCGGATTAGTTCAAGTTGGGCGCCAGAGATACAGGCAGCTGTATCTTCTCCACCATCTGGGGGTATCAGCGTATCGTCATTGCCATGGATGACCAGGGTAGGTGCAGTGATTTCTTTACAGAAATCTCGCTGGTCCCCCGTGGCGTAGATTGCGGCGAGCTGACGAGTGGTGCCATCAGGCGTGAAACACCTATCATAGGCATGAGAAAAGACATCTCTGAAGTGTGCCTCGTCATGTGGATAAAGTGAGCCTTCCCAAAGTTTCTCATCGGCAATCTGTTTATCGACCCATTTAGATTTTTCGGTAGGCGACTTACCAGCGACTGCATCAAGAATGTGTTGTGCGGGACGAGATAGGGCGGGGTTACCGGTCGACGACATAACTGTTGATAGTGTGAGCACATGGTGGGGAAAGAGCGCGGCGACAAGCTGAGCAATACGTCCACCCATTGAGATGCCCATAATGTGTGCTTGGTCAATATCAAGTGCGGCGAGTAAAGCAGCGCTGTCAGTGGCCATGTCATGCAATGTGTAAGGCACATCCGGCTTTTCCCCAGCAATGAGATCGGCAATAACCTCATCAAGATCGCAGGGGGCTTTGATCTTTTCGGAAAGACCAGCGTCACGATTGTCGAACGTCAACACCCGGTAGCCAGCCGCAACGATTGGATCGATCAAAGTTTCAGGCCAATAGATAAGCTGGCTGGAAAGACCGCGGATGAGCATAACGCAGGGATCTTCATCATTACCGAAGCTCTCGTACGCCAGCTGAATACTGTTAGCGGTTATAACACCCATCACTATTGGCTATCAGGTTGAATTCAACATCATCGCCTGTCGCCGTTTGGACGGGTTGTGAATCTTGAACAGACAAGTTTTGTAGACTCCTCTTGGCACGATTTAAAGCCCAGATCCGATGTATACAAAAGAGGCCAACTACACGCCCTGAAGCTACACCTTAGGTATATCTTTCCACAATATCCGCTAACAGCGGCGTGTTTTAGTTCGTGTCAAGAAACCTTAGAGATCTTTTGTTAACTAATTGATTTTAAAGGAGGTGGTGGTGATGGCGGAAGAGACAGAAGTTGACCATATTTCATCGTAGAGTTCCTGAGTCTGACCGTGAGTATGAGTGTGATGGATCTCAAGCTGGTCAAAAATCGAGCAGGCAGTTCTGCAACTGAAACTCAGTGGCCTCCGCCGGCCGCTTGCGACTGTGGCGCTTCGTATTCACTTTCAAGCAACCTTGCGCCACGCAGGATGTTGCCCATCGCATAGTTTCCTTCGTGGCACGCATACTCGTACACTTTGTCTAGCGGCTTCGACTGCCACGCATAGCGGCCACTCCAGGGCGCAGTCCAGACACTTTCGTCGGTCACGGTAAAGTTGTAGATAAGATCTCCGTCTTCTCTGAGACTGAAGCGCTCAATCACCTGCAGTTTCTCATCTGCACCAGGCAACCCGCTGATCTTGAGAAATCCGCGGGTCTGTACCACCAGAACGTCGCCTTCCCAGTGACCGACAGAGTCGCCCAGCCATTTTCGATTGTCATCCGCCGAATGTTCGGCATCGAGCCGGATGATCCGAGCGTCATGAACCATCTCCTGCAAGATCATCACATGGGTATCGGTTTGGACGATGCGTTTGTAGTTGTTGTACAGGCTGGGGATTGTGGGCACGGTCGCACCGAAGGAAATCAAGCAGCGTTCCGAAGGTGCCAAGCTTTCAGGTCCGTCGAATGGGCCTGGACCCTCGTGATCCAGCCAAGTGGCATAGCCGGTGTTCTCGTGGGCGATGCTGGCATAAATATCCTGGAACTCTGTTTTTGCCCCGGGCTGTGTCGCTGGATAGCGGCCATTGGGTGGGTCATAAATGACGGAAGTGGGAACTTTGCCGTCTATCTCGCCGAGCGAATCACCCGGATCAATCCAAAAGAAGTTGTAGCCCCCGACGCCACCCCCAGCGCCACCCTGGCCATCGCCACCTTCGGGCGGCGCCTCCCGATCGGGATCGCTCTCAAAGGTGTTGGCCCAATTCGAAGCATATTTCAACGCCCAGTTGAGCGTGCTTGCCACAAACGGATACAGGGACTCGACTTCGCCCAGCCACTCCGGTCGCTGGGTGGGTGTCAACATGGCCGTATCGTAAACACCGTTGAGGTCGGGCTTACCTGAGGCGGTTCGTTTAATGTCCGCTGACGCGGCAACAGTTATGCTCGAAAGCACGGTCGATACGATAAATACAACGGCAGTTTGTCGAAATTTCGGCACAAGATTCACCTGACGGATACGGCGTCGACAACAATAAAGTAAGCATCCAGCCGTGGCTACCACCCTCAGCTATATATATCGTCGCAGCCGCTTACTGAGCCAAGCAGGCCGAGGGTGCCGGGTTCGGGGGTCGCCAGGGTCCATTAAGCCGCTAATCGCCTGCGTTTGGGGATATTTTGCCTATTCTCGGTTCATTACGACTGCGATAACGATGTGCCGGCGTTGTACAGATTCGCAATGTGCTGATGTAATAAGCCTTGTAAACTTGTACCTGAAAGAATCGATTCTTCCCTGAATCGAACGCTGGAGTATTGGATGGCCCGCACCGAACGAACGGTTTGTGATCCCAACTGCCACGCCAATCCACATTGTGGTCTCTCGGCGACGATCGAGGCTGGAAAAATCATCGCGGTGGATCCGGCGAGCTACCCGATTCCAGGCTTCGAGAATCGAATTTGCCTTATGGGACGCGCGCGTCTCGAATATCAATACCACCCCGAACGCCTGCGCCAGCCGTTGAAACGTGTCGGAGAGCGCGGTGAAGGGAAATGGCAGGCCATCAGCTGGGAAGAGGCCATCGGCCTCTTCGTCGAGAACCGGAAACGAATCTCTGAGCAGTATGGTCCTCGATCGGTGGTTTTCACATCGGTCTCCGGCGCCTATGGTGCGCTAACGCGGGGGGCGCCAATGCGATACGCGGCCTTGACCGGCGCGACGGTGCAAGGTCTGGGCGGTATTGACTATGGTGTTGCCACGGGCCTCGGGTACATGTTCAACGTTCCCGCTGTCTACATTTATGGACCAGCTGGACATTCCCTCGACGACGTTGAGAATTCAGAGATCACGGTGATCTGGGGAGGCAACCCCGCCGTCACCCGCAGCGTCGATCATGTTGCACTGAAGCGAGCGCAACGCAAGGGAACCAAGCTGATCTGTGTCGATCCCGTTCGCAGCGAGACGGCAAGGTTCTGCGATGAGTGGATCTCGATCCGCCCGGGTAGCGATGGCGCTCTCGCTCTCTCCATGGTTCACGAGATCATCGCGAATGGTATTTACGACCAGGAGTTTCTCCTCGACTACACTAACATGCCCTTTCTCGTCGACCGCAACAGCGGCGACCTACTCCGCGAGAAGGACATCGTCGCCGGCGGAACAGAGGAATACCTGGTGTGGAATGCTCAGAAAAACAATCCGATTGTGGTTTCCCAGACGAATTCACCGATGCTGAGATGGAGCGGTGAGATACGACGCGTGAGCGGTAGCATTGCACCTGCTGCCTCCGTGTTCGAACTGGTCGCGGAGCTGGGTGCAAGCTTTGCGCCTGAGGTGGCCGAGAAAATTACCGAGCTGCCGGCAGATACAATCCGGGCATTCGCTAGACAGTATGCCCAGGCGAGCCCGGCGGCCATTCGGTTGGGGTACGGAATCGACCGCTGGTACAACTCTGATGTCACGGCGCGCGCCATTGCGACGCTTGCCTGCCTCACGGGCAATATCGGCATCCCAGGCAGCGGCATCAGCTTGACGGAGGGCAGCAAGCCCGTGCCAATCGGCAGCAGTCACTTTGCGCTGCCGGATGGCAAACGTCCGAATGTCATGAACATGATGGAGATAGATCAGGCTGTCCGCGAGGGTGTGCCCCATCCGATCAAGATGGAGTGCATCACCCTCGGCAACCCCTACAACCAGGGCAAACCCAATCGCGCCAAGGTGATCTGCGACTATATCGGCAACCTCGAATTCATCGCCGTCATCGATCACTTCATGACGGACACTGCCAAGTATGCGGACCTCGTGCTGCCCGCTTGCACGATCTTTGAGCGAACCGACCTGGTCGTCGATCGCTTCCTGCAGCTGCAACAACGAATCGTCGAGCCTGAGGGGGAAGCGAGATCCGACTTTGATATCTTCAAGGCGATTGCCGAAGCGTCGGCCCTGGGTGCCTATTTTGAGAACTCTCCCGAGGATTACATTGAGGAAATACTGAAAGCCAGCGGCCCGGAACTCGAGGACGTAAACTTCGCGCGCCTCGAAAAAGAGAAGGTGATTGTTCCGCCAGATTCGACTGCCAGCTACGTCGGATTTCAAGATCGCGTCTTCCGGGGGCCTTCCGGTCGAATCGAAGTCTACAAGGCAAGCCTCAAAGACCACGGGCTGGCGCTACCTGTCTACCGGGAGCCCATCGAGGCTTCGCCAGCCAATCCACTGTATAAAAAATACCCCCTGGTCCTGTTGTCTTCGCACAGCCGCTACCGGATCCATTCCACCTTCGCCAACCTGGAAATAACGAAGTCCAGAGCACCAAATCCCGTTGTACGGGTGCACCCTTCTGATGCAGCGGCAAGAAAATTGTCGGATGGAGCCATCGCCGAGGTCTTTAATGACCGAGGGAACATGAAGATCGAATGTCGGCTCGATGATACGATCCGCCCGGGTTGCGTGCTTGTCAGCGAGGGCCACTGGGCCCAGCATTTCATCGAGGGTGATCCGTACGTCCTGACCCACGACCTTGTTAGCCCCACGTCGGAGAACTACGCCCACTACGACGTTCTCGTCCAAATGGCTGTTGTTCAAGTCTGATTCTACTGGATAGGGTCAGAATAAGAACTCATGGAAATAGGCGGTGGTGCAGTCTTGGTCCTGCTACTTCTTCAGCTTGGTTGCCAAGAGAATGGCGGATTTTCGTGAGTCACAAGTTACATCTGCGAAGCCTCGACTCCAATAGTAAACTGGCCCTGGCTGTCAGGGGATACCCTGCGGCGTGTACATCAGAAGCATGAAAGGAGAACGCGATGGCGATTTTGATGGAGGTGATCCACGAGTTGCGGCACACCAGCGAGGAGACCTTTGCGGAGTATGTGCAGGTGTACGGAGAGACTACAGTCGTTGCGCTGGAAGCAGCCGGAGAAGAAGTCCTGGGCGGCTGGCGGTGGCTCACGGGGGAGCATATCCGGGACCTCCTGTTGATACGTGCCGATTCGATGGCAGATATGGAGGCGAAAGAAGCCGCTTTTGGGGAGAGCATGGAGAGTGTGCTTGAGTCGCTTATGCCGTTCATTGGCAATATGGAGGAGCGTACCGGTTACAGGATCCCACTACCCATGGCCAACGAGGAACGGCTTGATGCCGCTCGCGCTGCCGGTGCGCGTGGGGTGTGCCCCTACATCATCACTCGCGGGTTCGTTGGCTCGTTAGAGGTGGCCGAGGAATATATCGGGCTCCTTTCCACACTGGCCGATGAGGTGGAGGGGCATGGGCGGTCACTGGTCACGGCGTACGCCAACTCGACAGGGCCTCGAAGTTGCTTCACGACGATCTGGCGGCTCGACGACGGCTTTGATGCGCTGGCATGGCCACGCGGTGTGGCTGTGGAGACACGGAAGCGACTCAGCGAGATCGTCCGGTCGGAGACTCTGGATCTGTTGGAGCCTTTGCCCTATTCGAAACTTCGCTGATCGATGGCGGACAACTACAGCATAGTCCCAAATGAAATGGGAGATCTATGATGAGTGAACGCATTGAAGCCATCGCAAAGAGACTGGGGGTCGATCACGGCGACACCATCCGGGGGCGCTTCATCATCCTCTCCCCGGGAGGGCTTCATCGGCCAGTGCACGCCGAGCTACGACAACAACGAAGGGGACCCCGAAGGAATCCAGTTCGACTGAGTTCACATCAACAACGGGGCCTTAACACCCTTCTGAAGACGTCTCGCACTTGGCCGAGACTTTCTAATCAGGTTGCTAGCTCGTGGCGTTGATTATGGTACGGGCAAACCGTTCGGGGTCATTGTCCTGGTAGTCCAGAAAGAGGACATCGTCGTGGCCAAGCAGTTGTGACATCGGTGCCCCGTGGGCCTGGATCAGCTGATCGGCGTGGGCTGAGTAGTCGATCCCGGGCCGCATCACCAGGCGACAGTAGCTGTTGTGTACGACAACGCGATCGCCATCCATGGTTCGTGGGCAGTTACCGTGCCAGACCCGGCCGTCCCAGAGCACAATGGAGCCGGCCGGGCATTCGACTGTATGGGTGCCGGAGAGGTCGTCATCTGCGGTAGGCGGACGGCGGAACCGGCCCGACCCGGGGAGAATGCAGGTGGCGCCGCCGGCCTCAGAAAAGTCGTCGAGCACCCAACAGGCGGTAAGAAGCATATTGTGCTCCGGGAGCGGCACTGGAAACATTGCCTGGTCGCAGTGTAAACCCAGCGCCGGCGATCCCTTGCCGCGGATGGTGAGGGTCTGGGCGTAGAGGAGACAGCCCTGGCCCACTGAGAACTTTGCCAGCGCCATGACCTTGGGATGGATGATTGTCTCGGCGTATGCCGGATGCTTGCCCAGTTCCATCAGGCTTCCACCCTGACGGAGTAATGCCATGTCTTCCGTAGCGAGCGCCACGTTTCGGAGCTCGGTCACAAAAGAGGGGTCGATGGCGTTTTCGAGGACCGTCCACCCCTCGCGTGCCAGTTGCTGGCAGTTGTCGAGAAGCCCGAGATCCTCGACCTCGGGACGTAGCTCCGGACTGATTTCATCGGGGGATATCGCCGATTGCGTCCAGTCGGCCGCGTGGACCGTATCGCCGATGTCTACAGCTCCCTCCCGTCCTGCGTTGCGGTCGTCGATTGCTGTCATGGTTTGGTTTCCTTTGGTCCGTATGGCTAACTGGTTTGTTACAACAGCTTCCTTGATGCTCCGCTCACTCTCCCTTTTTTGGGTGCTCGCAGGACATTGGTAGAGTTTGATGTTGTGGAAAATCTAACAGTGTTAGCTTGGTCTGGGTATCGGTTTTTCTATTTGGTCGTCGTTGGATTTCGCCAACGCTCGGTTAAGGCTAGTCTTTGAATTCAATGCGCGCTCGACTTGGGATGCATGGTTAATTATTTCAACATGCGCTCGATAATTTTGATGACGTCTTTTAGTTGGCTGATGTCATCCGTTGAGCGCTTGACCAACAATGTGCCTTGCAGTGTATTGGCTTTTTTATGGCCGTAATCTAACGATGGGTGATCACCGTAAGTTTGTACCCGACAGTAAAATTGTTAACTCGGTGTTCGAAACGATTTTCGCCGAATCAGATATAAAGCGATATATTTCTTCGATCTGGGTCTCTCAGTTGTCAGTTTTGTCCGCTATGGACATTTATTAAGTCCTATCGAGCGCTGAACCTCCTTGATAAATTACTTATCCTTTAAATGTAGGTGAATGCAGGGTGGAGTTTGGCTTGGGTGGATTAAAGTGATTAATAACAACGGAACTGGCGGTCGACCTTCCCAGCGAATATCCATAAACCCTGAATCGTCGGTTCAGCCTTCCGGTCTCGTTGAATAATCTCTCCATGACTCAATTGTCTTGCACCTTCTTTGTTGACATCATCCAGTGGTTGAACGTGATTAAAGTTTTCATCCACAGAGGCATGCCTTGAAGTTCCAAGATCTGGAGACAACCGATAACCCCTACTCTATGTACGAGCAGTGGCGCGCCGAGCATCCCATCTGGTGGGATGAAGACATCCAGGGCTGGGTGTTGTGCCGCTATGAAGATGTTCGGTCAGTGCTCAAAAACACCGAGTTGTTTTCCTCGGAGCTGCCAATCACCCGCCAAAAAAACACGCTGCAACTGCCGTTGTTACACGACGATCCACCCAGGCACACGGCCCTTCGGAGCCTCGTCAATCGATCTTTCACATCTCGGGTGATGAAGGAAATCGAAGCGGACCTGGACGCGGTGGTCAAGCAGTTACTTAGGAACATTGACGCCAAACATCCTGTCGATATCGCCGAAGCCCTGACCATTCCCCTACCGGTAGCGCTCATATCGCATTTCATGGGCATCCCGTTCGAACGTAAGGACGACTTCAAACGCTGGTCCGACAGCCTCACAGCAACGGGCGCAGCCAGGTCCATCGAAGAACGAATGCCGGACATCCTCGAGATGATGGAATTCTTCCGCAACGAAATCCCCACACGTCGAGCGGATCCCGGCGATGATCTGATCAGCAAAATCGTGGGGGCTGAGATAGAGGGCAAAGGCCTCACGGAAGAAGTCATCGTTGGCTATTGCCAGCTGTTGTTGATTGCCGGGAACGAAACCACCACGAACCTATTAAGCAATTTGCTCAACTACGCGGCGGACCAACCGGGTCTTTGGCAGATCTTGCGGGCACAGCCCGATAAGGTCGAGGCTGCCATCGAAGAGAGTCTGCGCTTCGACGCGCCGGTTCACTGGATCAATCGTACCGCCCTGGGTGACACGGAATTCCACGGCCAGAAGGTGGCTGCAGGGGAGTCCGTTTATGTTGTCCTGGCTTCTGCCAACCGGGATGCCGACCACTACGACGACCCTGACACATTTCGGCTGGACCGGCCACGCAGCGATCACCACACGTTCGGACATGGCATACACTTCTGTATTGGCGCGCCCCTCGCGCGTATGGAAGCTCGCTCAGCGCTGGTAGGTATGCTGGACCGATACGATTCAATCGAGCACGTTACCAATGCTGAGAACGAGCGGACACACTCAACGATGCTGCGTGGATACCATCATCTGTGGCTGCGCCTGAACCAGATCCCTAATTAATTTCCGCCCTGACTGCATGCGCAATCGCCGTATCCTCAAGGGACTGCGTAGGCCGTGGTGGGACAATGGACAGTTGAAGTCTGAAAGCACCTACAAGGTTGGCAAGAGAGAGGCTGTTGAGGGTATGGCTCGATGACCGAAAGCTTGAGCTTGAATGTTGTAACTCAAACGCCGAGATAGTCGACATGAGTAACTGCCAATGTTCATTTCACTCGCAGAGGCCGCCTCGCAAGTCATATCTTTTTGACGCATTCCGCAGGCACCCGGCAGCAGCTTATTGTTGCGCCAGCAGATGTGGGTGGCTGTAGGACATCGCCCACAAAAAAGGCGCCGAAGCGCCTTTGTGTAGTTGATCTTTTGTCTACGCCGCTAAGCGCCTACGCCGTGCGAGCATGCCGATAAGGCCTAAGCCAAGCAGGCCGAGGGTGCTGTGTGCCCAGTAGCAGCGCCAATAGCTGCGTCGCGTCGCATAGTGTGTCTAGAAATGTGTCTAGAAATGGTAGAAATCTCTTGTTAACCTTTTGATTTTAAAGGGGATGGTGGTGATGGCGGAAGAGGCAGGAGTCGAACCCACCAGGCACGTATTCGCACCTCAACGGCTTTGAAGGCCGCGCGCCCCACCGGAGACGATACTCTTCCGTTGGGAATCATAACAATTTTTACTACAAGTGCTCGCGCAGAAGTTTGCGGTGGTTGTCTTGCCGTCGAGTGAAGCCCTTGGAATCGAAAAATTCCAGAATATCGATGGCGACGTTGCGACCGATGCCGGTCTGATCTCTGAATTCTCTGACGGTAAATGGTGCGCTTTTTGCCATTCGGGCGACAGTCTTGGCTATCTGATCGAGTTGTTCAGGCAGATAAAAGCGATGATCAGCAATCTGCACAATGAGACCGCGCTTTGCCAGTTCGCGTAGTTGTTTGTGCATATCTGTGGGTGCCTGCTTCCAGGCTTTGGCAAGGTCCCCGCTGGACGGTGGCTGATCCGTATCAAGGT
Source organism: Pseudomonadota bacterium (assembly GCA_036338285.1). Taxonomy (GTDB): domain Bacteria; phylum Pseudomonadota; class Gammaproteobacteria; order Pseudomonadales; family Azotimanducaceae; genus UBA4421. The sequence goes on from JAYZCO010000009.1 coordinate 40,465, forward strand.
TTTTTTGCAGCTTTTGCCAAACACCCGCGAGTGCTTCCGGCAGTTCTGCAGTATGGGTGATGAGACCGTAGACGCCATTCAAGACCACGAGGCGCTTGTTCTGAACCAGTGCAGAGAGCACCTGGTTAATCACGGGGTCTGGGATATCGCCGAACGCATTGGCCTTGAGACCGCGTGACGATGGGTGGTTTTTCTGCTGCTCGGTGATACGTCGTATCACTTCCTTGGCATAACCCCCGAGGGTTGTCTGGCTAATGGCATATCCCGCAATTTCGATTGCGCCCGTAGATTTCAACAAATTGTCTAGTTCAGACTGATTGAGCTGCCACAGGCCACTGAATGGTTCGATTTCGAACGCCTGGACCTGGAGTAATTTTTGCAGGCATGTTTCTGCATCCTCGGCATCGTACGCGCGCAGCATGGCAAGGCGGTCGGGAGTGCGCCGTCTGGGGGAAGGGTTCGCTTGCGCAAAGATGACCCTGCCACCGCCCAGGGTGGTGTCGAGTCCGTGGTCACGGATGATCAATTGATCGCCATGCAATACGCCCAGGGGCTGCTCGCAGACAAGGTCGACCAATTTTGTTGATCCTGGGCTCAAACGGGATCCTGCATGCAAGGCTATGTGCCCTGTGGCGTGGCTTGTGGCGTGGTAAATGTGTACAGGTGTCCACTGTTTAAGCGTGCGAGGAAAGTCTTTCAGAATATCGAGTTCTACGGTGATTTCGCGGCTGCGTCGGATGGGTGCGCCCGTTATCCAATCACCTCTGCCGATAGATTCAAGTGGTAGCCCGGTTACATTAATGGCACAGCGATCACCGCGAGATGCGCGCTGTACAGCTTCATTCTGGGCGCGCAATCCCCTCACTCTCAGTTGTGCATCCGTTGGATAGTGATAAACAAATTCATTGTCTTTAACGGAGCCTGCTTGCACTGTGCCGGTCACGACGACGCCTGCGCCTTTCACGGTAAAACGCCTGTCAATCGCCAGACGAAAAGGTTTGTGATCATCGAGTTCTTCGGTCTGGGCATCGCGTAGTGTGCCAAGCAGGTGCTCGATTGAGGTGGGATCTTCAATAGATGTACATAGGATAGGCGCGTTTTGCAGAAATGATCCGGCCAGCAGATCCTGTATTTCTTCTTTACATTTTGCGACGCGGGCTGAGTCTACGCGATCACATTTGGTGATGGCGACGATGCCACGTCTTACACCCACCAGGTTGAGGATTTCCAGGTGTTCCTTACTTTGTGGCATTGGTCCGTCATCCGCGGCGATGACGAGCAATGCGAACTGATCGGCTGCGATGCCTGCGAGCATGTTATGGATGAAACGATGGTGCCCAGGCACGTCTACGAAACCGATTCGGCCTTCATCGATGTAGGCAAACCCAAGATCGATGGTCAGGCCGCGCGTTTGCTCTTCTTCCAATCGGTCCGTATTGACCCCGGTCAATGCGTGTACCAGGGAAGTCTTACCGTGATCGACGTGGCCGGCGAGAGAAACGATCATGCCAGCTCACTGAGTGTTGTAACGAGCTCGTCAAGCAGATCGGCACCGCGCATATCGAGCCATACCCTGCCATCAGCCACGCGCCCGATGACGGGTGTGCTTAAGCCACGCAAACGGTCGATGAGTTCGTTAGACGATACATCGACTGACTCTATAACGACGCAGACGGAAGGGAGTCGTTTATCCGGCAACGCGCCACTGCCAATCTGTCCTTCGGCTGCAACGATGGAGTGGATCCAACTCTGGGGTAATGCATTGGCCACGATGGCAGCCCGCTGTTCCAGCACGTCCGTTGAAAGAGTCAGCGTTTTAAGCAGAGGGAGTGCTTCAGCGAGGCGTTCTGGGTCTTCATAGAGTTTCAGAGTTTGCTCAAGTATCGCAAGGGCAATTTTGTCTGCTCTGAGGGCGCGTTTCATGGGGTTGCGTTTAATCTGCTCGAGCAATTCTTTTTTGCCCACGATAATGCCCGCCTGCACGCCGCCAAGCAGCTTATCGCCACTGAAAGTGACCACATCGATTCCCTGTTGCAACACCTGCATCGGCGTTGGTTCTTTTGGCAATCCCCACTGAGCGAGGTTGACGAGGGTACCACTGCCCAGATCCACACAGGATGGGATGCCTGTCTCGTTGCTGAGTTTGGCCAGACTCTGTGCGTCCACCTCTTTGGTGAAACCGCTGAGGTGATAATTACTCGGGTGGACCTTAAGGAGGAGTGCGGCCTCGGACGCGACTGAGGCATAGTCTGCAAGGTGTGTTCGATTTGTCGTGCCCACCTCAACCAGCTGACAACCAGAACGAGCCATCAACTCTGGCAGTCGGAAACTGCCACCGATCTCGATCAATTCACCGCGTGAGACGGGCACTTTTTTGCCGAGCGCAAGCGTATTTAAAACAAGTAACAAAGCGGCGGCATTGTTGTTGACCACGGTGGCGGCTTCACATCCGGTCAATCGAATTAGCCGGTCTTCGATGATCTTGTCACGATCTCCTCTGCTGCCTTTGTCCAGATCGTATTCCAGGTTAATTGGCCTTGTTACAAGTGGTGTTAACGCTTGCCACAGCGTTTCGCTGACCAGAGCCCGGCCAAGGTTCGTATGAATGATGGTGCCCGTTAGATTAAATACCGGTTGGTAGATACTCGCATGCAACGCTTCTTGCACAGGCGCTTCGTAACCGCCGGCAACCTTTGCCCAATCCGGCATGGTCGTCTGCCTGCGGATATCGGCCTGCAGGGCTCGTACGGTGTCGCGAACGGCTTGTGTGCCAAAAAGCACCTTAAGCGCATGAAATTCAGGGGTCGCAAGGATCTGATCAACCCCGGGTAGCTGGCGTAATTCGGACATGAATGATGGACTGAATGATTCGGAGTCGCAGTGTAACGAATCAATGCCTAGGTAAAAACAATGCCACAAAAGCATAAATGGGTATCAAGGAGGCATTGGTGTATGAAAATTCATAGGCCGTGGTCTTTATGTCTTCCGATTTGCGACCTGGATGCTTATCCACCCTACATTCAAATCTGCCGATCTGGGTCGTTCTTAGGACGATTAGGTCTGTATCCGCTCTGGTGTGTCATGCACAATTAGGCGACGTAAATAGCAAACCAACGATAGACAGATGAGCAACGCTTCACTTCCTCGAACTGCCTTTCTCGGACTGGGTGTGATGGGCTATCCCATGGCGGGTCACCTTGCCCGGTCGGGATATCCCGTTACCGTGTACAACCGGACAGGTGAAAAATCCCAGGCGTGGCTGACGGAGTATCAAAACGGACAATGCCAGATCGGAAATACGCCCGCCGAAGCAGCGGCTGAGGCAGATATCGTCATGATGTGTGTTGGCAACGATGACGATGTACGCGAGGTCGCGTTTGAGCGCGACCATGGGGCGTTGGCAGGCATGTCAGATGGCAGCTTGCTCATTGATCATACAACCGCTTCCCGTGAGATGGCCGTTGAGCTGCATACGGCCTGTCAGAGAAATGAGGTGCAATTTCTTGATGCGCCGGTGTCGGGTGGGCAGGCAGGCGCTGAGAACGGTGTGTTGACGATTATGGTTGGGGGCACAGATGCTGAGTTTGCGCGTGCGCTGCCTGTTTTTGAGGTTTATGCCAAAAAAGCCGCCTTGATGGGGCCGCACGGGGCAGGACAGCTGACCAAGATGGTGAATCAGATTTGCATTGCCGGCGTTCTCCAGGGTCTTGCCGAAGGGGTTCACTTTGCGCAAAAAGCGGGCCTCGACGTGACCGAAGTGGTGGATGTAATTTCTCAGGGTGCGGCACAGTCCTGGCAGATGGAAAATCGTTCACCAACCATGCACAAAGATGAGTTTGAATTTGGCTTTGCTGTTAACTGGATGCGCAAAGACCTCGATATCGCACTGCGTACGGGCAGGGCGTTGCAGGCAAAACTGCCACTGACTGCATTGGTTGATCAGTTTTATGCTGACGTGCAGGAAATGGGTGGTGGTCGATGGGACACGTCAAGCCTTTTACGACGGCTGACGCCGCCCGGCGAATAAGAGCAGATATCAATGCCAGATGTCGGGCTCGTCAATCAGCCTCTGTTTTCGAGGTCGACAAAGTCGCGTGCGTTGTACCCTTTATAGAGCTGTCGGGGTCGACCGATTTTATACCCACCGCTGACCATCTCGCACCAGTGTGAGATCCAGCCTGGCGTGCGGCCCGTTGCAAATATAACCGTGAACAGTTCTACCGGCATGCCAATCGCCTTGAGGATGATGCCTGAATAAAAATCAACATTTGGATAGAGCCGCTTTTCGACAAAGTACTCATCTTCCAGCGCGATTTTCTCAAGGCGTTGCGCCATCTGCAGTGTGGGGTTGTCTTCGACACCCAGTTCCGAAAGCACCTCATGGCAGGTCTGTTGCATTACTTTTGCCCGGGGGTCATAGTTTTTGTACACCCGATGGCCGAAGCCCATGATCCTGAATGGGTCGTCCCTGTCCTTTGCCTTGGCGATGTATCGATCGATATTATCTACCGAGCCAATTTCATCGAGCATGTTAAGCACGCCTTCGTTGGCACCCCCATGGGAGGGGCCCCAAAGAGCAGCTATTCCTGCGGCAATCGATGCGTAAGGATTGGCCCCTGTAGAGCCCGCGAGGCGAACGGTTGAAGTCGATGCGTTTTGTTCATGATCGGCATGCAGGAGAAAAATACGATCCATGGCGGTGGCGATGGTTGGGCTGATTTCAACATCGTCATCGGACTTTGCGAACATCATGTGGAGGAAATTCTCGGCATAGTTTAATTCGTCGCGCGGATGGATGAACGGCTGTCCTTGGGAATGTCTGTAGCACGTCGCGGCGATGGTTGGGATTTTGGCGATCAGGCGGTGCGCCGTGATCTTTCGGTGCTCTGCATTATCGATGTCCAGAGCGTCGTGATAAAGGGCCGCTAAGGCTCCGACGAGGCTGCACATAACTGCCATTGGATGAGCATCTGCACTGAAGCCCTGAACAATTTTTTGCAGACTTTCGTGCACGGCTGTGTGGCTTTTTATTGTGCTGACGAAATCTTCCTTTTCAGCAGCGCTTGGCAGCTCTCCGTTTAATAGAAGATAACAGAGCTCAAGATGGTCAGATTTTTCCGCTAATTGCTCGATCGGGTAGCCACGATGTAACAAAATACCCTGATTGCCATCAATGAACGTGATTTCGCTGTCGCATGACGCTGTTGATACAAAGCCCGGATCATATGTGAAATAGCCTTGCGAAGTGAGTTTGCCGACATCTATGACATCAGGTCCTTCCGCAGCCTCATACACAGGTAGTTCGATCGCGTCCCCGCCGTCTATCTGTACTGTGGCGCTTTTAGTGGCATGATTTGCCATGCATCCTCCAATCATCAGGTTTTATCCCTGATTCAGCTAGTGTTACCCCAAACGTCCGTTGTCTTGGCAGGTTGGTCTCTAAGATATCTGCTTTATGCTTGTTGTAATTTGTGTTTGCAGGCTCATGAAACGCTCATTCAGTTTATCGACCTTTAGTGTCGATACATTCAAAGGACATCAACCTAAAAAGTACAACGGGATGTGGAGACTATAAAGCATGCTCTGGCGTGTCAATCTGCGTTGTTTGTCGGCCGGTCAGGTGATCCGCTTGAAAGGAGTCTCGGGTACAGCCCTGCCTTTGTCACGGATGACGATGAAGAACGTGTATTGACCAGCAAAATCGCAAAGACCTTACAAATCAGACGACGTGCTCTGATCGGTGTAATCTGTGCAATGGGAAGGCACAGCGCTCATTTGCGAGGCGGCGATATTGAATTAAATCTATCAAAGTATCGGGTCTTCTTGGCTTGGGCGCGACTGGGGCATAAAATGGCGCCCGTTTGAGGCCTGCTGGTAAGTTTGCGCTGTCTGTCTGCACGGTGTTTTCAATTGGTAAAACACGCAAGCCTTGCACCTTAAGATACAGCATGATCGTAGGCAGGCGGCAACACAGACCGACAATAAATAGAAGATAAAGCAGTATCAAAAGGATCAAGAAGGACCAAAAGAAGGACCAAGATGAAGAGCGACCGCCCTGTCAATCTCGACATATTTACGATGAACCTGCCATTCGCCGCGTGGGCTTCCATCACCCACAGAATCACGGGCGGTATTTTGTTCGTGGGCTTGGTTTTTGGGCTGTATGCCTTGCAACTGGCTTTATCCTCGGCACAAGGTTTTGCGGAAGCCGCGACGCTTTCGGATACTTTCCTGGGTCGGGTCATTTTCACAGGCTTAGTTTTTTCTTTTTCTTATCACTTACTGGCCGGCATTAAGCATCTGCTGCTTGATTTCCATATAGGTGATTCCGTTCGAGGTGCGCACTTAGCTTCTGTCGTGGTCATGATGCTTGCGTTGATGGCGACGATTGTATTTGGAGTTTTTCTATGGTGATGCAGGTTTTGTCTCTCAGTCGCAGCGGACTCACCGATTTTGTTATCCAGCGTGTTTCTGCGGTGATTCTTGGCGCCTATAGTTTATGTTTGCTTGGCTTCTTTCTTGGTGATGTAAGCCATCAATCTCTGACCGCCTTTTTCTGGTCGGCGCCGATGCAGGCCTTCTCGACGTTGGCGCTCCTGTCGATGCTTGCACACGCGTGGATTGGCATGTGGACCATCGGCACAGATTATATACGGCCTGTCCAGTTCGGTCGTTCGGCGACCACCATCCGCTTCAGTTATCAGATTATTTGCCTGCTGGTTCTGTTCATTTATTTTATCTGGGCGCTACGCCTGGTCTGGCAATTCTAGGATTTACTATGCCAAGAATACGAAAAATGGAATTTGACGGCGTCATCGTAGGTGGCGGTGGTGCCGGCATGCGTACGGCATTGCAGCTGGCGCAATCGGGTTTAAAAACAGCCGTCATCTCCAAGGTGTTTCCGACACGATCACACACCGTATCAGCCCAGGGAGGAATCACGTGTGCGATAGCCAGTGATGATCCAAATGATGACTGGCGCTGGCACATGTATGACACGGTAAAGGGCTCGGATTATATCGGCGATCAGGATGCGATCGAGTATATGTGTTCAGAAGGGCCCCAGGCAGTTTTCGAACTCGAGCACATGGGACTGCCGTTTTCGAGAACCGAGGAAGGACGAATTTATCAGCGACCTTTTGGTGGCCAATCAAAGAATTTTGGTAAAGGTGGACAAGCTTCTAGGACGTGTGCTGCAGCCGACCGTACAGGGCATGCCCTCCTGCACACGCTCTATCAGGCCAACCTCAAAGCGCAGACTACTTTCCTCAATGAATGGTTTGCAGTTGATTTGGTCAAAAACCAGGACGGCGTGGTTTTTGGGGTTATCGCTATTTGCATGGAAAGCGGCGAGGTGGTTTTCGTATCTTGTCGTGCAACCGTGTTTGCTACGGGTGGCGCCGGCAGAATTTATTCGTCCACCACGAATGCGCTGATGAACACCGGTGATGGCGTGGGCATGGCGCTGCGTGCCGAGATACCTGTGCAGGACATCGAAATGTGGCAGTTTCATCCGACGGGTATTGCCGGGGCGGGCGTGCTCGTGACGGAAGGTTGTCGAGGTGAGGGTGGGTATCTGATTAACAAAGACGGTGAGCGCTTTATGGAACGGTATGCGCCGACGGCCAAAGACCTGGCCGGGCGTGATGTGGTTGCGCGTTCAATGATTCTTGAGATCCTCGCAGGCCGTGGGTGCGGCGATAATGCGGATCACGTCATGTTAAAGCTCGACCACCTGGGTGAAGAGGTTCTCAACAGTCGCTTGCCTGGCATTCTGGAACTATCACGTACCTTTGCCCATGTCGATCCCGTCAAGGAGCCGATACCGGTTGTTCCTACTTGTCACTATATGATGGGAGGGATTGCCACTCAGGTCAGTGGGCAGGCTTTGACCCATACAAATGCGGGTGTCGATGAACCGATTGAGGGGCTTTATGCTGCAGGCGAGGTGGCTTGCGTGAGTGTTCATGGTGCAAATCGTCTTGGCGGCAACTCTCTACTCGATCTGGTCGTGTTCGGGCGAGCCGCCGGGCTCCACATCGAAGAAGTCATGCGTCAGGGTGTTTCCTACCGCGAAGCGAGCGATACCGATCTGGAGAGGTCTCTTGCCAGGTTAAGTCGTTGGGAAGATTCTTCAGACGGGGAAAGTGTGTCTGATCTCAAACGCGAACTGCAGACAGTGATGCAGAACAATTTTGGCGTATTTCGTACCGAGGAACACATGTTGACAGGTATACAGGCATTGGCTGATCTTCGTGATCGAATTGGCAGCGCGCACTTGCCGGACAAGTCCAGCGCGTTTAACACGGCTCGACTTGAGGCCCTGGAACTGGACAACCTGCTTGAGGTTGCTGAAGCCACAGCAATTGCGGCCGAAGGCCGCAAGGAAACCAGAGGGGCCCATGCGCGAGATGACTATAAGACCAGGGACGATGAAAGCTGGTTATGTCATTCCCTTTACTTTCCCGGAGAAAAACGCCTCGGTAAGCGAGCAGTTAACTTTGAACCCAAAACCGTGGATACATTCGAGCCCATGGAACGGGTGTACTGAGTCGGCTCGCTGCCGGGTACTCTTCCATGGCCATTTTGCAACCACCGATTGAAGAAACAGAACTATGCAAGTAAGCGTCTACCGTTACAATCCAGATACTGATGAAGTGCCTTTCATGCAGGATCTGACTGTTGAGTTACCAGCAGGTCGTGACCTGATGGTGCTGGATGTCCTTGAACTGTTAAAAAGCGATGACCCGACGATCAGTTATCGCAGGTCGTGCCGTGAGGGTGTGTGCGGTTCTGATGGAATTAACATGAATGGCAAGAATGGCCTTGCTTGTATCACACCGGTATCAGAAGCCGCCAGAGGTGGAAAACTGGTATTGCGGCCTTTGCCGGGATTGCCTGTGATACGTGACCTTGTCGTAGATCTGAGCCAGTTCTATACACAATATGAAAAGGTACAACCCTACCTCATTAACCACACGCCGCCGCCTGCGCAGGAAAGACTGCAATCACCTGAAGATCGCGAAGCGTTGGATGGTTTGTATGAGTGCATCTTGTGCGCCTGCTGTTCAACGTCCTGTCCCTCCTTCTGGTGGAATCCAGACAAATTCATTGGGCCAGCAGGTCTTTTGCAGGCCTATCGCTTTCTTGCCGATACACGAGACACCGCCGGGGTAGAAAGGCTTGCTGATCTGGATGATCCTTTCAGTGTGTTCAGATGTCGTGGCATCATGAATTGCGTCAACGTATGCCCTAAAGGTTTGAATCCGACTCGGGCGATCGGAAAAATCCGTACCCTGCTTATGCAACAGGGTGCGTGATTTCACCTTTTCGTGTGTGCTTGGACATTGGCAGCGGATTGGCGTTCTAATCTGTACAGCCCGGCTTGAGGAAACGTTGACCCCTCACTGGAGAGGCACTTTTGAGTGACGCCCCGAATGACCCAGGATTCATGGCGCGCATGCAGCGGAGCTCGCATCTATCCGGGCAGAATGCAGCCTACCTAGAAGCACTGTACGAATCTTTTCTGCAAGATCCGAATTCAATCTCTGGCTATTGGCGTTCGTACTTCTACGAACTGTCTGAGACGTCAGCGGTTACGCGCGACCTGCCACATTCCTCTGTTGTCCGGCATTTCGAGCGATTGGGCCGTAATCGGCTCAAAGCCAGGCCCGAAAAAGTAGCAACGAGTATCTCCACTGAGCACGAAAGTAAGCAGATGCGCGTTCAAGATCTTGTGTCTGCCTACAGGCGCCGAGGCCACAAGCGCGCATTGATAGATCCACTTGGGATGATGGAGCGGCCGGAGATGCCTGAGCTTGATCTCGCTTACCATCAGCTTGGTCCGGCGGATCTGCATGAGACCTTTCAGACCGGTACATTTCACCACGCTGATCCCAGCGCGAAACTTATGGATCTGGTGGCTGCGCTCGAAGGCACCTACTGTGGTTCGATTGGTGCCGAGTACACGCATATTGTGCATACAGTTGAGCAACTATGGGTACAACGTCAGTTAGAAATTGCCCGTGGGCAGCCGGACTTTTCATCGCAACAAAAACGCTCGATACTCGAGCGACTCACTGCAGCTGAAGGTCTGGAAAAGTACCTGCAGCGATCCTATCCGGGGACCAAACGATTTGGTCTAGAGGGCGGTGAAAGCCTGATTCCGATGTTGCATGAACTGGTGCAACGGCTTGGTGTGCATGGTGTATGGGAGTCGGTTGTCGCGATGGCACACCGAGGCAGACTCAACGTTCTGGTCAATGTGTTGGGTAAGAATCCAACGACACTTTTTGACGAGTTTGATGGACGCATAACGTTTGAGTCAGGCACGGGTGACGTGAAGTATCATCAGGGTTTTTCGTCCAACGTCCTCACGCCTGGAGGTGAGATGCATCTGGCGCTCGCTTTCAATCCCTCGCATCTGGAAATTGTCGCTCCGGTTGCACAAGGATCAGTCCGTGCCCGCCAGGATCGGCGCCGGGACTATGCCGGCGACAGAGTTGTGCCTGTTCTCATTCATGGCGATGCTGCGTTTGCGGGCCAGGGTGTCACCATGGAAACATTCCAGATGTCCCAGACTCGGGGCTTCAAAACCGGCGGGTCGGTTCATTTTATTGTCAATAATCAGATTGGCTTCACGACACACCGACAGGTAGATGCACGCTCGACCGAGTATTGCACGGAGGTAGCCAAGATGGTGCAGGCGCCTATATTGCATGTGAACGGAGATGATCCGGAAGCGGCAGTATTTGCTGCTCAGTTGGCAGCCGATTACAGGATGAAGTTTCGCAAAGACATCGTCATCGATTTGATTTGTTATCGACGGCGTGGTCATAACGAGGCAGAGGAGCCGATGAAAACTCAGCCTCTGATGTACCAGAAAATTCGCTCGCACCCAACCACTCGGCGCTTGTATGCTGACCAATTGATCGAGCAGGGCATTGTCAGCGAGAAGGAAACGCAGGAACTTTCGGATCGCTATCGGATGAAGCTTGAGGCGGGGGATGGGGTGGCACTGAGCATTGTAAATCAGCCCGATGAAGCTCTTTTTGTTGATTGGTCGCCGTATCGAGGACACGACTGGACGGCACCCTGTGACACATCGTTCGACATTGAGCGGTTTCGACAACTCGCCAGCAAGCTGAATGACCTGCCCGAGGGCTTTGCAGTTCATCGGCAGGTACAGAAAGTGCTTGATGATCGCCAAGAAATGGCATCCGGGGCGATGCCGTCAAACTGGGGCTTCGCTGAAGTGATGGCCTATGCGACGTTGATTGATGAAGGTATACCTGTACGCTTGAGCGGTCAGGATGTCGGTGTGGGCACGTTTTCGCATCGACATGCATCCTTGCACAATCAACGTAATGGAAAACGGATTATTCCGCTGAATCTATTAAGCGAAGAGGTCACATTTGACGTTTATGACTCGCTGCTCTCTGAAGAGGCGGTATTGGCATTTGAGTATGGTTATGCAACGACCTCGCCCGGCACGTTGGTTGTTTGGGAAGCTCAGTTCGGGGATTTTGCAAATGGGGCGCAGGTCGTCATAGATCAGTTCATCAGCAGCGGTGAGACAAAGTGGGCACGTCTGTGTGGTTTAACCATGCTGCTTCCGCACGGTTTCGAGGGGGCCGGCCCTGAGCACAGTTCAGCCCGTCTTGAGAGATATTTGCAGTTGTGTGCTGAGCACAACATGCAGGTATGCATTCCCTCGACACCCGCGCAGTTTTATCACATGTTGCGACGCCAGGCCTTGCGACCCACGCGAAAGCCGCTGATTGCTTTTACACCCAAGAGCCTGCTTAGACACAAGATGGCCATTTCGGATCTCCAAGACCTTTGTGCCGATAAATTCCATAACGTTCTCGATGAAATAGATGAACTGGAGCCAATGGCTGTGGATCGGCTGGTGATATGCAGCGGCAAGGTCTATTACGATCTCCTGCAAGTTCGTCGAGCAAAGCCGAGTGATCATGTCGCGATCGCGAGGCTTGAGCAGCTCTACCCATTTCCCGAAGAGGAATTTTCCAAACTCATCGCCCGTTATCCAAATTTAAAAGATGTCGTTTGGTGTCAGGAAGAACCGATGAATCAGGGGGCCTGGTATTCCATGCAACATCGCTTGCGACGGGTGATCGTCGATCACAACGATGCGCTTTATCTTGTATATGCGGGCCGTGATGCATTTGCAGCGCCGGCTGTTGGTTATAGTAGCGTTCATTTAAAGCAACAGGATCAGCTGGTTGAAGATGCGTTATTCGGATGAGTCCGGCATAGGAATCTAACATGGATATTAAAGCCCCGACGTTTCCTGAATCGATAACCGAAGGTACGCTTGCCCAATGGCATATAGCATCGGGTGAATTTGTTCGACGAGATGATGTGCTCGCAGATATTGAAACGGACAAGGTCGTCATGGAAGTGCTCGCCCAGGACAATGGCACGCTCACAGAGATTGTCAAACTCGAAGGCGAGGTGGTGGAATCGGACGAGATTATTGGACGTTTCGAGCCGGTCGCTGACGTTGAGGTGATGGGGACGTCTGTACAAAGAAACGAAAAAACCGATGTACCCGATACAGATTCTGAAGGCGCGAGTCCTGCGGCCCGCAAACTGGCCAGCGAGTCGGGTATCGACATCGATGATGTAATCGGTAGTGGACGCAATGGCAGGGTGACCAAAGAAGACGTCGTGCGAGCAGTGGCCAGGGGCGTTGAGGCGGTTGAACTAGACGATACTGCATCTCCGTCCGTCAAAGTATATGCAGCGCCCCCTATGGATAACCCTGCGTTCGGCGAACGGGTCGAACGGCGTGTACCGATGACGCGTCTACGTGCAAGCATTGCCAAAAGACTGGTAGAGGCTCAACAGAATACAGCCATGTTGACCACTTTTAACGAGGTGGATATGGCCGCAATCCTGGCCCTGCGCAAGCAGTACCAGGACGATTTTCAGCGGGCACACAATGGTACCCGATTGGGATTTATGTCCTTTTTTGTACGTGCCGTGACCGAAGCGTTGAAGCGTTATCCCTCAGTTAATGCATCTATCGATGGCGAGGACATTGTCTATCACGGTTATTATGATATTGGCGTCGCCGTGTCGACTGACCGAGGATTGGTTGTACCCGTGGTACGTGAAACTGATGCGCTAAGCCTTGCGCAGATTGAAGATCAGGTCGATGCTTATGGGGAACGCGCCCGGGCCGGAAAGCTTACCCTTGAGGACATGTCTGGAGGTACCTTCACTATTTCTAATGGTGGAGTTTTTGGGTCGTTGATGTCGACGCCAATTCTTAATGCGCCCCAGACGGGTGTGCTCGGTATGCACAAGATTCAGGAAAGACCGGTGGTCGTAGACGGGGAAGTGGTTGTTCGGCCCATGATGTATCTCGCGTTGTCGTACGATCACCGGCTGATAGATGGTCGCGAAGCAGTACAGTTCCTGATTGCAATCAAGGGTATGATCGAAGACCCGGCACGAATCCTATTAGAACTTTGAGTAATTCAGTATGAGTGACAGTTTTGACGTTATCGTCATCGGCGCTGGCCCTGCAGGTTATGCAGCGGCAATACGCTGTGCCCAGCTAGGTGTAAATACAGCGTGTATAGATAAATCGCAAGGAAAGGATGGTCAGCCAACGTTGGGGGGTACATGCCTCAATTGGGGTTGTATACCGTCTAAAGCACTGTTGGATGCATCGCATAAATATATCGAGGCGAAGAACGATTTTGCAGAACTTGGCATATCCACCGGAGAGGTCTCGGTCGATGTGCCGAAAATGATCGCGCGCAAAGACGAGATTGTTAAAGGCCTGACAGGCGGTATAGGTGCTCTTTTTCAAGGCAATGGGGTCACGAGTTATTCGGGATCGGGCAAGCTGCTGGGGAATGGCCAGGTCGAAGTAACGGACCACAAGGGCACGACCACGCTGTTAAGTGGTGAACATGTCATTCTCGCACCTGGTTCAGTGCCCGTTGAGATACCCGCCGCACCGCTGAACGGGTCGACGATCGTAGATTCTGCGGGCGCGCTTGATTTTGACCGTGTGCCAACGCGTCTTGGTGTTATCGGTGCGGGCGTGATCGGTCTGGAGATCGGCAGTGTTTGGAATCGGCTGGGTGCTGAGGTCACGGTTCTGGAAGCCCTTGAGGATTTTCTACCCATGGCGGATACGCGGATTGCCCGTGATGCCAAGAAACTGCTCGTTAACCAGGGTATGGATATCCGCCTGGGTACGAAAGTCACAGCTGCCACTTCCACTGATGATGGGGTGGTTGTGGCTTATGAGGGCGAGGATGGCGAACAGGAACTTGTTGTGGATAAGTTGATTGTCGCTGTAGGTCGGCGCTCATTTACGGAAGGGCTTCTCGGTGCGGAATCAGGTGTGACCCTCGATGAGAACGGCTTTTTGTTAGTCAACGATCTGTGCGCTACCGATGTGCCCAATGTGTATGCGGTTGGTGACGGGGTGCGCGGACCCATGCTGGCCCATAAAGGCACTGAAGAAGGAGTTATGGTCGCCGAACGTATAGCTGGATTTAAGCCATTGGTAAATTATGAAACGATTCCTAATGTCATATATACGCATCCGGAAATCGCCTGGGTGGGTAAAACTGAGCAACAATTGAAAGCAGACGGTACTCAGTTTAACGCGGGATCCTTCCCTTTTGCCGCAAGTGGCCGGGCGATGGCTGCCAATGACACGCAAGGAATGGTTAAAATCCTGGCCGATGCCGAGAGTGATCGTATTCTCGGTGTGCATATTCTCGGGCCTCAGGCATCTGAGATGGTGGCACAGGCGGTCATTGCCATGGAATTCGACGCGAGTGCCGAAGACCTAGGCATCATTATGTTTGCGCACCCGACTTTGTCCGAAGCAGTACACGAAGCGGCCCTCGGTGTTGCGGGGCATGCGATTCACGTGGTCAATCGCAAACGCAAATAGTCAGGCAACACATGCCCAGACGAGATAAAATTTAATCTGACGCCCTTGTCGTAAGGTTGCCTTAGGCAAGTCAGATCGATCACGATAACACCGCACGCGCAAGACTGTGCGTCTCGATCGGGAGACTGCCGCAATAGGGTGGCAGGGTGCGAGGAGCGAGCATGGACATTAGGGGAGAGAGCAAAACGTGAACCTACATGAATATCAGGCGAAGTCTCTCTTTGCCGAGTACGGCTTACCCGTCTCAGAGGGCTATGCGGTCGATACTGCCGATGAAGCCGTCGCAGCAGCGGAGAAAATCGGGGGTGATCGTTGGGTCGTCAAAGTTCAGGTACATGCAGGTGGTCGAGGTAAGGCAGGGGGGGTGCAGCTTGCCGACTCACTCGATGAAATCAGAACGTTCGCGGAACGTTGGATTGGAAAGAATTTAGTGACGTTTCAAACGGATGATGATGGTCAACCGGTAAGCAAAATCTATGTCGAAAGTTGCACGGACA
Organism: Pseudomonadota bacterium; assembly: GCA_036338285.1. Taxonomy (GTDB): domain Bacteria; phylum Pseudomonadota; class Gammaproteobacteria; order Pseudomonadales; family Azotimanducaceae; genus UBA4421. The sequence goes on from JAYZCO010000009.1 coordinate 55,912, forward strand.
TAGAGACTGAATTGTACCTCGGAGCGGCAGTTGATCGAGGGACTCGTCGGATCGTCTTCATGGCATCCACAGAAGGTGGCGTAGAGATTGAAAAAGTGGCGCAGGAGACACCTGAAAAGATTCTCCGCGCAGTGATTGATCCGTACGTAGGTGCACAGGCGTTCCAGGGTCGCAAACTGGCATTCGAGCTGGGGCTAGCAGGGCCACAGATCAGACAGTTTGCTGATCTGTTCTTGGGGCTTGCACGAATGTTTCAAGACCTGGATTGCTCGTTGCTGGAGATCAATCCACTGGTTGTCACGACTGACGGCGATATTCACTGCCTGGATGCAAAAGTGAACATAGACGGTAACGCGCTTTATCGACAACCGCGTCTTGCACAGATGAACGATGCGACCCAGGAAGACGAACGCGAAGCACGGGCGGCTGCGTTTGGGCTCAATTACGTTGCCCTCGACGGTAATATTGGCTGTATGGTAAACGGAGCGGGCCTTGCAATGGGCACGATGGATCTGGTGAAGCTGCATGGCGGAAATCCCGCCAATTTCTTGGATGTGGGCGGTGGCGCGACTAAAGAGGCGGTTGCCGAGGCCTTCAAAATTATCCTCTTAGACCGTGCGGTCAGTGCTGTGTTGATCAATATATTTGGCGGTATTGTCAGTTGCGCAATCATTGCCGAAGGCATCATCGGCGCGGTAGAAGAAGTGGGCGTTGAGGTGCCGGTTGTGGTGCGTTTTGAAGGTAATAATTCCCAAATCGGGCGTCAAACGCTGGCTGATAGCGGCCTGAACATCATTCCGGGAGAGAGTCTGATCGATGCCGTTGAAAAGGCGGTCGCTGCTGCTGGAGGTCAGGTATGAGTATTTTGATCGACAAGCACACCAAAGTCATTTGTCAGGGGTTTACAGGTTCGCAGGGTACCCTGCATTCAGAACAGGCTATCGCCTACGGCACCCAGTTAGTGGGAGGGGTGACGCCAGGCAAAGGTGGTGGCACGCACCTTGATCTCCCTATATTCGACACAGTCGCAGATGCCGTCGATGCCACGGGCGCAACTGCATCTGTAATTTATGTTCCTGCGAGTTTTTGTAAAGACTCGATTCTTGAGGCGCTCGACGCGGGTATTGAACTCATCGTCTGTATTACCGAGGGAATTCCAACGCTCGATATGTTGGCCGTTAAGGCGCGTCTTGACGTCAGTAAGTCACGAATGATTGGACCCAACTGTCCAGGCGTAATCACCCCCGGCGAATGCAAAATCGGTATCATGCCGGGCGACATTCACTTGCAAGGTAAGGTCGGCATCGTTTCTCGCTCAGGTACCCTTACTTATGAGGCGGTCAAACAGACGACCGATCGGGGCTATGGCCAGAGCTCATGTGTGGGGATTGGCGGCGATCCGATACCAGGTAGCCATTTTGTCGACATCCTCAGATTGTTCCAGGACGATGATGCAACGCAAGCGATTGTCATGGTAGGTGAAATCGGTGGCACAGCAGAAGAAGAAGCCGCGGCGTTCATCAAGGCCCATGTCACGAAACCAGTTGTCGCCTATATTGCCGGTGTTACGGCTCCGTCGGGCAAGCGCATGGGACATGCAGGTGCGATCATTGCGGGTGGCAAAGGTACGGCTGACGAGAAATTTGCAGCGTTGTCTGATGCCGGGGTGAAAACTGTTCGCTCTTTGGCCGCGATCGGTGACGCGCTGGCCGAAGTTACTGGCTGGGAATGAGGTGGCTGCAGAGGGTTAACAAAGCGCGGCATGTGCCGCGTTTTTTCTTTCCGTTGTTGAATTTTCTCGCAAAGCCCATATAAAACGGGGATCTGCGGTGCATTAGAGGAGATATTAGAACTTATGAGCGAGGCACAAGCCGAAACTTTCCAGTTTCAGACCGAAGCAAAGCAGTTGCTGAAACTGATGATTCATTCGCTGTATTCCAGTCGAGAGATTTTTCTTCGTGAACTTATTTCCAATGCATCTGATGCGATTGATAAATTGCGATTTCGCGCCATCGAAAATGCCGAATTGATCGCGCATGATCCTGATTACAGAATTGATATCACCTTCGATAAAGAAGCTAAAACACTCACGATCGCTGACAACGGGATTGGCATGTCGCGAGATGAGGTCATGGAACAACTGGGCACAATTGCCAAATCAGGGACTGCAGAATTTCTATCCCAACTGAGTGGCGATCAAGCAAAGGATGCGCAACTCATTGGCCAGTTTGGTGTCGGTTTTTATAGCGTGTTTATGGTGGCAGATCTCGTCGAAGTACACACCTTAAGTGCGCTGGCAGCCAACGGTGGTGTTGTGTGGCGCTCATCCGGGGAAGATGCCTATGAGCTTGAAGATGCAGCAGGTCTGTCTCGCGGTACAAGTGTCATCTTGCACCTGAAAGACGATGCCTTGGAATTTGCCGAAGATTTTCGGCTTAGAAATATTGTTCACAAGTACTCCGATCATATCGGCGTGCCCGTGCGAATGCTGCAACCGGAAGTTGATTCGGCTGACGAGGAGGGCGAGGACGACAGTAAAACGCGCGAATTTGAGGCCGTCAATTCAGCGCAGGCGTTATGGACCCGCTCGCGTTCCGAAGTTGGAGATGAAGAATATAAGGAGTTCTATAAGTCGGTTTCCCATGACTTCGAAGATCCACTTTCCTGGAGCCACAATAAAGTCGAAGGGAAACTTGAGTACACGAGCCTGCTTTACCTTCCCAAGCGCGCGCCATTTGATCTGTACAATCGAGAAGTACCGCGCGGGTTGAAGCTATACGTGCAGCGCGTGTTTATTATGGACGATGCCGAGCAGTTTTTGCCGCTTTATCTGCGTTTTGTCAAAGGTATCGTCGACTCCAATGATCTGCCGTTGAATGTCTCCAGAGAAATTCTGCAACAGGATGATCGAGTCACGTCAATTCGTAATGCGCTGACAAAGCGCGTACTTGGCCTGCTAGAAGGCATGGCAAAGAAAGAACCCGATGATTACCAGGCCTTTTGGGATGAGTTTGGTGAAGTTCTGAAAGAAGGCGCGGGCGAGGATTTTAGTAACCGCGAGGCGCTAAGTAAGCTACTCCGATTTGCAAGCACACGGGGTGAAGACAGCAATAAAACGGTCAGCCTCGAAGATTACCTCGGTCGAAAAGTCGAGGGCCAGGACAAGATCTATTACATCTGCGCTGAAACGTTTGAAACTGCTGATCGCAGCCCGCACCTGGAAGTGTTCAAAGACCGGGGTGTAGAGGTGCTGTTGATGTTTGATCGCATCGATGAATGGTTGATGAGCATGCTGACGGAGTATGAGGGCGTACAGTTTGTCGATGTCATGCGTGGTGATGTGACGTTGCCCGGTGCTGACGAAGCGGAAGAAGAATCGACCGATGATGCGGATGGTGCCGAGGATGAGCACCCCTTAGTTGAGCGGATCCAGAAAGTGTTGGACGAAAAGGTAGAGGGTGTTCGAACGTCTAAACGGTTGACCCAGTCGCCTGCCTGTCTAGTGCTCGCTGAGCACGCCATGGGTGCTCAGATGCGGCGTATCATGGAGCAAACCGGACAGGCCATGCCGGACAGCAAACCTTATTTTGAATTTAACCCTGACCACCCGTTGCTGGAAAAGCTGGATGCGGAGCAGGATGAGGATCGCTTTCACGAACTTGTGGAGATTCTTTTTGATCAGGCTTCTTTGGCAGAGGGTGGGTCGCTGCAGGACCCGGCCCAATACGTTGAGAGATTAAATCGCCTCTTGCTTGAGCTTTTAAATTGAGAACATAGCCCTGATGGCAAAACCCGTCGCCGCTAAGGTTGCAGAACTGCTCGCTTGGGTGCATGAACGTTTTGTGGGTGCTCATCTGTTTTATGGTCACGGTACGTCGAATGCGTGGGATGAAGCGGTTGCCTTGGTGCTGACCCACGCAGGGCTTGCTGACACTACGGAAAACCTGAATAGGGTGCTGCCAGCAGATACGGTGGTTGAGATAAAGGATTTGGCAATGCGCCGGATCAATGAGCGCCTGCCATTACCTTACCTGCTGGGTCGGTGTCGTTACATGGGCTTTGAATTTAAGGTCGTCCCTGGCGTTGTGGTGCCTCGTTCACCAATTGGTGGTTTGCTTGTTGATGGTGTACGACCGTGGTTGCAGGATAGACCGGCACAGATACTTGATCTGTGTGCTGGCACGGGTTGCCTGGGTATCATTGCGGCACATATGTGGCCGGGGGCAAAGGTCACCCTTGTCGAGATAGATCCGCTTGCCGCCACGCTCGCTCGGCACAATGTAGAAGCGCATGGTTTTAGCGATCGTGTCATCGTCATCGAGGCAGATGTGGGAAGTTGGCGGCCTGACCGCGCAGCGGATCTCGTCATCACCAATCCACCGTATGTCCAGCAAATGGAGCTGGCGTCTCTGCCCGAGGAATATCGCGCGGAGCCGGAATTGGGTCTGGCCGCAGGGCATGATGGACTGAGGGTGATCGAAGGTATCTTGGCTGCAGCGCAGGCTTTTGTGTCTCAACAAGGGCTTTTAATCGGTGAAGTCGGGGCGAGTGCACCGGCGCTGATAAGCTGCTTTCAGGGAGTGCCTTTCATTTGGCCGGATTTACCCCGTGGCGGTGAAGGTGTTTTTTTGCTTGAAGGTGGGGCATCCAGTTCTCATACTGCGCGCCACGATTGATTAGCTGGTGCTTAGTTTCTGATGGCGGGTAATAGTTTCGGACAGCTGTTCACGGTGACGACCTTTGGCGAAAGCCATGGTGTGGCTTTGGGTGCAATTGTTGATGGCTGCCCGCCAGGTATGGCGTTGATAGAGGCAGATCTACAGCATGATCTGGATCGACGTCGCCCGGGCAGATCCAAATACACCACACAACGCAAAGAGAGCGATGCGGTTAGAATTCTCTCGGGTGTCTTCGAAGGTGTGACCACAGGAACACCCATTGGTTTGTTGATTGAAAACAAAGACCATAAGAGCAAGGACTACAGCGATATCGCCGAAGTATTTCGGCCGGCGCATGCGGATTTAACCTATTACCGAAAGTATGGGGTGAGAGATTACCGCGGTGGTGGGCGTGCTTCAGCCCGTGAAACCACGATGCGTGTGGCAGCGGGTGCGATCGCAAAAAAATATCTTCGACAAGTAGCAGATGTGAAAGTCCAGGGCCATTTGTCTCGCGTGGGTGATCTTCAGTTTGAGATGGTTGATGAGGCTGCGATCGAATCCAATCCATTTTTTTGTCCGGATCCGCAGCGAGTGCCAGAGATCGAGGCACTGATTGATGGTCTGCGTCGGGAGGGCAACTCTGTCGGCGCAGAGGTTACAGTGTCTGCCACGGGGGTTCCGGTGGGTCTCGGTGAGCCTGTATTTGCTAAGCTTGATGCTGAGCTTGCCTATGGGCTCATGGGGATCAATGCCGTCAAAGCGGTTGAGATTGGTGATGGCGTTGCAGTCGTGGCGCAAAAGGGCACCCAACACCGAGATGAGATACGCAAGGAGGGATTCTTATCAAACCACGCCGGCGGTATCTTGGGGGGGATCTCTTCGGGCCAGGAGATTGTTAGCAGGATTGCACTCAAGCCGACCAGTTCTTTAACTACGCCCGGACGCTCCATAGATATTCACGGTGAAGAAGTATCAGTGGTGACCAAAGGACGACATGATCCGTGCGTGGGTATTCGCGCTGTTCCCATCGCCGAAGCAATGGTGGCGATCGTGCTTATGGACCATTATCTGCGTTATAGAGGTCAGGTAGGCGGTTCGACATCGGCGTAGGATTTGAGGATTTCAAGAAAAGCGCGGGCCCCATTTGTCATCGCCCGTTGAGGATTTGTTATAACGCCCAGGGTGCGTGCCATGGGTTGTGTGTGGACGTCGAGTTGAAACACTTTTGCGGACATACTCACAGGTAGCACACTCCAACCGAGCCCGACAGAGACAAGCATGCTGAGTGTTTCTAGATAATTGGTGGACATGGTCGGTTCAAGGTCAATGCCAACCTGCGCAAATCTGTGCAGAACGATTCGACCCGTATAGGTGCCTGTGCCTGGTAGGACGCAGGGTCGTTGGGCGAGTGCATCAAGTGAGGTGGTGCCAGGTCTGTCGTCAACAAACACCAACGGATCGTCCCAGATGGGCTCGACCTGGAGGTCATCACTGCCATCAGGATCAAGCGTGGCGACTGCCAGCTCTATATCGCCTTGGCGCATCATCATGTGTGCGATCTCTGAGTCTTCGAATGCAATGTTCAGTCGCACATCGGGATAGGCCTGGCGAAAGGCAGTGAGCACGGGTGCCAGCCGGTGCAGACCAACGTGATGTGACGTGGCGATATTCAGGGTTCCGGTCACTTCTTCGGATAACGAGCGCAGACGACGTTCTGTATCCGTCCAGTGGCTCAAAAGCAGTTCTGCTTCGGGTTTCAACAATTTGCCAGCTTGGGTCAGATGCAGCCTCTTACCGACCCGGTCGAAAAGTGAGGTGCCCAGATGGTTTTCTAGACCCTGAATGCGCTTGGATACAGCGGGTTGGGTCAAATGCAGTTGGCGGGCTGCATGAGATATGGAGGATGCCTGTGCTACGGTGATGAATGTCTTTAGTTCAGAACTGTTCATTAAATCTATCTCCCCCTGGTGATCAGCTGATCCCTTTAAGTAAGTAAGCAAACATTATGTTATCAAATATATAAAAATAATGAATTTGTTTTATATGTAACCAACCCATAGACTGCCGCCCCCTCGCGCGAATGGACAATGCAGTGATGGCAGAAACGCTGTACGACAAGATCTGGGCTTCACATTGGGTGGGTGAGCGATCAGATGGTGCAAATCTTTTGTACATCGATCTGCAACTCCTGCATGAAGTGACCTCACCGCAGGCGTTTGAAGGACTCAGCATCGCCGATCGGCCTTTGTGGCGGGTTGATGCCAATCTTGCAACGCCTGATCACAACGTCCCCACGCAAAATCGTGAAAAGGGGCTTAGTGGTATCTCAGATGAAATTGCACTGGAACAGGTGGTCACACTTGATGAAAATTGCGCACGATACGGTGTCCAGCAGTTTGATATTCTCGATCAACGCCAGGGTATTGTGCATGTCGTAGGGCCTGAGCAGGGGGCCACGCTTCCGGGCATGACCATCGTTTGTGGCGATTCTCATACGTCGACACACGGTGCCTTTGCAGCACTGGCCCAGGGGATTGGCACATCGGAAGTCGAACATGTTATGGCCACCCAGTGCCTGGCACAGAACAAAGCACTCAACTTTGCCGTAAATGTTGACGGGAAATTGTCCCCGGGCGTGTCTGCCAAGGACCTCATTCTTTATATCATCGGCAAGCTCGGCACGGCCGGTGCGACAGGGCACACCATTGAATATCGTGGCGGGACCATTCGGGCACTGAGTATGGAAGGCAGGATGACGCTATGTAACATGTCGATCGAAGCCGGCGCTCGCGCCGGACTCGTCAGCGTTGATGAGACAACGCTTGATTACATTAAAGGCAGGCCATTTGCTCCGAGTGGCGCAACCTGGGACCAGGCTGAAGCATACTGGCGTGGACTTGTATCGGACGAGGATGCTTCCTTTGATGCATCTTTAGATGTCGATGCGAGTGAGGTGGCACCGCAGGTGACATGGGGAACCTCCCCAGAGATGGTACAACCGATAACTGGCTCAGTACCCGCGGCCGAAGATGCACTTGATGAGGTGAGTCGGCAAGCGACTAGCCATGCGTTGGCTTACATGGGGCTGAAGGCAGGCACTCCCATCACTGATATTTCATTAGATCGAATCTTTATTGGCTCGTGCACGAATGCGCGCATAGAAGATCTGCGTGCTGCGGCGGATATTCTCAAGGGTAGATCGATCGCGGCATCGGTTAAACAAGCCCTGGTCGTACCTGGCTCGGGCCTGGTCAAACGCCAGGCTGAAGAAGAAGGGCTCGCACAGATCTTCGTCGATGCAGGCTTTGAATGGCGTGCAGCGGGTTGTTCCATGTGTCTGGGCATGAATCCGGATCAGGTAGCCCCGGGTGAACATTGTGCCTCTACTTCGAATCGAAATTTCGAAGGTCGTCAGGGCCATGGCAGTCGTACGCATCTGACCAGTCCTGCTATGGCAGCGGCGGCAGGGGTTGCAGGCCACTTTGTGGACGTAAGGGAGATGTTGTGATGCAGAAGTTTGGACAACATGCGGGATATGCGGTGCCACTTGACCGTGTCAATGTCGATACTGACCAGATCATTCCGAAACAGTTTCTAAAATCAATAAAACGGACGGGATTTGGAGACTTTTTATTTGACGCATGGCGTTTTAACGACGCCGGTGATCTGGGAATGACGCCAAACGAACGCGATATCAACCATGCTTTCGTTCTCAACGAGCCGAAATATCAGGGGGCCACGATACTGATTGCGGGAGAAAATTTTGGTTGTGGTTCGTCCCGAGAACATGCCGTTTGGGCGCTTCAGGAATATGGTTTTGCTGTCGTAATCGCGCCCAGTTTTGCTGATATATTTTATGGAAACTGCTTTAAAAATGGTTTATTACCCATTGTTTTAAAAGAAAAAGAAATAGAATTACTGATTGAGTACGCCAAAGATATCACCGATATATCGATTGACTTATCAGCGCAGACAGTCGATGCCGCGGGCAAACGCTTCCATTTTGATATTGCGCCCGGGTTGAAGCAGAAGATGCTCGACGGGATGGACGACATAACGGCGACATTGGCAGATAGAGGTCTGATTGAGGCGTTCGAGACGACCCACCGTGAGCGCCAACCCTGGCTGTTTCGTTCTTAGGTAGAAAATAAATATCGATTAATCAGAGAGTTTAGATGAAGCGTTTTACAATATATGTATTACCCGGAGACGGCATTGGCGCGGAGGTGATGGCACCGGCGCTGCGAGTGATGACAGCCGCAGCGGCCCATTCTTCAGTGAACCTCAGGGTCGAAGAGGGACTTGTGGGTGGCACCGCCATTGACCAGACAGGATCTCCATTGCCTGCAGAGACCCTGGCTGGTGCAAACAATGCGGATGCTGTACTTCTGGGTGGCGTGGGTGGCCCTAAATGGGATGAACTGCCCACTGCCGAACGGCCCGAGAAGGGTCTTTTGGGCTTGCGCCAGGCGCTTGGGTTGTTTGCCAACCTGCGACCCGCTCTGCTTTTTGGGCCGCTGGCTGCAGCGAGCTCATTGAAATCTGAACTGGTCGCCGATCTCGATATACTGATCATCCGTGAGCTTACTGGCGGCATCTATTTTGGTGAGCCGCGAGGGGTTGAAACACGCGATAACGAGCGTGTGGGTTTCAATACGCTGGTTTACTCAGAGCATGAGATAGAAAGAATCGCTCGAACTGGTTTTGATCTTGCGCAGAAACGGAATGGTCGTTTGTGTTCCGTAGACAAAGCAAACGTCCTAGAGGTGTCTCAGTTGTGGAGAGAGGTAGTCACTGCTATGTCTGCCGATTTTCCTGACGTTGAGCTTTCCCATATGTACGTCGACAACGCCGCTATGCAACTGGTCCGTGCGCCCAAACAATTCGACGTGATTGTGACGGGCAACATGTTTGGGGACATTCTCTCGGATGTGGCTGCCATGTTGACCGGATCGTTAGGCATGCTGCCATCAGCTTCTTTGGCCTCTTCAGGTGTGGGTCTTTATGAACCGGTCCACGGTACGGCTCCGGATATCGCGGGACAAGGTGTTGCTAATCCGCTGGCGATGATTCTTTCGGTTGCAATGATGTTTCGTTACAGCCTCGACCAGCCCGATGCTGCCGATCTTATAGAAGGCGCTGTGAGCCGGGTACTTTCCCAGGGCGTGAGAACAGCGGATATCCACAGTGGTGCGGTAGAAGAAAAACTGGTAAGTACCGAGGAAATGGCTGCGGCTGTCCTGGCGGAGTTTGAACATGGCTGAAGTGGGTTTTGATGTTGCAATAGTCGGTGCCACGGGCGCTGTTGGAGAGGCGCTGATTGAAATACTTCAGAGTCGCAATTTTCCTGTGCGTAATCTGCACCTTTTGGCCTCTGAACGATCAGAGGGCAAGCGTATACAGTTTGCGGGTAAGAGTGTGCAGGTGAGGAGACTGGATCAGTTTGATTTCGGCGAGGCACACATTGGACTGTTTTCCGCAGGCGGTGACCTTTCGGCCGAATTCGCACCAAAAGCGGCGGCGGCAGGATGTGTTGTAATCGACAATACGTCGCATTTTCGCTACGAAGATGACATTCCTTTGGTTGTTCCAGAAGTCAATCGGAAGAGAGTTGCGGATTACTTAAACCGGCACATCATAGCGAATCCAAACTGTTCTACGATCCAGATGGTCGTCGCACTGAAGCCGCTGCACGATGCGGTTGGCATACAACGGATCAATGTATGTACTTACCAGGCTGTTTCCGGGGCGGGGGCCGGGGGTATTCGCGAACTTGCCGGTCAGACCGCGAATTTGCTCAACGCTAAGGAAATCGAAACTGAAGTCATGCCGGTGCAGATAGCCTTCAATGCAATTCCGCAAATCGATAAGTTTCAGGAGAACGGCTATACCAAAGAAGAAATGAAAATGGTGTGGGAAACACGCAAGATCCTGGAAGATGATTCCATCCAGGTAAACCCGACCTGTGTGCGGATTCCGGTTTTTTACGGCCATTCGGAAGCCATACATATCGAAACGCGTTCCCCCATAGAAGTGGATACAGCTTTGGAACTTCTTGAGGCTGCGCCCGCAGTGCAGGTATTGCGGGGTGAATCCTATCCTACAGCGGTAGAACATGCTGCCGGTGATGATGGGGTATTTGTCGGACGGGTTCGGCGTGACATCTCTCATCCCAATGGGCTCAATCTCTGGGTAGTCTCCGATAACGTGCGTAAGGGTGCCGCACTGAACAGCATTCAGATAGCCGAAGAGTTGATCGCACTCAAAGGTTTTGATTCCTGATTAAAAATGGAGTGTTTTTTAATGCGCTGGGCAATTAAATTGCCTATGCCACTAAAATCTTCATGGGACTAAGCAATTATCGTACGTGTGCACCCTAATCTCGTCCATTCTGCGGTATCTTTACAGGGAGGTCGTCGTTTGGACATGGTGTGGACAAAATGACTGTGAAAAGCGAATTATTGGCCAAACCGATGGGCACAAGGGCGTGCACTGCAAGCGCGGCCCCGCAGCAACTCGTTCAGAATGCCCTATCCGTTCCAGCAACCCTACCAGCAACCCTAACAGGAGGGTCTTGCCTATGATCCTGAGCAAGTGCCGTAGAGTTTTATGGGCACTCACGAATATTGTCTTTGTGTTGACCCCATGGAGTGCCTGGTCTCTGGGCTTAGGCGAGATCGACGTCGACTCGGCTCTGAATGAAAAGTTTGCAGCAACGATCACACTGACAGAGGTCGGAGGACTTCAGGACGGCGAGGTGATCGTATCTCTTGCATCGCTTGAAGATTTTGAACGCGTGGGTGTCGAACGATTTCACTACCTGACGGGCTTGGATTTCAGTGTGGATATACAAAGCAGGCGGGCAATCGTGCGAATATCGAGTGATCTGCCCGTATCCGAACCCTACCTTAACTTTATCGTCGAGGTGTTGTGGCCCCGCGGACGCCTGTTAAAGGAGTTTACAGCGCTCCTGGATCCGCCGGCATTTACTTCGACCGCAGCGCCCAGAGTGTCTGTACCAGCCGAAACGCGCCTAAGCGAGGCCGTGGCCGTGCGGGAAGAAGGGGCACCCTCGCGTGTCGCACCCGAACGTGTATCTTTGCCGACCCAATCCTTCGCATCTGCCAGGGAAGGCGAGGTTTTCACAGCGCAAGATGAAACATTGTGGAAAATTGCCAATCGAACTCGGTCAGATCAGGTCGATGTGAATCAGCAAATGCTGGCTATCCAGGCGCTCAATCCTGAGGCGTTTATTCGTAACAATATCAATCTGTTGAAGGCCGGCTATAGGCTCACGTTGCCCACACGGGCGCAAGCACTCAACATATCCCCTAAGGTGGCGCTCGCCGATGTGTTTGATCAAGCGAGTGCCTGGCGTAATCCATTGGGCCCGTCCTCCGGACGATCGGTCGCTACAGACGAGATGGACACAGCCCTCCAATCGCAAGTGGACGCAACTCCTCAAATCGCGCCTGTGCCGATGAAGGCCGAAACAGGACAGGGACAGGGACAGGGACAGGGACAGGTTCGTATTGTGGCTGCAAGCGGGGATTTTACGCAGGGAAACAGCACAGAAAGTACAGAAGCCTCGCGTTTGCTGGAAAGTAATGAATCGCTTTCATCACAGGTCGATGAACTTGAGTACCAACTGGATCGGGAAAAAGAAATTGCGACGAATCAGATCGAACTGAAGTCCCGTGAGTTAGAGATTAAGGATCAGGAACTGGCTGCGTTGCAGGCAAGATTGGACAAACTTGAGGAACAGATAACAAATCAGCGCCAAAACCAAACCACCCCATCTCCGGCTGTGGAGTTGCCCCTGTGGCAGTCTCCATTTGTGCTTGGTGGTGCCATTGGTGTTTTGGTTTTGCTTCTGGTTTTGTTCATGATCAGAGGTCGAAAAACCGTGGATGAAGAGGAGGTTTACGACCTTGAGCCTGAACAAGAGACGAATGACGAGATACTTCGCGCCGGGGATAGGGCGGGTGTTGCGGCGGTAGAACCGAGTACGGGTGAACCTGAACCCGAGGCAATCCTGGATGCCGGCCAACCCCAGGGAATTGAGAATCAATTGACGGAGGAACCAGCCACGCCTCAGTCTGAAGGAGATGCCACAGAAGAAGTGCAAGAGGCAAAACCTGCCGCGAGCGACAGTGCCAGTACTGCAGATTTAATTGAAGAAGCCGACATATACGTGGCCTATGGCCGCCATGTTCAGGCGATCAGTCTTTTGCGCGGGGCGCTCGAAATTGACCCCAGCAGACACGATGTGCGTTTGAAACTTCTTGAAGTGTGTGTGGACACCGAAGATCCGGTGCAGTTTGGTGAGCATGCCGACTATCTCCTCGAACACTGCAGTGATGAGGACATATTGATGTCGTGTCGAGAATTAGAAGCCAGACTCGATGGACAGGTGTTGGTACTTGAAGGGTCTGACATTGAAAAGGAGCTACCCCCAACAGTGGCCGTAGCAGGTGAAGAGGACCATGCGACAGGGGTTGATGAGAGCGACCTGGACTCTTTTAATATCGATGATCTGATTGAGACTGAATCGATGCGCGGTGAGGGGGCGTCGCCGGGAACCCAGGGCGATGATGCCAGTACTCGCGAGCCGGAACGAGATTTTGAACTCGAATTTGACCTTGATGATGACGGGGCAGATGACAGCCAGACCGAAGGCGTTTCGCTTGGTGATGATCTGGGTAGGGATTTTGATCCCGACGAACCGATACAGGAGCGGCCAGCAGATAAAGCTGAAAGTGAAGCGTCGTTTCAAGGTGAAGGCGGCGACTTTGAGTTTCTCGACAGGAATGAAGCTGAGCGTACGTCAGTCAAAGATATTGGGGGTGTTGCCGATGAAGGAGATGAGTTCAACTTTGCTGCAGACGATGATACCGACATCAATACAACGAAAATCGACCTTGCTGAAGCCTATATCGATATGGGAGATGACGATGGCGCTCGTGACGTACTGAACGAAGTGATCGAACAAGGCTCGCCCGAACAAAAGGCCATTGCGCAGAAGCTGCTCGACAGTATTGAGCCGTGACTTTTTGGGCCGGAGGACTCAGCTATCGAGGCTCACGTTTTTATGGTTGGCAGCTACAGAACGATGTAATCACTGTTCAGGCTGAGCTTGAAAGAGCACTTTCAGCGATCGCTAATCATCCGATTCGTGTTCATGCAGCAGGGCGGACTGACCGAGGTGTACATGCAACGGGCCAGGTGTTCGGTTTTAAGAGTCGCTCGGAACGAGACGCAGAAACCTGGTTGCGCGGTGCAAATGGCCTAACCCAGGACTCGATTCGAGTTGACTGGTTGCAGGAGGTTGACGAGTGTTTTCACGCGCGATTTTCTGCGGTCGCACGGCGCTATCATTTTATCTATATGGATGAGGATCGGTTTGCCGACCCTAGCCTTGCAGATCAAGTCTGGCACTGTGCCGAACTTGATGCAGATGCAATGCACCGAGCTGCCCAGGCACTTGTCGGGGAACATGATTTCACCACGTTCCGGGCGGCTGGCTGCCAGTCAAATTCGCCTATGCGACGCATCAACTACTGCCGGGTTTGGCGCGATGGTGCCCTCGTTGCGCTGGAAATTGAAGCGAATGCTTTTCTCCTGCACATGGTGCGTAACATTGCCACTTTCTTATGTGATGTTGGGGCTGGCAAAGCAGTTCGACCAGTCGGCGAACTACTGGCGGCACGAGACCGTAAGCTGATCGGGGCGACTGCACCTGCGAGTGGTCTGTATCTGTCGGGCGTTAGATACCCAAACTACACCTTCCCGCCCGCGAGAGTCCCTGTCCTTATTCGTACACCGGAGCTTTAATCGGGCTTAAAGTGTCGATAGACTTGCGGCCTTTACGCTCAAAGCATGGCCCTGACAGAACTCAGCCCCCGTTCGTCTCAAACTCAGTCGTCTACCTGGTGTAAAATATGCGGCATCCGGCAAGCGGAAGATGCGCTCGTCTGCACCGAAGCGGGAGCGGACGCCGTTGGCCTGAACTTTTATGCGGCGAGTCCCCGCGCGGTGTCTATCACCGAGGCAGAGGCAGTTGCCACAGCTGTATCTATATCTCGTGTTGGTCTGTTTGTTAACCCGGATGCGAGCCTGGTCGACGAGGCAATATCAAGGTGTTCACTGGATTTGCTGCAGTTTCATGGAGAAGAAGGACCGGACTTTTGTGAGGCTTTCGCAATGCCCTATATGAAAGCGGTAAGGGTCCGCCCCGGGATTGATTTGCGAAGTATTCAAGATCGCTACGCAAATGCCTGGGCACTGCTGCTTGACAGTCATGTGGAAGGATTAAGGGGTGGCACCGGTATCCAGTTTGATTGGGATAGCTGGCCCTGCGATCTGGAAATACCGCTTATCTTAGCGGGTGGGCTGACGCCGGATAATGTTGCTGATGCAATCGATTTACTTAGACCAGCCGGAGTCGACGTAAGCGGAGGGGTTGAAGGTAGCGTTCGTGGTCAAAAGGACCCGAACTTGATCAGAAAATTTTTAACAGAGGTTCGACGTGTCGGAAGATAGCCAAGGCAGCAACTACGCTCAGCCTTCACTGGAGGGTCATTATGGTGAATTCGGTGGTCGATTTGTCGCTGAGACGTTGACCCATGCCCTCGACGAACTCACGGCACTTTATGAGCAGGCAAAAAATGACCCTGAATTTCAGGCCGAACTGAGTGCTGATATGAAGCACTATGTCGGTCGTCCAACGCCGCTGTATTTTGCCGAACGTATGAGCGTGGAACTTGGCGGGCCACGTATTTATCTAAAACGAGAGGATCTGAATCACACAGGCGCGCACAAAGTTTGTAATACGGTCGGTCAGGCGCTGCTGGCAAAGCGGATGGGCAAGCCACGCGTTATTGCAGAAACCGGCGCAGGCCAGCACGGTGTGGCGACAGCGACTGTCGCTGCAAGGCTGGGATTAGATTGCGATGTATACATGGGTGCGGAAGATGTGGCTCGTCAAAGTCTGAATGTCTATCGCATGAAACTCCTCGGCGCCAAGGTGATCACAGTCACTTCAGGTACACAAACGCTGAAGGATGCGATGAACGAAGCAATGCGTGATTGGGTAACCCATGTCGACAACACCCATTACATCATCGGTACGGTTGCCGGCCCGCATCCGTATCCCATGTTGGTTCGGGACTTCGCCTCTCAAATTGGAATCGAAGCACGGGAACAGATCCTCGAGCAGGCGGGACGGCTTCCCGATATGTGTGTGGCATGTGTGGGTGGGGGATCCAACGCGATGGGTTTGTTTTACCCGTTCATCGATGATGTTGACGTTGCGTTGGTGGGTGTAGAAGCAGCAGGTGATGGTATCTCAACCGGCCGGCATGCGGCGCCGCTCAACGATGGCCGGGTCGGGGTATTGCACGGAAATAAAACTTATCTGATATCGGATGATGACGGCCAGATCATGAGTACGCACTCCATATCTGCGGGGCTCGACTATCCCGGAGTGGGTCCCGAACACGCCTATCTTAAAGACATAGGAAGGGCGCGCTATGAGAGTGCAACGGATGAGGATGCAATGGCTGGTTTTCGTTTGTTAAACAGGACCGAAGGCATCTTGCCTGCTCTGGAATCCAGCCATGCTGTCGGCTGGGTAGCCGCCTCGGCGTCAAATCTGCCGAAAGATGGCGTCGTGTTGATCAATCTGTCAGGTCGCGGTGACAAAGACATCAATACAGTCGCTCAAATTGACGGAATCGACTTGTCATGACGCGCTTGAGCGCTACTTTTGCGGATCTTGCTCATCGCCCGGCACTGGTTACGTTTATTACCGCTGGGGATCCGACTGTCGGC
This sequence comes from Pseudomonadota bacterium, assembly GCA_036338285.1. Lineage (GTDB taxonomy): Bacteria > Pseudomonadota > Gammaproteobacteria > Pseudomonadales > Azotimanducaceae > UBA4421. The sequence continues at coordinate 72,405 of JAYZCO010000009.1, forward strand.
CATACAGTTGCTTCGATGCACGCCATGGTGGAAGGCGGAGCAGACATACTTGAACTTGGCATACCGTTTTCGGATCCGGAAGCAGAGGGTCCTGCGATTCAGGCATCAAGTGAGCGAGCGCTGAACAATGGCGTCACCTTGCTCCGGGTACTTGAAATGGTGGCCGAATTCCGACAACGAGATAAAGTCACGCCGGTTGTTCTTATGGGTTATCTCAACTCGGTTCTTGCGATGCACGACTTTGCTGCGCGGGCCGGCAGGGCAGGTGCGGATGGGTTGATAATGGTCAATCTGCCCCCGGAGGAAGCGCATGATCTCAAACGTGAGCTGGCCGCACACGAGATAGATTTGATCTTTCTGCTCGCCCCGACGACAACACGGACGCGCGCCAACCTTATCCTCAATCAGGCGTCGGGTTTCGCCTACTATGTCTCCATAAAGGGGATCACGGGTGCAGATCATCTGAAGGTCAACGAGGTGGCTGATCGCGTCGCTGAATTAAAAACAATTTCGGGTATACCGATTTGCGTCGGCTTCGGTATCAAGGATGCACAGACTGCCCGTTTGGTTGGCGCACATGCAGATGGCGTGGTCGTTGGCAGTGCGCTTGTGAATACCATGGCACAACATGCAGACGACGTCGTGGCGTGTTGCGATGCGCTGCGTATGTTTGTTCTGGAACTTCGGTCAGGGTTGGATAGTATTTGAACGCGAAATTGTTTCATTCCTTCGACTTGTCTGACTGGCTCGATTACGTGACGCGACAGCATTGGCAGAAAGTAGATATGGGCCTGTCGAGGATGCGCATCATGTGCGAACGTCTGGAGCTCTTTCTGCCCGCCAGCAAGGTGATTACCGTCGCTGGCACCAACGGCAAAGGCACAACGTGCCATGCCCTTGAGCAGTTACTGCTCGACTCGGGCTACAGTGTAGGCACGAGCCTATCTCCTCACATCGATCGTTTTAACGAGCGGATCCGGATTGCTGGCCATGAGTTGGATGACGAGACGATATGCCGTGCGTTTGCTGAGATCGAGGCAGCACGGGAGCGCTTAACGCTCACTTATTTTGAGTATTCGACGCTTGCGGCTTTGTTGACCTTCAAGGAAGCGGATCTGGATATCGCGATCCTCGAGATAGGGCTTGGTGGTCGGCTTGACGCCTTCAATGTGATTGATGCCGATATCGCGGTGATCACCAACATTGCCTTTGATCACCAGGAACTGCTGGGAAATACTCTGCACGCCATCGGAAGAGAAAAGGCGGGCATCCTGCGGCGGGGACAGAAGGTTGTGCTCGGTGCTGGTATGCCCCGGTCGGTGTTCAATCAGTGCGAACGCCTTGATTTGCAACCGTTTGTATTTGGCGTTGATTTTGACGTTGAGTATCACGACCATCAGCAAACATGGACGTTTGCAAACCTTTCGGCAAGCTCGAATTTACCCGGCACTGTTAAGAACATCGAAACCGGGCAGTGTGCACCTGCCAATATGGCTCTGGCATATGCCACCGTTGCCCATTTAATGAACGCAGAGTCTGCAGATGCGGGCATCCGCAAATTGTCCAGATCCCTCTCTATTCGCGGACGGCTTGAATGCCGCGCATGGGAAGGAAGAACGCTGATCAGTGATGTCGCACACAATCCTGCGGGCGCGCTTTTCCTGTGTCGGGAATTGGCGTTCAGAGGGATTAAACCTGATTTGATTGTCTGTGGGATGCTGCAGGGCAAGGACCATGGGGGTGTGTACGCTGCTGTCAGCGAAAAGCTATCCGCTGACTGGGTGTTGATTACCACTTTTGGAGATCGAGCGTTCAAATGTGGTGAGTTGGATGGCGCGATGGGGCATCCGGGCGCACTACTTCTGGATACCAAGGAGGAAGACCTGGCGTCGTTTCTGCGCTCGGCAACTGTTGAAGGGGATGTTATCCTTGCGTTCGGCTCTTTCAGTACGGTGGAGCAAGCACGCTTAAACCCAGACCCTACTCGAGTAAGCTCATGTTGAGCCTTAAAGTTTGTGCCAGGTAGAATATCCTTGATAACCGGCAGGTTTAGTTAAGTGCAGGAACGAACGCGCTATCGCCTATCCGGCTCGCTGTTTTTGCTCGCAATCGCGGCTATTTTTGTACCCATGATATTCGACGAGCCCGCTGTAGCGCCGGGTAAAATACCCCCTGTGCCGTCTCAAACCTCGATGAATGACGCCAATGCTGTTGCTGCATACGGTGAGGTTGTGCCAGAAACCGACGTGGTTGCTCGGGTCAATGCGCTGCAGGGTGAGGTAGATGACCAGGGCTTCAGTCGGGCAACGGGCGAAAGAATCGGTGAGCCGATATTGCTCACGCCAAGTTCGGCAACGGAGGTCTGGGCGGTGCAGGCGGCGTCCTTTGAAAAAATCGACAATGCACATAGATTCAGACAGGCTTTGCGAGATGCCGGATATGAAGCGTTCGTTTCTTCAGCGAAAAAAAATCGTTCGGGCGCGATTATGCATAGGGTCGCTGTTGGTCCATTACTTGTGCGGACCGATGCCGTTCGGATTGGCACTGAAATCGAGGCCTCGTTTTCTGTCAAACCACAGCTGGTCGAGATGATCCCATGATGGGCCTTGCGACTCTGGACATCGTCATAGGTGTGGTTGTCCTGCTTTCTGCTTTTATCGGTCTGGTGAGAGGGCTGGTTAAAGAAGTGCTTTCTATCGTTGCCTGGATAACCGCGCTTGTTGTGGCCGTATTGTTTTCGTCCGATGTGGGTGGGTTGCTGCCTGAGACCTGGGGCTCCGTCGCGCTCCGACAGTCTCTTGGATTTATATTGCTTTTCGTGGGGTCTCTCATCACAGCAAGTTTGGTCAAATGGCTGATATCCAAATTGGTTGAATCCACCGGTCTCAGTGGTACCGATCGCTTCTTAGGTTTTCTTTTTGGCACCGCGAGGGGACTGCTCGTGACCCTTGTGTTATTGATCGGTCTTGAACAACTGGCAAGTGATGCCAGCTGGTGGCAGGAGGCCCATCTGCCGGGCGAACTGCTTGCCTTTGAAGACGAACTCCGAAAACTGTTTGGGCAGGCTCAGAATTTTGTTGAAGAGGACGCGTTGAAAAGTCTTGAAGGATAGAAAGTCGAGAATTACGTTGTTGCGGGGCTGCGCGGTCTTTAAAATTGCCTCGTTGGGCAATCAAACGATGCATGAACTGAGCTTGCTGGGATTCGCTGCAAAACGAAGTAAACGTGGAATATCGAGAGAGGCATAAGAAGCTATGTGTGGAATCGTAGGGATCGTCTCTAATGCGGATGTTAATCAGGAAATCTACGATGCACTAACAGTCCTCCAGCACCGGGGTCAGGATGCTGCCGGAATGGTGACGAGCGACGGCCATACGATACATTTACGCAAGGGCATCGGATTGGTCCGTGATGTCTTTCGGGAGCAGCACATGCACCGCTTGCAAGGCAGGATCGGTATCGGCCATGTGCGTTATCCGACGGCGGGAAGTTCGAGTTCCGCCGAAGCTCAACCGATGTATGTGAATTCACCTTATGGAATCACGCTCGCTCACAATGGTAATCTGACCAATGCGGAATTGTTGAAGGCGGATCTTTTTACAGAGGATCTCCGGCACCTCAATACCGACAGCGATTCTGAAGTACTTCTCAACGTCTTCGCTCACGAGCTGCATCAACTGCATGCGATTGATCCCTCGCCTGCAGACATTTTCCATGCGGTGGCCGGCGTCCACAAACGATGCAAGGGTGCGTATGCGGCTGTGGCCATGATCATTGGCAGCGGTGTCCTAGGCATTCGCGACCCCTATGGTATTCGACCCCTGGTCTACGGTCGTCGTGAGGCAGAGCAAGGGTATGAGTACATGATTGCGTCTGAGTCTGTGGCGTTGGACCTCCTTGGATTTGAGCTTATCGCCGATGTTGCACCGGGCGAGGCGGTATACATCACCAATGACGGAAAGATTCATCGCCAGGTGTGTGCACAAAAAACCCGGTTGGTTCCCTGCATCTTTGAGCATGTCTACCTAGCCAGGCCGGATTCTATTCTCGATGATGTTTCAGTCTACAAAAGTCGTCTGCGCATGGGGGAACATCTTGCCGATGGGATTCTCTCCCGCTATGGCCAGCATGATCATGACATCGATGTTGTCATTCCAATACCTGAAACAGGCCGGACGGCAGCGATCCCACTGGCGCACCGTTTGGATGTGAAATATCGTGAGGGCTTTGTCAAGAATCGATATATCGGTCGCACGTTCATCATGCCTGGGCAGAACCAGCGGAAAGAATCAGTGCGTCAGAAGCTCAACGTTATCGAGCTCGAATTCAAACACAAAAATGTTCTATTGGTTGACGATTCCGTTGTTCGCGGGACCACGATCCGGCAGATTATTCAGATGGCGAGAGATGCAGGGGCGCGTAAGGTATATGTTGCATCAGCTGCCCCGGCATTGCGTTACCAGAACGTCTATGGCATCGATATGCCCGCTCGCGATGAATTTGTGGCCCACCAGCACTCGGATGAAGAAGTGGGAAAAATCGTTGGCGCAGATTGGCTTGTGTATCAGAAGATCGAAGATCTAAAAAACAGTGCCAGAGAGGGTAATCTGGGGATATTGGACTTCGAATGTTCCACTTTCGATGGCCATTACGTGACCGGCGACATAGATGACACCTACCTCAAGCAGCTATCCTTGAAACGTAATGATAAAACGAAACAGCGACGTGAAGCTGAATTCACCGCAGATTCAAACGTTCTCGAGCTCCATAACCACGCCTAAGGCAGGTTTTCGGCGGGATGACGTGAAGGAACAAGTTGATGAACTCCTACGTGCCCTGGAAAGCGTCCTGCTGGGCAAACAACATCAGATTAAGCTTAGTCTTGCGTGTCTGTTCGGGCGGGGACACTTGCTTATCGAAGATCTGCCCGGCATGGGTAAAACTCTCCTCTCACACGCTTTGGCCAGGGTGCTGGGTTTTAGTTACAACCGTATCCAGTTCACCTCAGATGTCCTGCCTTCTGACATTATTGGCGCGACGATTTTTGACAAGGGTGAAAATACCTTCAGGTTTGTCGAAGGTCCGCTGTTTGCGCAGTTGATTCTCGCCGATGAGATCAACCGTGCGACACCGAAGAGCCAGAGCGCATTGCTGGAAGCCATGGAAGAGCGGCAGGTGACGCATGACGGAGCGAGTCGCATGTTGCCAGACCCATTTTTTGTGATCGGTACACAAAATCCGTCGACGCAAGCGGGCACATTTGCTCTCCCTGAATCGCAACTTGACCGGTTTTTGATGCGCATCGAATTAGGCTATCCGGAGCCGGCTGCTGAACGCGAGCTACTTCTGTCTGGTGATCGTCGTCAATACCTGGCAGAACTCCAGCCTATACTGACGCTAAAGGAATTGCAGGGTATTCAACTGGCAGTAGACAAGGTAGGTGTGTCAGAACCTCTTATCGACTATCTACAACGCCTTGTGGCTTTCTCGCGGCAAGGCAATGAATTTGCATTTGGTTTGTCCCCCAGAGGCGCACTTGCATTGCTTAAAAGTGCAAAGGCATGGTCACTCATTCATGACCGGACGCACGTGGTGCCAGAGGATTTGCAAGCCGTGCTGCCCTCAGTCGTCGAACATCGCCTGCGCGAATCAGCCGATTTCACCGGTAACAGCGGTGGCGCTCTGGCGCAGAAATTGTTGGCGAGTGTAGACGTCGTCGCGTAGCACCGGATAAGGCTGCCGTGATGGACAGTTCACTTTCGCCGCGAGAGGTTTCTCAACCATCGTTTGGTGGGAAATTCGCGGCCTGGCTAGATCGCAGAATTCCGCCTGGCTCGCGCATAAAGCTCAATCAGGCCAACATCTTTATATTTCCAACCCGTGCCGGTTTTGTGTTCGGGCTTTTGTTATTCATCCTGGTGATCGGTGCAATCAATTATCAAAACGCGCTGGTCTACGCTGTTGCGTTCAGCCTAGGCAGCATGTTCATCGTGACGATTCTGTACACATTTCGTAATCTCTCCGGCTTGAGCATCGAACTTGCTGAAGCAGATGTAGGATTTGTCGGAGAAGACCTACAGTTTAATGTCCGGGTGGAGAGGCCAAAGGGAAGGGGGCGCGAAGGTATTCAGGTTGGTTGGCCGGAAGGCTATAAGCAGTGGGTCGAAATATATGAGAGCGAGGCGGCCATCATCCGCCTGTATGTCAAAGCGGGGGAAAGAGGCTGGCTGAACCCGGGTCGAATGCTTGTAGAAACGTATTACCCACTTGGGCTACTCCGGGCATGGACCTGGGTGGATATCAGAGCAAGGGCTTTGGTCTACCCTAAACCCATCTTCGAAGAAATACCCAGCACGCGCTCATCCCGGGATCGAGATGAAGGTGAACTCATCGACCCTGTGGGTTCGGATGATTTTGTGAATATCAAGGAGTATGCCTCAGGTGACCCTGTCAGGAATATTCTCTGGCGTTCCTACGCCCGCTCAGATGAGTTGGTGGTGAAGCGGTATGCCAGCTATGTAGAACCACGTCTTTGGTTCGATTTTGACGATGTTCATGGTGCAACCGAGGAGCGTCTCAGTCGATTGACCGGGTTTGTTCTGCAAGCAACACGTGGTGATCGTGAGTTTGGTGTGGGTCTGCCCGGGGTGAAGATTTCTCCTGGAGTCGGCAAGGTGCATCTGGATCGTGTGCTTAAAGAACTGGCACTCTATGGAATCGAACGCCATGGCGCTTAGCTTATTCGGGAACTCTGCTACTGGGTCCGAGATAGCAGAGCAAATACCACGCAACGCGCTGGCCTTGTTGATGGTAGGCCAGTTGGTCGTGATCATCCCACTCATACCCTACATTTCTCTCTGGATTGTCGCGGTTTGTCTTTTCTGTGGTTTATGGCGCAGCCAGGTTCATATAGGCCGATGGTCGTATCCACCCCCGTGGGTGAAAATGCTCTTGGTTGTCGCCTCGTTTGCGAGTATCGCTTTGATTGGTGGCCGCACTTTCAACCTGGAAGTCGCGACCTCTCTGTTGGTACTGGCTTTCGCGCTGAAATTATTGGAAATGCGTACCCGACGGGATGCATATCTTGTGATTTATCTTTGTTATTTTCTCATCGCCAATGGATTTCTTTTCAATCAAAGTGTGGCAATGACCTCTTATGAGGTTCTTGCAATGATCGTGGTCACGGCGGCTCTTGTTGGCTTGAACCAGTTACAGACACGTGTTCGGCCAATGGCTGGGCTATGGACTGCGGGGGGGCTCGTTCTACAGGCGCTACCATTGACACTTGTACTGTTCCTTCTCTTTCCTCGCGTTGGCCCACTGTGGTCTGTCCCCCTGCCTAATACGGCATTGACCGGATTGGCAGAAAAAATCACGCCTGGGGATGTAGCGGCACTTGCCCAGTCCGATGAACTTTCTTTCCGAGCTGTTTTTGAAGGCGATATTCCGGGTTTTCGAGATTTGTATTGGCGGGGCCTGGTCTACAGTGAGTTTGAAAGCGGAACCTGGTCAGTGGGACCACAAATGGGGGCAATGCATGAAGCCGATTCAGGCAATGCTGACTACGCCTACCAGATATTTCTGCAGCCTACTCAGACTCGATGGTTGTACGCGTTAGATACGCCTACCCGCTATGGATCAAAGATTGAGCTTTTAAGAGACTATAGACTGCAGAGTCACGACCCCGTCCTGTCTGTGCTTCGCTACCGCGTTGAGAGTGATAAAGACCTTGTTCGTGATGTCGAACTGCCGGGCTGGATTCGTCAGAGAGAGACTGCTTTACCTGAAAACGATAATCCCCGTATCCGTGCCTATGCGCAGGCGCTGTTAAAGGAGCATGGCGAGGCACGGTTGATGGTTCAAGCGATGATGCTGGCGCTTGAGCAAGGGTTTACCTATACGCTCAAGCCGCCTCAACTGCCTCGTCAGAATTCAATTGACGCGCTTTGGTTCGATACACGTGCGGGTTTCTGCAGCCATTTTGCAGGTGCCGTTGTCTTTGCACTTCGTGCCGCCGGGATTCCTGCTCGAATGGTTGGCGGCTACCAGGGAGGAGAGATCAATCCAGTCACGGGACATATGGTCGTGCGTCAGTACCTGGCGCATGCCTGGGTCGAATATTGGGTATCGGGGCGTGGTTGGGTGCGGATTGACCCGACCTCTGCTGTTGCACCTGAACGTGTCGAGTCAGGCTTGAGTGCTGCACTGTCCAGCACCGATCTGGCGACGCTCTCGTTGTTGACGAGTGCGCGAATGGGACAGGGTGAACTGTTGTCGGACGTGCTGGCGTGGATGGATCTGCTTGAACATCAGTGGAACTTGTGGGTTGTTGGCTATGATGCGAGTACGCAGAAATCGGTGCTAGAAGACCTGCTTGGTGAGGTGACACCGGCGAAGATCGGAATTGCCATAGCCATCGGCGGTGGTGTTAGTCTATTGCTTGTCGCCATAGCGCTTTTCTGGCGCAGATGGCCACAGCCTCGCCACCCGGCGGAAAAGGCATTCACGGCGTTTTGTTCAACCATGGAGCGCCATGGCCTGGGCCGGTTGCCTGGTGAAACGCCGGCTTCCTATCTGCAACGGCTGGGTGACCTTGCTTATCTCGATGGAGCGCATGTTGCGCGACTTGCTCAGTCGGCACTTTATGACCCTGAATCCAAATCAAGTATGCTGGCGACGAAATCTCTTCGCCAGTGGTTGCATCGTCTGCATCTGAACCTTATTTTCGTCAAACGCCGGGCCATTCGCTGAATCGATGTTACAAATTGGAAATAGCCCTTGCTCTCTGCAAGGGGGTTAGCGATGCTTCTCGAATGTGATTCGCGGGTAAATGGAAGCGATAACCAGAGGCGCTAAATGCGTGACCGAGGAACCAGGCCTTAGTTTGTGAAACGAAAACTCACACCGTGTATGGGGATTTGCTCGACAACGTATGGAGACCTTGTTTGTCGGGGGTGTAAACGCTTTGCCCACGAAATTGTTGAATGGAACAGTTACGACCAGGCGCAAAGGGAGACGGTCTGGCATCGACTGGAAGAGATGCGTGCCCAGGTGTTTGGTCAAGCCCTAATGATTACTGATATTGCGGGTTATCTGGGTTTTTGTCGTTTACACAATTTAAGTGTCGAACTCGATGTACAGAGACTGCACGAAGTCCTGACCCTATTGGTTCGCGAATCTGCGTATCTGTCAACTGCAGGCCTGCAGGTAAGAGTCGATCAGGGTTACTCATATTCGGATTCCGAGAATCCGAGCGCTCTGGAAGTCGTACGCGTGCTTGATCAGGCGATCTACAAGCGCGCGCAAGCGCACTACGAACGGAACTTTCGGATCGTGCCCTGATGAGAACACAGCTCCAACCTGTACTTGATTTTTTGCTCGTCAGGACCCCTCCTGCATGGTTTGATCACGCGTGTAAGGAGTTGCCAATACTCCTGATCGACCACGCAAACTGTGAGAAAAAAGCGGCAAGCTCCGCTTTAGCGATGACCTATCGTTACGTGGGAGAAAACGAGTTGTTACATGCCATGTCCCGACTCGCACGGGAAGAAATGCGTCACTTCGAGCAGGTGCTTGATCTGATGCAGGATCAGAACGTGACCTACTCCCAGCTTTCCGCCGGCAGATATGCAGCACAATTACATGCACGGGTCTGCCCCAGGGAACCAGACCGCCTGATTGATATGCTGATTGTTGGTGCCATTGTCGAGGCCAGGTCGTGTGAGCGATTTGTCGGTTTAGCTGAAGTTTTGCCGGCTCCGGTGGCAAATCTCTACCAGCAACTCATACACTCTGAAGCCCGACATTTTCACGATTATCTGACTTTGGCCGAGCGATTTTCGAATCGGCAGACGGTGCAACACAAGACAACCGAATGGCTGACATTCGAATCTGAATTGATTACGGCGCCGGATCCGGTATTCCGCTTTCATAGTGGTGCTCCTGCGCCTGGGTAAGGTTTTGATAAGGAAAAGCATTCGAGATGCAATTCGTCATTTGTCTGACGACAGAGCCAGCCACACCGCTCCCAGGCGCCGAGCACGTAGCGCTTGGTGCCGTCATCGCTGTGTATACCAGGACGATGTGTATGCCCGTGAATCACGACATGGCAATCGGTTGTGAGCAGGGCTTGCTGTAGGGCCGGTGCGTTTATGTCCATTATGTTGTCAGGCTTGTTTGCGTTGTTTGTCTTGCTCTGACTTCTGAGCATCTGTCCGAGGGCTTTGCGTTCGTCCAGTGTTTTGCTCAGAGTATCTGCCTGCCATGTCTCTGAGCGAAAAAGTGTACGCATTTGCTGGTATTCGACATCGTCCACGCAATAAGCATCGCCATGCGAAAGGTAAATGCCGTCGGGTGTCACATAAGGATCTGACAGAAGTTGTATGTTCGCTGAGTCGGTGAACGATTCGGTGATGAGAAAGTCCCTGTTACCGTGCATCAGGTAAATTTTTACGGTTTGGCTGTGCTTTTTAAATAGTGCTTTCAAAGACAACGCGACAGGCCCATCGTCGTCGTCACCAATCCACATCTCTACCAGGTCGCCAAGAATATAGATCTCATCGACGCAGCTGGATTCGACAGTCAGCAACTCCTCAAGACGCTTAAAGGCTGGCGCGCGCTCAAATTCAAGGTGGAGGTCTGAAATGAAGAGGCGGCGGCTCAATGCGGGTCCGCTTCCTGATGTAGACGCGCAGCCAACAGCGTGTTTTCAAGCAATGCGACGCGTGTCATAGGCCCGACGCCGCCTGGTACCGGTGTAATCCATCCGGCCACCTCTTTTACTTCATCAAAGCAGACGTCGCCTAAGAGTTTGTTTTTGTCTCCGTGGGTAATCCCTACGTCGATGACGACAGCCCCGGGCTTGATCCACTCCTCGGTCACAAGTCCTGGTTGACCAACCGCGGAAATAACGATATCAGCCATACGGACTTTAGCTGCAGTATCGCGAGTGAACTTGTGTACGGTTGTGACCGATGCACCTGCCAGCAGTAACTCAAGGCCCATCGGGCGGCCTACATGATTCGATGCGCCGATCACGGCGGCATCGAGGCCTTTGTATTCGAGGCCGATGTGATCGAGCAGCATCATCACGCCCATGGGTGTGGCCGACCGGAAGGTGGGTCGCCTGATCGCCAGGCGGCCTATGTTGTATGCATGGAAACCATCGACATCTTTGCCCGGGTCGATGAGGTCGATGACGCGGTCTTCGTCGATGTGTATTGGGAGGGGCGTCTGGACCAGAACACCATCGATGCTCGAATCGTTGTTGAGGTCGAAGATGCGGGTTTCGAGGTCTTCCTGTGTCACCTTTTCGCTGAGGTGCTGGACATTGGAATGGAATCCCACTTGGTCGCAATCCCGACGTTTGCCGCGCACGTACACCTCCGATGCCGGATCGTTGCCGATCAGAATAACGGCCAGGCCGGGCACGCGATTACCCTGGGCTACCCATTCTTCGACTTCTTGCGATATGCGCTGCTTGTTTTGAGTGGCAATGGCTTTGCCGTCGAGAACTTGAGCGACCATATATGCTCCCAAAAGGTCATTTTACAGTGCCGGGTCTTCAGACCCAACCGAAATGGCAAATAGGTGCGTCATTCAGCAACGGGCATCGTATTTGCTGCCGGCTCCGTTGACCGTAGCGTGCGAAAGAGTATCATCGCCGCTCGCCGGTTTGCGAACCGGAATCTCGCTCGGGGTATAGCGCAGTCTGGTAGCGCGCCTGCTTTGGGAGCAGGATGTCGGGAGTTCGAATCTCTCTACCCCGACCACTTTCTGTGCGCCTGTAGCTCAACTGGATAGAGCATCGGCCTTCTAAGCCGAGGGTTAGAGGTTCGAGTCCTCTCAGGCGTACCATTGCCTTTGAGACTGTGAAACGCGCTCGACAGACCAGTGCCGGTAATAGGCAACATTATTGCGCTCATCTTGATCAATATCATCGAGGCTGAGGGAGTTTTGGGCAGAAACGTTTGAATTTGTAATCGAGTGTGTGCAAAACGAAGATTTGTCATGGACGGGTGGGTGATGTCTGGAGATATGGTCATTGTCGGGCTTGGGAATGAAGCGGACCGCTGGCGCTCTACAAGCGGCACACCTATAATGCGCGCCTTTAAAACTGTGGTGGGCGTAGCTCAGTTGGTAGAGCTCCGGGTTGTGATCCCGGCGGTCGTGGGTTCAAGCCCCATCGTCCACCCCATTTTCTACTGCCCTTAATACATCGACAAAGAACCAAAGAGCATGAACGTATCGATCGAAACCATGTCGGGATTGGAGCGACGCCTGACAATCGCCTTACCCAGCGAAGATTTTGAATTGCTCATCACGCAGAAGCTTGAGGAAGCGCGTGGCCAGGTCAGCATTCCTGGTTTTAGGCCGGGCAAGGTTCCTTTAAAAGAGGTGAGGCGTCGTTTTGGCAAAGCTGTTCGTGCTGAGGTGGCAGGTGAGATGATGCAAGATAGCTTCATTAGTGCCGTGACACAGGAAGATATTACGCCGGCCGGCCAGCCCAGTCTTGAAGTCATAAAGATGGATCCGGGTAACGATTTTGAATTCACCGCGACCTTTGAAGTCTTCCCCAGTGTCGAGATAGCAGATTTGAGTAAGGTGTCTGTTAAGAGACCGCAAACTGAGATTACTGATCAGGATCTGGACAATATGGTGCAGAGGTTGCGCGAGCAGCGCACGGAATTTGTCGATGTTGACCGAGCGGTAGAGGCTGACGACAAAGTGTGCGTTGATTTCAGTGGAACACTTGATGGGGAAGCGGTTGAGGGGGCTTCTGGCGATGATATGGAATTCGTCGTTGGCAAAGGTCAAATGATTGAAGACTTCGATAACGGGGTGATCGGCTTATCTGTAGGGGAAAGTCGTACTTTTGATGCCACTTTTCCGGATGACTACCGAGCAGAAGAGCTCAAAGGCAAAACCGTTGAATTCAACGTGACCGTTAAAAGTTTGCAGGCCTCACAGGTGCCGGAGCTTGATGATGAGTTCTATAAAGAGTTCGGTGTGGAGGAGGGAGGCGTAGATGCCTTTCATGACGAAGTCCGCTCAAACATGCGGCGTGAAATGGACGCGGCGATTAATAATCAAATAAAACAACAAGTTATGGATGAAATAGCTAAATTACATGAGTTTTTAGTGCCAACACCATCCGTGCAAAGAGAGATTCAGGTCCTGAAAGAGCAAATGCTGGGACAATTTCAGATGAGCCCTCAGGCCAATCTGCCGGACCTTCCCGATGAGTTATTCCAGGATCAGGCAGAAAAACGAGTCAAAGTGGGCCTGGTGGTGAATCAGGTGATCACTGACAACAATCTGGAGGCTGAAGAAGACCGCGTTGAGGCTCGGCTGTTGGAAATGGCTGCAGCTTATGGAGAACCGGAACAAGTGGTTGCGTGGTACCGAAGTCAACCTGAACAGATGCAAAATATCGAGGCCGGGGTCCTTGAAGATCAGGTCGTTGACCTCATATTAGATCAGGCAAGCGTCGAAGTGCTCGATTCAAGCTATGATGACATCGTCAGCGGCAGGGCCGTCCATCCGGAAGAAGAAGCAGATCCGGCGGTTGAAGATTCGAACGAAGCAGTCCAAGGAGAAGAGGCTGTAGATTCAGGAGATGAAGAAGAATAAGTTGCAGACCTGTCGCCATGATGTGGTCTGAAAAGTTAAACACACACCGGAGTATCGAATGACCGATATACATGACCCATATCGCAACCCTGTCCAGAATCTGGGAATGGTACCCATGGTAGTCGAGCAGTCTGCACGGGGTGAACGGGCTTACGACATCTACTCACGGTTGTTGAAGGATCGCATCATTTTTCTTGTGGGCCCTGTTGAAGATCACATGGCCAACCTGATTGTCGCACAGTTGTTGTTTCTCGAATCGGAAAACCCAGACAAAGACATCCACCTATATATCAATTCACCCGGCGGTTCAGTTACAGCGGGGATGTCAATATATGACACGATGCAGTTTATTCGCCCTGATGTTGCAACTTTGTGTGTGGGCCAGGCAGCGAGCATGGGTGCGTTTCTGCTGGCGGCGGGTCAGTCGGGTAAACGCATGGCGTTGCCAAATTCGCGGATGATGTTGCATCAACCGAGCGGTGGTTCACGTGGTGTAGCGGCCGACATTGAGCTTCAGGCCCAGGAAATTCTCCTGATGCGTGAGAGACTCAACAAGCTGATTGCGGAGCATACCGGCAAGAGTGTGGAAACGGTGGCGAAGGACACCGACCGGGATTTCTGGATGAGTCCGGAACAGGCGCAGGAATATGGGTTGGTTGACTCTGTGCAGCAGAATCGCTTTAACGATGCGCAGAATGGTGACTAAGAGCATTTTGTTATATTTGTCCCTACAAGAAACGCATAAATGCATTACATGGCAGGGTTGCAATCGAAAGCGCGAGCTATCATGGTATAGTGCGTGCCATCCAGGTACAGCGTGTGATCGTGATGTCAGTTCTAGTAGCGACAGCATCAAGGTCTGATGTGCATGATATGCGGTGATGGGAGCCCTAGTTTAAGTGCCTTAAAGCACGACTGAGGCTGCCGAGAAAATTTGTTTCTGTTTTAGAGGAATTTATGTCCGACGATAGCGGCAAAGGCGAAGAGTCAGGAAAGCTTCTTTATTGTTCGTTTTGTGGTAAGAGCCAGCACGAGGTCCGTAAGCTCATTGCGGGACCCTCTGTGTTCATATGTGATGAATGCGTTGAATTGTGCAATGACATTATTCGCGAAGAAGTCAGTGAATCTGCACAGACCGGGGAAAGCACGAAGCTGCCAGTCCCACAGGAGATCAAAGAAAGGCTCGATGAGTATGTTATCGGTCAGGAGCACGCTAAAAAGGTGCTTTCCGTCGCGGTTTACAATCACTATAAGCGATTGAATTACGAAGGAAAAAAAGACGACGTCGAATTATCGAAATCCAATATTTTACTGATTGGTCCAACCGGCAGCGGTAAAACACTGCTGGCTGAAACCCTGGCCAGACTGCTCGACGTGCCTTTCACAATCGCCGATGCGACCACGTTGACGGAAGCAGGCTATGTGGGTGAAGACGTTGAGAATATCATTCAGAAACTGTTGCAGAAGTGTGACTATGATGTCGACCGAGCACAGGTTGGGATTGTTTATATTGATGAGATCGACAAGATTTCACGCAAGTCAGATAACCCGTCAATCACGCGTGATGTATCGGGTGAGGGCGTCCAACAAGCCCTCTTGAAATTGATTGAGGGGACGATTGCGAGCGTACCGCCCCAGGGTGGACGCAAGCATCCCCAACAGGAATTTCTCCAAGTGGATACGTCGAATATCCTGTTTATTTGTGGCGGGGCTTTTGCGGGTTTGGACAAGGTTATTATGGACCGTTCGGATAAATCCGGTATTGGGTTCAGTGCCGAGGTGAAGGGTAAATCCGACCGAAAGACAATTGGCGAGACGCTGCGTGGTGTGGAGCCAGAGGACCTGATTCGCTACGGTTTGATACCAGAATTTGTCGGTCGCCTCGCGGTCGTCGCAACACTTGAAGAACTTGATTCAGATGCACTTATTCGCATTTTGACTGAACCAAAGAACTCACTGACCAAGCAATACACGAAGCTGTTCGAAATGGAAGGCGTTGAAGTCGATTTCCGTGATGATGCATTACGCGCGATAGCGGACCGGGCTATGGATCGTAAGACCGGTGCCAGAGGTTTGAGGTCGATATTAGAAGCCGTGTTGCTCGGAACGATGTATGACATACCTTCGTCGGACTCGGTCAGTAAGGTCGTTATCGATGAGAGCGTCATCAATGGCGAGAGCGATCCTATGCTCATCTACGAAAACGTTGAGCAAGCGAAAGCTGCACCGGAAGAGTAGCTGATTGAACTCATGGCATGGCAATGTCATTTGCGGCTTGACCTGGCCTCCCAGGGTGCGATTAACCGATAACCGGGTTTTCTTCGCTCAGGCCTGAAGAAAGCCTAAAACAGAGGCGATTCTGACTTGATCAATAACCTCCCTGTACTGCCTTTACGCGACATGGTCGTGTTTCCCCATGGCGTTCACCCGCTGTTTGTTGGGACAGAAAGTTCCATTCGTGCACTCGATGCGGCAATGGCCAATGACAAACAGATTTTACTGGTCGCAAAAAAAGACTCGGAAGTCGCAGAGCCAGGTGAAGAAGACCTCTTTGAGATCGGTACCATTGCCACTATCTTACAACTGCTTAAATTACCTGATGGCACTGTTAAAGTTCTTGTCGAAGGGGGACAGCGCGCGACCATCACCAACTGGGATTTTGGCGAACAGTTTATATCGGCTGATGCAGAACCAGCCCTCGAGCCGCAGGTTGAAGGAACTGAGACGAGCAAAAATGAAGCACTCTCGAGAACGCTGTTAAGTCAGTTCGAACAATATGTGCAAGTCAGTAAGAAAGTGCCGCAAGAGGTGCTCTCTTCTTTGTCGAGCATTGACGATCCGGCTCGATTGATCGACACGGTTGCAGCACAGATATCGCTCAAACTCAAAGATATGCAAGCGATTCTAGAGACCTTTGAAGTGAAACCCCGCATGGATCTTTTGCTTGAACTCATGGATTCAGAAATCGATGTGCTTGAGATGGAAAAGCGGATTCGCAGTCGCGTTAAGAAGCAAATGGAACAAAGTCAGCGCGAGTATTATCTCAATGAGCAGATGAAAGCGATCCAGAAGGAGATGGGCGAAGCCGAGGAAGGCGAGGTTGAAGAACTGCAGCGACGCATAGATGAAGCAGGTATGCACAAGGAGGCTAAAGAAAAGGCAGACGCGGAGTTCAACAAGTTAAAATCGATGGCTCCGATGTCCGCCGAGGCGACGGTTGTTCGCAGTTATTTAGACTGGATGCTGAGTGTTCCCTGGAAGAAAAAGAGCAGGGTGCGCAAGGATCTGGCCACCGCTCAGCAGATCCTCGATGAGGACCACTACGGTCTTGAGGAAGTGAAAGACCGCATCGTTGAATACCTGGCCGTGCAGAACAGAGTTAAGAAGATGCGTAGCCCTGTACTTTGTTTGGTGGGCCCTCCGGGGGTTGGTAAAACCAGCCTTGGAGAAAGTATCGCGCGTGCTACCAATCGTAAATTCGTACGCATGGCGCTTGGTGGCGTGCGTGATGAAGCAGAGATTCGTGGCCACAGGCGTACCTACATTGGCTCGATGCCGGGCAAAATTCTGCAGAAAATGGCAAGGTCAGGCGTCTCTAACCCCCTGTTTTTACTCGATGAGGTCGACAAAATGGGTATGGACGTGCGCGGTGACCCTGCCAGCGCCCTATTGGAAGTACTCGACCCGGAACAAAACAACACATTCAACGATCACTATCTCGAAGTTGATTACGATCTGTCGCATGTCTTTTTTGTCTGCACGTCTAATTCCATGAATATCCCTGCAGCTCTGCTCGACCGGATGGAAGTGATTCGTCTGCCAGGCTATACAGATGATGAAAAGCTAAATATCGCGCGCCGTTATCTGGTGCCTAAACAAACGAAGATGAACGGGCTGAAGCAAGATGAACTTAGCGTGCAGGATGATGCGCTTCTCGATCTTGTTCGTTACTACACACGCGAGGCGGGCGTGCGCGGCTTAGAGCGGGAGATTGCAAAGCTTGCGCGTAAGGTTGTAAAAGCCCAGGCCCTCAACAAAAGTGCTGACGCCTTTGAAATCACCCCTGATCATCTGGAAGAGTTCAACGGTGTGCGAAGGTTCTCCTACGGTTTAGCTGAAGAAGAAAATCGGGTAGGCATCGTCACCGGGCTTGCTTGGACTCAGGCTGGCGGAGAATTACTGAACATTGAGGCAGTCTCTGTGCCGGGCAAAGGACGACAAACCAAGACCGGTTCCCTCGGTGATGTGATGCAGGAATCCATCCAGGCAGCGCTTACGTTTGTGCGTAGTCGGTCTGTTGCCCTTGGGCTGCTACCGGATTTTCATGAAAAGTCCGATCTCCATATTCATGTGCCCGAAGGGGCAACCCCAAAAGACGGACCGAGTGCGGGCATCGGCATGTGTACAGCGGTCGTTTCTGTTGTCACGGGTATCCCTGTTCGAGCTGATGTGGCGATGACCGGCGAAATTACCCTAAGGGGTCAGGTACTACCCATTGGCGGGTTGAAAGAAAAACTGCTCGCGGCTCATCGGGGGGGCATAAAGCATGTCGTCATCCCGATTGAAAACGAAAAAGACCTCAGAGAAATTCCAGATAATGTTAAAGAAAACATAGAGATACACGCGGTTAAGTGGATGGATGAAGTTCTTGAGATTGCGCTGGAAACTCTACCTGAGCCAAGGCTCCTTGATGAAATTCAGGATCAGGCTGATTCGAACGTCGACTCAAACAAGTCTTCTGAGCCGAGTGGTGTCAGTCGACACTGAATGTTATGTCGAATCAATGCTTAAGACGCTTGCACGCCTAGAGAGGTGTTGGTATAAACGCTGCATCCCATGTGGGATGGGTTGCAACACATATCGCTAGCAGGGCAACAAGGGTTGAAGCGCTAGCACACACTTAATGAGTAATCATCTGCTGGTGAAATCTCTACGGCTTTTAACAAGTGTTTAAACACTTATTATATTGTTGCTTGGGCGTGCGTCGGTACTCGCATTTTAGTATCGATAATCGGGTACCCAAGCACAGCCCGTGTGGATATTGCCAATCGATTGATTCGTGACGAGGGACAAAATGTGAACAAATCTGAGCTGATCGACCATATTGCAGAGTCATCTGACATCTCTAAAGCTGCGGCTGGAAGAGCATTGGATGCGACGATAGAGGCCATCACCAATTCTCTAAAAAATGCAGAATCGGTTTCTCTGGTGGGATTTGGAACTTTTCTAGTACGCGACCGCGCGGCCAGATCAGGTCGAAACCCGCAAACCGGGCAGACGATTTGGATTGGCGCAGCCAAGGTTCCGGCATTCAAAGCAGGTAAAGCGCTTAAGGCTGCACTGAACTAGGCATCGTTCGGCTCAGCATTACGCTAAGCAAACGACAGAGTCGCTGAATCTTGACTTAGATGTCATGACCAGCAATAGCAAGCTCTACGAGAGGGGCGCGTACTGCGCCCCTTTTTATTGTTTTGCAATTCAATACAATGCACCCCACTTAATTTTAGAGATTGCTCTTCGATGCTGCAGAAATTACGCGATCAAACTCAGGGGACCGGATTTAAGATTCTGGTTGGCGCGATTATCCTGGTGCTCGTACTGTTTGGCTTCGGTGCAACGAACCTGTTTTTAGGTGGTGATCCGGAAGTTGCTCGAGTAGGTGACTACGCGATAACTCAGAACACATTGGCGGTTGAAATTCAGCGTGAGCGTCGCAGGATCCTGGCACAAATGGGGCCTGACTTTGACGCATCGTCCATAGATCCGTTACAGCTTTCCGAATATGTCACGCAACAGCTCGTCAATCGACAGATTTTGTATCAAACCGCAAGCGGGTTGGGTGTCGAAATACCCCCCGAGGTCGTTAATGAATCACTGATTGCAAGCGAAGCTTATCAGGTCGACGGGCAGTTTAACGAAGCGGTTTATCGGCAAACCCTGCAGATGATGGGGTATAACCCGGTAGACTTTCTATCCGAATACACTGCGGCACTGAGCTCGGACAAGGTCCGGGATGCAATAACCGATTCAACCGCAATGACAGATTGGGAACTTGCCGAGATTGTACGTGTAGTTAACCAAAGGCGAGACTTTGCCTATCTGAATCTTGCGGTTGAGACCTATCTAGATGAGGTGGAAGTAACAGAAGAAGACGTCGAAATAAGATACGAAGAAGAAGCGGCTGTGTTTATGACGGAGCTCACTGTCGATGCATCCTTTATCAGTCTGTCTGTTGACGAACTGGTCGATGCACCGTCTATTGAAGTGACCGAGGACGAAATCGTCAGCCTCTATGAAGAAGAGCGGTCTGCAAGCTTAAGTGATGAACGCCGTGCCAGCTCGCACATTCTCATTCAAGTCAATGAGGAACGTACGGATGCGATGGCAGAAGAACTGATTACTCAAGTGGCCATAAGGCTCAGGCAAGGTGAAGCATTCGAAGATCTTGCTCGAGAAGTGTCGGAAGACCCCGGTTCAGCAAAACAGGGTGGCAAACTCGATATCGCGGGTAAAGGGATTTTTGATGCGGAATTCGAACAAGCGCTTTGGGGTTTGACTGATCACGGTGAAGTGAGCGAACCCATCAGATCTCAATTTGGGTATCACATTATTCGTCTCGATGGCATCGAACAAAAGGACTACCCCGATCTGGAATCCCAGCGTGAGACATTGGCGCAAAAAGTGAAAAGAAGTAAAGCTGCGGAACTGTTTGCCGAAACTGCGCGGCGCTTAGAAGATGGTGCGTATGACGAGCAGAACGCGCTCATTGCCACTGCCGAAAGTGAAGGGCTTATGTTAAACCGTGCGGAAGGAATTAGTGAATCCCAGCCAGGCGAAGGAGTGCTGGGCCATACATCGGTGGTCAATGCGCTTTTTAGCGACGATGTGCTGTCTGGGAATAATAGTGGTGGCATCGTTCTAGGAGAGGAGCAGATTGTTTTCGTTCGGGTAGATGAACAGTACCCCCCGGAACTTAAACCACTTGAATCCGTGCGCGATGATATCCAGGCATCACTCGCACGTGAAAAGGCTCGGCTGTTGATCGACGAATACAAGACCCAGGCCATGGCAAGGCTGGAGGCCGGTGAGAGTGCTACCGAAGTCGCACGGAGTTTGGGCGCGCAATGGATCCAGGTCGATGGCGTCATGCGTAATCTTCGCAATCCGCGTGAAACAGAGATTCCCCCAAGTATCCGTGAATTCGCTTTTCAACTGCCGCGGCCCAGTGAAGGGGAGAGGTCGCTGGGCATTGCTGATATGGACACTGGCGCAGCACTGGTCACTTTGACGCGCGTTACTCAAGGTGACATCGATGCGACCAGTCAGGCGGAAGTTGCGGAACTTAGACGCGTTGTTGAAGGACGTGCCGGTCAACTTCAACTGCAGAGTTTACTGCAATCCGCTGAGGCTGAACTGGGTGTTGAGCGTCCGGCTTCGGTGATGCCCGAGGCTTAAGCTAGCTAAAGCCTCGTAGTCGGATTCAATTATCCGCCTAAGACGTTGACGTGCAGTTTCAGCGCTTGGCCTGGGTGGATATAACGACTTAAATCCAGGCCATTCCAATCTGCAATCTGTTTGACGGTGACGTTGAATTTGACAGCGATCCGGGCCAGCGAATCACCCCGTCGTACATGATAATTGACTGTCCGAACTACCTTTTTGTCGCTTCGTTGTCCGGGAATGATGAGTTTTGTGCCCACCCTTAGCGGGTCGTTAGGGCCAATTCTGTTGGCTTTCATGAGCTGTCTGAGGTTTGTTTTGTACTTGCGAGAAATTGTCCAGAGCGACTCTCCACTGACGACCACGTGAATGAGGCGTTCGCCTGTAGTGATAGGCAGAGGTTTTTCTTTTCCGGCTGTCGGGATCAGAAGCTTCTGACCGGCTCGAATTCGGTGGCGCGGGATGTTATTGACGGTAATCAGAGATTGCACGTCTGTTTTGTGTCGTAAGGCCAGATCTGAAACCGTGTCACCGTTGCGTACAGTAATTTCACGCCAGTCGACTCGCCACTTAGGTGGGAGTTCGTCGATTGCCAATTGTGCTTGTTTGGGATCAATGGTAAGCGGAACGATCACGCGATGGGGTCCGCGCGGTGACGTGGCCCACCTGGCCAATGCCGGATTCCAGCTTTCGAGCTCGCTCAAAGGCATATTGAGCAGGTCCGCGAGTGTATTGAGCTGGAACTGGCTGTATAAGCTGAGGGAGGTAAAACTCAGTACGTTCTCGATCTCCGGTAAGGCGAGGCCGAATCGGTGTGGGTCCTTGATCACGCTGGCCAGTGCCAGGAGTCGGGGCACATAAGCTTTGGTTTCGCGGGGCAGGTCAAGGTCGAAATAATCTCCTCCGGGGTGTTTGCGTCGTGCGCGATTTACATTGCCCGGACCTGCGTTATATGCCGCTAAGGCGAGATACCAATCATCGTATCTGGCATGCAGGTTTGTCAGGAGATTCAGTGCCGCATCAGTGCTCGCGATGATATCCCGTCGTCCGTCGTACCAGCTGTCCAGGTTTAATTTGTATTGACGGGCGGTACTCCTTATGAACTGCCAGGGGCCTGCCGCTCCACCATGGGAAAAAGCATAGATGTCCAGCGCACTTTCAACAATCGGCAACAAGGCGAGCTCAACGGGCAGGTCGCGTAATGCAACCTGTTCTACGATATAAGGAAGGTAGGTTTGTATTCGTTTGGCAAGGCGAAACAGGTATTTCGGATTTCGTTTGTACCAGTTGATTTCCTGGCGAACGCGCAGGTGCTGTTCGTGCAAAGGTAGATGCATGGATGTGCGCATCAGTGCCCACAAATTCTGCGAGTCGTTTGTGGGCTCAGTTGAAGGTGGCGAAACGTCCGCTACATTCCCCTTTGGCGCCGGCCAAGGCGTTGGCTTAGCAAGGTCAATATGGGCGATCGGGTGGCCTATGAGCGCGGTGGGTGACACTGTGTCTGTGGGCTTGTCGGATGGCACAGAAACCTGCTGCAAAACCGTTGTGCAACCGATCATGGTAGTTAATAGCAAGCCGCACACGCTCGTGTACGCAATCCTGGTGAAACTGGTGGACACGCTTTTAACCACAGCTAAAATTGGTCGGTACTTTCGCTCAGCGAGCTGATTTTAGCAAATGCGGTTGAACTTCCTAAAAGACCTGCGTGCCAGGAGCGACATTACGTTTTGGCAAACTGAACTTGCCCGACGCGTGATGTCAATCGAATTTTCATTGGCGACGGATTTTATCACGCGGCTGTCTGGGGAGACTGTGGTCTGGCTTGGATCCGTGCCGGAAATGTCTGAGCATATAAAGCGCCGTGACATTGGCTCATCCATCTATATTTCTCCTCGGGCAGTCAAAAGTACGTTACCCTCTGTCCAGGTAGTGCCTGAAAGATTACCGTTTCAGAGCCGATCTATTGATGCTGTCGTTATTCACCATGCACTTGAACAAGTGTCTGACCCTCGCACCTTGCTGAGGGAAGTTGTGCGCATCCTCGCCCCAGGTGGTCGCTTAATTGTATTGGGCTTTAATCCCTGGAGTCTGCTGGGCATTCGTCGAGGGCTTGCGTCGGTCCTTGAAGACCCAATCAGACAATTAAGACTCGTTAATCCGATAAGACTCTTTGATTGGTTGACATTGCTTGGGTTGGAGCTTGATGCGCCGCCGGCATATGGAGGTCTGTCACTGTTCTGGAATCGATTTGGACGGGATTCATTGATTCCTCCTGCTCCGAGTCAGATACCGTTTAGTGGCCTGGTGGTGACGAGTGCCGTGAAACAGCAATCGAGCGGAAACTTTAGCTGGCCTGCGCAACGTAAAGTTAAGGAGCCGAAACTCGCCTACCCGCGGGTCGCTGTTTTTCATCCCCGTCCAAGTCGCCTTGTACCGCCGAGTAGTATTGATTAGATGAAATGCGTTGAGATATTTACCGATGGTGCTTGCAGAGGCAATCCAGGTCCGGGGGGGTGGGCTGCGCTGTTGAAAATAGAATTAAACGGCGAAGGGGTCGAAAAGCTCGTGCAAGGCGCCGAACGAGATACAACCAATAACCGTATGGAATTAACCGCAGCGATTGAGGGCCTGAAGTCGCTCAATCAACCATGCGAGGTCTCACTGACGACCGATTCGCAATATGTGCGTCAGGGGATAACGAAGTGGGTATCCGCCTGGAAGAAAAATGGATGGAAAACATCGCAAAAAAAGCCGGTTAAGAATCAGGATCTGTGGGTTGAACTGGATCGGGTCATCGACTCTCATCAGATCGAGTGGCATTGGGTCAAGGGGCACAGCGGACATGAAGAAAACGAACGCGTAGATCAGGCAGCCAATGATGCAATTGATGCTATGCTCTCAGGCGATTGACAAGCGTGGTGTAGGCGAGTGAGACAAGTCGTACTAGACACAGAAACAACAGGACTCGAGCCGGATATGGGGCATCGAATTATTGAGATCGGTGCGGTAGAAATGGTCAATCGAAAGCAGACAGGCAGGCATTTTCACGCCTACGTTAATCCTCAACGTGATATCGATGATGGCGCTCTGGAAGTTCATGGAATTAGCCGAGCCTTTCTCAGCGATAAACCGTTGTTCGATGACATTGCCGAACAGTTCCTGTCGTTTGTGCGAGATGCCGATCTGGTCATCCACAACGCCCCGTTTGATTTGTCGTTTCTTGATTACGAACTACAGCGGTGTGGAAAGGATTACCCGCGCATGCAGGCGTTATGTACGATCACGGACAGCCTCGTCATAGCGCGCCAAAAGCATCCGGGGCAGAAAAACAATCTTGATGCTTTGTGCCGTCGATATCTGGTGGATAACTCGCAGCGAGATTTACACGGTGCGCTGCTGGATGCGGAGATTCTTGCGGATGTTTACCTGCTCATGACGGGTGGGCAGACAAATCTCTTTGCTGGTACAGACAGTGCACAGGTGGCAGGGTCATCTGAGCCGGGAGTTGGGCGTGATGTAGAATTAGCCGATGTCGACGCGCTGTTGCCTGTCGTCCAGGCAACAGCGCAGGAATTAAAACAACACGAATCCTATCTCGATTTTCTTGCAGAAGAATCAGATGAGCAGCCTGTATGGAGGCGCCAGACCGACCGCTGAGTCATCGACGCATGGCGGTGAAATAAACTTCCTATCCGCGTGTAATAGGCTCAGAGAGGCGCTCTATGGATATAGGTGCCTCTGTGCGAGTTGTGATACTTTGCAGGCACAAAAGGGGCAAAGAGGGAGAGAAGAAATATGTGGCCTACTGATCCTGATGAGTTCGAGCCACAGCATATAGAGCCTGATGGGGTGGACCATGGGGATGCGTGGTATTTTGTGTTTTCAAAAGGCGAGATACTCTGCAAAACCGAGGGAGGAGTGCTCGAACCGGTTACCGCGGACGACTTCCGTTGGTTTGATATGCAGGTCACCAGCAAGCATTTTCTTGGCAATTATCTGAATAGACCCTGCTTTGCAGTGGCGGCAAAGGGCACGGCGACGCAGGGCTTTGCGTTGATGGGTTTGAGGAATCTTCTGGGCAGAACAAACCAATCGCTGTTTTATCTTGCTGGTCGTGCGAAACAGATCATTGAATGGCATGAAACTCACCAATTCTGCAGTCGGTGTGGAGCGTCTGTGGCTGATCACGAGGTAGACAGGGCAAAGGAGTGCCCAAGTTGTAAATTAATCAGCTACCCTCGTTTATCCCCTTCGATTATCGTATTAATCACGAAAGGGGAGGAAATGCTGCTGGCACGCAACGCAGCGTGGCCCAATGGTATGTATTCGACTCTGGCAGGGTTTGTAGAGCCTGGTGAATCTATAGAGCAGACAGTGCATCGCGAAGTCTTCGAAGAGGTCGGTTTGCATGTCAGAAACCTGCACTACTTTGGCTCGCAGAGCTGGCCGTTTCCGAACTCACTCATGCTCGGATTCCATGCACAATACGATTCGGGCGAAATTGTATGTCAAGAAGGTGAAATTGCGGACGCGCAATGGTTCAGAGCAGATAACCTGCCGCAAATTCCGCCTAAAACAGCGATTTCAGGCTGGTTGATCCAGGAGTTCATAGATCAATCGAAGTGACGAACGCATGCAACACGCGAAACGTTGTCACGATGTAACCACTGCTTTTAAGCTTTGATTCGAGGAAAAGTTCAACGGCATTGCTTTGTCCGGTGAAAAAACCAACTGCCGTTTCCTCATCGCTAAAGTAAATGGTGAATTCCGCAGTTTCCTTCGAATCGGTGGACAGGGTCATAGCACCATGATCTATTTGTAAAAGGACCCACTGGCCGGTGGATTCGCTCTCGATTGCGCAGCAAAGGTCGATATCACCGACGGCTGTTGCATTGTAGCCTTTAGTCAGTAGGGCGATCAGTTGTTGCACCGGACGTCCTCGGGTTGTTCCTGGCGAATAATTGGGCAGGCGAGCTTTCCGGCTGGACGGCGCATCATGCCACCTATAGAGTACTGCGTTTTTGCAGCTTGAAGTATGGAATATTTATACGAATACCTGATCTTTCTTGCGGAGGCCGCAACAGTCGTCATTGCTCTTCTCATTATCTTATCGGCGTTTGCCGGGATGGGCACAAAATCATCTGATGAAGACGATGCCGGATCACTCCATGTCACTAAGTTAAATGACCAACTCCGTGACTTGCGCCATACCATGGAGTCCCACGTTTTACCCCCGGGGCTGGCTAAAAAACAACATAAAGCGGAAGCGAAGAACGTATCGAAAGCTCGTAAGAAACAGGCGCGCGATACAAAAAGTCAGGCGCCAAATGAGGTAGTCGACGATGAGACGGATGCAGTGCACGGCGATAAACGTGTCTTCTATCTGCAGTTCGAAGGGGATCTGAAGGCAAGTGCGGTGGACAGATTGCGTCGAGAAATCAGTGCAGTGATCACCATGGCATTGAGTCACGATGAAGTGGTTGTTGCGATCGAAAGTCCTGGCGGCATGGTCAACAATTATGGCCTTGCCGCATCGCAGTTGCAGAGAATTCGAGACAAAGAGATAGATTTGACTGTGGTGGTCGATAAAGTTGCCGCGAGCGGTGGTTATCTCATGGCTGTGGTGGCTGACAAAATTGTGGCGGCACCTTTTGCATTGCTCGGATCTATCGGGGTCGTGGCGCAGATCCCCAATGTTCACCGATTGCTGAAAAAAAAGGATGTTGATGTGGAAGTCCTTACAGCGGGTAAATTCAAAAGGACCTTGACTGTGTTTGGAGAAAATACAGATGAAGGTCGACAGAAATTTGTTGAAGAACTCGAAGATGTTCATGCGCTCTTCCAGGAATTTGTAGCCGATTATCGCCCCGACGTTGATCTCGACGTTGTGGCAACGGGCGAAGCGTGGCTTGGCAAGCGGGCGATTGAGTTGCATCTGGTCGATGAGCTCGCCACGAGCGATGAATACCTCATGCAAGCTTGTACTGAACATGACGTTTATGCAGTGGTCTGGAAAGAACACAAAAAACCAATCGATCGTCTGTTGGGAAGGGTGAATGGCCTTCTTAGAAGCGCAGAAGATGTGCTCACAAAGTTTTCCGGAAGACAGTGAACCTAACGACAATGAAGAAAGAGGGGAATACATGACATTTAAGGCCTTTCAAGTTAGCCAGTCAGACGATGGATATGTCAGAGAACTTGTGGATCGAGAGGAAAATGACCTGCCTGAAGGCGATGTCTTGATCGACGTGAAATATTCTTCTTTGAACTATAAAGATGGTCTCTCAGCGAGTGGTAACCCCGGCGTGACGCGGAATTTTCCCCATACGCCAGGTATTGATGCGGCTGGTATCGTGGCTGCCAGTTCGCAATCGGAGTTCAGCGTTGGCGATGAAGTCCTCGTTATTGGTTTTGATTTAGGGATGAATACCTCAGGCGGGTTTGGTGCCCGTATCCGCGTCCCTGCAGGTTGGGTCGTGCCGCTACCGGCAGGGTTGAGTTTGCACTCGAGTATGCTGTTGGGTACAGCGGGCTTCACCGCTGCTGAGTGTATAGACAAGTTGGAAACCGCGGGCATGAGTCCTGGTGATGGACCTGTACTGGTGACTGGCGCCACAGGTGGCGTAGGGTCGGTTGCTGTGAAGATATTGGCGCATCTTGGCTATCAGGTAGCAGCCGTCACGGGTAAGGCCGACCGGCATGATTTCCTCAAAGGACTGGGTGCTGAGACTGTGCTCAGTAGGGAAGAATTTAATGAAGGTGGTCACCGACCGCTGATGGCAGAACGCTGGACTGGGGTTGTTGACACGGTTGGTGGTGAAATGTTGTTCAACGCTGTCAAGGGCTTGAAGTATGGCTGTTCCGCGGCAGCGTGCGGCCTGGTTGGGGGCGCAGATATACCGGCAACGGTGCTTCCATTTATTCTTCGCAACGTCAATCTCCTTGGCATAGATTCCGTACAACTGCCATTAGCAGAAAAACAACGCATCTGGCTTCGCCTGGCCAACGAGTGGCTTGTCGATTTGAGTGATCTAGAAGAAGTGCTGTCCCTTAAGGACGTTTCTGAGGCCATCGATCGGATACTGGCAGGACAGATGGTAGGGCGAGGTGTCCTGCATCATTAAGTGACGATTAATCGCTGTGCAGCTTAAGCTATGGTGACAACGCGCTCGGCGCTGGCGAAAACAACCAAACAGCACGGTGTTGCGAGAGCGATTGTGGGGTCATTGTGTAAAGAAGCGGGGAAGGATCTACGCGTTGATGCCTCTTAAGGTGCGTTTAAAAGAAGGCTCAGGGTCGTGCACGGAGCCCTGATAGTGGGCTGTATACGGTTCGAGCAAGGCGAGATACAGGTCAGGGTCTCGTCCGGGCGGTACGTCAATTTGGTCAAAGCCACAGCGAATGATGTAGTGCACAATGTCTTCGTGCGTCGCGCCCGTTGCTCTTAGATGCCCCTTGTAGCCGAATTGTTTGCGCAGGAGTACTGCTAAAGAAAGGGCTCGACCGTCGGTAAAAGCCGGAAATTCGATGACGATGGTTTGTGCGGAGAGAAAACGTTCTTCCGGCTCGCTGTCACACGCCAGTCGTAAAGTACCCTGGCCGGCCCAACTGTCTGGCGTCATCTCCCTGTCGGTAGCCGGATCGGAGATTTTCCAGCCATCGGGTGTTGCTTTAATTCGCTTTGGCATAGACACGCTCCTTGAATGGGTCGATACCGATACGTCTGTAGACACTCAAGAAAGACTCACCTTCGTCTCGATGTTCAATGTAAACCTCAATGATCTGTGAAACCACGTCGGTGACTTCATCTCGAGCGATAGAGGGGCCCAGGATTCGACCCAGTGATGCGTTGAGTCGACCGTGTCCCGAGTGGCCGCCCACGGAGATCTGATAATACTCTTTGCCTTTCTTGTCGACCCCGAGAATACCGATATGGCCGACATGATGATGTCCGCATGCATTCATGCAACCTGATATGTTGATGTCCAGATCGCCGAGATCGGCCAGATAGTCTTCATCATCAAATCGACGCTGTATGGCCTCAGCGACTGGTATGGACTTGGCATTTGCCAAAGAGCAATAGTCGCCTCCCGGACAACAGATCATGTCCGTTAATTGGCCGCTGTTGGCCGTACTTAGGCCCGCAGTTCCGGCGGCAGACCATAAATCAAACAAACAGTCTCTTGGGACGTGGGGCAGAATGAAGTTTTGCTCGTGGCTGATGCGGATCTCCCCAAACGAATACTGATCTGCCCAGTCCGCAACCAGATCCATTTGTTCATCGGTGACGTCACCGGGGGGTATGCCAGCGACTTTCGTTGAAAGAGTCACAGCGGCGTAGTCAGGATGTTTGTGCGCAATTATATTTTGCGATACCCATGCACTGAAGGCGGGATTTGCTAAGCGGTGTGTTTGAAGTATTTGGGTTGCGTTGTTAAGGCTTGCGAACTCGGGCTGTAAGAAGTGGGCCGTTAGGCGATCAAGTTCCTTTGTATTTACTGTCGAAGGACCATCTTTGAGGAATTCCCATTCGGCTAACACTTTATCGCGGAAAGCCTCTGCTCCCATGGCCCGTACCAGTATTTTGATGCGCGCCTTATACTTGTTATCTCGTCGTCCGTAGCGATTATAAACGCGCAGCACGGCTTCCAGAAAAGTTAGAAGGTGTTTTGCTGCTACCCCTGATTCTATGAGAGAGCCGATCACCGGGGTCCGGCCAAGGCCACCGCCAACGTAGAAGTCGAATTGCGCATTACCTCGTGGGTCCTTTGACACCCCTAGACCGATATCGTGAACGGCGATGGCGGCGCGATCCTCTGCCGCTCCGCTGAGGGCGATTTTGAACTTTCTTGGCAGCCAGTCGAATTCCGGGTGTGCGGTCGACCATTGGCGTATCAGCTCACAGTAAGGGCGAGGGTCGATTTCTTCATCGGCAGCGGCGCCGGCAAACTCGTCTGTGGTTACGTTTCTGATACAGCTACCACTGGTCTGGATCGCATGCATATCTACCGATGCCAGGGCTTCCAGAATGTCAGGTACTTCAGCCACCTCTGGCCAGTTAAACTGCATGTTCTGGCGCGTGCTCAAATGACCGTAGCCTCGATCGTAGTCACGAGCAATGGATGCGAGCATGCGCAATTGGGTGCTGGATAAAGTGCCGTAAGGAACCGCGACTCGCAGCATAGGCGCTAATCGCTGTATATACAGGCCGTTGCGCAGTCGTAATTGTAGAAACTCGTCTTCCGTCAGCTTTCCCGCGAGATAGCGTTCAGTCTGGGCCCGATAGTGGGCGACGCGTTCAGCTACAAAGGTTCGATCAAAATCGTCGTATTTATACACTCGTTACCCGTTCTCATCGTCGGCGCGGGAACATAGCAGTCGTTGTTTTGTTTGCCAAAGCACAACTCGATATAAGCTTAGAAGCGAGTGCCGGCGCTCGATTTCTTAAGATGGAATGTCCTGTCTTCTGTAATTGCACGTTCTGCCCTTAAATCAGGGCTTTTGTTACTACCTGGGCCGTTACTGGAGCAGTGGCTTAAGCCGGGCTTCGGCATCGGCTTTGTTAAGCCCGGTGCGCTCTGCGTAATCTGCTAACTGGTCTACATCTATCTTACCTACGCCGAAGTAGCGGCTTTCAGGATGTGAAAAGTACCATCCGCTCACCGAGGCTGCCGGATGCATGGCCAGCGAATCGGTGAGTTCTATGCCGGTTTGCCTGGTGGCATCCAATATTTCGAAAAGCGTGGTTTTTTGTGAATGATCAGGGCATGCCGGATATCCAGGTGCAGGCCGTATGCCCCGGTAGCGTTCGCGGATCAGGCTTGCATTGTCCAACGCCTCATCGCTTGCATAGCCCCACGCATTTACTCTGACATATTCGTGGAGGTATTCGGCAAATGCTTCAGCAAGACGGTCTGCGAGTGCTTTGACGAGAATCTGTTGGTAGTCATCATCGGGGAAGCGATTGAGAACGGTGTCGATATTAAGACCAGCAGTCAAGGCGAACCCACCGAGATAATCCGCTATTCCTTCGGCACCTACGAAGTCGGCAAGACAGAAGTTGGGCGCCAGGTCATCCGGCTTTGGGGTCTGCTGTCGCAAGTGATGTATGGTGGCCAGTGATTGGCTGCGCGTCTCATCGGCATATATACTAATGCTGTCCGCGCCCTCTCGATTTGCAGGCCATAGTCCAAATACGCCGCGACATTTAAGACCATTTTCATCAGAGATCTCATCCAGCATGGTCAGCGCATCTTGATACAACTCACTCGCTGCATTACCGACGGTTTCGTCATTCAGTATATCCGGGAACTTTCCTGCCAGTTCCCAGGCCATGAAAAACGGGGACCAGTCGATAAATCGAATGAGTTCGCTGACAGTCGGCGCAACGACGTGAACACCAGGCATTAAAGGCCTTGGTGGCTGATAACCCGCCCATCGGCCATCGAAGCAGTTATATCGAGCATCGTCTAAGCTCAGGTATTCGCGTTTGTTCTGCCGTGCTTCTACTCGGTTTCGTACTTTTTCATAATCGGCTGCCAGGGTATTAGCATATGCGTCGTACTGGGCCTGGTCGCTCAACAGTGCGCTGGCTGTTTGAACGGCGCGCGATGCGTCGGGCACGTAAACCGTGACCTTGTTTTTATACATCGGCGCTATACGTGCGGCCGTGTGTGCTTTGGATGTGGTGGCACCCCCTATGAGGAGAGGTAGTTCAAGGTTTAGACGCTGCATTTCGCTGGCAAGATGTACCATCTCATCCAACGAAGGTGTGATGAGGCCTGATAAACCGATTGCGTCTGCTTGTTCGTCGATCGCAGTTTGTAGAATTGTCTCCGCCGGGACCATGACCCCAAGGTCTATGATCTCGTAATTGTTGCACTGTAAAACGACACCGACGATATTCTTGCCTATATCGTGTACATCACCTTTGACTGTCGCCATGACGATTTTGCCCTTCGTTTGAGGCTTGTCGCCTTGTGATGCCTCTATGAAAGGCACGAGATGGGCAACTGCCTGTTTCATAACCCTCGCGCTCTTCACTACCTGGGGCAAAAACATCTTGCCCGAACCGAACAATTCTCCAACGACAGACATGCCCTGCATGAGGGGGCCTTCGATGACATCCAGGGGTTTGGTGGCCGTCTGTCTTGCCAGTTCTGTGTCTTCAACGATGAAATCGGAAATTCCGTTGACCAGCGCGTGCGATAGCCTTTCGGTAACGGGCGAATCACGCCAACTGAGGTCGGGGCCACCCTCTCTTGTGTTTTGTTTAAGATTCATTGTCAGGTCGAGCAGACGTTCGGTCGCATCTTCTCTACGATTTAGCACCAGATCTTCGACCGCTTTGCGTGCCTCATCCGGCAAATCTTCGTAGATGGTCAATTGGCCAGCGTTCACGATGGCCATTGTCAAACCCGCTTGTATCGCGTGATAAAGGAAGACTGCGTGTATGGCCTCTCGAACAGGGTTGTTACCTCTGAATGCAAAAGAGACATTGCTTAAGCCGCCTGACGTGCTCGCATGCGGGAGGTTTTCTTTGATCCAGCTAACCGCTTCGATGAAATCGACCGCGTAGTTACAATGCGCTTCGATCCCGGTGCCAATCGCGAATATGTTGGGGTCAAAGATGATGTCCACGGCGGGAAGGCCAACGACCTCTGTGAGGATCCTGTATGAACGTTCGCAGATGCCGATTTTCCTTTCATAGCTGTCAGCTTGCCCTTGCTCATCAAACGCCATGACGATGACCGCAGCCCCATATCTGCGACACGCTCTTGCGCGGTCGACGAATTGTTCTTCGCCTTCTTTGAGGCTGATGGAGTTGACGATTGCCTTACCCTGAACGCACTTCAAGCCTGCCTCGATGATTGACCACTGGCTTGAGTCGATCATGACGGGTACCCGGGCAATGTCGGGTTCGGCTGCAATTAGGTTCAAAAATTCGACCATGGCTGCTTGACCGTCCAGCAAGCCTTCATCCATGTTGATGTCGATGATTTGTGCGCCGCTTTCAACCTGTTGGCGGGCTACACTTAAAGCCGTACTGAAATCTCCTTCTCGGATCAGGCGAGCAAAACGCGCCGAACCGGTCACATTGGTGCGTTCGCCAATGTTGACGAACAGCGAATCATCTGTGATGGACAGTCCTTCGAGTCCCGACAGTCGCAGCTCCGTTGCTGGTCCACTCATGGGCCGAGGAGCAAAGTCCCTGACCGCGTCGGCAATCTTGGATATATGTTCTGGTGTAGTGCCGCAGCACCCGCCGACGATGTTTAACCAACCGGCTTGTGCAAACTCGCGGACAATCGCCGCCATTTCGTCGGCTGTCTGGTCGTATTCACCAAAGGCGTTGGGCAGGCCTGCGTTGGGGTGCACGCTAACTGGAAAAGGTGATGCTCGAGCGAGTTCTGCGAGATACGGGCGTAACTGTTCGGCCCCCAGGGCACAATTTAATCCGATGGCTATTGGCTTTGCGTGGGCCACTGAGTTCAAAAATGCGGTGACTGTCTGGCCGGATAATGTGCGCCCCGAAGCATCGGTGATTGTCCCGGAAATGAGGATGGGTAGAGGTAAATCGCCTGACTCGACTCTCTCGTCATTCAAAGTGAGGATGGCATAAATGGCTGCTTTTGCATTTAACGTATCGAACACGGTTTCAATCATCAGAAGATCGACCCCGCCCTGAATGAGGCCTGTCGCGGCTTGCTTATAGCTGGCAACCAGTTCATCAAACGAAATATTTCGATAGCCGGGTCGTTCTACGTCTGGAGATAGACTTGCGCTGCGATTGGTCGGTCCGATGGAGCCGGCGACAAATCGAGGCATTTGTGGGGTTGAGTATCGGTCTGCGACCCGCCGAGCTAGATCGGCCCCGGCTTGGTTAATTTCCAAGGCGACCGACTCGGTTCCAAAATCCAGTTGCGCCAGAGCAGTAGCAGAAAACGTATTCGTTGAAATGATGTCCGCGCCTGCTTCGAGATAACTGGCGTGAATTTCCTCGACGATGTCAGGTCGGCTCAAATTCAGTAGGTCATGGTTTCCGACAACAGGCTTAACATGATTCTTGAGCAGAGTACCGCGATAGTCTGCCTCCGGAAGTTGAAGCTTCTGCAGGATTGTGCCGTAGGCACCGTCAAGCACTAGAATTTTCTGGCGGAGGTGTTGGACGATGGGTGGTGGTTGACTCTGAAAGGCTTCGGCCACAGCGTTCTACTCATGCGAAAACTCAAGTTTGGCCTGTATTAACGTGAATACAATTGAAGTTTAATTAAAAAGTCTTGAATTTAATTAATAATGGGGCAGGATTTCTAACAGGGCTATACCCGACCAAAATAGTCGGGTATAAAGCGCTTATGACATTTACTAACACGTTTCCACATGATTCAAATTTCTGACGCTGCACAAACCTATTTGCAGGAACTTCTCACCAAACAGGAACAATCCGGAACGGGTATTCGTGTTTTCGTTGCTCAACCGGGTACACCTCAGGCAGAAACCTGTATAGCGTATTGCCGACCCGGTGAAGAGCAGCAGGGTGACGTGCCAGTTGAATATGAAGGTTTTCGAGCCTGGTTCGAAGAAAGAAGCCAACCTTATCTTGTCGATGCGGTGGTGGATTATCAGGAAGACCAGATGGGTGGCCAGCTGACGATCAAAGCCCCCAACGCGCGAGTGCCTAGCGTTTCGGAAGACTCGCCGCTCGAAGACCGCATCAACTATGTGTTGTATAACGAGATTAATCCTGGGCTCGCGTCGCACGGGGGCATGGTCACGCTGGTGGAACTGACTGCTGAAAATGAGGCTGTTCTTCAGTTTGGTGGTGGCTGCCAGGGCTGTTCTGCGGTAGACCTCACCCTTAAAAACAGCGTTGAGTCGACGCTGATGGAGCGTTTGCCTGAACTCAAGGGTATCCTGGATCAGACAGACCACACGTTTACGGAAAACGCGTACTATAGCTGAGTGTGGAAGAGGCTTAGCAACGAACGGCCATTGCTTCGTGGAGCGTGCTTAACAGGTCCACCGTTTCTTCCCAGCCAATGCATGCGTCGGTCACTGACACACCGTATTGAAGATCCTGTCCGCCTAGCTTCTGGCTACCGGGTTGCAGATTACTTTCTATCATCACGCCAGTGATGGACTCGTTGCCTTGCGCTATCTGTCGCATGACATCTTCCAGGACTTTGCTTTGATTGCGGTGATCTTTGTTGGAATTTGCGTGTGAAAGATCGATCATGATTGAAGGTCGATGCCCAATGCGGCATAGGGCAGATTCGGCTGCCTGCACATGGTCTTGAGAATAATTAGGCCCGTTCGAGCCGCCACGGAGCACGATGTGGGTATGAGGGTTGCCTTTTGTATGGATCACACTGACTTGCCCGGACGGACTGATACCAAGAAATGAATGTGGACTGGTGGCTGATTGAAGGGCATTGAGGGCCACTTCAAGAGATCCGTCAGTGCCGTTTTTGAAACCAACCGGGCAACTCAGTCCTGAAGCCAATTCGCGATGCGTCTGAGACTCTGTTGTGCGAGCACCAATGGCGGACCAGGAAATCAAGTCCTGGATGTACTGAGGTGTAATAGGGTCGAGCGCTTCAGTGGCGATTGGAATGTGTTTGTCGGTGATTGCAAGCAACAGCTTCCTGGCGATCTCGAGTCCATTGCTGACTTTAAAGGTATCGTTTAGATAAGGGTCGTTGATGAGGCCTTTCCAGCCAATCGTACTGCGGGGTTTTTCAAAGTATGCCCGCATGATGATCAGTAATCGGTCTGCCAATGCGGGATTCAATGCTGCAAGCCTCTGGGCATATTCAAGTGCCGCATCTGGATCATGTATTGAACAGGGACCGACAACGACCAGCATCCGAGGATCCACACCAGAAACCACATCCTCGACCTGCACACGGGCTTGAGTGACGAACTCTCGCACACTTTCGTTAGCTGGCAGCTTTGCTTTCAGGTGTTCTGGTGTGGTCAATACTTCGTGTTTGTCCACGTTGATATTTTCAAGTTGCATCAATCTCTCCTCGTGTCCTGCCTTGATTTTTTGCAGGCATTAAAAAACCCCGTGTAGGTTGCTTGCTGCCGTCCTAACGGGGTTGCTCCGTGGAAGGCAGGTGCCTTCCGCAGTTGAAGGCTGGCTATATTACAAAGTAAAAGCCGTTGCAGATATAAAAGCCGTCAGAGTCGCGAAGCGCTGACTCGTTGGACTTGGTTGTGTTCGTGTATTTGCTCATGACGGCGAATACTACCTCGTCCGAAGTGATTTGCAATGAAAGCATGCCGTGTTCAAAGCTCTACCAGTTCAGGTATATCAGTGAGGAGGAGCGCGCACCGGATCGGTTCAGCGAATAACAACTGACACACTGCACTGTATTGTTCCAGTTGAGGTCGATACCGACTAATCATTTGCGCTTGATCTTGGTGTGTTTCGAGTTGAGATGACTTGTAGTCAATTATCCAGCGCTCACCGTTTTCCACGAACATCCGGTCGATCACCACATGCGTAACCTCACCTTTCAGTAGGGCACTTAAGTGTAATTCCGCTACGTGTGAAGCGTGGGGGGCCAGTACCCACTTCCCCAGACTAGAGCCTATGAGGCGGTTTACCTGGGCAAGGGCAGTCTCTACGACCTGGTGCGCGGCATCTGCAGATATCGGAAGATCTTCGCTCCACTGTTGCATGCGGACAGACATCTCCTGTGGTTTCCAGGAAAGCGCATAGGGCGCGTTTCTAGCGATCCAGGCGAGTGTTTGGTGGACAAGGGTGCCGGTTGCAACTTCGTTTCGAGAGGCGATGAGATCAGGTGGTAGGGCTTTATCTGCAATGAATGATTCTGGGGGTGTCCAGCGAAAGGCAGGCGAGATGCGTTTGTAAGGCTGCATACCGCGCAATTCAGTCTGCACGCTTGTCGGTTGTGATAAGGCAAATTCAGGTTCTGTCGCCTTAGTGCTGGTTGTGCTTGCATAGGCAGAGATCAGGCGCGCAAGTCCTCGTGGGCGCTTGCCAGACTCGTGGGTATAGGTAAGCGCGAGCGTGGATTTTGCACGCGTGCACGCGACATAAAGCATTCTTTTGTCTTCTGCTGCGGCTTGTTGCCGATTTTCGATTGCCAGCCAGCCGTGCAGAGGATCGCCGCGTACGCCCAGCAACAGATCGCCCTGTGTTTGTCCGATTGATATGAGTGCCGCGTCGTCTGCTCGGGGTTGGTGATTCAGTCCCGGAACGATGACGTGGTCAAACTCAAGGCCTTTTGCCTTATGAATCGTCATGATTGTGACAGGTGCGTGACTCCGGGCGGGTGAGTACAGGCGTGCAAGCTGGTTTTCGATGCTTTGAAGGTCTATTAATTGCGTCCCGAAAGGTTCTAACAGGTCCAGAAATGCTTCTGCCTGTACCCACACACTGCTGTCATAAGCCGCGCCCCCACCTGCACGAAACCAGAAGCCTTCGACAACCTCGCGTGCAGATCGTTCGAACATCATCGCGCGGGCCCAATTGAATGCGATCGCGATGCGTTCTGATGCCAGATTGTTTGATCGGTCCAATGCGGCCTCAAAACCCGGTGCTGTCGCGAGTGCTGTGAGTTCGTTGAGGCTAAATCCGGCAAGCGGGCTTCTGAGAACGGAAAGCCAGTTCATAGGCTCACTCGGGTTCACAATCAACTTCAGACAGCTAAAAAGATCTTGCACGATGGGTGCTGTTGTTAGAAGGTCCATGTCGGTTGCACGCCACGCGATACCTTGTTTGCGTAGTTCGGATATCAATTTTTCGATGTGTGAACGCGCGCGACACA
This sequence comes from Pseudomonadota bacterium, assembly GCA_036338285.1. Classification (GTDB taxonomy): domain Bacteria; phylum Pseudomonadota; class Gammaproteobacteria; order Pseudomonadales; family Azotimanducaceae; genus UBA4421. The sequence goes on from JAYZCO010000009.1 coordinate 110,276, forward strand.
GTAGGGTGATCTCGGCATCTTTGTCTTCTGCCAACAGTTCGCGAATGCGATGGATAACAAATGCGTGCTCGTCGGAAAGGGAGCCGAAAGATCGACACGCTACCGGCTGGCCCTCAGTACGTCCCTGCGCGATGGCAGGGGTATACTGGATATCGTACTTTGACGCCCCTTGAAAAAGGTCTGCAAATGTACGGTTGCACCATTCGATGATTGTCTTGGTAGAGCGGAAATTTGCCTGCAGATCGCACAGGGTGATCGGTAGCTGGCCCATACCGGTCGTGGCAGTTTCCATAAATATACTGACGTCTGCATTACGAAAACGGTAGATAGACTGCATAGGGTCGCCAACGCCGAAAAAGGTGTTGGAATCCGAGGCAGACCATGATTCGCACAGCAGACTGAAAAATTCGAATTGTGCGCGTGAAGTGTCCTGATATTCATCTACCAGTATGTGTTTTATTCGGTAGTCAAGAAGCAGTGCTAAATCCGTGGGCCTACCTTCTCGATCGCGGATGGCATTCATTGCTGCGCGGAGTAGTTCGCTGAAGTCTACTTCGTGGCGGTCCTGAAAAATCTTCTTCAGTTCTACCGCTGCAAGGGACAATACCGTCGAAGCCAGTGTAGGGATGTGTAGATCGACCACCGTAACCGGTGGAGGGACTAGGGCATATTTTTCGAGCAATTCAGCAATGCCCCGGTCATGTAACGAAAGTAACCATTGATTGAGTTGTCGAACTTGATCCTGATCGCCAACGCCGTCATTTCGGGTGAAGCGTTTACGAAGCTCATTTTTTTGCGTGAGCAGTACATCAAGACCTGAAAAGTGTCCGTCCGGGTCTGCAGGCCCGCAGAGTCCTTCGATTTGTGCGTTGTCATCACCCGTCAATCGCCCGGACAACTCGCCTGACAGGTTGTTGCGAAGCTTATCAAGGGTCCTGTTGAGAACCAGGCACAGTGCTTGTTGAGCTTTCTCAGCGCTCATGGCGATCTCATTCGTCAGATCGAGCCATTGATCACGCTTTGTAAGCATGGTGACGATAAGACGCCGAGCAGACTGGGCATCATTATCGAGGAATGCGAGAAACTCGGCGATCAAGGGGGCGGCCTCAAGCTCGTCAATGAGTTGTTGAAATAGACCATCGACAGCAGCCTCGTACATGAAGCTGGCATCTTCAACAATCGACATGCCCGCAAGACCATCAATCCCTTGTGCCTGGGTAGCCAGTTCCAATGCGAAACTGTCTATGGTCTGAATTTTCAGTACGTTGGGGTTGGTAAACAACGCCCAGTCGAGACTCGCAGCCCTTTTCCGGACTGCCTGACTGGTTGCAGAATCATCATGCAAAAGCGCCAGGACCCGTTGACGCATTTCTGCGGCTGCTTTTTTGGTAAATGTAATGGCTAGAATTTCCTGTGGCCGGTTTGCCGTCAGCAACAGGTGGATATATCGATTTGCGAGCAACGTGGTTTTGCCTGATCCGGCCGGTGCTCTTACAAGGCAGGATGTGACTTTAAGCGCTTGATCTCGCGCAGTTTGATCTGGGAGCGTCATACCGGCTCGTGGTCAAAAACTCGGCAGACACGCTGCAGGTTGCAATACTCGCAGGCACCCTTTGCTGGTTTGACGGCGGCGTAGCCTTGCATGAAATCATTGGCGATCCCCGTCAGTTCGGCTCTCCATAACGAAATCTGTTCTGCCCAGGGTCTCGGCATAACCACACACCGGGCACTTCCCGGATCCGCCTCTGGCGAGCAAACACCTGTAAACGCAATGCGATTCTGCCGGATGCTTGCGTAAAATGCCCCATAGATCTCTTCGTCTACAAGGCTATAAATCGGGAGTTGGAGTTGGGTCAGTGGCGGTTCGATCATGTCTTTAGTGGTGACCCGACCGGATTTGTAGTCAATCACAACGAGTTGACCTGACGCCTTGATTCGGTCAAGTCGGTCTACGCGCACCGTGAGTTGTAAGGCACCGAGTGTGATTTCAAAACTCCTCTCAAGGGCATCTATCGAAAATGGTTCGCGAGCTTGTTCGACTTCCAGCCAGGCGAAGATCAGTTGTGCGATTCGCGCTCGTTCATAATGGGCAAACAGGGCCGGTAGCTGCATTCGCAATCGGATTAAGGCTTGTTCGGCGGCAAGAAAAACTCTGTCCCTGTCAAACTCCGCAATGCCATTTTGGTCGGTGTTGGCCTCGAAGAGTGCGAAAAGCGCATCGTGAAGGACGATGCCTCGGGCGAGTGCATCGGGCAGGTCAACCGGCTCCGGGGCCCTGTTGAGCTTGAGCCGATAATTGGCGTACGCTTTGAACGGACAGTTTGCTTGGTCATCGAGGAGGCCCACGCCGCCGCGGGTGAGCGTATCGGGTGGATGGGGAAGACCGTAATCATCGGTATAGGTTTCCAATTCGGCTCGCTGACCTGGATGCCAGGGATGATGCTCCTGAGGCGGTACCGGCGTTACCTCCAGGCCGCGCAGCAGCGGGCTGGGGCCGCGTTCGAAATCGTCTGAAGTGCGGGTGAAACTGAACGCCATGTCGTCCACATTACGAGACCATCGGGCAAGCAAACGTGATGAAAATTGCAATTCGTCACTTTGATCGGCGCGTGGAACACCGCGCGTGATGGCGATACTCCTCGGGATAAAAGGAATATTGATGTTACGCCCTGGGAAGTTTTCTTCATCCATGCCGCACACCCAGAGTGCATCAAATTGCAGGCCATTTGCCTCTAAAAGCCCCAGAACCAGGACATTCGCGGGTGTTCGTTCAGGTGCAAACGTATGCTGGCTCAAAAGGAGGTCCATCATGGCCAGGGCATCGCCTGCATCCAGGTGTCTGCTGTCCTCCATTTTGGACAAGGCAAGGGACAGGTTCTGATAAGCCTGGTACTGGCGAGAACCGAGGTTAGACAGGTTGGGCCATCCGGCTAATGTGAGGACCGACTCAAAGTAGATGACCCATTGTCCAAGAGTGCAGTCGGATGGCTGGACGAGGCGGGCAATTTCTTGGAGTGCTTTGGATTCCGTATGCCGGATGAGGGCGCGCAAATTTGTCTGTCGCGGGAGAATACGTGGCCAGTTTGCCAAAAGTTCGTTCAACCCCAGGTCTTTAAAAAACACTGAATTGGAAACGTCTTTCAGCATTTCTGGCGTAGCCGGTCCCAACGTCAGGTTAAGCATCTGTTTGGCAGACTGCCAGATGGCTTGTTTGTTCATTGGTTCAGCACCTGAGATATCGAACCTTGCGTCGCTACTGCCGCTTGCGGAATTGAAGGCCAGCCCCAACTGGTGGGTAACCTGTGCACGTCGAGTGGTGAGATCTGGAACGACAATACCCACCCGTGCATCAGGTTGATTGGCCGCGATGTCAGCAGCCCAGGATGCGGCTGCCTGAATTTCTGTCACAACAGTCTCGGCGCTGTACAGTTGTGCGTTGTTCAGATCCTGATCTCCAGGCTCGTCAAAAAGGTGTTGCAGATCAGTGACCGGGGTCGTCGTGGCGTCATTTGCGATGCGCATGATTTCATGGTTTGAAAGAAGATTTTCAAAGTACCTGGATTCAGGGAGGGTCATTTGCTCCAGTAGTACCACGGCCAATGGCCTTTCTGGTGTTGTGTTGTAGCTAAGTAACACCTCAGCGATGGATGCGGGATGCTGGAAGTGGCGAGCCAGATCAGCTTGTACGAGATAGGCCCAATCAACGAAGTATTCACAGGCATGGTGTAGTCGTTCAATCTGTCTTGGGTCGATGTCGTAGTCGATGACCGTGGTGAGTGCTTTGAGAAAATTGGTGATTACGTGAGCGGGTGCGTCAGGGCGTGTCGACGTGGCTAGGCGGACAAGATCATCTGTTGACGCCAGCGGTTTTAATTCTCCCGGATACTGTTCGCGTAATCTCGTGTATTCACGGCTTAGAAAATTCCCAAGGCTCAGAATATCCGGGGTGGGCCATGCCGACGGCCCGTTCGTTTGCTGATAAAGTGCAATGCTGCGTTGGTATTCTCGTGCCAGACGCTCGTTGGCGGTGATCAGGCTCACCCTCGCGAGTTGATCGACAAGCGTTTGATTGATTTTGACGAATGAACTTAACACCGGTGTATTCTAACGAAGCATTGCCTGGCGGTAATTAATGAGTTGGCATTATGTTTGTTTTGGTATTCCCGTAGTTTAAACCGACCTGATATCATCGCCGCCTTCTAAATGGGGAGTAGAGTTGGTCACCGGTAAGTCAGTTGGTTTGATCAGCCTCGGATGTCCGAAGGCGACTGTCGACAGTGAAGAGATCGTCACGAATCTGTTGGACCTTGGTTACGAAGTTAAACTTGACGGGTCTCCTGATGTTGTCGTCATAAACACGTGTGGTTTTATTGATGCTGCCAGGGATGAAAGCCTTGAGGCAATTCGACAGACGCAAAGAGCAGGCAAAGAGGTTGTGATCACGGGGTGCCTGGGAGCAGAAAAAGCGTTGCTTGCGGCTGAATTTCCGGCACTTAAGTTTGTCAGCGGACCAGCACAGGTGGCACCGGTCGTCGATGCAGTACGCAGCTTTCTACCTGTCACAGCAGTGGGGTCGATGGCGCAGACATTGGGTGGAGAAGATGCACGCACGCGCCTGACTGAAGATCACTTTGCCTACCTGAAGATTTCTGAAGGCTGCAACCACCACTGTAGCTTCTGCATCATCCCCACGATGCGCGGCAAGCTTAAGTCGCGAAATTTGGCCGAAGTGGTACGTGAGGCAAAGAGCCTTGTTGATGACGGGGTACAGGAATTGGCTGTCATTGCCCAGGATCTTGGTGCGTATGGTGTGGACCTGAAGTATAGGGAAGTTGATATTGACGGCAGTTTGCACCGTACAGACCTTATGTCTGTGTGCAGGCTGCTGGGTAATATAGCCCCGTGGGTGCGTCTTCATTATGTTTATCCCTATCCTCACATGGATCGCCTGATACCGCTGATGCGGGATGGTCATGTGCTGCCTTATCTGGATATTCCCCTGCAGCATGCTTCGGCACGGGTGCTGAAGGCCATGCGCCGACCTGCTGCAGCAGAAAGGTCGCTTGAGCGGATTCGCGCATGGCGTGAAATCTGTCCGGACCTGGCGATTCGATCAACATTCATTGTTGGGTTTCCAGGTGAGACGGATGAAGATGTCGGTCTGTTGCTCGATTTTCTCGAGGCAGCGCAACTCGATCGTGTCGGGTGTTTTACTTATTCGGCTGTTGAGGGGGCATCTGCAAACCTGCTTGATGGGCACTTAGAAGAATGGGAGAAGCTTGATCGTCAGGAACGCGTATATGAAGTTCAGGCAGACATCAGCAGGCACAGGTTGCAAAGACATGTTGGAAGCAAGTTGCGTGTGCTCATTGATCGCATTGAAGGTGAGGTCGCGATTGGACGCTCCATGTTTGACGCTGCAGAAATCGATGGGGTCGTTTATGTGCACGGTCCGCGGTGCAGGGTGGGTGAATTTGCATGGGTAGAAATAGAGAGGAGCGATGCGCACGATCTCTATGGTCGTCTGCTCGGTCAGGAAATTGGACTTTAGACGATAGCTAACCACCCATCGGGCTTGCTAAAATGGAGGCTCGGACTCACTGGATGTAAAAGATGTGGTATTTGATCGAGGATTTTTTTGACCAAAGCTGGTTCATGAAGGCCATTATTGGTCTCGGGTGGTTGTGTTTCATCATTATGGCGGCAAGTTTTATCGCGCCGTTTTTCGAATTCTGATAAGCGGTCCGCAAGGCGATGTGGCTATCCTCCCTTACCGATGACCAACGTCACGCACTGATGCGCCTGGCACATAATGTTGTCGTATCAGACGGGCTCTTAGACCCTAATGAAGAAGGGATGTTGAATGAGTTTCGTCTAGAGATGGAGCTTGCAAGTGCTGACGTTGAATACCTTGAGCTTGAGGGTATAGAACACGTTTTCAGTGATCGGCGTACCCGCCTCATCGCGATTCTCAATCTTCTCAAACTCTCTTATGCCGATGGCGCATTCGAAATTGAAGAAGAATGTCTCCTCAAAGAGATCTGTCGCGCTTTCAATATAGCAGATGATGAGTTTCTGCTTTTGGACAATTGGGTCCGACGTTTGAACTCCCTTGAGATCGAAGCTCAGGCGTTGATGTCGCCGTGAGGCAATGACCCGTTGTTCAGTCTCATACCAGCGCAGTGACGGCGCCAATGTCCTTAAACTGATTCTCCAATCGAATTAAACTTGCCCTGATTTGTTGTTGGTTGTCCTGAAGTTCGGATGATGTCCGAAATTGTATGCCGCAACGGTAGCCTGCATCCAAGGCGATGCAGTTGTGCACAATGCCAATGACGCCGTGAAGATTGTGCGCTGCGCCGACCATATTGAGATACACCAGGCTGTCTTTGGGCAATGATTGATCGAGAATGATGCCAACACCGAATCGTGAAAAGTCTACCGCTGCACCTTCAAGGCGACTGATGCGGCCGCTGCGACGCACCGTGACAAGCAGTCCGTTTGCCGGGATGCGTTGTCGCGCTCTGCGTTCGATAAAAGAGATAATCGGCATAATGGCCAATCGTACGTGATCAAATACTTAAATAGTGTGAATTTGAGCTCAGTTCCTGTATTCAGCGATGGATACATGGATCCAAGAAGGGACTATGATGCGCATGTTAGCCGTCCGATATAAGTCGTTTGAATCAGACTGAAATACAGCATTGGCTAGATGAATTGCGTGTGGAGCACCGAGACCTCGATGTTGTCATCAAACACTTACAGGAAGGTCACCACCATGATTCCATGCGTATCCAACGCTTGAAACGGCGCAAGTTGAAGCTTAAAGACACGATCACTCGTCTCGAAAGCGGATTAATACCAAATCTCGATGCTTGAGTACCGATGACTGACACTGCACTGACAATTGCTATTTCGTCCACCGCACTTTTTGACCTGTCAGAGTCTGATGACATCTACCGTAACGAAGGGTTGGAAGCTTATCGTCAGTATCAAATTGAACATGAAGACATACGCCTGGCACCTGGGGAGGGCTTTCCGCTAGTAAAAAAACTTTTAAATATTAATAAATTATTAAATAAATCTAAAGTAGAAGTACTCTTGCTGTCACGCAATTCAGCGGACACTGGCTTACGGGTGTTCAATTCGATACGGCATTTTGAACTTGATATTACACGTGCTGCTTTTTGTGGCGGGTTGTCACCTTATCGGTATGTACGGGCGTTCAATTGCGATTTGTTTCTGTCCACCGATGCAGAGGACGTGCGCCAGGCCTTGGATGAAAACGTCGCAGCGGCGAGGCTTTTAGCGCAGGCAAACAGTAACAGAACGAGCAATGTCGTCGATGAGCCGTTACGTCTTGCCTTTGATGGAGATTCGGTGCTTTTCTCGGACGAAGCTGAAAGGGTCTATCAAGCAGACGGTCTTGACGCTTTCAGCGAATCCGAAAAAGAGCAAGCTCAGACGCCGCTGGGTGGCGGCCCTTTTAAGTCATTTTTAAGCGCACTTCATCAACTGCAGCAAGGCTTCCCCGAGGGCAGTAGCCCCTTGCGTACAGCACTTGTGACTGCCCGTGGCGCACCCGCGCACGAACGAGTTATTCGCACGCTCAGGGCGTGGGATATACGCCTCGATGAGTCTCTCTTCCTCGGTGGCATTGACAAGACTGAATTCCTGCGGGCTTTCGAGGCAGATATTTTCTTCGACGACCAGTCTGCCCACTGCGAGCGAGCCGCACCCCATATTGCTACCGCCCATGTACCGCACGGAGTTGCCAACGAGCCCGACTGACCATTCAGAATGCAGCGGCAGTATGTTTTTTTGTCTCTGATTTTTGTTATGGTATCTGCGTTGGTTATAACAAAAATGACTTAGGCTTCGGCCAGTTCCATCACGGGAGTAGCATGAAACTCCAACAACTGCGCTATATCTGGGAAGTCGCCCACCACGATCTGAACGTTTCGGCTACCGCCCAGAGTTTGTTCACCTCTCAACCGGGCATCAGCAAACAAATTAGACTTCTTGAAGATGAACTCGACGTGGAGATTTTCGCTCGCAGCGGCAAGCACCTGACGCATGTCACGCAAGTCGGCGAAGTGATTATCGACATGGCGGGGGAAATCCTGCGACAAACCGGTGCAATCAAGCAGGTTGCTCAGGAGTACTCTAACGAAAAAGAAGGCGCGCTTTCCATCGCGACGACTCATACGCAGGCTCGTTATGCGTTGCCCGCCATCATTGGCACCTTCCGTGAAAACTACCCGAAAGTCAGCTTGCACATGAATCAGGGATCTCCTGAACAGATTGCGGAATTAGCTGCATCAGGGGAGGCGGACTTCGCGATTGCAACCGAAGGACTTGAGTTATTCAATGACCTGGTGATGATGCCGTGCTACCGCTGGAATCGCGCGGTAGTCGTGCCCGTTGGCCACCCGTTGGCAGACATAGAGCAATTGACGCTCGAAGCGGTTTCTGAGCACCCGATAGTGACCTATGTCTTTGGTTTTACTGGCCGCTCTAAACTGGATGATGCTTTTCGCTCAGCAGAGCTTTCGCCTAAGGTGGTTTTCACGGCGACGGATACCGATGTGATCAAGACCTATGTCAGATTAGGGTTGGGTGTGGGCATCATTGCGCAAATGGCACACGAAGCGAATCTTGATACTGACCTGGTTGCGTTGGATGCATCCCACCTGTTTGAGCCGAGCGTGACCCATATCGGCTTCAGAAAAGGAACATTTTTGCGTCGATATATGCTGGACTTTATACAGGCGTTTGCCCCGCACCTTAGCGAAGACGTGGTCCAGCGTGCGGTGGCGGCGCACAGTCGTGCGGAACGTGAAGCCTTGTTCAGCGCCATCACGCTACCGGTTCGTTAGGCGCTAGCCTGTGGAAGTACTTTGTCTTGATTTGGAAGGCGTACTGGTCCCCGAGATTTGGCAAGCGGTGGCCGCACGCACGGGCCTGCAGGCACTCGAAAAGACGACACGCGATATCCCTGTGTATGACGATCTAATGAAATATCGACTACAAATTCTTGATGAATACGACATTCATCTGAGTCTCATACAGGAGGAGATTGCGAAGCTTGAACCCTTACAAGGCGCCGTTGAATTTCTGCATTGGGCGCGCCTACGTTTTCAAGTCGCGATCGTCTCGGATACTTTTTACGAATTCGGTATGCCCCTGATGCAAAGCCTCGGCTACCCTCAGCTCCTATGTCATACACTTGAAGTCAAGGATGATCGGGTGGTGGGTTATACACTTCGGCAGGAGGACCCAAAACGGCAGGTAGTAAAGGCATTTAAGTCGCTTAAATATACAGTGTTTGCAGCTGGTGACTCCTTTAATGATGTGAATATGCTAGAAGAAGCCGACCAGGGTTTTTTCTACTGTGCGCCGGAAAATGTTGTAGCTCAGTTTCCCCAGTTCCCCTGTACGGAAAGCTATGCGCAGTTGCAAGAGCGGCTATCGGGTGTTGGCTAAGGAAACTCAGATCAGGAGTTGACGCAGATCAAGGTCCTGTTTGGTCTTCAGCCACGCTGATTCGAAGGATTCCAGAAAACGCCTGGTTGTCACGGCATTGCCTGGGTCCGCTACGCCTTTAGGGGTTTCGAATTCCGGTAATAACCAGTAGCCGCTTTCGTCCGCACATACGAATGAGGATGTTTCTTCGGTGATCGATTCGTTTAAAAGACGCAGGCTGATTTTATCGTCCAGACGGCGAGACAGCTCAAGCAGGGGGTGTCCTCGATCAATCATGCGTTTACTGGACATGACAATGATACGCAGCCGAGTTCTAGGTGCGCTACGAGCCAGACTGGAAATGCTCTCTACGATCTCTTCCTGAGCAAATATTTCGTGGTCGAGGTACGGATTAAGGATCACGACCTGTCGCTGAGCAGAGCGAATAATCTCATCGAGCGCGCTGCGAGCATCGATGAGAGAATCAAATTGTCTTGGTTGACTGGCCTGCAAATAAAGGCCCGCTTCCGGTGGTTGTGTTGGTGGCGTGCTCAATGTGGTTTGTGCCGATTTGAAGGCGATGGGGAGCATCATTTCCATGGTGGTGTGCTCGATCCCTGCATCCATAAATCGATCTCCCAAACCAATAAAACCCCCTTTCCGGTAAAATTCTTCGGCATAGGTTTGGGCGTGGAGAAATACCTTATCCATACCCTGTGCCTGTGCCTCTGCGACGGCGGCGCTTAACAGCATGGTGCCAATTCCCGATTCGCGAAGTGTGGATATAACGGCCATCCTGCCAATCTGACCGGTAGGAATCAGGCGCGCGCAACCTACGTGTTGACCGATCTCGTTGAGGGCAATGAAATGTGTTGATTGTTCATCTAAGCCATCGAGTTCTTCTTCAATGGGGACCTTTTGCTCTTCCACGAAGACCTGCATACGAATTTCGGAGAGTTTTTCCTGGTATCGCGCCCACGGTACTTTGAGGATATGGATATCCATTAACGTTAACCGTCACGACGTGCCAGTTCTGCGGCTACCCCGATGTAGAGGGCGGGGGCAAGGTCTTCGAGCTCTTTATGTGCAGCCTCTGGAAGCGAGAGTTCCTGCAGAATATCTGCAAAAACCTCTTTGCTCATTTTTCTCCCGCGCGTTGCAGCCTTCAGTTGTTCGTAAGGTTCCGGCATACCGTATTTGCGCATGACCGTCTGTACTGCTTCGCCCAGCACTTCCCAACTCTGTTCCAGGTCAGTGGCCATTGCATCGGGGTTAACGTCCAATCGGCTCAAGCCCTTTAACGTTGCCTGATACGCCACTAGGCAGTGGCCAATTGCGCTCCCTATGTTGCGCAACACCGTCGAATCGGATAAGTCGCGTTGCCATCGCGATACGGCCAGCTTTGCGCTCATGTGCTCAAGTAACGCGTTCGCTATGCCCAGATTGCCCTCGGAATTTTCGAAATCTATCGGGTTGATCTTGTGCGGCATGGTAGACGAACCCGTTTCGCCTTCTGTCTTTTTCTGTGTGAAATATTCAATGGATATATAGCTCCATACATCGCGGTCGAAATCGAGGACAATTTGATTGAAACGCATCAGGGCGTGAAAAAATTCAGCGATATAGTCGTGCGGTTCGATTTGAGTCGTCCATGGGTTGTTACTCAAACCGATAGAGGCAATAAATTCTGCCGATCGTTGGGGCCAGTCAATATCCGGATAAGCGGCACTATGTGCATTGAAATTACCCACCGCACCATTGAATTTTGCCAGGATTTCAACCGTGCTTAGCTGGTGGCGCTGTCGGCCCAGGCGGGCAGAGACGTTTCTTATTTCTTTGCCAAGGGTTGTGGGCGAGGCTGTTTGCCCATGGGTTCGGGAAAGCATGGGTAGATCTGCATTTTCCTCTGCGAGCCCATCAAGTGTCTCAAGTAACGATGCCATCTGTGGCAGCAAGATGTCGTCCCGGCTCTGTTTGAGCATCAAAGCGTAAGCTGTGTTATTGATGTCCTCAGAAGTGCAGCAGAAGTGAATCCATTCAGTATAGCCGGCCAGTTGGCTGCGTTGGGCGAACCGCTCTTTGACAAAATACTCCACAGCCTTGACGTCGTGGTTTGTCGTCCGCTCAAACTCTTTGACGCGCAATGCGTCTGCCAGTTTGAAGTTGGTGGCCACGGATCTGACAAACTCAACGTCATCGGATGACAGCGAGGGCAGTTCGGCGATTTCTGGCAACGAGGCGAGAAACAGAAACCATTCGCATTCAACTTCGACGCGATATCTGATCAGGCCGAATTCACTGACAAGTGGTGCCAGGGTTTGAAGCTTGTTCGCGTATCGTCCATCGACCGCACTGATTGCCGTTAGCTCATGCTGATCTGTCATTTAAACTCTGATTTCCTCTGTTTGTTGGCCGATTCCATCGATTGCCCGCAAATCTCGTCTTTCGATGCGTGCGCCGCCGAGCATGATATCGCCATTATAAAATGCAATGAACTGACCAGGTGCTACAGCACGTTGTGGTTGATCGAATTGTACAAGTAGGTATCCGTTAGCGGCTTGGCTGACCCGACAAGGTTGATCATCCTGTCTGTACCGGATCTTCGCGGTGCAACGCAGCGGCAAGGTGGTTGCGGCCAACCAATTGGGACTCTGCGCATGCAACCATCTTGATGAGAGGCGGGATTGGTCTTGAGTTGCGATGAGACGATTTAACATGGGCTGCTTGTCGGCAACGTACCATGGCCTCTCTTCTCGCCCTGTGCGTCCGCCGATATCGAGTCCCTGACGTTGGCCGATGGTAAAGTTGTGCAGCCCTGAATGGCCTGACAGCCGCCTGCCTTGAGGATCTGTGGTCACCCCGTTTGTTCTGGGGATGTAGCGGTTAAGAAAGTCATCAAACCGCCGCTCGCCAATAAAGCAGATGCCGGTACTGTCCTTGCGACCATGATTGTGAAGGCCTTTTGCGCGAGCGTATTCACGCACATCTTTTTTTTGCCACTCGCCGAGAGGAAACAGGCAATTTTGAAATGCGTGCGCAGGCACAGCTTGTAAAAAGTATGTTTGATCCTTATTGGCGTCCAGCGCTTTGAGAATCACCGGTGTACCGGTTTCTTCACGACGTATGCGAACATAATGGCCGGTGGCGATAAAATCTGCACCCAGTAGCTGCGCATAGTGGGCAAATTGTTTGAATTTTATCTCGCGATTGCACAATACATCGGGATTGGGGGTGCGACCCCGTCGGTACTCCGCAAGAAAATCTTCAAACACATGATCCCAGTATTCGGCAGCAAAATTGGCCGTATGCAAGGTTATCCCAAGAATCGCACAGACACGCTTCGCATCTTCGAGATCTGCTATGGCCGTGCAATATTCGGTACCGTCGTCTTCATCCCAGTTTTTCATGAAAAGACCTTCGACCTCATAGCCGGCTTCTAAAAGCAGGCACGTCGCGACCGACGAGTCGACCCCGCCTGATATACCGACCATCACCTTTTTGCCGTTACTTTGAGTTGTGCTCATCAGATGTTTTCAAGCACGTAGAAAGGAATGCGAATTGTAACAAATAGATTACCGATCACAGAGTAGGATTGAGCAGTGATCGGTCCTGCGCGCAATCCAGGCTGATCAGGCATAATTGTCCCTTTAATGTCTGGTTTACGTATGAAATCTGAGAATCTTAGCCACGTTAATCGACGTGGTGAAGCGAACATGGTAGATGTCGGAGACAAAGCGATAACCCAACGTACTGCCCGTGCAGAGGGGTCGATTTATATGGGTCAGCCGACCCTTGCCGCGGTGAGTGCAAATCAGGTAAAAAAAGGAGAAGTCTTAGCGGTGGCACGCGTGGCGGGCATTCAGGCCGCCAAGCGCTGTGCTGAGTTGATTCCGCTGTGTCATCCTTTGGCGCTAAGCAAGGTTGAAGTGACGTTTTCGTTTGCGCAAGATCACATCCGGATCGAAGCGTTTTGCAAGGTGTCGGGACAAACCGGCGTAGAGATGGAAGCCCTTTGCGCTGTGAGCACGGCTGCCCTCACGATTTATGATATGTGTAAGGCACTTGATAAAGAGATGCGAGTCGAGGGCATTCGATTGCTAGAAAAACACGGTGGCCGGTCTGGTTCATGGCAGGCGCAAAAAGAGTCATGAAGGAGGTACGGGTCATTTTTTTTGCATCTCTGCGCGAGGAGGTCGGGTGCGATGAAATCGCGGTTCAAGCTGGGAGTCTTAATGAATTACTCGATGAGCTTCGTCGTCAGCTGAGTGAGACGGCGATCATCGCGCTCACGGCTGAAAACGTGCGGATTGCGGTGAATCAAATGCTGGTCGATGGTGTCGTTGATCTGCAGCCGGGTGATGAAGTCGCGTTTCTACCACCCGTCACGGGAGGATAGGTGGCGATTCACGTAGTCGTGCAGGAAAAGGATTTTGACCTCGATGAGGCCTATAACACCTTACGTGAATCGGGCGGTGCCGATGTTGGTGCGATCGTCAGTTTCGTTGGTCTGGTTCGTGACAGAAATGTGACGGCGGGAGATGGCAGTGAGGTGAGCACCCTGACCCTTGAACATTACCCGGGCATGACCGAGGCCAGTATCGAGGCTATTGCAGTGCAGGCTAAGGAACGCTGGGGACTGCTGGGTCTCTATGTATACCATCGGGTTGGTGAACTCCTTCCCGGAGACCAGGTTGTTCTTGTTGTCGTCAGCGCCGGGCACAGAGCAGAAGCGTTTGCGGGCGCAGAATTTGTCATGGATTATCTGAAGACGGATGCGGTTCTGTGGAAAAAAGAGCAAACGGCGGATGGTTCGCAATGGATACAATCTACGGAAAGTGATCGCGAGCGTGCCAAAACCTGGCAGGACCTCGGTTAGTTTCTGTCCCGAAAAGGGTAACTCGGTGCTATAATCGCGCGCCCGTTTTTGGTCCAACTCGAATTTACCGGTATGGACTGGCTGAGACGGTTCGGAAAATTTTGCAAGATGGAGTGATTATATATGGCGTATCAGCACATTCATGTGCCTTCCGATGGGGAGAAAATTACTGTTAATGATGACACCTCCCTCAATATTCCCAATCACCCCATCATCCCTTTCATTGAAGGCGACGGCATCGGCGTCGACATCACGCCTGTAATGATTGACGTTGTTGATGCTGCGGTCGAAAGAGCATATGACGGTGAGCGTAAGATTGCCTGGATGGAAATCTACTCTGGGGAGAAGAGTCTCGAAGTATATGGCGAAGACGAATGGCTGCCAGAAGAGACACTGGAGGCTATGCGAGAGTTCATCATTGGCATTAAAGGACCGATGACGACACCCGTAGGTGGGGGTATTCGGTCTCTGAACGTCGCACTTCGTCAGGAACTCGATCTTTATGTTTGCCTGCGTCCTGTACGTTGGTTTCAAGGTGTCCCGAGCCCGGTCGTGGCTCCTCAGAAGACCGACATGGTCATCTTCCGTGAGAATACGGAAGACATTTATGCGGGTGTTGAGTGGGAGGCAGACTCGGAGGGATCCGAAAAAATGCTTGCCTTTCTGCAAAACGAAATGGGGGTTAATAAGATCCGCTTTCCGCAGCACTGCGGGATCGGCATCAAACCCGTCTCCGAGGAAGGAAGCCACCGCTTAATCCGCAAGGCAATTCAATACTGTATTGACGAAGATCGCGACTCTCTGACATTTGTTCACAAAGGCAACATCATGAAGTATACGGAAGGTGCCTTTAAGGATTGGGGGTATGAACTGGCAGCCAGTGAGTTTCATGCTACGCCTTTGGACGGCGGTCCATGGCATGAGCTGAAAAATCCGAATACGGGTAAGACGATCATCATCAAAGATGTAATCGCTGACGCGATGCTGCAACAAATTCTTACCCGACCGGATGAGTATGATGTCATTGCCACCATGAACCTCAATGGTGATTACCTATCGGATGCCCTGGCCGCCCAGGTCGGCGGGATTGGTATTGCGCCGGGTGCAAACATTGGTGACACGATTGCACTGTTTGAAGCAACACATGGGACCGCACCGAAGTATGCGGGCCAGGATAAAGTCAACCCAGGGTCGCTCATTCTGTCAGCAGAAATGATGCTTCGGTACATGGGCTGGCGGGAAGCGGCGGATCTGATTATCAAAGGCACTGAAGGTGCGATATCCAAAGGCACAGTCACATATGATTTTGAACGCCTCATGACGCAAGCAACGCTTTTGAAATGTTCGGAATTCGGCCAGGCGATGATCGCTGAGATGTAACTCGGTAGCAGACAATAAAAAGGCGGGATTTCCCGCCTTATTATTAATTGAAGCCCTTTCTAACCCCGTCGACAGTTTAGGATCCTATAGGCCGCCCACGGCCCGTTCAGAGGAATCCTCATTAACGTCTGTGTCATCGATGTCCAGTTCTACTGATACTCGAACCACACTATCGGGAACGTCGCGTATATTTACCGCGTGCAGTCCCTTTGGGCCTTCCACCGTGTCAAATTGCACGGCTTGTCCGGCCTTTAACGTTTTATAGCCATCCATTTGAATGGCCGAGTAGTGCACAAAAAGATCTTCTCCACCCTCGTCATCGAGGATAAATCCGTATCCTTTTGCATTGTTAAACCATTTAACGCTTCCAATTGCCATGAAACCGCCCCCCAGCAGCACGTTAACGCAACTTTCAAACATATATGCTTGCCACTTTGGGCAATTTTGTGCTAGGAGTCAAGGGTCCTTGAAACCCATGTTTGCAGCCCCAATCTATAAGTAGGTCATTTAAGGGACGCAAATAAACGTATCTGACGGTGGACATAAATAAAAGTGAGGCAGGTTGGACGTGATCCGGTTATGATCAAGCATAGACAGTACAAGCCGTAATGGCTCATTCCCGAGCATTGCACACCATTTCAATCAACAGGCAAACGAGTACGTTCCGCACAAGGCTGGCGATGGCACAAACGCCCTTTGGAACTAGCCTTTGTACTGCATGGCTGACGTTAGTCACGATGCAAGACGACAACGAACATGGTTCTGATGAAGACCATGATACTGGCGTGGCGACGGCGACGGCAAAACCGGTGCTAAAGCGGCCACCCATGTATAAGGTAATACTGCTCAATGATGATTACACACCAATGGAATTCGTTGTTCATATTCTTGAGAAGTTTTTCTCCATGAATCGTGAGAAAGCCACCCAAATCATGTTAACTGTACATACCCAGGGTGCTGCCGCTGTAGGCATCTTCCCTAGAGACATCGCGGAAAGTAAGTCAGAGCAAATCAACCTATACGCGCAAGAAAATAACCATCCTCTCATGTCGACCATCGAGATGACGGATACCGAATGATTGGAGCCAGACGAGTGGGGGCCACGGAGAAATATGCTAAGTAAAGATCTAGAAGCAACGTTGAACAGCGCATTTCGTGAAGCAAAAGCCAAACGACATGAGTTCATGACGGTCGAACACCTTTTATTGGCGCTCCTGGACAATGAAATTGCCATAGACGTGCTGAATAAAATCGGTGTCGAGATCGATAAACTCCGCGCCGACCTTGAGGAGTACATTGATTCGACAACACCGCTCATAGCGGCGGGTGACTCCGACGTAGAGACACAACCGACATTAGGTTTTCAGCGCGTTTTACAGCGCGCTGTTTTCCACGTCCAGTCTTCAGGACGTAAAGAGGTGACGGGGGCCAATGTGCTGGTCGCTATATTCAGTGAGCAAGAAAGCCAGGCTGTCTACTTCCTTAAGTCACAGAATATCGAGCGTATTGATGCGGTCAATTACATCTCACACGGCATCAGCAAAGTACCGGGGGAGGAAGGTGAACCCGACTCAATATCCGCGGGTGAGGATGGTGAAGGTGGCGAAGAACAGCCCCAGAGTGCCCTCCAGGCCTATACAACGAATCTGAATGAGGAAGCTAAGGCGGGCCGAATAGATCCCCTGGTGGGTCGGGATGCAGAACTTGAACGCGTGGTGCAGGTATTGTGCCGGCGCCGCAAAAATAATCCGTTACTCGTAGGCGAATCGGGTGTCGGTAAAACAGCCATTGCAGAGGGTCTTGCCAAAAGGATAGTTGACGGCGAGGTGCCGGAGGTGGTTGCCGACAGCGAGATTTTTACCCTGGATCTGGGAACCTTGCTTGCGGGCACGAAGTACCGGGGCGATTTCGAAAAACGATTCAAGGCGGTACTTGCCGAATTGAAGAAGACGGAAGGCTCGATACTTTTCATTGACGAAGTGCATACGATAATTGGTGCCGGAGCCGCTTCTGGTGGCGTCATGGATGCCTCTAACCTGTTAAAGCCGTTGCTGACTTCGGGCCTGG
Source organism: Pseudomonadota bacterium (assembly GCA_036338285.1). Classification (GTDB taxonomy): domain Bacteria; phylum Pseudomonadota; class Gammaproteobacteria; order Pseudomonadales; family Azotimanducaceae; genus UBA4421. Next base: position 128,064 of record JAYZCO010000009.1, read on the forward strand.
TTCGCTGTATGGGGTCAACCACCTACCAGGAGTATCGCGGCATATTTGACAAGGACCGGGCTCTTTCCCGTCGATTTCAAAAAATTGATGTCATAGAACCTGATATCGACGATACCTACCGGATTCTTAAAGGTCTCAAATCCCGCTTTGAGGAGCACTACGGCCTTCGCTATACGGATAAAGCGCTTCGTGCGGCAGCAGAATTGGCTGCAAAATATATCAATGACCGGTTTATGCCTGATAAAGCGATCGATGTGGTCGATGAGGCCGGTGCAGCGCAACAGTTACAACCGGCGAGCAAGCGTAAAAAGAGCATCGGACGCGCCGATGTTGAAGCCGTTGTTGCGAAGATTGCTCGCATTCCCCCAAATCAGGTGTCGAGTTCTGATAAACGTGACCTCAAAGACCTGGATCAAAAACTCAAGATGGTTGTCTTTGGCCAGGATGAAGCGATTGATCAGATGTCTAACGCCATAAAAATGTCGCGAGCTGGACTCAAATCGGGTGAAAAACCAATTGGTAGCTTCCTTTTCGCGGGTCCTACCGGCGTCGGAAAAACAGAGGTCAGCCGACAGCTTGCCAATGTCATGGGGGTTGAGCTTCTGCGTTATGACATGTCGGAATACATGGAGCGACACACTGTATCGCGCCTCATTGGTGCGCCTCCGGGATATGTGGGATTTGATCAGGGTGGACTATTGACGGAGGCGGTCACTAAGCATCCGCACTCTGTTGTCCTGCTTGATGAGGTTGAGAAGGCTCATCCGGAGGTATTTAACCTGCTCCTGCAGGTGATGGATCATGGTTCGTTGACCGACAATAACGGCCGCAAAGCAGATTTTCGGAATGTTGTGTTAATCATGACAACCAATGCGGGTGCCCAGGAAATGGACCGGACCTCGATCGGGTTTACGCACCAGGACAATGCGACGGATGGTATGGAAGTGATCAGGCGAATGTTTACGCCTGAATTCCGTAACCGATTGGATGCCATCATACAATTCGGAGCGCTGCCGCTGGAGGTTGTGAAGACGGTTGTGGATAAGTTCCTGACCGAGCTGCAGGCCCAGCTGGACGATAAACGGGTCACGCTCCAGGTCGATGACGATGCGCGCGACTGGCTTGCGCGTGAAGGCTACGATGAAAAAATGGGTGCTCGCCCCATGCAACGACTGATACAGGAAAAGATCAAGAAGCAGCTGGCTGAGGATTTATTGTTCGGAGATCTGTCGAAGAACGGTGGAACCGTGCACATCGGCGTAGAAGACAATGACCTTTCAATCGAAGTGCTGAGTCCGGTCGAGGCCTGAGCACAAGCGGAATCGATCCGGTATCACATCCGGAAAGTTATTCTTCCTTTGCTTAGGTCGTATGGGGTGAGTTCAACTTTAACCTTGTCTCCGGTCAAAATCCGGATGTAGTTTTTTCTCATCTTTCCGGAAATGTGAGCAGTGACGATGTGACCATTTTCGAGTTCTACTCGAAACATGGTGTTTGGCAAAGTGTCCACGACCGTGCCATCCATCTCAATTTGTTCTTCTTTCGCCATATATAAGACGTTGATGTTGGTTTGAAGCGGGGCATTCTGCCGAAATACAACGGGCTTGGCCAGCATTGTTGAGCTTCAGTTCACACGCACCCAATGGTGGTTGATGTACAACTCGGCCGGCCGGTAGCCGATTTTGTATGCCATTTTGGCGCAGCCTTTTATCCAGTAACCGAGGTAGAGATAAGGTAATTCGAGTTGGCGGCACAACTTGACCTGCTCGAGAATGCTGAGAACACCGAGACTGCGCTTCTCTTCGAGTGGCTCGAAGAAAGTGTAAATTGCAGACAGACCATTCGGTTGCCGGTCGGTCACGGCGACGCTGAGTAATTGATTTTCTTTATACAGTGAGACAAAAAGGCTCTTTGACCACGGACTTAAGAGGAATGACCGGTACTGATCCTCGCTTGCAGGATACATGTCACCGTCCGCGTGACGCAGGCTGATATAACGTTCGTACAGGTGATAATGTTTTTTAGTGAAGGTCGCTTCTTCTATGCGTACTTCGAGATCCTTGTTGCGTCTGGGGGTACGTTTTTGCGTGCGATTGAGTTTGAAATCTGCCACAGGGACTCGTATGGGTATGCAGGCCTGGCATGTATCGCAGTGTGGTCGGTACAGGTGACTACCGCTGCGCCGAAACCCTTGATTGGTTAGGTTTTGGTAGATTGCGGGGCTAATTGTTTCTCTGGGATCGAAAAAAAGTGTTTGGGCGTTGTTGCGTGTCAGATAGGAGCAGGGATGTGTGGGCGTCAGGAAAAACTGGGATTGGGTTGCCGATTGTTCGTCCTGCATGTAAAGAGACTAGCTGAGGGTCAGTCAAATTGCCAGCGGCCCCGGCGTGTCTCTATGGTTGAATTTTGTTGCAGAATTTCGAGAAAACTCGACCGATTGATTTCCGTTACACCTAACGAAGCAAGGTGCGGGTTTTGAATCTGGCAGTCGATGAGGGTGAAATCCCACTTTTTGAGCTGAGTTTGGAGGGCGTGCAGGGCGATCTTCGATGCATCCGCGACTCGGCTGAACATTGATTCCCCGAAGAACGCGCGACCAAGAGACACGCCGTACAGCCCTCCGCATAGATCCCCACGGATATAGATTTCTATCGAGTGTGCGAGCCCGGCGTCGTGCATTTGATTGTAGGCTGAGCGCATTGCACCAGTGATCCAGGTGCCGTCTTGACCTTTACGCGGTTCGGCACAGGCGGCGACCACCGCGTCGAAATTGCAATCGACACGCACCTCGAAATCTGCCTGGCGTATTTTTTTGTTGAGGCTTCGAGACACCTTCATCTTGCCCGGCGCGAGCGTTGCACGGCGAGCGGGCGACCACCATAGAATAAAGTCGTCGTCGGAA
>JAYZCO010000010.1:0-5113 GCA_036338285.1 Pseudomonadota bacterium
TTTCAGGTCAAGGTTGAGATCGCCCTCGTCAGCACATCCGACGCCGAAGGCGAGAATTATCACGAGCCAGATGAATGCACGGGGAGAAGTGGTCAATTACTCTTCTCCGCCTGCAGTTTCGCCTATCCACTCGCTTTCCAACAAGCGTGCACCCCGTAATACGTTGCCCATGGCATAGTTGCCTTCATGACATGCATACTCATAAACCTTATCCGAACTTCTAGACCAGGTGTACTCGCCACTCCACGGCGCGGTCCAGGCTGTAGGGTCGGTGACTGTAAAGTTGTATATCACGTCACCATTATCCGCGAGGTTGAAACGTTCAGTTACCTCAAGATTTTCATCAGCGCCGCCCAGGCCGCTGACTTTATTAAAATGTTTGCTGTGCACGATGAGGGTGTCACCTTCCCAGTGCCCGATCGAGTCACCCATCCATTTTCGGTTTCCTGCATGGGTGTGCTCGCCGTTGAGGCGAATGATGCGCGCATCGTGCACCATTTCCTGGAGGATCATCACGTGGGTATCAGTGACTAAGATGCGCTTATAGTTGTTATACAGGCTGGGGATGGTGGGGACTGTGGCACCAAAGCTGATCAGACATCGCTCCGATGGGGCGAGGCTCTCTGGCCCGTCGAAGGGACCTGGACCCTGGTTAGCCAACCAGGAAGCCGTGCCATCGTTGTTGTGGGCAAATGATTTGTATAAAGCGGCCATTTTGATCATCGATTCACGACTTCGTTGTGGTTGCTGGCCGTTGGGCGGGTCGTAGATAATTGAGGTTCTGTATTGCCCGTTTACTTCTGTTACATGCGACCCGGGGTCGATCCAGAAGCCGTTGTAGCCACCGACGCCGCCTGCACCGAATGAGTTGTTGCCATCGCCGCCTTTCTTCGGTGCCCCGCGGTCAGGGGCCGATTCACGCTGGGTCAGTACCGCATACCTTTTTTTGATCGTGGCCAGAATTTGCTGGGCCTGCTGCGCAGACATGAATTGTTTGTCACCAAATTCCTTCGGTCGATTCAGAGGCGTTAGCGTGCCTGTGTCGTAAACGCCTGATAGGTCCGGTTTGCCGTCGAGGGTACGCGGGATCTCGGCGCTCGCGGAGAAGGATGAGAGTGTGACTATGATCGTCGCCGCGAATGAACGCATGGTTGACCTCGTCATTGGAGCAGCCTGCAGATTAACATATTTACACATCAAGCAGACACGATAGGACAATGACCTGATGCCGCCCCAGGATGATATTGCGGTGCTCAATCCGGGCTCAGGGCAGTTGATCTGTAGCGCTTAATTTTTAGGGCTATGCAAAAATTGATGATCTAAATCGGGCTGCTTCTTGAACATTCCTCACGCTTGCATGATGATTGACGCAACATGTTCATTGGGGGATTGGCGATGAAAGTCGAGGTCTTCGACCCTAGCACGGCATCTGAAGTTTCAGACCCGATAGATGTTGCGCGGGGGAATCTTTCGCGGCGTGAGATGATCAAGAGCGTGATTGCATCGGGTGCGGTGGTTTCTGCGGGTACCCTGCTTGCCGGGTGTGGGCCGAATGGCGAGGCCCCTGTGCAGACAGGCGGTGTCGAGCGCCTTCTCTCTCTCAGTATCAACGGTAAAACGCGTCGTGTAGATGTGCTGCCCCACGAAACACTGGCTCAAACACTTAGATACAAATTGGGTCTTACGGGCACGAAACTCGGTTGTGATCGAGGAGAATGTGGTGCGTGTACCGTGATGATTGAGGATATCGCGGTGTATGCCTGTTCGACGTTGACGCACAGCGTCAAGAGCCGTGCCGTAACAACCGTGGAAGGGCTGCAAGCTGCAGATGGATCGTTGCATCCGGTGCAAGCCGCTTTTGTCGCCGAGCTTGCACCTCAGTGCGGCTACTGCACACCGGGCCAGATCATGTCTGCGGTGGCTTTATTGAAGCGCAACCCCAACCCTACGCGGGAAGACGCGCGCCAGGCCTTGTCTGGCAACCTTTGTCGCTGCGGGGCATACGATCACTACTTGAACGGCGTCATGCGCGCTGCACAGGAGGCATAATCCATGGCCTACAATTTGATTGGTAAAGACTTTACGCCACCGGACATCACCGCAAAGGTCACCGGTAAAGCAAAATATTCAGAAGACTTTCGAGTCGAAGGTATGGTGTATGCGCGGCTCCTCACCAGCCCGATGCCGCACGCCCTCATCAAGCGCATCGATGCTTCAGCAGCCTTGGCTATGAAGGGTGTACATGGCGTGCTCACCGCCGATGATGTGCCTGAGCAGCCGGCACCCAACAAATCGATCCTCACAAATGAACCTATGTATGTTGGTGAGCCGATTCTTGCGGTGGCGGCGGATACGGATCAACTCTGCATCGATGCCATCGAGGCCATCGAGGTGGAATATGAGCCGCTTGAATTTACTGTGGATCCTTTGCAGAGCCTCTATCCGGGAGGCCCTAATGCGCGCAGTGACGGCAATGTCGCGGGGCGTGGGAGAGGTGGCGCCTTTGTCAAAGAGACTAAATGGTCCGCGCGAGATTTCGCGAAGGCGGGTGAGGGTCAGTTACCGATGGGGCCTGCGGAAAACGAGTGGGCTTATGGCGATCTCGAGGTCGGGTTTGACGATTCCGAATACGTCATGGACGAAACTTTTATTACTCAGGGCCTTTCACATCATGCACTGGAACCTCGTTCTTGCCTTTCGTATTGGCAGAACGGCAAGTGCTTTGTCCACGGTTCGAGCCAAAGCCAATCTTTTGTAATGCCTGGACTGGCGGCGTACATCGGCGTTGAGATGAAAAATCTGGTATTTATTGCCGAATTCTGCGGTGGTGGCTTTGGTGCTAAAGGTGTCGCGTACACTGAAATGGCGATCCCAGCTTTTATGTCCAAAAAGATCAACCGACCTGTGATGCTGAGAATTAGTCGGGCGGAAGAGTATGGGCTCGGTTCGGCCCGACCGGGCTTTCAGGGGCGCATCAAGATGGGCTTTGCTAAAGACGGTCGGGTAAAAGCCTGCGATCTCTACATCGTGCAGGAAAACGGACCGGATACTGGCATGAACGATTACATGTCGGCTGCCGACGCGATTTCATTGGTTTATACACCTGAAAACATGCGTTTCCGCGGTATCCCGGTTGAAACCAATACGCCACCGCGTGTGCCGCAACGGGGACCCGGGCAAAACCAGATCGCCTGCGTGGTCGAACCGCTGCTAGACAAGGCTGCCAAAGCATTGGGTGTCAACCGCCTGGATATACGCACGGTTAATACACCGAACAACGGCACACTTTACGGCCCGCGAAAAGGCAAAGTGACCAGTGCCTATCTTAAAGAGGCCTATCTCAAAGGTGCCAAAGAGTTCAACTGGGATGAGCGCAGGAATCACTCAGGCAAGCGCGAAGGGAGCAAGGTGATCGGGGTCGGACTCGGGTCTGCATACCACAGTGCCGGCTACAGTGGTTTCGATGGTCTGGTTGTCATTACTCCGGAAGGTAAGCTGAATATCCACAATGGTGTTGGCAACCTTGGTACTTATTCGCACACCTCCACTGCGCGTGTTGCCGCCGAGGTTCTGAAGATGGATTGGGACGATTGCACGGTCATGCGTGGTGACAGTCGTAAGCACCTGCCGTGGAACTTAGCGCAATTTGGCAGTAATACATCTTATACGATGACACGTACAAACTACGTGGCTGCCACTGATGCGGTGAGCAAACTTAAGGAAATTGCAGCAACGCAGTTTGGTGGCTCGGTTGACGGCTATGAGATTGATGGCAAGCGTGTGTTTGCCAAAGCGGATGCTTCCAAGTCGATGTCCTATGCACAGGCCGCGCAACGCGCAATCGAACTGGGTGGCAAGTTCAGTGGGCAGGAAGCACCCGAAGATCTGAATCCCATGACAAAAGCTTCGGTCACCGGTGTTGCCGGTTCGGGCCTGGTTGGTGTGTCCAAAGACACGCTTGCACAGGAAGGCACGGTGCCTGCCTTTGCAGTTGGTTTCATGCAGATCGAATTAGACCTTGAAACCGGCAAATATGAAATTACCGATTATGTTGGTGTTGCCGACTGTGGGACAGTTCTGCATCCCCAGGGTCTTGCGCAACAGATCAAAGGCGGTGCCGTAGACGGCATTGGTCTTGGCGGTTATGAGCGCCATGTCTACGACCCGCAAAACGGTCTGCCGGCATGTGTCGGTCTTAATGCCAGTAAACTGCCGACGATTCTGGACGTGCCCTCCACCATGGGCGCATCAGCGGTTGGAATCGCAGATCCGATGAATCCTGTTGGCGCGCGTGGTATTGGTGAACCGGTTCAAGGGTGTGCTGCTGCTGCCCTTTTAAGCGCGATATCAGATGCCTTGGGTGGCCACTACTTTAATCGTGTTCCGGTCATGCCGGACATGATTGTGAATGTCAGCATGGCGCGTGAGCAATCTCACGATCCACTGCAAGTCAACACTTTCTAGGGGGAGATCATGGCGAAAGATATGATGCAGGCTTTTGAGTTGTACCAGCCCGATACGTTGGACAATGCCCTCAGTCTGGCTGACCGCTACGGTGATGGCGGTTGGATAATGTCTGGTGGCAATGACAGTCTCGATTGGTTCAAGGATCGCGTAAAGCGTCCGGTTGCTGTGATTGAACTGGCAGGCGTCACAGACCTTGAAGGTATCAAGGAAGTAGACGGCGGGCTTGAGATTGGTGCGCAAACAACGCTTGACGATATTGCCAATTCTAATGTCGTCAGAGAAAACTTTGCTGTGTTGGCACAAGCGGCTTCCAAAGTCGCCAGCCCGCAGATCAGAAATGTCAGCTCCATTGGCGGCAATGTCTGCCAGGATACGCGTTGCTGGTACTCTCGTGACGGGCTCGACTGCTACAGGGCCGGCGGTACTAAATGCTATGCAGACACCCCGCAAGGAATGAATCGCGAGCACTGTTTGTTCGGTGCTGATCGTTGCGTTGCCGTATCTCAATCGGATACGGCACCTGCCTTGGTTGTACTCGATGCGACGTTTGTGATTGCCGGTCCGAGTGGTTCTCGAACGGTCGCTGCAGCGGACTTTTTTATTGGCCCGGACATCGATATTACGCGAATGACCGTGCTTGAACCGG
>JAYZCO010000011.1:0-33201 GCA_036338285.1 Pseudomonadota bacterium
GACTTCGGCAATACCAACTGGACCATCGAGGGTCGCGTAGGCGCATTGGAAGTCCTCTACACCGGCGCCTATACGGATCGCGACACCGACCAAACAATTGACTACACCGACTACCTCTTCGTCGGTCAATATCTGCCTTACTACATATGCGATGGTTCCGTGAGTTATCCGGGGGGGGCGCCCAGTGGGGTCTGCCAGGCACCCACCATGTTCGTCAACTCGCGTACAGATACAGAAGTCACCTCACATGAGTTTCGCATCACCACGCCGATGGAACATTCCGTGCGCTTCACCGGTGGTGTATTCATGAGTGACCTGGAACTGACTGAACTCAATGATTTCACCTATCCAGGGTTCACCGCATCCCCTTCCGTAGCGTTTGGTACATTCGCAGATAACTACGCATTCGATACGGGTTATCGTTCGAGTTCCGAGCCCTTCCCTGAAGCTGTTGTTTTCCGCAATGATGTGAAACGGACGGATGAACAATTCGGCGTCTTCGCCGAAGCCACCATGGATATGAGCGATGAGTTTGCAATCACCATCGGTGCACGCTATTACGACATCGAAGTCGATTTCGAAGGCTCTGCCAACAGCTCCTTCTGTAACTCGTGGTATCAGACAGACGTGAACGCATACGGAACAGATATCTCAGACCTCTACAATGGCGACGGTCAGGTCACGTTCCGCGGCAGTTGCGATGCGGCTCAGCACATCACGTACACGCGTGCGGATATCGACGATCCAGCCACACCTGCTGCCGTGGTCGGTGCGCTTCGCGCACCTGACTCCGCCGACATAGACGGCGTAATCGGCAAAGTGAGCTTGGCATGGACACCGAACAACGATTCGCTTTACTACTTCACGTGGTCAGAAGGCTTCCGACCGGGCCTCTTGAACCGCCCCGGCGGTGCCAGCGGACCGAACGGCTATACTGTTCCATTTGCCCTGGAGACAGATGATGTAATCAACATCGAAGCAGGCTGGAAACTGGATCTGCTCGACGGCACCCTGCGATTCAACGGCAGCATCTTCTTTGTTGAAGTGGAGGACTTGCAAACAACGATCTTCGATCCAAGCATCGTTAACCTCTTTTTCTCCGACAACGCAGCAGACGCTGAAATCACCGGGTTAGAAGCCGATTTCATCTGGAACGCTTCAGAAAATCTGACCATCAGCGGGGCCGTGTCTTTCCTCGACACCGAGATCACTTCTGTGAACACGCCCACCTCAGATGTGGTAAAGGGTGACGAACTCGCCTTTGCTCCCGACTTTCAGGGTAACCTGCGGGCTCGTTACGAGATTTTTCTCGACTCAGGTAGAATTTTCCACATCATGCCGCATATTGCCTTTTCGTCAGAATCTCAGAGCGACGTCATTACAATCAACAATACTGAGGTCGATAGTTGGTTCATGGCCGGCATCTCTTTGGGCCTGTCCAAGGACAACTGGAGCGGGGAGATCTATATAGACAACCTGCTTGATGACGAAATCGAGCTTTCACGCAATTTTGTCTTTGACCAAAACCGTGTCAGCTACGCGCGACCGCGTACGATCGGGTTGCGTGTCTCCTTCGACCTCTAAAGACTTACGCGACATACAGGCAGAGATCGCCGCAGGCAAATTGCCTGCGGCGATTTTGTCTTTAGCGAGCCTTCTGGACGCAGACCCCGACGACGAAGAAGCGTTATACATGATGGCTGTGGCGCAACGCTTTGCCGGTGCAAACGACAATGCTCTGCGCGTCCTCAACCACCTCAAGACAATCTCGCCTAATCACAGTCGGGCACACCAAGAAGAAGGGCATGTCTATCGTGATCTCGACCAGCCAGACGCAGCCTTGCGGGCATATGACCGCGCTTTAAAACTAAACCCGGCACTCACGGCTTGCCTTAAAAGCCAGCATTCGATATTGACTAAACTAGGACGTCATCGTCATGCCGTATACGTACAAGCGCAGCTCGAACGTATTGATGCCACACCCAAAGAACTCCTCGTCGTCATCGACCTCATCGCTCAGGGCAAGCTCGTCAGAGCAGAAAACCTCTGTCGCGAATTTCTGACGAAAAATTCAACACATGTGGAAGGCATGCGTCTTCTGGCCGACATCGGTGTCCGGCTGGGCATCCTCGACGACGCCGACTTCCTGCTTGAAAGTGCCATCGAGTTTGCTCCGGACAACGTTCAGGTGCATATGGACTATATACAGGTGCTTCGCAAACGGCAGAAATTCACGGCAGCCCTGAAAGAAGCCACTCGCCTTCTTGCCCGAGACCCAAGCAATCCGCAGTTCAAATCTTTATACGCCATCGAAAACATGCAAACCGGCAATTTCGAGGCTGCACTGACCACACTCAACGAAGTCCTGGAACTCGTACCCGGTGACCCGATCACTCTGACAACCAAGGGACATGCCCTCAAAACTGCCGGCGAAACCGGTGATGCAATCACTGCCTATCAGGATGCGTTAACTTCTCAACCAGAGCACGGCGAAGCTTACTACTCCCTGGCAAACCTGAAGACCTACGCATTTTCAGATCATGAACTCGAGCAAATGCAAGCGCAGGAAGCAAATCCTAATCTCGGCCACATGGATCGTGTCTACCTCTGCTTCGCCCTGGCAAAAGCCTACGAAGATCGGCAGGCCTACGAATCCGCGTTTCAGTTCTATGAACGGGGAAATGCATTGAAGAAAGCGCAGAGTCGCTACGATGCCGACCGCATACACGACGAATTTACTGCCATGCAGACGGTGTGCACCGAGGAACTTTTTACACAGCTCAAAGACGTCGGTGACCCTCGACCGGATCCGATCTTTGTGCTCGGCCTGCCGAGGGCAGGTTCAACGCTCATCGAACAGATACTGTCTTCTCACAGCCAGATCGATGGCACGCTGGAACTCCCGAATGTGCTCTCGCTTTCTCAACAACTACGTCGTCGCTCCGATGCCGGCTATCCTGAAATCCTTGGCAAGATCGACGCATCGGAGTTTGCGGAGTTTGGTGCCCGCTACATCGAGGACACGCGCATACATCGCCAGGATGCACCCTATTTCGTTGATAAAATGCCGAATAATTTCCGCCACATCGGTCTCATCAAATTGATGCTACCTAATGCGAAAGTCATCGATGCACGCCGCGAGCCTATGTCGTGTTGCTTCAGCGGCTACAAGCAACTTTTCGCCGAAGGTCAGGAATTTTCCTACAACCAGACTGACATAGGGCGTTACTACCAGGATTACCTCAGCCTTATGGCACACTGGGAACGTGTGCTGCCCGGTTTTGTCCTTCGCATCCAGCACGAAGACGTGGTCGACGACCTGGAAAAGCAGGTGCGCCGCCTCCTTAGCTTCTGCGGCTTGCCTTTTGAAGAGGCCTGTCTTAAATACTATGAGACCCAACGCAACGTACGTACACCCAGCTCAGAGCAGGTACGCCAGCCCATCTTCCGGGACAGCCTGGATCAATGGCGCCATTTCGAGCCATGGTTAGCACCCCTCAAAGAAGCGCTGGCTTCACAACCCGAACGCTAGTTCGTCATGCAAACCAATACTGCCCCTCTGGATCGCAAAGTTTTCATTTTTTCAGTGAGTCTGCTCGCGCTCACTGTCGGGTTTGCAGCTCTGGCTCCTGATCTGGCCAATGCCTGGTTCGAAAGTCTTCAGATCGCCATTGTCGCTAACGCCAGCTGGTATTACGTCGGCGTCGTCGCAATCATTCTGCTGACATGTATCGGCCTGGCTGTCACGCGCTTTGGTGATATCCGACTGGGCCCTGACCACGCCGAACCTGAATATTCTGTCGTTTCATGGTTTGCCATGCTTTTTGCAGCCGGCATGGGTATCGGCCTGATGTTCTTTGGGGTTGCCGAGCCCGTGGTCCACTTTCTCGACCCACCCAATGCCGAAGGGGGCAATATCGCCGCGGCCCGTGAAGCACTGAAGATCACATTTTTCCATTGGGGCCTGCATGCCTGGGGTATCTACGCCATTGTCGCAGCGATACTTGCCTATTTCAGTTTTCGCCATGACCTTCCGTTGACGCTGCGTTCGGCGCTCTATCCGATTATTGGTGAGCGCATTCACGGTGGACTCGGTACCGCAGTGGATGTATTCGCCATCGTCAGTACGATTTTCGGGGTCGCCACTTCTTTAGGCTTTGGAGTGGCCCAGATCAACTCTGGCCTTAACTACCTTTTCGATCTACCCAACGCTTTAGGCGTACAGATTGGGTTAATCATCATCACCACTGCATTGGCAACCGTCTCAGTCGTGCTTGGCCTCGACAAAGGCATTAAGCGCCTATCAGAAGCCAACATCGCACTCGCAGTACTGCTTTTACTGGGCATCTTAGTGCTCGGGCCAACCGTCTACCTTCTACAGATGTTCATGCAGAATACCGGTCACTATGCCGCCGATATTGTCTCTAAAACCTTCAACCTCTTTGCATACCAACCCACAGAATGGCTGGGCGGCTGGACAATTTTTTATTGGGGCTGGTGGGTCAGTTGGGCCCCATTTGTCGGACTCTTTATTGCCCGGATATCCCGTGGCAGGACGCTCAGGGAATTTGTCGCAGGCGTCCTCCTTGCACCTACTCTTTTTACCTTCCTGTGGATGACTGTCTTTGGTAATTCGGCCATTGAGCTCATACTTGATCAGGGTGCCGATGCCCTCGCACAGGCCGTTCGGGCCGACGAATCGGTCGCACTCTTCCAGTTCCTGACATACTTCCCTTATGCACAGGTCCTTTCCGGGCTGGCTGTCATGATGGTCTTCATTTTCTTTATTACGTCCGCCGACTCAGGTGCCATGGTATTGAACATGCTTTCGAGTTACGGACGCGACGACACCCCCGCGATGCGCCGTTTTTTCTGGATGGGCGCAATTGGCGTGGTTGCCATTGTCCTTTTACTGGCAGGTGGCTTATCGGCACTACAAACGGCCGCCGTAGCCAGCGCCCTGCCCTTCTCACTTGCCATCATGTTCGCAATCTGGGGCTTTCTGCGTGCACTGTCGACCGATCATGCGAAGCGACTTGTGCAAGCGGCAAATACCATCGGTCCCAGTGGGGGAGCACGCTCGAGTGAGTGGCAGGTCCGGCTTAAGAATGTGCTGACTCGTCGCAACCGTGATGAAATTCAAGCCTTCATCGACCACATCGTACAACCGGCACTTTCTTCGTTTAAAGATGAACTGACATCGCTGGGTACCGACGCCAGTGTTCACCGCGAGCCGGATGCCGTCGTGTTGTTGGTCACACACGGCGAAGAGCCTGAGTTCCTGTACAGAGTAGAGGTCAGCACCTCACAGGCGTCCGAAATGCAGAATTTATATAGAGCCGAAGTCCATCTCACCGAAGGCAGTCAATACTACGACATCATGGGTTGGACCGAGGCGCAGGTAATCCACAACGTCCTCGAGCACTACGAAAAGCATCAGCACTTTCTACACATTTCTCGCTGACGGCACATGTCGCATTTTTTGCACTTTGTGTCGGAAACGTAAACCCACCTCAGACGCAACTGGTGGAGACTGCGCGGCATTTACAAAACTGCGTAGATAGGAATGAGACAAGCAGTGGTCCAAGGACTAACCGCATCGAAGAAGCGCATTTAGCGATGAGTACTCGTCGACGTGGTCGCAGGGGTGCAGGTCGGGAAGCCAAGCTTGCAGCCAGGACCCAGGCTGCCCCACCCATAACCGCCTGGATCGATCGCAAGATCCCCTATTTCGAGATACTGAACGAAGAAGGCCTTGCACTGATCGAAGAAAATGCGGAAACGGTACTCGCAGAGATCGGCGTCGAATTCCGGGAATTTCCTGCCGCGCTGAGGCTGTTCAAAGAAGCAGGTGCAGATGTAGACGGTGAACGCGTACGATTTCCTCGGGGTCTGTGTCGCTCTATCATTCAGAATTCCGCACCACGCGAATATTGCCAACACGCCCGCAATCCCGAACGTAGCACGATGATCGGGGGGGATCGCACAGTGCTCGTGCCGGCCTATGGGTCTCCCTTCGTGCTCGACCTCGACCAGGGTCGACGTTATGCCACTTTGCAGGACTTTCAGAATTTCGTAAAGCTCACCTACATGAGCCCGGGCCTGCATCATGCCGGTGGAACACTCTGCGAACCGGTTGATCTGCCAGTCAACAAACGCCATCTCGACATGGTATATAGCCATATTAAGTTAAGCGACAAACCCTTCATGGGTTCGGTTACCGCTGCTGAGCGAGCCCAGGACTCCGTAGAGATGGCCAAAATTGTTTTCGGTGACGAGTTCGCCACGAACAACACAGTCATGACAAGCCTGATCAACGCCAACTCACCTCTGACTTTCGATGCCACGATGCTCGGAGCAGCAACCGTTTACGCCGAAAACATGCAAGCCACCATCATATCCCCCTTCCTCCTCGCCGGAGCGATGTCACCGGTCACGGTAGCTGGTACAGCAACCCAGATTCTTGCCGAAGCGCTTGCCGGCATGGCCTACATTCAACTGGTACGTCCTGGCGCACCGGTCGTCTTCGGTACCTTCGCGGCGGCGATTTCCATGCAATCTGGCGCCCCCACTTTCGGCACACCTGAGCAGAATCTAATCATCTACCTTGCAGCATCACTGGCACGACGTCTGAATGTGCCTTTCCGTACCGGAGGCGGCCTCGGGGCGTCGAAAATATCCGATGCCCAGGCAGGCTACGAGGCAGCCAATACCCTGCAGACATCCGCACTGGCAGGCGTGAACTTTATGCTGCACACCGCTGGATGGCTCGAAGGCGGGCTGGCGATGGGATACGAAAAATTCATCATAGATGCTGATCAGGCAAATATGATTGCGGTGCTGCTCAGCGGCATCGATCTATCCAAAAACGGGCAGGCACTTGATGCTCTGCATGAAGTGGGCCCAGGTAATCACTTTCTAGGTGCCGCACATACACAAGCCAACTTCGAAACCGCTTTCTACCGCTCCCCAATCGCCGACAATTCCAGTTTCGAGCAGTGGCAGAAAGATGGTTCGCTCGACACCGCTGCCCGCGCAAATAAGCAATGGAAAAAAATGCTCGCCGACTACGAAGCACCCGCCCTCGATGAAGCGATTGATGAGGCATTACAGGCCTTCATCGCAGACAAAAAAGCAGCCCAACCCGACCAAGACTACTGAGAGATAATCTTACCCCTATGAACGACACCCCAGACGACGAATACGAAGACGAGATCATTCTTGACGAACTCAACGATGAGGAACTCGTAGAGCAGATGCATAACGATCTTTACGATGGCTTAAAAGAGGAAATCGAAGAAGGCACAAGCATTCTACTGGACCGGGGCTGGTCCGCTGAAAAGGTTCTGAATGAATCACTCGTCGCCGGCATGGGCATCGTCGGTATCGATTTTCGAGACGGGATCTTGTTTGTCCCTGAGGTGTTACTGGCCGCAAATGCGATGAAGGGCGGGATGGCGATTCTGCGACCACTCCTCGCTGAAACCGGCATCAAACCCATAGGTAAGATGGTCATCGGTACGGTCAAAGGCGATATCCACGACATCGGCAAGAATCTGGTTTCGATGATGATGGAAGGGGTGGGTTTTGAAGTCATCAACATCGGCATCAACAACTCAGTAGAGGCCTATTTCGAGGCACTGGAACAACATAAGCCCGACATTCTGGGTATGTCCGCCCTACTGACCACCACCATGCCTTACATGAAGGTCGTCATTGACGAGATGGTCAAGCAGAACATTCGACAGGACTACATAGTCATGGTCGGCGGTGCCCCCTTAAACGAGGAATTCGGTATCGCCGTGGGCGCTGATGCATACTGTCATGACGCTGCACAAGCGGCAGAAATGGGCCCGGCGCTCATCAATGCACGCCGGGCCACCGAGGTCTGAAGCGAAGTGACGGCCACACTGGTTATTGCTTGTGGTGCGCTCAGCAGAGAAATAAAAGCTCTGCAAGACGCCTACGGCTGGGATCAACTGACGCTTAGGTGTCTCGACGCTAGCTTGCACAATCGACCAGAAAAAATTCCATCACGCTTACGCCAACTCATCATGCAGGAAATAGACAACTACGACCGCATCCTCCTGGGTTATGCCGACTGTGGTACATCGGGGGGCATCGATGCGCTGGTTGATGAGTTCGGCCTCACTCGACTGCCCGGCGCGCACTGTTATCAGATGTTTATGGGAACCCGCGCCTTTGATGAACTCATGTCCGCGCACCCGGGCACTTTTTTTCTCACAGACTTTCTTGCCCGGCAATTTCAGTCCTTCGTGGTCAAAGGCCTCGGACTGGATGAACACCCAGAGCTCAAGGAGATCTACTTTGGAGGCTACGAGCGTGTAGTTTATCTCGCACAAATAGACGATCCCATCCTCACCAGGCGGGCAAAAATAGCCGCTGACTACCTCAATTTGAAATTCGAACGCTTCGATACCGGATATGGTGAGCTTGTGACCAATCTCCTTCGGGTAGTCGCTTAAGATGGTTAAACAAGTCATCGTCTACTGGCGCGACATCCCAGCGCAGATCATTCTGCAAAGGGGCCGCAAAAGAGAAAAATTAATGCTGACCCATCGCTTTCAGGCAGCGATAGACCGCGCCGCCATGCGCGCAGGCAAGGGCAGCAGCGATGCCTACCTATCCGATTGGCGCAGAGACATATCCTCTTTTGAGAACACCGACCCACTCGAGCACCTCGCCACAAGGAAAGCTGCGGATTTCGAAACCACCTTTACCGATGAAAAGCTTGAACAGATGGTCCGCAACAAAGGCCTGGCGCACTGATTGTGTTGCGCATGCGCCGCATATCAGTACGCCATGCAAGAGGACTCGCACGCCTTTATCGAATCATTGAATTCATACTCAAAAAAATCTCGGGGCCACAGGGCGTACGGCGTTTGGCAGCGATTAAATATATCGAGCAACCCACTAAGCGGTATCTCTTTGACTCGCAGAGCTGTGGCCAATGCATCCTCCCATACACGGGCATGTCCTGTCCGATGAATTGTCCTAAAGCCATCCGCAATGGCCCTTGCGGGGGTGTTCGCACAGACGGCAAATGCGAAGTCAAAGCTGACATGGAGTGCGTGTGGGTCAATGCTTGGGAAGGCAACCTCCGTATGCACGGAGCCAAAGATCCGCCTATACAGGTATTGCAAAGTGCCATCGATCACCGCCTTATCGGCACTTCTGCATGGTTGAACGAACTAAAGAGCCGGGCGCCAAATGACCTTTGATGACGAACCACCACCTGGAGATGCGTTCCCCGTGCTAACAGGTCATACCTCGCCAGGACGTCTTGAACGCGTCCTGCGCGCCGGTGCCTTTGCCATCACCGCCGAAATCGCACCACCGGATTCGGCGGACCCGGAAGAAGTCTACAGAAGAGCAGCCCTCCTTGATTCTTATGTCGATGCCATGAACGCAACCGATGGTTCGGGCGCGAATTGTCATATGTCGAGTGTCGGGATGTGTGCGCTCTTAACCCGTAGAGGTTATGCAATGGTCATGCAGGTTTCAGCAAGGGATCGAAATCGTATTGCTATTCAGGGTGATGTGCTCGGAGCTGCGGCTATGGGGGTGACAAACATTCTCTGTTTAAGCGGCGATGGCGTCGAAGTGGGAGATCACCCTGAAGCAAAACCCGTCTTCGACCTAGACAGCATTTCCATGCTCAGCCTGGTAAAAACCATGCGCGACAAAGGCCAGTTTTTAAGTGGGCGGAAAATCACCTCTCCACCTCAGGTCTTCATCGGTGCCGCCGCAAATCCATTCGCGCCGCCGTTGGACTATCGCCCTTTGCGCCTGGCCAAAAAGATCGCAGCCGGGGCGCAATTTATTCAGACGCAGTATTGCTTTGATATCGACAGGTTCAAAACTTATATGACGAAAGCGCGAGATCTAGGCTGTCTTGAAAGGGCTTACATTATGCCCGGTGTAGGACCTCTTGCTTCCGCTAAAGCGGGCGAATGGATGCGCGTCAATGTCCCTGGCGTCCACATTCCCGATCATATCCTGCAACGAATCTCCCAGGCTCGTGACCAGGCCCAGGAAGGCATAGATGTCTGTGTGGAGATGATTCAACAACTCAAGGAAATAGACGGCGTTGCAGGTGTGCACATCATGGCCTATCGTCAAACTGCAAAAGTAGCCGAAATCGTCACGCGCTCTGGTGCGTTGAGTGGTCGAACACCCTGGCATCCAGGATCTTCCGCACGATCGACTTCAAACCAAACGAGCTCGTTAGAAATGGATAATCAACAGGTGCGTAACCGGCAATGAGTGAAGGCAACTGGTATCAAGGTGGCTGTCACTGTGGCCTCGTACGCTTTTCGGTGCGTATTGCCAAGCCACGTGCGATCGCCTGCAACTGCTCGATTTGTAGCAAAAAGGGCATGATCAATCTGATTGCTCAAGCCGAGGATTTTCGCCTGGAACAAGGCGAGGAGGACCTGGTTTCTTATCGCTTCAATACTGAAACCGCTGAACATCGCTTCTGCAGAGTTTGTGGCGTGCACCCCTTCAGCAGACCCCGCTCTCACCCGAACGGCTACGATGTGAACGCACGATGCCTTGATGATGGCCACGAATTTTTGTCTATTACTCCCTTCGACGGGCAGAACTGGGAAGAAAGCGTATCCTCGATCACCTGACAACAAGCAAACCGTCAGCACCCAGGCACACCACGACTGTGACGGCAACGGCTCAGCACACAACAGGCATACCAAATTGATTCTGAACGACGCATTACGACGTCTGTATGCCATTGCATGGTCCTTGAAGCTAGTACAATACAGCTTTTGCTCAACTGGAATGTAGATGGCGGATTTTCCTGAACAAGCAGACGTCGTCATCATAGGTGTTGGCGGTATTGTTGGCTCTGCGGTTGCGCATCATCTGATTGCAGCAGGGTGGACCAACCTCGTCGGTCTGGAAAAATCCTCTGTCCCTACTGACATCGGCTCAACCTCTCACGCTTCTGATTTCTGCTACACCACCGCCGCAGATAAGTTCACCACCTATACGACAATGTACAGCCAAGCGTTTTATGAGGCGCGGGGCAATTATGTGCGTAAAGGAGGGCTCGAAGTCGCTCGCGTCGGCGACCACGCCCGGGTGCTCGAACTCAAACGCAAGGTCGGCCAGGGTAAAGCGTACGGCACACAGGTATCCATGATCAGCGCTGGCGAGGCCAAAGAAAAGTTCCCCTTATTAAACGAAGCCCTCATCGAATGTGCAATGTGGGATCCCGATGCAGGCCTCGTGGTGCCCCGTTCACAAAAAGTCGCGGGGGATCTGGTCGATGAGGCGATTGCCAGCGGACATTTGGCTGTCTTCCCACATACGCCTGCAATTGAGATCGACGTAAAGGGCGGTGCAATTGTTGGGGTCGAAACACGCAAAGGCTATATTGCAACAAGCCGCGTTGTCCTGTCGGCGGGCATCTGGGGGCCGATTCTTGCCTCTGAGGTCAATTCTCCTTTGCCCATGATGCCACTGGAGCACCCTTTACTTTTTTTTGGCCCTTACGACGCACTCGAAAATACGGGGCAGGAAATTGTCTATCCCCTCCTTCGCGATCAAGGCAATTCAAGCTACGTGCGAGACACCGGAGATCCAAATACAGTCGAAGGCGGCCGAATCGAATGGGGCTATTACGAAACTAAAGAACCACGCCTGGTGCATGCACGAGACATCGTCGAACCCCAGCAAGCTCGATTGTCACCATCAATGCGGGATCTGAGTCTCGATCAAGTCCTCACGGCGTACGAACACGCCATCGAAATAACCCCGATCATCGGTGAACTCGGCTGGGAAGAACGTCATTCTTTCAATGGTCTGCTCTCCGTAACCGCCGATGGCGGTTCTCTGGTAGGCGAGGCCCCCGAAGTGCAAGGCTTGTGGTTTGCAGAAGCCGTGTGGGTCAAAGACGGTCCCGGTATCGGTAAGGTTATCGCTGATTGGATGACCAACGGACGCACAGAAATTGACGCCCACGGCATCGACATTGCCCGATTGTACCCGTTACAGAAAACCCCCGACTTCATCTACACACGCTGCAATGAGATTGCCCAAAAGATCTACACCCCCGCGGTGCATCCACGAGAGCCTTTTGCCACCGGACGACAAATGCGCATGAGTCCGTTTTACCCACGTGAAATCGAGCTTGGTGGTTATTTCATGGAGATCGCCGGATGGGAACGTGCTCATGGGTATGCTGCCAACGAACCGACGCTCCTTAAGAAATACCGTGACCAGGTACCCGTACGCGCCGCCGAGTGGGACAACCGCCATTTCTGGGAAGTCTCTAACGCCGAACATCTGGAATTATCTAACAGCGTCGGCATGATCAATCTCTCCCACTTTGCGATCTATGACGTGTACGGGCCCGACGCAGAAGATCTCCTTGAGTACCTTGCCGTGGCAAAAGTCGGTGGCAATACCGCCATAGGGAAAGGCATCTATACCCACTTTCTGGACCACGAAGGCGGCATACGCGCCGATCTCACGATAGTTCGCCTAAAAGGAGATGCCTATCGGGTGATCTGTGGCGGTGATACCGGTTATCGCGACCTTTTCTGGATTCGACAGATGGCACGTCAGCGCGAGGCGGATGTGGTCATTGATGACAAAACCGATAACCTGGCTACGCTGGGACTTTGGGGACCCAAAGCGCGGGAGACACTGAAACAGTTTGTCAGCGACCCTGAGGAACTAGATCACGAGCGTTTTCCCTTCGCATCGGCACGAGAAATCAGTGTCCGCGGCGTACCAGTCTGGGCTTTCCGTATCTCATATGTCGGTGAACAAGGCTGGGAACTCTATTTTCCATTCAGCTACGGTCTGAAAATCTGGGACCTCTTCTATGCAGCCAATGTCACCCCAATCGGCATTGAGACCTATGCAAACAGCCGGCGTCTGGAAAAGAGCCTGAGGCTGCAAAACGCGGATCTTGAAAGCGACTACAACCTTTACGAAGCGGACCTTGCCAGACCACTGGTTAAAAAAGCCGACTTCCATGGCAAAACTGCATACATTAAACAGCGTCAATTAGATCAACATGCTGCCTATCTATGCACGCTCACAATGGTCGACAATATCGATAGCGAAGGCGTTGCACGCTATCCTGTCGGTGAGTGGCCAATCCTCGACTCCAGCAATGGCGAAGTCCTGCTCGACAGCCAGGGACGACGCTCCACCTCTAAAAGTGTGGTATATGGTCCCTCGATAGGTAAGAACATCGTGCTCGCCTATATCCCACAACCACTGGCTATTGAAGGCGCAGAATTCACCCTTGAGTACTTTAGTGAGCATTTCCCTTTGCAGCTCGAGGCGGTGGGATATCGCGCACTATTGGACCCACAGAACGAACGTGCCAAATCATGATTGCTATGAAGTAGACAAGGCCCTATCTTTGCCACTTCCTGAATAAAAAGCGGCACTGTGGCACAAGTTTCTTATATTGCAGTAGATACGCGAGCGCCGACTCGCATCGGTTTTCTGCTCGTGGAAAATTTCACAATGATCGCCCTGGCTTCCGCGTTGGAACCGCTGCGCATGGCCAACCACCTTTCCGGTCAGAATCTTTACGAATGGCAGCTTATCAGCGCGATGGGTCGTGAGGTTAACGCCAGCGGCGGTGTCCGCATGCTCACTGATCAACTGATGCACGCCGAGCATGAATACGATTACCTTTTCGTCGTTGCCGGGGTGAATGTCATCGAGAATGCCAAGCAAGAAGAAATCCGCTGGCTGAAACAACAGGCACGTCACAAAACCGTCCTTGGCGGACTGTGTACCGGCGCTTTTTTATTAGCTCAAGCCAGGCTCTTAGATGGCTATAGCTGCAGCGCACATTGGGAATGTCTCGCCGCTTTGCAGGAAGAGCATCCACTCGTTTACTGTAACAAGAACCTCTTCTCCTTCGATCGTGACCGTATCACGTGCAGCGGTGGCGACGTCCCGTTACATATGATGCTGCATCTCATATCAAGTCACCACGGCGCACCGCTGGCCAGTGCAATCTCCGATATGTTCGTTTGCGAGCGCGTCCGCGACAGTCACGAGCCTCAACGGCTACGCATGGAATCCCACCACTTTGCCAGCCAGCCCAAGCTGGCAGAAGCCGTACAATTGATGGAAGCCAACATCGAAGAGCCCTTACCGATCGTCGACATTGCCGAACTTTCAGGTATCTCGCGGCGCCATCTGGAGCGATTGTTCGTGACTTATCTCAATTGCTCGCCGAGCAGGTTCTATCTCAAACTGAGACTCGAGCGGGCACGACAACTACTTCTGCAAACTTCATCTCCAATTGTAGAAGTCGCGACCATGTGCGGCTTTATCTCGGCACCCAACTTTTCACGTTCTTACCGCAAACACCTGGGCGTATCTCCCAAAGAAGAGCGAGCAAATAAACGAACCCCCACAAGTAACATTATCCTCATGGAAGAAGATGTGGGCATCGTGCCGAGTAACGCCGAGCAGGCCCTGGAGATCGCTCGCCAGGAAGCTTCCTTCGGCACCGTCGAACAAGGTGTGCAAATCGACGCTTAGTACGCTATCTGTCACCACGATGACGCACCCAGGCAATCTCCACGCATGACCTTAAGTCACAATGCCAGGGCAAATCCTATGTCTAAAAGACTTTGAAAAAAGAAAGATTCTCTGGTTTTGGCCTGGTGAAACATGCGTTGACCTACCACACGCAGTGGCAGCCCATGTGGCGAAACCCGGTACCGAAAAAACACTATGACATCGTCATTATTGGAGGCGGTGGACACGGACTCGCAACCGCCTACTACCTTGCCCGTGAACACGGAATCACTAACGTCGCAGTGATCGAAAAAGGCTACCTGGGCGGTGGAAACACAGGGCGCAATACAACCATCGTGCGCTCGAACTACCTTTGGGATGAGGCCGCCCATCTTTATGAACATGCACTCAAATTATGGGAAGGTCTGTCCCAGGAACTCAACTTCAATGTGATGTTCTCGCAAAGGGGGGTGTTGAATCTCGGCCACACGCTGCAGGACATGCGCGATATACAGCGAAGAGTTTCAGCCAATCGTTTGAACGGCATAGACGGTGAGGTACTTGACACCGCCGGTGTTAAGGCGATCGTACCGATCATTAATACCAGTGCCCAGGCGCGTTATCCGATTATGGGTGCCTCCTGGCAACCCCGAGCAGGTATCGCACGCCATGACGCGGTCGCCTGGGGGTATGCGCGCGCGGCCGACACGCTCGGCGTTGACCTTATACAAGAATGTGCAGTGACAGGTTTTGAGATGGCAGGGGATCGCGTGATTGGTGTCCACACCGACCGCTATGGCAAGATCGGTGCAGACAGGGTCGGCTCTGTGGTCGCGGGCAATTCAGGCGTCATTGCGGGATTCGCTGGCTTAACACTACCTATCGAATCACACCCTTTACAGGCGCTCGTCTCCGAACCCATCAAACCGGTCCTCAACACCGTCGTCATGTCCAACCAGGTACACGGCTATATCTCTCAATCCGACAAGGGCGACCTGGTTATTGGTGCCGGGATCGACAGCTATGTGGGGTACGGACAGCGCGGGTCGGTGCAAACCATCGAACACAGTCTGGCCGCTATTGTCGAACTGTTCCCCATTTTTTCACGCGTGCGCATGAACCGCCAATGGGCCGGAATTGTCGACACGACCCCAGATGCCTGTCCGATCATCGGTCCAAGCCCTGTCGAAAATCTTTACTTTAACTGCGGTTGGGGAACCGGGGGCTTCAAGGCAACGCCCGGTTCCGGACACGTTTTTGCGGCATGCCTGGCTGCCAGTGAAACACACCCGCTCGCAAAGCCTTTTGCCCTGGACAGATTTTACAGCGGCGCACTGATCGATGAGCATGGGGCCGCAGGGGTTGCGCACTGATGCTTAGAATTTTCTGCCCCTATTGCGAAGAACATCGAGAAGAGGTCGAGTTTCACTACGCGGGTCAGGCACACATACAACGACCGTCGGTCCCGGATGACTGCTCAGACGAAACCTGGGGCGCTTACTTATATTTTCGCAACAACCCACGCGGGCAACATCGCGAAATGTGGGTACATAACACCGGCTGCAGGAAGTTCTTTAATATGTGCCGCGATACAGTGACCTATGAGATCGTTGCGACTTATCGGTTAGGGGAAACAAGCGTCCCCAGCAGTTCTCGAGCACCCCATGATTAAGAAGCACAGGGTATGCGAAGGCGTGCTCATAGATCGTAGCCGCCCTGTGCGCTTCCGCTTCAATGGCCATGCCTACACTGGCTTTGTGGGCGATACCCTGGCTTCAGCACTCCTCGCCAACGGGGTTTTGGTATTTGGCCGCAGCTTTAAGTATGGCCGCCCCCGCGGTGTCATGACCGCGGGTGTCGAGGAGCCCAACGCCATCGTACAGGTAGGTGCGATGGCCTCAACCGAGACGCCTAACGTCCGTGCGACACAGCAGGAAATTTACGAAGGCCTTGTCGCGCGTACAACAAACGGTTGGCCGTCCATCTCTTTCGACATGATGGGGGGGCTCGGCCGAGCATTCGGCAGGTTCATGCCGCCAGGCTTCTACTACAAAACCCTCATGTATCCCAGGTTTCTATGGCGTACCTATGAGTGGTTTATCCGCCAGAGCGCGGGTATCGGTCAAGCACCCAGCCAGCCCGACCCCGACCGATACGATAAGCTGCATCGATACTGCGATCTATTGATCATTGGCGCTGGACCGGCCGGTCTGTCCGCAGCATTGACAGCAGGTAAAACCGGCGCCCGCGTGATGCTCATAGAAGACCAGGCATACCTTGGCGGTCAGTTGGCCGTGAGCGATGCCAACATCAACAAACTGCCCAGTCGCGAGTGGCTTTCTCAGACATCGACGCAACTTTCTTTGTTGCCAACAGTAGAATTACTCACTCGTACGACCGCTGTAGGCTGGCACGATCACAATTACGTGGTTGCCCACGAACGGTTGACGGATCATACAGCCGATCAGGCCAGTAACATACGACAGCGTATCCACAAGATACGGGCGAAGGCTGTTCTCCTGACCACCGGCGCGCACGAAAGGCCCATGGTATTCAGCAACAATGATCTCCCGGGCTGCATGCTCGCATCGGCCGTGAGTGCTTATGTGCGTCTTTATGGTGTACGCCCTGGCAGTCGCCTGGTCGTAGCAACCAGCAACGACTTGGCCTATCAAGCTGCCCTTGACTGGAAAGCCTCAGGTGGAGATGTGACCGTTGTCGATGCACGACCTGAGCCTGCGGCCATCGATGACATGCATAGAAAAGGAATTAAGGTCATCCCCGACAGCGTCGTCTACGAAGCACGTGGCCGTTTGCGCGTGCGAGGCGTTAAAGTCGCATCGCAAACAATTAGCGGCACACTGGCAAACCATCATGAGATCGCATGCGATACGTTCGCAAGTTCTGCTGGATGGTCACCCGTTGTGCATCTGGCGTCTCATACAGGTAATAAACCCGTGTGGGATGACACACTGGGGGCCTTTCTTCCACCGTCACCGCCATCCAATGCCCGCTACGCAGGCGCCGTGAAGGGTACTTACGCGTTGGCAGATATCTTCAACGAAGCACAAACCTGCGTCGTTGAGTTGCTCAAATACCTGGGTTTTGAATCCCGAGCAGAAGCCATCGCCGTGGAAGCGCCACAGCTCACCGGGATACCGATATTTAGAATTCCGCACGAAAAACCTGTGTCAAAAGCGCCGCCCCAGTTCGTGGATTACCAGCTTGATGTCACTGCCGCGTCGATCGAACTCGCCACACGAGAGGGTTATGAGTCAGTTGAGCACATTAAACGTTACACAGCCCTCGGCTTTGGTACCGATCAGGGCAAGTTGAGCAACGTGAACGGTTTTGCCATCGCTGCCAATGCGTTGGGTAAGACCACCGCAGCGGTTGGCACGACCATGTTCCGGCCAAATTACACACCCGTCAGTTTTGGTGCCATGGCCGGAAGAGAAGCAAACACCCTGTTTGACCCGATCCGTTATACAGCCATGCAGCCATGGCATGAAGCTCACGGCGGATTATTCGAAAACGTCGGCCAGTGGAAACGGCCCTGGTACTACCCGCAGCCAGGTGAGTCCATGCAGGACACACTCAATCGCGAATGTACATCTGTTCGCAGCGGCGTGGGTATTCTTGACGCCTCAACCCTCGGAAAAATCGATATCCAGGGCCCTGATGCAAGAGTTTTTCTCAACCGCATATACACCAATGCCTGGTTGAAGCTGGGGGTAGGGAAGTGTCGCTACGGTCTGATGTGTGGTGAAGACGGCATGGTGATGGACGACGGCGTCACTGCATGCTTAGCCGATAATCACTTTCTGATGACAACGACCACGGGCGGTGCAGCAAGCGTGCTCGAATGGCTCGAACTGTGGCACCAGACCGAATGGCCGGAACTGAATGTGTACTTCAACACCGTAACCGACCACTGGGCAACTGCGACCCTGTCGGGGCCCAAATCCCGCGAAGTTTTAGCAAAACTCACTGATATCGACCTGTCCGCAAATGCTTTCGCTTTCATGGATTGGCGGGAAGCGCGGGTTGCCGAGATTCCTGCGCGCGTATTTCGTATTTCCTTTACCGGCGAGTTGTCCTACGAGATTAATGTTAATGCCAACTATGGACTCACCCTCTGGGAACGTCTGTATGAGGCAGGCGCAGAATTTGATATCACCCCCTACGGGACTGAAACCATGCATATCCTACGTGCGGAAAAAGGCTTCATCATCGTCGGCCAGGACACAGACGGGTCAGTCACGCCTGAAGATCTGGGCATGGGGTGGGCAATTGGGAACAAAAAACCGTTTTCATTCATCGGCAAGAGAGGTATGCAGCGCGAGGACTGTTTGCGCAAGGATCGTAAACAGCTGGTCGGACTCTTAGGCAAAGACCCTATCCGTGTGTTGCCGGAAGGTGGGCAGATCGTCTTCGAGGACATCGCCAAAATACCGGCAGATATGGTCGGCCATATCACCAGCAGCTACATGAGCCCAACACTCGGGCGAACTTTCGCTCTGGCATTAGTCAGGGGCGGATTGAACCGAATGGGCGAGACAGTACAGGTCTCTACCGGTCCCGGCACCTGGGCGGCTGCCGAGATTACAGGCACAGTTTTCTATGATCCGGACGGAAACCGACAGCATGTCTGACTACCTGCTCATGGAACAGATGGCCGATGCGAAGCTGCACGCCTCGCCACTCAGCCACGTGGAAGAAAGCACGCCCGCCAGCGTGTCCTCAATCGTCGTGACGCTGGTCGAAAAATTGGCTCATCTCGTCATACGCGGTGAGCCAGCCATTTTGGCTACCCCGGTACACGATGTCCTGGCGATATCATTGCCCACACAACCTTTGCAGGCGGAATCTCGCGACGATCTATGCATTCGCTGGATCAGCCCGGATGAATGGCTGCTGACCCTGCCGGAACAGGACGCATTGACCACCGAGACACGCCTGCGCGAGGCTTGTCCGACATTTTGTGCGTTGGTGAACGTCTCCGGTGGACAGACACTATTCACCGTATCTGGCCCTTCAGTCGAACAGGTTCTGATGAAATCCATCCCCTATGACATACATCCCAGTGTGTTTCCAGTAGGCAAAACCGTCACGGTCCCATTCGCACAGGCACAGTGTGTATTGCGGCGAGTGTCGACAAATCGTTTTGAACTCATTGTCAGGCGAAGTTTTGCAGACTATGTCTGGCGCTGGCTCGCGGACGCGAGCATGGAATTCGGCATGGTTATTCAGCGTGTCTAAAACCACGTGTGCATGTTCGTTTAACTCGACTTAATCATGGCCGCAGCAACTGAAGATCGCGTTTCAATCCCTTGAAGGTCTATCAACCGCGCGACTAATCGGGCGAACCGCTGCCACGTTTACTGCGCGAAGAACGGCGCCGGCGCGCCTTTTGTGTGCCCTTGTCTGCGTCCGTATCGGGCCGTGTAACCATGGAAAACAAGTGGTCGAATGGATCGGACTGATGCGGGATCGCCATCGCCGCGACAAAGTGTTGTTGGAAATCCGGCGCAATCGCAGTCTCTATCTTTTCGATCTTCGCTACTTGTGATTCGAGTTCGGCACGGGCTGCCTGGTCAAGAAGAAGGATCCTAGTGCCCGTACTCACAGCGTTACCTATGGCTTTGACCTTTGACAGTTCACAGTCAGGGATGAGCCCCAATAACATCGCATATTTTGGGTCTATATTGCTGCCAAAAGCGCCCGCGATTTCAATTCTGTCCACCATTTTAACCGGATAAGCATCCATAAGTAGGCGTATACCGGCATAGAGGGCCGACTTGGCCAGCTGAACCTGACGCACATCATTTTGCGTGATCACAATCTCATTTTGCCCTTCGCGCGCTTCGATGAGCACAAATTCAAATGCTTCACCTCCTGGTCTGACTCGCAGGCTGTCGCCGGAGAATTGGGCGCTCATCTGGCCGTCCGAGCGAATAATTTGAGCCAGATACATCTCCCCCACGGCTTCGATAATGCCGGAACCACAGATACCGGTGATGCCAGTATCGGCGACGCCTTCGCTAAAACCGGCTTCATCTGACCACGCCTCTACACCGATAACTTTCACACGGACGTCCAGGGTCTTAGGGTGAATTCGTACCCGTTCAATCGCGCCTGCTGTCGCGCGTTGGCCAAAACTGATTTGCGCACCTTCAAAGGCCGGACCCGTCGGGCTTGAACAGGCCAGAAGTTTATCTTTGTTGCCGAGTACAATTTCCGCATTGGTGCCGATATCTATGAGCAGACTGATAGGTTCACTGGCAAAAGGGGCCTGGGCTATCAACATCGCAGCACAATCAGCACCAACATGTCCTGCAATTGAGGGGGGTATGTAAACCTTTGCACCGGGATGCACATCCAGACCAAGCTCTCGAGCGAAACGTATCTGCGCAGAATCAACTGCCAGAGCAAATGGTGCAAAACCCAGTTCAGTCGGATCCAGGCCGAGCACCAGATGATGCATGATGGGATTTCCCGCAATCACCAAACTCAAGACATTCCGAGTGTCCTGGCCGCCCGCGTGACAAACCTCTCCGATCAGGTCACTGATCGCTTCACGCACAATCTCGGTCATCTCTGTCGCCCCTTCGGGGTGCATCATCACATAAGAAACCCGGCTCATAAGGTCCTCACCGAAGCGAATCTGTGGATTCATGCGTCCGCCTGAGCTCAGTATCGCACCGGTGGAAAGCTCACATAGATGGGCCGCAATGGTTGTCGAACCTACATCTATCGCGACACCCAGGGCACAGTCCTGAAAACCGGGGTTGATCGCAATGATCTCGTGATCCGTCACAGCCACAGTAATCTTCCATTCAGCTGCCCGCAGTGTTTTCTGTAATCCGGGCAGGAGATTAGAATCCAATCTGAGGTTAGACAGTTGCCATTCCTGCTTTAAGGCATCCAATGTTCGTTCCAAATCCCCGCGAGGGTCTGCCAGAGACGCTTCGTCGACCTCGACATAGTGCATACGCAGACTTGGATTAACGACGATGTCCCTTGCATCGATCTCTTTGCGAACAACCTGTTTGTGTACCTGGGATTCTGGCGGTACATCTATAACAAGCGACCCTTCAATACGCGCATGACAACTAAGGCGCCGGTTGTTAAGCGGGCCTTTGCGCGCTTCGAATTTCGCTTCGGTTTCAGTAAATTCGGACAAGCTGGTTTGAGAAGAGGTTAATTCTAGCTTCGGAAAATCTCCCTCTGTACAGAGAATTTGACACCGTCCACACAAGCCACGCCCGCCACAGACGGAGTCAATATCGACACCCAGCCGTCGCGCTGCTTCAAGAAGGGGTGTGCCCAAGACAAACTCTCCCCGCCTTCCGGACGGCATGAATACGACCGTCGCGGTGTGCTCGCCCATCTAGGTATCAGCTCTCACGCACGACGCCTGCGGCGAGAACGGCCGCGGCGTTCGCCTTCACCCTCAGCAGCAGGTTCCCGGTAATGACGAATCCACTCCGTACAATCGGGGTCATGTCCCATGATGACATCAGCACCGTACACGGCCTGCATTACTTCAGGATGCAAAGGATTGGTGATGGCTGACGTCATACCCGCAGAAATCGCCATCGTCAGAAAAGCACTATTGATCCCATTTCGGTTCGGTAACCCAAAGCTCACATTGGAGGCACCACAGGTGGTATTGACTTTAAGTTCTTCACGCAGCCTGCGAACCAGGTGCATAACCTGTCGACCTGTACTATTGATCGCCCCAACAGGCATGACGAGTGGATCCACCACAACATCACTGGAAGGAATACCATAGTCAGCCGCTCGCTCGACGATTTTCTTGGCCACTTCGAAGCGCACGTCGGGATCTTCAGAAATCCCCGTCTCGTCGTTGGAAATCGCCACGACAGCCGCACCGTGCTTCGCTACAAGTGGTAAGACGCTTTCGAGGCGTTCTTCTTCACCCGTGACTGAATTGACCAGTGGTTTACCTTCGTAGGCTTGGATCCCGGCCTCAAGCGCAGCCACGATGGAGGAATCAATGGCCAGAGGTACATCGGTGATCGATTGCACAAGCTTAATCGTTTCAGCAAGGATGTTCGGCTCATCCGCCAAAGGTATGCCCGCATTTACGTCCAGCATATGAGCACCTGCCGCAACTTGGGCTAACGCATCCGACTCAACACGAGAATAATTCCCCGCAACCATCTCTGCGGCTAGAATCTTGCGACCGGTGGGGTTTATACGTTCGCCTATGACAACAAAGGGTCGATCGAAACCGATGACGATTTCTTTGTTCACCGAACTGATGACCGTATCTGTCATACAACAACACCCGAACCTCGTGAAATTCGCGTGGATTGTGCGGAATCACGCGCCATGCAACTTGCAGCATTGCGACACCGGCGCACTTTTAAGCGACACTAACCATCAATAAAATCCCGTCTGCGATGATTTCCACCATCTTCTCAAGACATCGCCCGATGACGTACTATTGGCACAAGAACATTCCTGGGGAGGGATTTATGACTGATATTGAAAGCCGCCAAGACGGTGAGAAGCTCGACATTTTACGTCAACCCGGTGATGGCGCCGCACTGCCACGCATTCTTCGCAATATCTCCGAACTAGGGCTCGATAACAACCTGTCTGAATTGGAAGCCTTAGGTTATACAACCATCAAAGGCGTACTGAATGAACGTCAAATCGAAAGCGCTCAACAAGCAGTTCTTGCACGTATAGAAAAGACTACCGGCAAACGTATCGACCTCGACACGGCAACCAAAGAAGAGTTTCAGGATTTAACCTACGTCCCCTACATGCTGTATGACGATGAAATTTTCGAAGAGATCCTCATGGAACCTAAGCCACTCGCCATGATCACCTACCTTCTCGGCGAGAGTTGCCTCATTTCCAGTGTGGGTTCACATTTTAAGGGACAGGGTGTTGGCGGGCAGGTGCCTCTGCACAGTGACAACGGCAATGGCATCCCCTCCCCTTATCCCAGTTACTCGCTGGTGGCAAACGTCAATTACGCACTGACTCCCTATAGCCGGGAAGCCGGTGCCCTCGCACTCGTCCCAGGCAGTCACAGACGCGCTCGACAGCCGCTGCCAAATGAAATGAATCTTGCAGGTGACACCGCCAACCCTGAGGCAATCTCGATGGATCTTGAGCCTGGCGATGCGGTCGTTTGGCACGGCAACAGCTGGCATGGATCCTTTCCTAGAGAAATACCCGGGATAAGGATGAATCTCGCCTGTTATTTCGCTCGCCAATTTGTCGTGACACAAGAGCAACACAAGGGTGTCGTCCCTCAGGATGTCCTTGAACGACAAGCAAACAACGACCGATTCCTACAACTTGTTGCCGGCCGACAACCCTACGGGTGGCAGGCCGAAGGCCCGAATTACGATATGATGGCGCAAACACCAAGGGGACTGTTCG
Organism: Pseudomonadota bacterium; assembly: GCA_036338285.1. GTDB lineage: Bacteria > Pseudomonadota > Gammaproteobacteria > Pseudomonadales > Azotimanducaceae > UBA4421. The sequence goes on from JAYZCO010000011.1 coordinate 23,971, forward strand.
ATTAAACACTCACAGCTTCCACCCCTGGTCTGTATGGGAGTACAGACAGGTGATTTTCGAGGCCGTTATTTACGCATTAGATGTTGCGCGCTGTCACGACAACCATTGGCGGCAGCTCCTGGATGACATAGCCTTGCCAGAGTGCCACGATCGAAGATGGAGGGAGATGTGCCGAAACGAGAACTGAGCAAAGCCGAACAAGATTTTTTTCAAAATCCCTATCCTGCATACCAGCTTGCCCGAAACACACGGCTAATATTTGATGAAGCAAATCAGTTCTGGCGGGTAACGAATTTCCAGGATGTAGACGATATTCTGAAAGACCCTCGCTTCGCCAAAAAACCACCTCCAGGAACAGAGGCTAACAGCCCTATCAGGCAAGTTGACCGTTTTAGCCGCAGCATCCTGAATCTGGATCCACCCGACCACACGCGCCTGCGCGCCCTGATGGTTAAAGCCTTCAATGCCCGCGGCATGGAAGCCATGCGGCCTGGCATCGGCGACTTGGTCGAACAATTGATAGATAAAGTGCACCAGCGGGGCAGCATGGAGGTAAAAAGTGAGTTTGCTCACCCGATCCCGTCGACGATCATCAGTGACATGCTGGGGATTCCAGAAGCTGATCGTCGCCGTTTTGCGCACTTGTCGAATGACATCATCCGCTACGGAAACGATCTTTTACAGGCAAACGACGACAAGGCCGATCAAGCGGTTCATGAGTTTGAGAAGTACATCGGATCTTTATTTGCAAGCAAACGCCAAACGCCGGGTGACGATCTGACGACCGCGCTCATCAATGCAAGAGACGAGCAAGGTGCACTTACAGAAGAAGAATTAAACCAAAATATCAGGCTCCTGTTCATCGCGGGTCATGAGACCACGGTCAATCTGATTTGTAATGCTGTCATAGCGCTTGCACGTCACGATACTCAGCGCCAACGCCTGATTCAGGACCCTAAGCTCATGCCGGGCGCCATCGAAGAATTTCTTCGCTACGACTCATCCGTTCAGCAACTACCTCGGGTTGCTCAACAGGATGTGGAAATGGACGGGCAGACGATTCGCGCAGGACAGATGGTGGTGCTGATGCTGGGATCGGCGAACCACGACCCTGAAACCTATACAGAAGCAGATCAACTCGATGTGACCAGGCCCTTTACGCGCTCCAAGTCATTCGGCGGCGGTGCACACTTCTGCCTGGGTGCGCAGTTGGCAAGAATCGAAACGGAAATCGCTTTGAATGCATTATTGAAACGTATGCCAGACTTCAAGGTGACCAATCTCAACACCCTCACGTATCCGCCTAATCCGTTCTTCCGAGGGCCAGAGCGACTTGAACTAACCTGGCACCCTCACTAGACGTTCTGCCAAATTGCACTTCGCCGTCGCCTGGTAGGCCTTTACGACGAAATCAATTCGCGGGAACTGATAGGAGCCTGTATTGCCCGTTCATGCAAACCCCCGGCGGTCTCGTCTACTTTTTTGGGTCACAAGCCTGTGATTTCTGCAAAAGCTAAAGAACACCCTGTAGTACACTGTTCGGCCAATCTAATTCTGAAATTGAAGCGCGGGCCGCTAAAGGAGTAATACATGGCAGGACCAGGCAACCTGGCGCTTAAAATCAGTGCTGGCCTGATCATTCTTCTGGGCTTGCCAATGGCCTGGCAGGGTTTGCAGTTGGCCCTGGCGGGTGGAACATTCTATTACACCCTCACCGGCCTCCTCATGACTGTCAGTGCAGTACAACTTTGGCGCGCCACTCCCAGCGGTATTCACCTCTACGCGAGCGCCTTGTTACTCACGCTAGCTTGGACGCTTTATGAGACAGGGTTCGACTTCTGGCTGGCTGGTTCACGCATCTGGCTGATCGGACTGATTGCACTCTGGCTCTGCTTACCCGTCATTCGCCGTGGAATCTGGGGCGATGACAAACCTTCTCTGCTCAGTATACGCAGCGTGCAACTTGCCAGCATCGCCAGCGCAATCGTACTTGGCGGTATGGTGTTGAATCTCCTGAGCGAGCCGACACAGCCCATATCTGATGCGACTTATGGACCTCCGCAAAATGAGGGTAACTGGTCTGCGTATGGTGCAAACCACAAAGGCACGCGCTATGCCGCACACAGCCAGATCAACAGAGACAATGTCACCCACCTTGAGCCTGTATGGCAAACGGAGACCGACCAAGTCGGCCGCTTTAGCGGCACACCGTTACAAATCGACGATGCACTCTATCTCTGCACAGCACAAAATATCGTCATCTCACTGGATGCCGACACGGGCGAGCAACGCTGGCGCTTTGATCCTGAAAACGAAACCATGCCTTGGGGCATATTTGGCAACTGCCGAGGGGTCACGTACTACCACATTCCCGATCGGAGCAAAGGCGAACACTGCGCTGAACGCATCTATACCGCGACAACCGATGCCCGCATGATCGCCCTGGATGCTAAATCAGGCAAATTGTGCGACGAATTCGGCATCGATGGCCAAATCTCGCTTTTAGCCGGTATGGGCGAAGTTAAAGAGTTTTTCTATATTGTCACCTCACCGCCTTCGGTTGCCAGCGACTCATTGGTCGTCGGAGGGTTCGTCCTGGACAATCAGGAGACTGAAGAACCTTCTGGTGTGGTCCGCGCGTATGATCCGCGCGATGGGCAACTGCGTTGGGCCTGGGACATCGGCCGTGAAGGCATCACAACCCAGCCACTTCAAGGCGATCACTACACACGTGGCACCCCCAACGTATGGAGTCTGACATCCGCTGATGATGAACTGGGCTTGGTATATGTGCCAACGGGTAATGCGACACCTGATTATTTTGGCGGTCACCGAACCGATGCAATGGAAAAATTTGCCAGCTCCGTAGTCGCGATCGACGCAAAAACCGGCCTGACACGATGGCACTTTCAAACGACACATCACGACATCTGGGACTTAGATGTGCCTTCTCAACCTACGCTGGTTGACCTGAGTTTGAACGGCGAGCGACGTAAAACGCTCGTCATGCCTACAAAACGAGGTGAGCTGTTCCTACTGGATAGGATCACCGGAGAACCCATCACCGAAGTCTCGGAACGACCCGTGCCCCAGACGGACCTCGCGGGCGAATACACCGCGCCCACGCAGCCATTTTCTACCGGCATGCCGGCATTTGCACATCCTGAATTGGATGAAGCTGACATGTTCGGATTCACGCCTTTTGATCAGATGGCCTGTCGACAAACGTTCTTAGGCTTACGTTATGAGGGTCATATGACTCCACCGTCGGTCGGCGGTACCCTACTCTACCCAGGACCTGCAGGTGGCATGAACTGGGGCAGTGTCGCGGTAGATGAAGAACGTCAGCTTCTGGTCGTCAATGCCATGCACATGGGATTTATGATTCACATGATTCCTCGGGATGAGGTTAAACCTGCCCCAGAAGGTGGTCTTGATTTCAGCTTTGGCATAGGCGGTCCGCAACGAGGCACCCCATATGCAGCTCGTGTTGGGATGTTTGCATCACCCATCGGTATACCATGTATCAAACCACCTTACGGGGAGATCGCGGTAATTGATCTGACTTCCCAAAAGACCCTCTGGCGCAGAGGTATGGGCCCGCTGGGTCTCGGCTTTCCCTACGCCGCCGGCTCCATCGTCACCCAAGGCGGGTTGATCTTCAATGCAGGTGTCATGGACGGACAACTGCGTGCCATCGATGTCGACACCGGGGAGGTGATCTGGCAGGACGAACTGCGCAGTTCGTCCGACGCCACGCCAATGACCTACGTCAGCCCGGCAACCGGTAGACAGTATGTACTGGTCACTCTGCCCGGTGAAAGTCGTCCTCGTCCAGCGGCAGACGAAGACACCCCGGGCGCAAGCACCTTACCCGCCGAACGCTTGAGCGGGCGCGTAATTGCCTATGCACTACCCCAACCCGCAGATACCTGAGGCTTGCAAGTAAGCCCGGCCGATTGAAGATCTCACGGAGAACAGGAGAGAGCCATGAAAACTGTCACAACAGACCTTAGTGATGACATCATCCGGTTCGGACTTGAACAATATGCGCTCGAACTCGAGTCAGAAGGATTAACGATCATCCCCCCTGAGGTGACGGGCGTGACTCCTGAACTGATCGATCGGTGCACGAACATATTGTTAGAAAAATTTGAACTGATGACCGGATGCCCTATCACCGTTGAGGACGGTCCGCTCGAGCCCCTCGAGTGGCCCCATGGAGGACGGGCGGCCTTTTCAGATAAAGAAAATGCACCCGATCCAACACAAGCGCTCTTGCAACAGTTGCTCAGGTTCGACCGTTGTTTTCGCGATCTTGCCGTTAACCCGATCGTCGACGCCCTGGTTGATCAGATGATGGGGCCAGCACGCCAAGGTGGCCGCGCACGCCGTCTTTCAAGTGCCAACTCCTTTATCAAATGGGACGGTGAGTTCGGCTATGGCCCAAGTCTCGGCCTGCACTGTGACCAGGGATCCAACCCCCTACCCTGGGGGTCAACCGCACTCAATGCAAATGCCACCTGGACACTCACGGAGTACACGAAAGAAGGCGGCGCGCTTGCCTATGTGCCAGGCTCACACCGATCTAATGCCCATCCTGTGTTACCCAATGATGCAGAAAAAGCCTGCGCTGCAGAGGCACCGAGAGGCTCTGTCATCCTCTTCCCTGGCACCACCTGGCACGGCGCGTTTGCAAAGAAAACGCCTGGCTTACGCCTCTGTGCAGTCACTTACTATCGACACGAGTCCGTATTACCTCAGGAACTCATGCGCATCAGCATGGCAGATGAGCCATGGGATGACTGTGACAATCCAGAGCTGATGCGGGAGCTGATTGGCTTTGATGATTCTTTCCCCTACACCGAGCAGGGATTTCCGCTGCCAAAGCGCTCGACTCGCCAGACTCATTAGAGCGCCTCCTGTGCGAAAACCCGGCACGGCACGGAAATATCTTCCTAATCAATAAAACTAATCGAACTGTGACCCGCTGATCGGGCCCATACCTAAACGTTTCGGGTCTGGTCCATCCTGAATCCATGGGCCGGCAGACGTCAGTCCCATCAGAGTTGCAAACCGTGCCGGGTTGCGTTCGATCATCTCAGGCGTGACAGATACCCAGAAAAGCTCCTGCGGTTGTATCGCATCGCGCACGTGTGGCAACACCGCGTACCCGTCTGTTTCAAGTTGCACGATCTGTTCATGTAACCCATGCGCCTCGATTTCGCTCTGCAGCGCTGCTTCCGCCGCACGCCCTGTAGGCAGGGGATCTGCGCGCCATTTGTTTTCAGCTAATTTGCGCAAAACGCCCAGTTCCGACGCCAGCGTACGCGGATCAATAGACATAACCTTCTCCCGAATCTTTCCTGGATCCTTTTCCTTTTGTTAGCTGATCACCACGTGTCTATATAAGGACGTTTCTTACCCGCTCTCGGTACCACCGCAGGCAGGCTCTTTAAACCTTGGGCAATCCATGCCCGGGTTTCGGCCGGATCAATGACATAGCGCGCACCTGAATTGACCGCACGCGCTGTTTCATAACCATCCGCTACTCGCCGATCATATGCGGCTTTACGCTCATCAGGATCTTCTATCGCAGCAAGCTCTCGCCGTGCTGAGAGTTTTACTGCGCCATCGATATTCATGCCAGCAAATTCGGCCGTCGGCCAGGCCACATTGAAGAACGGTATCATCGCACTACCGCCGCACATCGCCTGTACACCCAGGCCGTATGCTTTGCGTACCATCACACCAAACATGGCAGTAGAGAGATTGGCGCCCACGTTAAACATCCGCACCGCATGGCGCACCAGGGCCTCGCGTTCGTGATCAGGTCCAACCATTATCCCCGGACAGTCCATGAAAACGACCACTGGCAGATCAAACGCATCACAAAGCTGTAAGAAGCGCGCGCCTTTGTCTGCACCCGGGCTATCCACTGCACCTGCCAGGTGGGCTGGATTGTTTGCCACCAAACCCATAGGACGACCTTCCACACGAATCAGCGATGTAATTACACCGACGCCAAAGTCTTTGCGAATTTCAAGAACCGAACCTTCGTCTGCCAATGTCTCGACAATCTCCCGCATATCGTAGGTGCGCACGCGATTTTCGGGAATGATGTGACGCATCCGTCGTTGGTCCGGAGCCTCCCATGTATCGACTCGACCCTGAAAATAAGAGAGGTACTTCCGTGCAGTTGCCACCGCTGCTGCATCATCATCGACAAGAATATCCACGTTGCCATTCGGTACCTGAAATGACATGGAACCAATATCTTCGGCGGAATGTTCTCCCATACCCACGGCCGACACCACACTGGGACCACCCCCCATACCGACTGTGGCATTATGCGTCGCGATGATGACATCACAGCAGGCAAGCATGGTGGCATTTGCACCAAAGCTGTGCCCGGTAGTGATGCCCACCAGCGGCACAAGCCCACTCAGCTTGGCAAACTCACTGAACAGCTGTTCATCCATCCCGATACCTGTAGGGAATCCTTTGCGCGCAATAAACGGTTTACCCTCGCCTTCCGAGAACAATACCAAAGGCACTTTGAAGTCCTTTACCAGTTCGTGGATCGGCTCTTGGTTGTAGTGTCCTGCACCATTGGTTCTGGTCGTGACATCGTAGTCATTGTAGATAAGCGCAACCCTGCTCCCCTCTTCGCCAAACAGCTCAGCATTCACGCTGCCAAAACCAATAATGGCGCCCCCTTCTGCTGATCCCGATACGGCAGGGCCTAATTCCCGGAAGGAGTTGTCATCAATAAAATCATCGAGATTTTCCCTGGGTGTGCGTCGACCGGCATCATGGCGTGCCGATACCGCCTCGCCATGCTGATCATCCAGTGTATAGGCGATATAGTCGTTGAATTCGCGCATGTCTCCACGTAACGCATCCAAATCGATGCCTCCTTCTGTTTCCAGGGCACCTCCTTCAACTTTCGTCTCGTTGATGAAGACGATTGGATAACCTTCCTGCACAACATCGCCAACAGACATAGAGATCTCAACCACGATGCCACTTCGATCAGCCTTAATGTCATGTTGCAGCTTCATGGCTTCAACCACGGCTACCGTTTGCCCTACGCGCACTTCGTCACTGAGGTTTACATCGATACCGACCAGTGTGCCTTGCATCGGTGTTGCAAGCCCGACGGAGCCATCCGGGCCAAGAGGAAGATCCTGTGAATCGCTTAAACCGAGGTCAGCTGATGCAAGCATGCCCACCACAGGTTCGGTGCGGGGTTGTTGGTCTTTCATATTCGCGACCAGGTTAGACATCTCCTCCTCGATAAAGCCGGTGTGCACCGCACCCGCAGCAAATGCCTGATGGCTTAATATACTCATCAGAAAGGCAAGGTTGGTGTCGGGGCCCTCAATTCGAAACTCAGACAGAGCACGCAGCGTTCGGGAGATGGCATCGCTAAAACTCGGCGTGTTCGAATACGCAATGACCTTTGCCAGCAGACTGTCATACAAAAGGCTCGTCTCATAACCGCCATATCCAGAGCCGTCCGTACGAATGCCCGGTCCGCTCGGTGCTTCATAGGCAAGCAACGTTCCACTCGTTGGATGTATCGCGCCGTCTTCGCGTACGGCCTCCAAGCAAACGCGCGCCTGGATCGCATAACCACTCGAATGCAGGGATTCGTCTAAGCCTAGCTCGCGCAAAGAAGCACCAGAGGAAACTTGCAGCTGTGCCTTGACGATGTCGACTCCGGCGAGGGCTTCGGTCACGGTGTGGGCCACCTGCAAAGACCCCATCGCACCTGCAAACACAAAGTCCTCGTCGAGGAGAAATTCAACGCAGCCCACCCCGCTGTACCCTATGTGCTGCATGAATCGAACAGCCGCGGCATGCATCTTTTCTCTTAAGCCCTGATCGAGTGCCGGTGCAGGTGCGATATCGATGCCGGGCACGCTGCTATCGCGATCCCCCAGTTGAATGATATCCATGTGCTGATCCGCCAGTATCTGTACCCCCAGGCGACGCACACGTTGCACATCGGGATTGTCTTCCTGTACGGGTAGATCCGCAGCGATTGCTGCTGCCTGCATACGCCCTTTGTCGCCAAATAATTCAAGCACTCCAGCAGGAGGTCCGATGAAGGCCAAATTCGCCTGATCGCAACGTCGGGCAAACTCTGCATCCTCCGCTAAAAAGCCACACCCTGGGTGTATCGCATCGCAACCAGTGGCTTTCGCTGCGGCAATAATTTCATCTATATCAAGATACGCATTACGCCCAATACCCGGCAAAACCACCGCCTCATCCGCCTTGCCAGTATGTAACGACCCCGCATCATCCTGGGGATACACCGCGACGGTTGGGATGTCCAGCTCCGCCGCCGCGCGCATGATACGAATTGCAATCTCCCCTCGGTTCGCCACCAGTAACTTCATTACTCCCCCTACCAGGTATCGACGTTCGGGCGTTTTTTGTCGACGCGAGTCGGCGTCTTCGGCACGGTGCGCAGGGCCTGGGCGATCCAGTCACGCGTCTCTGCCGGATCGATTACATCGTCAATTCCGTAGCTTGTTCCCCCTGAATTGACCGCACGTGCTTGCTCAACAAGTTCTCCTACCAACCGCTCATAGACCTGCTGGCGTTGATCAAGGTCTTCGATCGCATCGAGTTCTCGGCCAAAAGCCAGGCGCACACTGCCATCAATCGTCATCGGCGCAAACTCTGCAGTAGGCCAGGCAACCGTAAAGAAAGGCTCCATCGAGCTGCCACCGCACATGGCCTGGACCCCAAGCCCATAAGCTTTGCGTAACACCACTCCGAAAATCGGGGTAGTCATATTGGCACCGGTCACAAACAGCCTGCCGCACTTTCGTAACAGTGCCTGCCTCTCATGCTCAGGACCGACCACAATACCGGGACAATCCATCAGCGAAAGTACCGGCACGTCAAATGTGTCGCATAACTGCAGGAAGCGGGCTGCTTTGTCAGACGCATCGCTATCGATCGCACCAGAGAGATGTTCGGGGTTGTTGGCAATGAGTCCCAGAGGCATACCCTCGACGCGTATGAAGGCAGTGACAATGCCTACACCAAACGCTCGACGAATCTCGAGCACTGACGCCTCATCAGCAAGCGTATTGATCACCTCGCGGATGTCATACATCTCGGACCGAACTTCCGGAATGATATGCCGCAGTTGCCTCTGGTCCGCGGCGGTCCAATTTTCAATTGAACCCTGAAAATAGGAAATATATT
>JAYZCO010000012.1:0-70819 GCA_036338285.1 Pseudomonadota bacterium
GATAGTTTTAACTCTAAACGTACGGTAAAGAATTTCTGGAGGATAGGAATTTTATCAGGGTTGTTCAAACATCCGCCCTTGCGTCTCCTTGCTCGGCGAGCGGACACCATTCCTTCACCGCAGTTACGATCTTCGCAAAGATGGGTTTACAAACCTCCCACACCTCAAAATGTCTGAGCAGACCTATATATATACCCATCCCCCCGTGGTCTCCTGCCCTAGCCTTAACGGCCGACTTAGCTCTTTTCCAATAAACAGATTTGCTCAAATTTGCTGCTCACATCGCATAGGGAGCGAAAATCTTGCTCACATTGCGCTCACATGAACTCATTCAAGAAATTCGAGTACATTTAGATCGTACGCAATACATTGATTTTATTGATTATTTTTGTAAATTAAGAAGGAGGGGAGAGTTAAAACATCTGATTACGAATCAGTCGCTCTACCAACTGAGCTATCCCGGCATATAAGCGGGCGTAGAATACTGTGTAGGCGTCGAAACTCAAGCTCTGCAGCGCGTCGTATCAGCGACCTGCTGCTAGGGGCACATTTCTCTGTCGGGAAACCGTATACAGACGATTAAACCGTCAGGATGCACAGCCGTCACGTCGTATTCAGAGCCATCGCTCGCCGCGATAGAATACGTCGTATCGTCATCCGCTTTCGGTTCCCAGCCAATTTCCGCCGCGATCGCGGAGACGTTAGCAAGATCATTGGCATATTCACCATTGCGCAGAAAGAAGTCTTCCTGAAAGATTTCCATGCTCATGATATTCGCGCGCACTACCCCTTCCTGGGAGGTCTCGACATACCCTTGATATGTCGGCAGTGCGAAGGACATGACAATCGTCAGAATGATCAGTGCCACCAGCAATTCAATCAGGGTGATCCCTTTTTGCTTTGAATCCGCCATTTAAACCTCCCAATGACCTCTTTTATGTTTTAAGGGCCATAACGCAAAAAGGGCAGCAAAGCTGCCCTTGCAACGATCCACAGATCCCTATTGTGTGGGATCGCAATCTTTAGAAGCCCAACAAATTTTCTGTGTCGCTTCACCCACACCGTCAAAGTCACCGTAGGTAGGGCGTGTGATCGTCATGATGAGATCGCCTGTTGCAATCGTACCGGATGTCACTTCAACACCGATGGTACCCGCTGATGCACTTCCGGTACCAGAATAGGCAGGGCCGCCTTCAGGTGAACCCGTTGCCAATTTGTCGAAGCCAATTTCTTTCTCAAAAAGCGCTTCCCAGTCGCCAGTCCACCCATCACGCTCTCCGGAAATGGTCGCACGAACGAGAGAACCCATCTGCAGACCGGTTCGAATGCGTTGCAGTTCGGTCGTGACCAAATCCGCGGCAGCTTCGTAATGCGCGTTCATTTTAGCGGTGTTTGCAGTCTGTATGTAGGACTGATATGCCGGCAGGGCAACCGCAGCGAGAATTCCGATGATAGCAACCACAATCATCAGTTCGATCAGGGTGAAACCTTTTTGAAATTCATTTTTCATTAGAATCAATACTCCGTTATATGATGTTAAACGTTGGCAGTCGAAGCGATCATCACTTTGCTGCTTTAAGACCAATAAACTGCGTCTAAAAACTGTGTCTAAAACTTAAGCAAATCGCGTGCCAAGTTCGACAAATCCCGTTAGATCGCTCAAAAACCAACAGAATCAAAAGGTTATACGACTTGCACGGGCAAAACTGTGCGTCAATCGACTATCTTTGAGGGAAAAACCAAATGAAAGAAGTTGACTCAAAAGGTCAGATACTGACATTTTACGTCATATGCCGGCTCAGCCTCCATCTTCACCTGTTCCCAGGATGTGTGCAAAATTCCCCTACCATACAATGTGTTATGACATAAGCACCAAAGTGTGATGCGCTTATCGACAGCTTCGAGACATGAGCCTAGACTTCGCACGCTCGTCATAGGTATCGTTAGACTTATATGGCCTGCCTTGGCTCCGCACTCACCGTCGGATTCCCATGATGAGGGTGAGATAATACGATCAGGTCTGCTTATAAATGCATGACAGGCGTATGAGAGGAAAGTGCAGGTTTTAACAGTATTTAATTCGAACATCAGTTGAAAAGGATTCTCAAGCTGTATGGCGACTGAACCAGTAGCACTTAGCGGCCTTGCCCGACGCCTCATTGACGATGGCGTGATCGATTCAGAAAGCGCGATCATGGCCACCGAGGATGCACGACAATCGGCTACACCATTGGTTACCTTTCTGGTTCAAAATGGACTGGTTGAGGCGAAGCCTATTGCCGCCAGTGCCGCGGAGGAATTCGGCGTACCATTGATGGACCTGGGCGCCTTCGATCTTGATTCCATCCCAAAAAACCTCGTCCAAGAACAACTGATACGCCGACACAATGCACTCCCTTTGGTGCGCCGGGGTATGCGTCTTTTTGTTGCCGTATCGGATCCCACGAATCTGCAGGCGCTCGATGAGATTAAGTTTCAAACCGGAGTCAATACCGAGCCGGTTCTGGTAGAAGAGAATAAGCTGGCAGCGCTAATCGACCTGTTCCTCAATGCCGAGGAAGAATACGGTCTTGAGGATCTCGACAACGAAGAGCTGGAAGATTTGGACATGGACGCGTTCAAAGATACGGACGCAGTCGATGACGATGATGCCACGTCAGCTACAGACGACACACCAATTGTGCGCTTCGTAAACAAAATGTTGCTCGATGCAATCAAGTTCGGCGCATCAGACATTCACTTTGAACCCTATGAGAAGAGCTACCGAGTGCGCTTTCGTACCGATGGCATGCTCAACGTTGTTTCAACTCCGCCGCCCAATCTCGGTACGCGCTTGGCCGCACGCCTGAAGGTCATGTCGGAAATGGACATTTCCGAGCGCCGTATACCACAGGATGGGCGTATCAAAATGAAGCTCTCGAAGACACGCTCGATTGACTTTCGGGTCAATACCCTGCCGACCCTCTGGGGTGAGAAGGTGGTATTGAGGGTACTCGATCCGTCCAGCGCCAAGATGAGCATCGAAGCACTGGGATTCGAAGAAGACCAGCAAGAGCTCTTCCTCGACTGTCTGCACAGACCCCAAGGTATGATCCTGGTCACGGGGCCAACCGGTAGTGGTAAGACCGTTACTCTTTATACCGGGCTGAACATTCTCAATACCCAGGAATCGAATATCGCGACAGCCGAAGACCCGGTTGAAATCAACCTGGAAGGCATCAATCAGGTTAATGTCAATCCCAAAGTCGGGCTCGATTTTGCCTCTGCGCTGCGCTCCTTTCTACGCCAGGATCCGGACATCGTCATGGTCGGCGAAATTCGAGATCTCGAAACGGCGGAGATATCCATCAAGGCCGCACAAACGGGACACATGGTTCTTTCGACCCTACACACCACGTCAGCCGCGGAGACCCTCACGCGCCTGAGAAACATAGGCGTACCCTCTTTCAACCTGGCAACGTCAGTTAACCTGATCATCGCCCAGCGACTGGCACGACGCCTATGTAGCGAGTGCAAGCAGCCCCTCAATGTACCGAAAGAAGCGCTACTCGAAGAGGGATTTACCGAAAAAGACATTGCATCGGGATTTACCCTGTTCGAAGCAAATCCGGATGGTTGCGATAAATGCAATGCCGGCTATAAGGGCCGCATTGGAATTTATGAGGTTGTTAGTATTACTCCGGAAATGTCTCGTATTATTATGGAGGATGGTAATAGCATCCAACTGGCTGAACAGGCAGACGCACACGGCTTTAACAATCTCAGGCGTTCGGGACTAATTAAGGTCATGAAGGGAATCACAGGGCTGGCCGAAGCCAATCGAGTCACGACGGGGCACCGATCATGATGCTTTCAGCAGATACACAGACCGAATGACCGGATAGTTGAATAGATGGCTCAAAGCGCAACATTCGTATGGCATGGAACTGACAAACAGGGTCGCAAGAGCAAAGGAGAAATCACTTCGACGACGCCTGCCATCGCTAAGGCAGAACTTCGTCGCCAGGGTATATTCGCCACTAGAGTAAGGAAGAAATCCATCCGGCTCAGCCTTGGTGGGGGCGGCAGCGTTAAGCCTGCAGACATTGCTCTTTTTACCCGCCAGATGGCTACCATGATGCGCGCCGGGATTCCTCTGGTACAATCATTCGACATCGTTGCAGACGGGGTCGATAAACAAAAACTGGCAGAACTGATCCGCCACGTACGTACCGATGTCTCAGCCGGCAATTCATTTGCCTCTGCAATTCGCAAGCACCCCAATCAATTTGATGAGCTGTTCTGCAATCTGGTAGACGCCGGCGAACAATCCGGCGCCTTAGAACAGATGCTGGAAAGAATCGCGACCTACAAAGAAAAAACCGAATCCTTAAAAGCCAAAGTACGCAAGGCCATGAACTATCCCATCGCCGTGCTCCTCGTGGCTGTCATCGTTTCCGGTATTCTCCTGGTGAAAGTAGTCCCTCAGTTCGAGCAGGTTTTTCAAGGCTTCGGCGCTGAGTTGCCCGCCTTCACTCAGATGGTCATCCGTTTTTCCGAGTTCGCCCAGGCTTACTGGCTGATACTTCTCGTTGGCATGATTGGGATCGGCATTGGATTCTCACAAATTCACAAAAGATCAAGAGGTTTCCGTGAAGCCATGGACCGCCTTGTTCTCAAAATGCCCGTAGCCGGCAATATCATAGAAAAATCTGCGGTTGCGCGTTATGCGCGGACGCTCTCGACAACGTTTGCTGCCGGCGTACCACTCGTAGATGCACTCAACTCCGTCGCCGGCTCAACCGGAAATTCGGTCTACGTCAAGGCGGTCTACCGCATCCGCGACGATGTCTCAACCGGCCAGCAATTAAACTTCTCCATGCGCAACACAAAGGTTTTTCCTAACATGATCAATCAGATGGTTGCCATTGGCGAGGAAGCGGGTGCTCTGGACGATATGTTAGATAAATCGGCAGAGTATTACGAAGAGCAAGTCGATAATGCAGTAGACAGTTTAACCAGCCTGATGGAGCCTGTGATCATGTCTGTACTGGGTATCCTGGTGGGTGGTTTGATCGTTGCTATGTATCTGCCAATCTTCCAACTCGGCGCAGTGGTCGGTCAATAGTCAATCACTCATACCCTTTAAAAGGTCAACATCATGAGCAGTGACCTTCTGACCCTATACGGCTGGCAGGGTCTTTTCATTGCTGTCTGGGTCTCACTCAGTATCGGCAGTTTCCTCAACGTCATCATCTACCGCCTGCCCGTGATGATAGAACGGGATTGGCGATCACAGGCCCGCGATGTTCTGGGACTGGACCCCGAACCTAGCGCAGATAAGTTCAATCTATCGACACCGCGATCCCGTTGTCCGAAGTGCGGGCAGTCGATAAAGGTGATGGAAAACATACCCATCTTAAGTTGGCTTTTCCTGCGCGGTAAGTGCTCGATTTGTCACGCTTCGATTTCCTGGCGATATCCAGGCGTCGAGCTTCTGACATGCCTGCTCACATTAACGACGCTGTCTGCGTATGGTTTCACCTACTTTGGCCTGGCAACCTGCCTCCTTACCTGGGCACTTATCGCTCTGACCTTTATTGACTACGACACCAAGCTCCTCCCGGACCAGATTACGATACCCCTTCTTTGGGTAGGCATTTTCTGTAGTGCATTCCTCGCCGGCACCGTGCCTCTACCTGACGCAGTCATCGGCGCAATCGCAGGTTATCTCTTTCTATGGTCGACTTACTGGATCTTTAAGCTCATCACAGGTAAGGAAGGCATGGGCTACGGTGACTTTAAACTCTTTGCCGCCCTGGGTGCATGGTTGGGTTGGCAGGCGCTACCCAGTGTCATCCTGATCGCAGCACTTTCCGGCTTAGCATACGCACTCTCTCGGTCAATCCTATATCGTCAATCTGCACGCGAACCAATACCCTTCGGTCCTTTCCTCGCTTTTGCAGGCTGGGTCACTGTGGTGTTTCGTGATAGTGTCCTGCGTCTTTTTCTATTCTGATCAACCTCTATGCTAGATCTTGTCGGTCTGACCGGTGGCATTGGTAGTGGCAAATCCGCCGCAACCGACCGATTCGCCGAACATGCGATCACTATCGTCGACGCGGACCTTGCCAGTCGTGCGGTCGTCGAACCCGGCAAGCCCGCATTGCATGCCATCGCGGAACACTTCGGTAAAGACATCCTGCAACACGATGGAACACTCAACAGAGAAAAACTACGCCATAAGATATTCGCCGAGTCGCACGAGAGGCACTGGCTCCAATCTCTCCTGCATCCATTGATCAACGAACATTTGCGGAATGAAATAGACCACGCGACGTCGCCATACACGATCCTGGTTAATCCACTCCTTATCGAAACCAGGCACTATCGCTGGTGTGATCGAATACTGGTGATCGACGTCTCCACGGAACTGCAGATAGAGCGGACAATGCAGCGTGACGGTAATAGCCGCACACAGGTCGAGAAGATCCTCCAGGCACAAACAAGCCGGGACGTACGTCTTTCCCATGCACACGATGTCATCGTCAACGACGCCGGCCTTGATTGCCTGCACAAGGCGGTAGATGATTTACACAAGCAATACCTCAAGCTCGCTTCATAATGACGGACACACCACGCATCCTTCCGTGCCCAACGTGCCAAAAAGCGTCCAAATGGACATCGCAGAATCCTCACCGGCCTTTCTGCTCCGAACGCTGCAAATTAATAGATCTGGGTGAGTGGGCAAGTGAGCAACATCGCATTCCCAGTGATGAAAAGGGCTTGCCCACCGACGACATTACCTGATTTGATATTTACGCTGTATTTTCGCCTGTCCGTAAATAGTCTTAGGTCCGGTACTCTGCATTGATCCTGACGTAGTCGTAGGACAAGTCTGTTGTCCAAATAGTCTCTTCTGCATCCCCCCTGCCGAGGTCGATGTGTACGGTGAATTCATCCTGAGCAAGAACCGTTGCACCTGCATCTTCATTGTAACTTTGTGCCATCAAGCCATCTTTGGCTACCTGAACATCATTTAGCCACAGTTGCACACCCGTCGTATCGAGCGTCTTGATCGGTGCCCGCCCGATCGCCATACAGAATCGGCCCCAATTCGCATCGCCTGCAAACAGTGCCGTTTTTACAAGCGGTGACTCGGCGACGGTGTAGGCGACTGCCAACGATTCGTCCGGTGTTGCCCCACCGCTGACTTTAAGCGTAACAAACTTGGTCGCACCTTCCCCGTCCCGTACCAGGGCCTGGGCAAGTTCACCCGCGACATCGTTAACCAAGGACCTGAGTTCGGCATAGGTCGGGGTTGATCTGTCTGTAATTTTTGTGTTTCCCGCACGCGAGGTACACGCCAGCATGAAACAGTCATTTGTCGATGTGTCGCCATCAACAGTGATTCGGTTGAAGCTCACCGCTAGGGCATCTTCAATTAACATCTGCGCGACCCCCGGGGCGACTTTTGCATCGGTCGCCATGAATGCGAGCATCGTTGCCATATTTGGTTTGATCATGCCTGAACCTTTGGCAATGCCGGTCACCGTTACCCGTTCACCATCAATCTCAGCCTGGCGGGATAAGCCCTTGGGTACTGTATCGGTTGTCATGATTGCGCGCGCCGCGTCCAGCCAGCCATCTTCGGAAAGGCCCTGACAACATTTCTCGACGGCTGGGTTAATTCGCTCGACAGGCAGACGTTCACCTATCACCCCTGTAGAGAAGGGTTGAACCTGAGATGGCTCAACCTGCAACAGGCGCGCGACGGTATCACAAACCTTATCGGCATCCTGCCTACCCGGCTCGCCCGTCGCGGCATTGGCATTGCCACTGTTTATCACCCAGGCGAGTGCATGTTTATGTCTGGCTCTGGCAAGCAAAACCGGCGCTGCTGCAAAGTGGGACTGCGTATACGCCCCTCCGATATCTGTTCCTTCATCAAATCTAAATACCGCCAAATCCAGACGGTCTGTATGCTTAACCGCAGCTGCAGCGCTGCCAATTCGAACACCCTGGATCGGTGTCAGCGATCCAGGGGCGTTTAAGTTGACCGCCATCAGGCAGCCTGACCATGACACTGCTTGTATTTTTTCCCCGAACCACAGGGACAACGTTCGTTGCGGCCAATTTTGCGTTCTTCGCGAACAAACGTTTCGACTTTCTCTTCGGGTTCATCTTCAACGGGGCTCTGGTCTGAACCGAGTGCAGAAGATTCCGCGTGCTGGAAGTTCATGAGGCTTTGAGCCTCTTCGCGACGGCGACGTTCCTGCTTTTCAATATCTTCAGGCCGCTCTATCTGTACGCGGCTGAGCATACGCACAACATCGAACTTTATGTTGTAGAGCAATTCCTGGAATAGTTCAAAAGACTCTCGTTTGTATTCCTGTTTCGGTTGTTTTTGCGCATATGCCCGCAAGTGAATGCCCTGCCGCAGGTGATCCATCGTTGCCAAATGCTCTTTCCACCTTTGATCGAGAATCTGCAGCATGATCTGTTTTTCAACGATTCGCATATCTACACCGACTTTGGACCATTCGGTTTCCTTGCCCGCATATTCCTCATCGACCTGTTGCAAAATTCGCTCGATCAACCCTTCTTCATCGAGGGTGCTGTCTTCCTCTACCCATTGTCCTATGGGCTGCTCGCTGGCAAATTCTGCCAGCATCGCTTGCTGTAGGCCTTCGGTGTCCCATTGCTCTTCCAGACTCTGTGGCGGTATATGCTGCTGAACCACATCCAAGACGATCTCTTCACGCAATCCAGCAATTGTTGCGCTAATGTCGTCGGCCGCCATCAGATCGCGACGTTGCTGATAAATTACCTGGCGTTGATCATTTGATACATCATCGTATTCAAGGAGGTTTTTGCGTATGTCGAAATTATGACCTTCGACTTTGCGTTGCGCGTTTTCGATACTTCTATTGACGATGCGCGCCTCTATCGCTTCACCTTTCTCCATACCTAGCGAGCGCATCATATTGCGCACTCGATCCGTGGCAAAGATCCGCATTAAATTGTCTTCCATAGATAGGTAGAAACGACTTGAGCCCGGATCCCCCTGCCTTCCTGACCGACCGCGAAGCTGATTGTCAATTCGTCTAGATTCGTGCCTTTCCGTGCCAACAATGTGGAGGCCACCCGATTCGATCACTGCATTATGGCGTTTGCGCCAGTCAGCCCGCAGTGATTCTTCTTCTGTTTCGCTGAGCGCCTCACCACGCGTAATTTCAGCTTCAACATTGCCACCCAGAACGATATCCGTACCTCGACCTGCCATATTTGTGGCGATGGTCACAACTCCGGGGCGCCCGGCTTCGACTATGATGTCGGCTTCCCGTTCATGCTGTTTCGCATTGAGCACACTATGATCTATGTTGCGACTCTTAAGTTCATTCGATAAAAGTTCAGACGACTCTATCGAAGCGGTCCCCACGAGAACTGGCTGCCCCTTTGCAATTCGTTCCGTTATGTCCTCAACAATCGCATCGTACTTCTCTTCCAGAGTGAGATAGATGAGGTCATTTTGATCATCTCTGACCATGGGTTTGTGGGTAGGAATCACGACCACATCCAGGCCATAGATCTGGCGCAACTCAAATGCCTCGGTATCTGCAGTACCTGTCATCCCGGCAAGTTTGTTAAAGATGCGAAAGTAGTTTTGGAAAGTTGTTGATGCCAGAGTCTGGCTCTCGTTCTGAATCGCCACACCTTCCTTGGCCTCGATTGCCTGATGAATGCCCTCCGACCAGCGTCTGCCCGGCATTGCTCGTCCGGTATGCTCGTCAACGATGACAATCTCGCCATTGGCAACCATGTAATCCACATCTTTTTTGAACAGCGCATGCGCTTTCAACGCAGCATGTGTGTGATGCAGCAGGTTCAATTTACTCGACGAATACAGACTGTCTCCGTCCTCAAGCAAACCGAGTTTGACAAGTTCGTCCTCTATCTTCTGGTGACCCAGTTCGGTCAGTTCAACCTGTCGGTTTTTTTCATCAACCATGAAATCACCGGTCGGCTCTGGCTCCTCTTCCCCAAAAGTACTCAGCTTTTCCTGAAATTCCTGCTCCTGAAGCTTCGGCGCAAGCTTGTTCATTGTTTTGTAAAGCTGCGTTGACTCTTCAGCCGTACCCGAAATAATCAGGGGCGTGCGGGCTTCATCAATCAAAATCGAGTCTACTTCATCGACAATCGCATAATTGAGTTCACGCTGAAAACGGTCATCCAATGTAAACGCCATATTGTCGCGTAGATAATCAAAGCCAAATTCGTTGTTCGTCCCATACGTGATGTCGGCCTGATACGCCGCGCGCTTTTCATCAAGGTCCTGATTCGACTGGATCACCCCGACAGACATCCCAAGCGCCTCATATATGGGTCCCATCCATGCGGCATCGCGACGCGCCAGGTAGTCGTTGACCGTGACTACGTGTACACCTTGACCACCGAGCGCATTCAGATAAGCAGGAAGGGTTGCGACCAGCGTCTTGCCTTCGCCCGTGCGCATCTCCGCGACCCGACCTTCATGTAATGCAATACCTCCAATCATCTGTACATCGAAATGCCGCATGTCCTTTGCGCGCTTGGATGCTTCTCGAACCGCGGCAAAAGCCTCAGGTAACAAATCATCCAGCGTTTCACCGCTTGTGAGTCGCTTCTTCAAGCTTCCCGTGTAGGCTATAAGATCCGTATCGGCATCAAAATTGCCCTCACACGCATTAACACGTGCCACGATCTTCCCCATACGAGCCAGCTCGCGATTGTTTTTTGTACCAAAGATCCGGGTGAAAATATTAGCCATAGATTCGAGTAGGACACCTTCGACGGTGCCGCGCATTGTACTAAGGATTGATCGAAATAGTCTCCGTCAAGAACGGAAGTTTTAGCGCCGCCCAGTTATTGTATCCAGACTGCTCAGCCCAATGCTTCAGCTGCGCCGGGCGATATACTTCGCAGGGTCCACGGCTCGTCCGTGTCGGAGCACCTCGAAATGAACATGAGGGCCTGTGGAACGACCAGAGTTACCCATTGCCCCTATGGTCTCACCTTTTTTAACCACATCACCGGCGCGAACGGTCAGCGTTTTATGGTGTCCATAACGGGTGATATAGCCATTGGCATGACTGATCTCAACCATTTGTCCATAACCGGATCTCTCACCCGCGTATGTCACGACACCGCTCGCAACCGCAATCACTTCAGAATCACTTCTACCTGCAAAATCGACGCCCGAATGCCATGCATCTTTACCCGTGATCGGATCAACACGCTGGCCAAACTGAGACGATACCCATCCCCATTTTACCGGCCGTCCTGAAATGTTAGACGTCTGGTTTATCTCCTGGCTCACGAGCACAGAGTCAAGAATGTTGAGCTCCATTTCGCGCCTTCTGAGCTGCGTGCTCATTTCATTTAGCTCACCTTGCAACTTCTGCCAATCCAATGTGGTCTGTTGGCCGAGTTCCGGGCCACCCTGGGCAGGAATCGTAGAAAAGTCGAATTCGGCTGTATCAAGATCGGCCACCATGTGCGCCCCAATGGCTTCCATACGCAGAAGCCGCGCATGTAGTTCTGCGAGCTGACGACCGACTGCGGCACTTTGTGCAGCTGCTTTTTTCTCAAGCGCGGCCACAATCTCATCCTGCTGCGATAGTTTTGAGCGCCACTCAGCGACAACTGAAACACTGACTTCGTCCTTGCGCAACTCATAAGCAAACGCGCCGAGCAAAGCAATTAGGCCAACCATCAGCATAGACACCAACGCCACCGAGCGTTTACGCGTGAGGTTTAGAGTGCGGTTATAGCCGCCTTCACGAAGTAAAATGATCTTCATGGTTGATCGCTGTAGTCCCAGCCCCCTTTCCTGCCTGGTCGCATGCAGCGACCTTTGCATCTTGTGTCCGCTTTTTCTATCGGATTCTGATGCCTTCTTTTTGTTATCGTGCCTGTTCCAGATTTGGCCAGTTCATTATTGTAACGGCCGAAGCACAGTCGTAGGATGACAGACTTGCGAGTCTACTGCACGCATCTCAACTTATCATGTGTCCCTGAATGCCAACGCACAAAATAGACGATCTGCTTACTGAAGGCCACCGCCGGTTCACACCTCTACAACGCCTGTTGTCGCGCAATGCGAACCAAAAACAATGGACTGCAGAATTGCGCGCTGTATTACCTTCACCCCTATGCCTCGAAGTTGAAGTCAGCGACATCAAAGGCCAGACCGCCTCGATCACTTGTCAGAGTGCGGCGGTGGCAACCCGACTCAGATTCCTGCTTCCGGATGTGGAAAGCCAACTAAAAAACTTACAGAGCTTCAGCGAAGTCACAGATTTTCGATTGCGCGTCTCACAATCCTGAATCGATTTTTGTCCCAAAAGCATCCGAAAACTGAAAATCCTCCCCAGGCATTCAATCGCTGGTGTTCGCACAACACAGTGCACACGCCAATAAACAGAGGCCGAGGGGCTAAATTTAGTGCGGTAAATAAAGGAGGTTCAGGCGCTGGCGAGTACAGGTTGAGAATAGCCCGCGAACCCGCTGGTAATTTCGTCAGCGGTGATCACTTCATACGCCGTTTCATCAGCAAGCAATTTTCGTAACAACGCATTATTCGGCCCGTGGCCCGATTTGTAGCCGGTAAATTTACCTATAAGACCATGGCCCAACAGATACATGTCACCAATCGCATCCAGAATTTTGTGTTTGACAAACTCATCCTCCAAACGCAAACCTTCAGCGTTAAGAATCCTGAACTCATCAACGACCACTGTATTATCCAGGCTACCGCCCTTCGCTAGATTCATCTCCCGAAGCTTTTCATAGTCAGTAAGAAATCCGAACGTACGTGCCCGGCTGACTTCTTTAACAAACGCAGTCGTAGAAAAATCTACGCTCACCGTATGCTCATGATGTTTAAACACCGGGTGATCATATTTCAGTGTGTAATTCAGCTGGAAACCATCATGCGGTGCCAGTTCTGCAAAGACGTCATCCTTCTCATATCTAATCGTTTTCAAAATCCGAATAAACTTCTTCGGTGCTTCCTGCTTACGAATACCGGCAGACTGCAACAAAAAAACAAACGGCGCCGCACTCCCATCCATAATGGGTAATTCCGGAGCACTGACCTCAACATAAGCGTTATCGATTCCCAAACCCGCGAAAGCAGACATCAAATGCTCAATCGTAGAAAGCTCATGTGTCCCATTGGTCAGCGAGGTCGCCATCGTTGTACTGCCCACGTTCAGAGCATGTGCTGGTAACTCGACAGTGCCTGCAATATCGGTGCGTACGAAAACAATACCCGTATCCTCCGGTGCTGGCTTTAAGGCCACATAGACTTTTTCACCCGTATGCAGACCGACACCCGTTGCCCGAATTGGATTATTAAGAGTACGTTGCGAAGTCACTGGTTATAGTGCACCTGGCATGGATATAGGCGCGCGATAGTATCAATCGACCTGTATCCCGACCATCTACTAGTCGACACTTTTTGTTTCATTTTGTATCAATTATTTCACTCGATCCGGGAATTTCCATCCGCCATTGCAGCGCACTGCCCCGGTTTACGTCTCAATTATACGAGCGAATCAAGCGCTTCAGAGGTGAGCATACACCCGACGGATGCATGCCCACTCTGACCCGAAAACGATTGGCTCAATCAGCCTGGCGTCGCAAAAAAGCCGGTATGTCCAGATAGTCCATATCTGGAGTCTCTGAATCATCGGCTACCGCTTCACGCTCTGAGGTCTGATTACGCGCAAATGCAGGACGGTCCAGCTGATGGTAGTCAATCTGACCATCAAGCGCCTGCTGGACGACGGTGTTATCGACGGCGATCGCCGCAACTTCAACACTGCCAAGGCCTGTGGCAACCACAGTAACTTTTAACTCTTCGCCCATGTCTTCATCGATGACCGTGCCAACGACTACCGTTGCCGACGAGGATGCAAAATCTTCGACGATGTTCCCGACATCGGTGAACTCACCAATATTGAGGTCCGGTCCAGCAGTCACATTAACCAAAATGCCTCTGGCCCCAAGAAGATCAACATCCTCAAGCAAAGGCGAGCGTATCGCGGCCTCTGCGGCATCACGTGCCCGGTCGTCTCCCGAGGCACGACCAGTACCCATCATCGCCATGCCCATCTCCGACATGACGGTGCGGACATCGGCAAAGTCCACGTTGATCATACCTGGACGAATGATCAAATCCGCAATCCCCTGTACGGCACCGAGCAAAACATCATTTGCCGCCGCAAACGCATCGAGCATGCTCGTTCGCTCGCCGAGTACCGCCAGAAGTTTCTCGTTCGGAATGGTAATGAGCGAGTCCACATGTTGTGAGAGCTCTCGGATACCATAATCAGCCACTTCGATGCGCTTTTCAAAATTGAAAGGACGCGTGACCACCGCAACAGTCAGTATCCCCATGTCTCGTGCAAGTTCGGCAACTATGGGCGCAGCGCCCGTACCTGTGCCTCCACCCATCCCCGCGGTTATGAAAATCATATCCGCACCAGACAGTACCTCGCCGATACGATCTCGGTCTTCCATGGCTGCGGCTCGCCCCACCTCAGGGTTGGAGCCGGCGCCCAATCCCTTAGTGACGCCACTGCCTATCTGCAGTGTCGTCTGGGCATCGAGACTTTTTAGAGCCTGCGCATCCGTATTCGCGGCAATAAAATCAACACCCTCGATTTGGCGCGAGACCATATGCTGTACAGCATTGCCTCCTCCTCCGCCAACACCGATCACCTTGATCACTGCGCTTTGTGGTGCGCTATCTACCAATTCAAACATTACTTTCTCCTTTCCGGGTCAGACTTGTCAGGTTTTAAAAGTTCTCACTCAACCAGCTTCTAATGGCTCCAAAAACACCGCCCCTGCGGCTGTGCTTTTTCGGCATTTCTTTTTCTCGATCCAAACCGTACTGCAACAAACCCACGCCGGTAGCGTAGATCGGGTTCTGTACGATGTCCCTTAACCCTGCCACGTGACGGGGCACCCCCAGGGTTACCGGCATATGGAAGATCTCTTCCGCCAGCTCGATAACACCTTCCATCTTTGAAGCGCCCCCGGTAAGAACAATACCGGTTGCGATCAAATCTTCGAATCCACTGCGCCGAAGCTCCGCCTGAATCAACGTAAACAACTCGTCGTATCTCGGTTCCACGACTTCAGCCAGCGCCTGTCTGGACAACTCGCGAGCAGGTTTATCGCCAACGCTCGATACTTTGATCACCTCGTCAGCCTTGGCCAACTGGGTGAGTGCGCATGCATATTTTATTTTTATGTCTTCGGCGTTTTGCGTCGGTGTACGAAGCGCCATAGCTATGTCGTTGGTTACCTGATCACCCGCGATCGGGATGACAGCCGTATGTCGAATCGCTCCACCCGTGAAAATGGCGATATCTGTGGTTCCACCACCTATGTCGACGATGCAGACACCGAGATCACGCTCATCCTCGGTAAGAATCGAGTAACTCGACGCAAGCTGTTCAAGAATGACGTCGTTAACTATCAGACCACAGCGCTCAATACACTTTTCTATGTTCTGCACGGCATTTACAGCGCACGTCACCATGTGCACTTTTGCTTCGAGCCGTACCCCTGACATCCCCAACGGCTCCTTAACGCCCTCTTGTGAGTCAATGACATACTCCTGGGGTAACACATGAAGAATTTTCTGGTCTGCAGGTATGGCCATCGCCTGGGCGGCATCGATGACCCGATCTACATCCTGGCCGAACACCTCACGATCTCGTATGGCAACAATGCCGTGCGAATTCAACGATCGTATGTGGCTACCGGCGATGCCGGCGTATACAGAATCGATCGTGCACCCAGCCATCAATTCGGCTTCTTCAATCGCTCGCTGTATCGATTGCACGGTGGATTCGATATTGACGACAACCCCTTTTTTCAGCCCTCGCGAGTGATGGGTTCCAATGCCAATAATTTCCAGATCTCTATTTTCATTCACCTCAGCCACAATCGCCGCAACCTTGTTGGTGCCGATATCCAGGCCGACGATTCTCTGTGCTTCTACGTCAGCTGCCATGATTACGCTTCCCGCTCAGTTTGTTTTTCACGCCCACGTCCATTTCAACCGTTACTGGCAACCAACACCTCATCTTCAGCTGAATTTTTATATCTGACCGCGACCCCGTTGTGGTAACGAAGATCCATGTAGGTGATCGCACCACCCTGACCTCTCAAGCCTTTGAACACCTTGTTAAAGCGCTGCATCCGCTCGCTCAGCCGGCCGGTACCCAGGAACACCTCGACGCCACTGTTTAACGTCACACGCCATCCCCCGTGCATGTCCTGGCGCAGAGCGATCACTTTTTGCTGCGATAACGCAGCCAGGTGACTGACAAGCCGAAAGACTTTCATTGCCTCTCTCGGGCTGCTGATGCCCACTTCAAATGAAGGCAGTTTTGGATAGGCGTCAGGTAATTCCAGGAGATTCCCTGCAGGTGAAATGAACATACCTTCACCCCAGCGTGCGACCGGTGTCTCCTTGACGAGCGATATATCCAGTGTTGCAGGCCATATGCGACGTACCGTCACGTCTCTAGTCCAACCCATCCCATCGAGAAGTAGCCGCACTTCATCCAGGTCTACACTGAGAATGCCACCAAACTCCTGCTCGGCAAGAAGATCAGCTACTCGAACTTGTTCTTTCGCCGTCAGGTTTCCGCGAATGTGGAATTTTTCAATCTCCACATCCAGATTTCGCCAGACGAAATAAGCGGCGCTGATGAGGCAACCGAAAACAAGGATGATCAACGCCTTATTAAGCACCATCCCCCCGTAATCGATTAGAAACGCTGGAGACGTTGCCGGCACCCTGTATCAGCAGAACATCGCCATCCGAACAAAAGCTTGACATGAGGTCCAGCGCCTCAGCCGCATCCGACGCGAACACAGGGCTTAGGTCACCTCTCTGGCGAATGGCTTGCGAAAGCGATTGCCCTTCACAACCTGGTATGACCGGCTCCCCGGCCGCATACACATCCAGAAGCATCAACGCATCTACTTGAGAAAGTACGCGTACGAAATCCTCGAAGAGGTCACGGGTACGGCTATAGCGATGAGGCTGATAAACCATCGCGAGACGTCTGTCTGGCCAGACACTTCTTGCGGTATCGATCACTGCCAGAACCTCTGTGGGGTGGTGGCCATAGTCATCCACCATCGTCACCGTCCGTTGCCCGATCTTTGTCTCTTCAGAAATCTGAAAACGGCGGTCAACACCTGCAAAACCCGACAATCCCTCAACAATCGCATCGTCACTTATCTGTTCGTCTGTGGCGATTGCAATCGCCGCGAGCGCATTCAGCACATTGTGATCGCCTGGAACAGCCAACGAGACACTGAGAGATTCCATCCCGCGACGCTGCACATCGAAACACCAACCCCGTTTCGAACGATTAAGATGTTCGGCCCGAACGTCAGCATCTTCGTGAAAACCGTAGGTAATCACCCGCCTGGACAAGCGCGTGAGGATGCTGCGTACGGGATCGTCATCCACACAAACCGCGACGGAACCATAGAAAGGCAGCCGGTGAACAAATTCAACAAATGTGTTTTTTAGTTCGTCAAAATCATAGCCATAGGTTGACATATGGTCCTGATCGATATTGGTGATTACCGCAGACATCGGCTGTAAATGCAGAAACGATGCATCCGATTCGTCTGCTTCAGCGATAAGGTATTGGCCACCGCCGAGTTCAGCATTCGTCCCGGCACTTTTAAGTAGGCCGCCTATCACAAAAGTCGGTGACAATCCGGCGCAACGAAAGATCTCAGTAAGCAGGCTCGTCGTGGTTGTTTTGCCATGCGTACCTGCAACCGCGATTCCATGCCTGTAACGCATCAGCTCGCCCAACATTTCTGCACGTGGCACGATTGGTGTATGCATCTGGAGGGCTTGAACGTACTCAGGATTATCGGTGCTAATGGCGCTTGAAATCACAACGACATCCGCTGAGCGAACATTTTCGGCTGCGTGACCGACAAATACGGTTGCGCCTTTTGCCTTGAGTCTGATTGTATTCTCCGAAGACTGCATATCAGAACCCGAGATCTGATAACCCTGGTTTAACAGCACCTCGGCGATTCCACACATGCCTGCCCCGCCGATGCCAATGAAATGAATCGATCGCATCCGACCCATCTCAGGAACGTAGTACTCCCGTCTATCCACGCCCAGTCTCCAGATTAGTGCGCATGACCAACCCGAATAACGAGCAGAATACGATCAAGCTGTTGCCGCCATAACTGATGAAAGGCAACGTCAGCCCTTTTGTTGGCAGAACGCCCGTGTTGACGCCAAGACTTACAAACAATTGCAACGCAAGAACAAGGCCGAAGAAATACGCACAATAACCAGCAAAGGTCTTGTTATCCGCGATGCTGCGTTTGCCAAGGCCCATAATCTGCACAATCAGATAAGTCAGACCCAACGTGACACCTATGGCACCAAAAATTCCAAGCTCCTCTGCAATGACAGCAAAGATGAAGTCCGTGTGAGCTTCAGGCAGATAGAAAAGCTTCTGCACGCCTTCGCCCAGGCCAAGGCCAAATACCTCGCCACGGCCAAAAGCGATCAGGGCTTGAGTCAATTGATAACCACTACCATATTGAACTGACCACGGGTCCATGAAGGCGATAAACCGTTCCAATCGATACGGTGCCTGCCAAATGAGAACTCCCAGCAAAAGGGACCCAGCGATAAGCAAAAAGAAAAAGTAGCGCAACTGCGCACCCGCGATAAAAAGCAGACCAATCGTCGCGGTGAGAATAACAACCGCGGATCCAAGATCTGGTTCGGCAATCAACAGCGTGCATACAATAGTTACCATACCCAGAGGCAGAAACAACACCCCAGGATCGTCTTTCAGTTTGTCGCCATGCCTGGCCAGATAACCCGCCAGATATATGCACAGACCAAATTTGGCAACTTCCGCTGCCTGAAGCGTAAATCCACCCAGATTGATCCATCGGTTCGCACCATTCGCCTCGTGGCCGATGCCCGGGAGCAGCACGAGAACGCAAATGATCACCGCTGCGCCCCACCCAAGCAGGTATAGCCGATTCCACATGGCGGGTGGTAATGCAAAGGCAATCACAAAAGCCACCAAGCTCAATAGGACATAAAACAAATGCTTAGACAGATAGTTGCCGTCCAGAGCAATGACTGCCGAACCGACCATGACGGAACTGAAGGCGAGCAAAGCCATCCAGGCGATCAACATGCCGGATATTCTTATATCCATCATCTGACCATTCCCTCGTCTTTACCGAGATTGATCAGCTGTTCGGCTGCTTCACGAAATTGTCGCCCTCGCTCTATGTAGCTTGAAAACATATCTAAGCTTGCACATGCAGGCGACAAGAGTATCCATTGACCAGGTTTCACCATTGCCATCGCCAATCCGACCGCCTCTAGCATGGATTCGCTCGACCGAGTTTCGATGCCCAAGCCACTGGCAATGGCGGCGATATCGGGTCCGTCTTTTCCCAATGCTACGACGGCGCCTACACGAGAATGAAAAGCTTCGGTCAGCGGGTTGAGGTCCGCCCCCTTGGCATCGCCACCGGCGATGAGTACCACCTCCTGCTGCAATGGCAGACCGTATAAAGCGGCAAGCGTTGCGCCAACGTTTGTCGCTTTGGAATCATCGATAAAAACGATGCCCTGCGATTCAGCAACTTTCTGAAATCTGTGCGGCAGGCCCTTAAAATTGACCAGCGATTCCACGAGCTCAGAGCGAGAAATCAACCCTTCAACCAACGCGCAGGCCGCCATGACATTGAGTTGGTTGTGAGCGCCATCAAGCGGCAGAGCATCCGTTGATATGATGGCCTCCTGCCCAAGCGCGATCCATGGCTTTCCAGCCAGTTCCACAATGCCCCACTCACGATCGTCACTCGGTTCCGACAACCCGATCGTCATCCTCTCACCGCCGCATCGTGTGCGATCATCATCTCGATTGCTCACAACGATATCCGCATCCGAAAAAATCCGATGCTTAGCATCAACGTAACGTGGCAGATCGCCGTGCTGGTCTATGTGATCTTCTGTGATGTTGAGTATTGTTGCCCGATCAAACTGGTGTATACGACTGCGTTCCAGTTGAAAGCTGGATAGCTCGAGAACGTAAACATCATGCTCCTCGCGCAATAAGTCCAAAGCTGCACGACCCAGATTACCTCCCACTCCAGGCTCGTAATCAGCATGCTCAAGCAGATGGCCAACCAGACTGGTGACCGTACTCTTACCATTTGTACCGGTAATCCCAATCACAGGGGCATTGGCTTGTTCAAAGAAAAGGTCAATATCACTGACCAGTTCTAGCCCGGCCTTGCGCGCGCCCTGGACAAGGCATGACGTCAATTCCAACCCCGGGCTGACGACAACACGTTCAACGTCGAGACCTGGCCATGAATGAATGCCCCATCGAATGTCAACGTTGTGGAATTCCTCACCGACAGGCCTCGCCGGACGCGTGTCTAAAACAATTGGGACAAAACCACACTCAAGCATATGCCGCGTCACGGATTGACCCGTGACGCCGAAACCCAATACTGCAATCTCCTTACTCATAATAAGCTGAACTCACCTACCTTAATTTCAAGGTAGAAAGACCGACCGTTACCAATACGAGCGTGACAATCCAGAAACGCACAATCACCTTCGGCTCCGGCCACCCTTTCAGTTCAAAGTGGTGGTGTATCGGTGCCATTCTGAAAATCCGCCGCCCTGTTAATCTGAAAGAGATGACCTGAATGATCACACTCGCCGTTTCAAGCACAAACAGCCCTCCCATAATAAGAAGCACAATTTCATGCCGTACAATGATCGCAACAACACCTATCGCAGCACCCAAAGCCAATGCCCCAACATCACCCATAAAAACCTGTGCCGGGTAGGTGTTAAACCACAAAAAACCGAGCCCGGCACCAATCAAGGCACCACAGAACACTGCCAACTCGCCAGCGCCGGGTATGTAGGGGATTTGCAGGTATGCCGAAAACTCGACATTACCCGCCACATAGGCAATTAAACCCAACGCCGCACCGACCAAAACCGTGGGCAATATTGCAAGCCCATCAAGGCCATCCGTCAGATTGACGGCATTGCTCATACCCACAATCATGAGATAACTCAATAAAACAAACCCAACACCCAGCGGAATGGATACTGCTTTGAAAAACGGAACGATCAATGCTGTTTCTGCCGGTAATTGAGCGCTTGTGAACAGAAAAATCGCAGCTGACAGCCCGACAACCGATTGCCAGAAGTACTTCCATCGAGCCCTCAGACCCGCACTGTTTTTACGTAAAATCTTTAGGTAGTCATCAACACAGCCAATCACGCCGAATGCCATCGTGACCGCCAAAACGACCCAAACATGGCGAGAGCTGAGGTCACCCCACAATAAAGTTGTCACAATAATGACGATCAGTATCAGAGCCCCGCCCATGGTTGGCGTCCCGGCTTTCGAAAGGTGTGTCTCCGGGCCATCGTCTCTGACAGTTTGGCCAAGTTGCAAGTAACTCAGCCTCTCTATTACATACGGGCCTATAACGAGTGATGTAATCAAAGCCGTCATTACGCTCACCATCGTCCGGAACGTCAGGTAATGGAAAACTGCAAACCCACCTACGAACTGCGAGAGATAATCCGTTAGCCACAAGAGCATTTCAGTCCCCTCTCAACGCTTGACGTGCTTTTATCTGGTCGCTGAAAGCGTATCTAACACCTCCGATTTCCTGGTAGGCCTCATGGCCTTTTCCTGTGATTACAATCACGTCCGATTTACTGGCACAATTTATTGCTTGACCGATCGCCTCTGACCGGTCTACGCATATGCTCGAAGTTGTCGCAGCACCCAACAATCCGCTTTCCATATCGGCAATGATGGCGCGGGGGTCCTCAGATCGAGGATTGTCTGATGTGAGCCAGACATGGTCCGCGAGCGCACCGGCTATCCCAGCCATCTCCGGCCGCTTGCCCTTATCTCGGTCTCCTCCACACCCCATCACACATACGAGCTGGCCGTTACAAAACTCCGAGGCCGCTTGTAGGACCTTGCCCAGAGCATCCGGCGTATGGGCAAAATCAACAATTACCAGTGGTTTGTCCGGGCCACTATCGATGATCTCCATTCTTCCCGGGACAGGCGCAATCTGCCCCAATGCTTGCCCACACCGGCCCGGCTCAAAACCCATCTCGACCACCGCAATGAGCGCTGCTGTTATATTGGCCAGGGCATAGTCCGCAACCACACCCAACTCGGCTTCGACCGTGCCATGTGGGCCGGACCACTTCACCTGTTTCTTGACGTGGTGTGTATTGCCGATGATTTCCCAGCACCACTCACCACCCGCACCATAAGTAATGACTTTCACATCGGGTGTCGTGGCGAGTGTCCCTGAAAAAGGGTCGTCTGCATTAAGAATCGCCACTTTCAGAGGAAATTCTTCAAAAAGCCTGGATTTCGACGCGGCGTACGCCGACATCGTGCCGTGATAATCAAGATGGTCGCGGCTTAGGTTCGTAAATATGGCTGTGTCGACCATCACCTCGTCCGCACGACGTTGCGCCAATGCATGAGAACTGATTTCAAGTGCAATAGACGAACAGCCACGGGTTTTGAGCGCTGCAAGTCGCCGTTGCAACGAAACTGCATTGCCTGTGGTAAGGCCCGGATCGTTAAGATTGTCCAACTCGCCCCAGCCGAGGGTACCCATATACCCTGCCTTCTCCCCCAACAGTTTCAGTAAGCTCGCAATGTGAAACGCTACCGACGTCTTGCCATTGGTGCCAGTGATCCCAATACAATGTAGATCAAGGCTGGGGTACTCATAAAATAACGCAGCCAACTTCCCGCGTTTGACAGCCAGGTCTTCAATTTCAAAGACAGGCACACCCACCCCGGCCAACCCATCAATGCTATCGGTCAAAATAACTCGGGCACCGCGCGCTTCGGCTTTATACGCAAATTCTTCTTTTCTACGATTATTCGCAGCCACGCAGATGAATCCAAAGCCGGGTTCGACTTCGCTGGTATGTTCAGACAATCCGGTTAACGCCAGAGCCGACATCTTTTCACGGGCGAAGGTGTCGATGGTCATCATCACGTCGGCCCACCCTGTCCATCTGACCGAACAGCCAGCGTGCCATCCGGGACAACGCCCAGAAGAGGCAGACTCCGTTCTGCAACACGGGCAAACACCGGTGCTGCGACCGCACCCCCGCCCGTAACACCCGAATTGGGCTCAGCTATCAGCACCGCAACCACAATCCTCGGATTGCTCACCGGGGCAATTCCGGCAAACCAGACAACGTGACGCTCATCATCGTAACCGGACGGACCCACCAGACGGGCAGTCCCAGTTTTTCCTGC
This sequence comes from Pseudomonadota bacterium, assembly GCA_036338285.1. GTDB lineage: Bacteria > Pseudomonadota > Gammaproteobacteria > Pseudomonadales > Azotimanducaceae > UBA4421. Next base: position 23,415 of record JAYZCO010000012.1, read on the forward strand.
AACGCGATAACCCGCGACTGCCGCTCTGGCTGCAGTTCCTTCAGGCGCCGTAACCGTCTCCATCATCTTAAGAACCTCTTTTGTCAGAGACGGATCAAACACACGTTTGCCACGTTGCGCGTTGCGCTTATCGCGTAAAATTGTGAGCGGCCGCGCGATACCGCCACTGGCGAGTGTGAGGTAGGCCTGGGTTAATTGCAGAGGCGTGATAGACAATCCGTAACCATAAGCAAGCGTCGCACGGACAATGGGGTATCGAAGCTGTTCGCTGTCAATGTACCCACCCTGTTCGCCTGGCATCCCTGTGCCCGGAAATTGTCCGATTCCTGCTCTGGTCAGCACATCGAAAACGGCTTTATCCGGTAAATCGAGCGCGATCTTGGCAAAGCCTACCTGACTCGACTTCTGGATCGCCTTCGTCAATGTAATCGTCCCCCGATTTAAAGGGTCCTGAACGAGCTTGGCACCAATTCGGAAAAACCCTGGTGCAGTATCTATCGGTGTGTACCGGTCATAGCGACCAGACTCCAGGGCTGCAAGTGCCGTAAACGGTTTGACGGTAGAACCCGGTTCGTAGGCGTCCGTCACCGCCCGATTTCGTATCCCAGCCATATGGTTTGGCGCTGCGTTCGGGTTATATGACGGTTGATTGACCAGCGCCAGAATCTCTCCAGTTGCAACGTTCGCAATCACAATGGATCCCGCCTTTGCCTGATGCGCAGCGATCGCGGACTTAAGTTCCCGGTATGCGGTAAATTGCACACTGAGGTCTATGGAAAGATGCAGGTCCTTTCCATAAACGGACGCTCCGAGAAACTCCAGGTCTCTGATCGTATTTCCTACCCTGTCTTTTAGGACGACTTTGCCGCCACGTTTGCCGGTCAGCCGTTCGTTAAATGCAAGCTCGATACCTTCAATGCCCTGACCATCGAGGTTCGTCAGCCCGACGACGTGCGAGGCCGTCTCACTGGCAGGATAATAACGACGGTATTCGGGTTGCAGGGATATGTGCGGCAACTTAAGGCGCATCAGCGATTGTGCATCTGCATAGCTCAAATGCCGTTTCAAGTAGACGAATTCCTTCTCAGCATAAGCCCTCAGACGTTCGTCAATCCTTGACTTTGAGACACCAATGATCGAGGCCAAGTGGCTGATCTGATCCGCGTTCAAACTCACCCGACTCGGGTCAGCCCATACACCGTAAACAGGTGTGCTGATCGCAAGGGGTTCGCCTCGACGATCGGTTATCACACCTCGCATCGCAGGAATTACTTCATGACGTATCGACCGTGCGTCGCCTTGTTCCTGCAAAAAGTCTCTTTCTGTAACACCGAGATAAATTACTCGGCCGCACAATGCGAAGACACCGGTCAGAAATAAAGAGACTAGGAGGTAGTGGCGCCAGTTAATCATCCAAAACCTTCATGATGTTCTTCGGGAAATGCATATGGAGGTCGTTTGCTGCCACCTGCTCAATTTTCTGCAGGCTCGACATCGTGCTCCGTTCAAGGCTTAAACGGCTCTGTTGTTCTAAGAGTCCGTCATGCATTTTTTGCAGTTCCGCCAGCGCCTGATACTTCGCTCGGGTGTCTGCCGCAGATTTCACAACACCCAATCCACTTCCAACAATTCCAATCAGCATGACAACGCCCATCACCGCCATGCCGGTATGCAGTCGTTTTTTGGCAGGCTTAACCAGCCTTGTCTTTTTACGTTGTCGCGATTTCTTTGCCACCACCTGCAATGTCTCAGCTTTTCACACGGTCACTGATGATTTTTTCGATCACACGCAACGTTGCACTACGCGCCCTGGGGTTCGCCATCACCTCACGCCGGGAGGCTTTTAGCGGACGTCCAACGAACCTGGCAGGTGCAGACAGCTCACGGTTTCTGATCGGTAACCTTCGCGGCAGGTCAGGTAAAGATGTCAGCGATTTAAATTGGCGTTTTACAAGACGATCTTCAAGCGAGTGAAAGGTAATCACTGCCAGGCGCCCCCCTGTGTTCAACAATTCCCACGCCGCACTCATGCCGAGCTTCAGTTCTTCCAATTCGTTGTTCACGAATATCCGAATCGCCTGAAAGCTCCGCGTCGCAGGATGCCTGGTGAGTTTATGGCGGGCACGAGCAGGGATCGCACTGCCTATCAGCTGAGCGAGTTCTGTGGTCGTGCTTAGTGGCCGTTCCTCGACCACTGCTTTAGCGATACGATGTGCAAAACGTTCCTCCCCGTAATCTCGCAGCACACTGCCGATCTCCTCCTGCGACGCTGTGTTCAGCCACTCCTGCGCATCAACGCCTGATCTCGGGTCCATACGCATGTCCAAGGGGCCATCAACACCAAAACTGAAACCGCGCGTCGGATCACCCAACTGGGGCGAACTCACCCCAATGTCCATCAATATCCCATCAAACGCCGTCACCCTTTCGTCCGCCGCCAGTCGCGCCATTTCCGAAAATCGCCCGGATATCATCGTAAAGCGATTGTCTACATCCGCGAGCAATTGCCCGGCTTGAACGGCCGCTGGGTCGCGGTCAAGCCCCAAGATACGCGCGGTCGCGTCAAGGGACTTGAGCAGCGCTTGACTGTGACCGCCTCGGCCGAAGGTTGCATCCAGATAAATACCACTGGTTCCCTGCAGCAGCTTTTCAGTCACCTCGGCAACCATAACGGGTGTATGCGCGTTTGTATTATTACCATCACTCACTACACCGATAACCCGGTAAAAGAATCACCGTTATTCAGCAGGCTAGATGCACCTTGATCGAGCCAGCCCTGCATGGACTCCTGCCACTTATCCTGCGACCAAATTTCAATCTTGTTGCCCTGGCCGACAAGTACCAGTTTTTTTTTCAGTTCCGCATACGTCCGAAGAAGTCCCGGCAGAAGAAGGCGTCCACTGCCGTCTAGCTCGAGATCGGTCGCGTGACCAATGAGTAATCGCTGGAGGAGCCTTGCTTCGGGATTGATGTTAGACAGCGATTCCAACTTCCTTTGCACAACTTCCCACTCGGGTAGGGGATAAAGCAACAGACATCGTTCTCGCACGTCGATGGTGACGATCATGTTGCCATCGGATACCGCCGCCACCGTATCGCGATTGCGCGCTGGCAGAGCCATACGACCCTTTGCATCCAGACTGGCGTTAGATATGCCCCGAAACATCTTTATAATTTATGCAACACACGGCTTTTGACCGTCAGGGTTGGGCAGAAGTCATAGCTCTACCGCAATTCAACCCAAATTCGCCACATTTCTCCACAATTTCCCAACTTTCGACACTATAGGGAGGCTTTCTTTGGAGTCAAGGTAAACCACACATAAGCTACGGAAAAATAAGGGGTTTTTTGAGTATTCGGCGCATCTTAGATACAAGAACTCTAGCTCATTCGACGGCCTACCGTACTCTTCTAGAATTCACATTAACTTTTCGAGTCTTTTGGAATAAAACCCGAATTTAATAGAAGAATGAGTTAGCCTATAAGCCGGGTTCTGTCGTGAACAGTCATTCATCTAGGGGTCGAGTCACCACGACCCTCAAGCGGCCTACCCGGATCCGGTGCGGGCCACACCATTGAACCCCTATTTGGCCTTGCTCCGAGCGGGGTTTACCTAGCCGCGGTATGTTACCAACCACGCGGTGCGCTCTTACCGCACCCTTTCACCCTTACCTCGCGAACGAGGCGGTCTACTCTCTGCTGCACTTTCCGTGGACTCGCGTCCCCCAGGCGTTACCTGGCACTCTGCCCTGTGGAGCCCGGACTTTCCTCCCGCCGCATATCGCGGCCGGCGACTGTCCGGCTAACTCAGGCCAAAGCCTATACCGTCATCTACATGGATGCACGCACTTGAGCCAACGAGAATACACCCATGCTTACCCCCTTAAGTAGCCTCAACGTCGCCATCAACAACGGGGCTGTACACCTCTTATATGAAGTCCGATCTTTGGTTCACAACGCACATCCTCACTTTTTTCGTTCCGCATTGATTTGTAATGCCATCTCGTACATATCAGCACGTTCACGGTCACAGATTAACGCCCCACATTTTGCCGCATGGGCAGGCGAGAGGTGTTCAAGCAGAACCCCCAGCACCTTGCGATCTTCATAGCCCGCGACATCTGCCTTAGCATCCAGATCACACCCGACCACTATGACGAATTCGCCACGCGGTTCGACGCTGTCTGAATTCAGCTTATCTGCGTCTACGACTGTCAGGGTTTCAAAGCGTTTAGTTAACTCCCGGCCAAGCATCACCTTGCGCGCTGTCAGTTCGGCGAGATCTTTTATTGTTTCGGCAATTCGATGCGGTGCTTCAAAGAAGATCAGCGCATCGGTGTCAGCCAGATATGTGCGCAGTACCTCCCGTCGCTGTCTTGACTTCGGAGGTAAGAATCCGACAAACCTGAATGGAAAAGATGGAAAAGGACAAACGCTCAGCGCCGCGGTCACTGCGCTGGGCCCTGGAACAGGTACCACGCCAACGCCTGCATCAAAGGCTGCTGATACAAGATCTGCACCCGGGTCATTGATCAAAGGTGTGCCCGCATCTGACACGAGGGCCACATCGTCACCCTCGAGCAGCCGAGTAAGCAGTCTTCGGGTCCTTTCAACTCGATTGTGTTCATGATAGCTGATCAGTTCAGGCGCACGATGTGCGATGTGTGCTAACAGCCGCGACGAGCGTCTGGTATCCTCTGCAGCGATTATCTGTACGGATTTGAGGATATCTTCCGCTCGACGGCTCAAGTCACCCAGGTTTCCAATTGGGGTCGCAACCATATATAAGGTCCCTGTACTGGTGTCTATCTCACTCTCCGACATAAATAGTTCCCTACTCGTATTCCTTGGCCTTGTCGTCATTGTGACAATCTCGGGCTGTCAAAGCACCTCGATAAAAGGTGGGCGTACCGGGGAGCTATCTCATTCGGACCCGGCCGCGCTGATTGCTGCTGCCGAACGCGCAGGACAAACCAAACAGGGTGCGACTCTGCGCCTTCGTGCCGTGGAAATATTGATTGCCGCTAAAGACTTCCAGATCGCACATTCGTACCTCGAAGCTCTGAACGGTGATCTGTTACCACGAACCGAACTAAAAAATATCACCCGCGCCCAAATCGCCATCGCTTTGCACCGGGCAGATGTAGAGCACGCGGTCAATCTCCTGTCTTCACTGCAGGTTAACGATGGACCAGACTACATGCTCGCTGCGCGCGTGTGTGCTGCAACCAAGGAACACACCTGCGCAGCCGATGGCTGGATCCAAGCATCCCTGATCTACGGGCCCAACCATGAGATATTGCCTGAAGATATCCACGACACGATCTGGCAGCATCTCAGTAGCGCACGCGGCGGACCTGCCCTATACAGCCATCCTCACCATCATGCATGGTGGCTGTTACAGAAACAGATACGCGAAGCCGGTACGATCACCGCACAAAAAGCGGTATGGCTGTCCTGGCAGCAGGCAAACCCAAACCACCCTGCTAGCATTCGTCCCCCGCGCGTGTTGCAAAAACTCGACGGCTACCACACGCCGACAATGGCCGTCTTGTTGCCGCTCACCGGCAGTCTAAGTGCGGCAGGGCGGGCTGTACGCGATGGCCTTGTTGCCGCATATATGGAAGAAACATTGAGTACGCGTGCACCAATTCAGTTCTACGACACCGCTGCTCAAGATCTGGCTCAGATTTGGGAAAGCGTGCTCAACTCGGATGCTGATGTTGCGATCGGACCACTGATTAAATCGACTGTGCAGAAATTTGCCGACCTTACAACGCATGATCCTCTACCAAGACTGTCACTGAACTACCTCGCCGAAAACGATCCCAATGAAGCCGGCCTTTTTCAGCTAGGCATATCGATCGAGGACGAGGCTCGCTCCCTAGCAACCCATATGTTGTTCGCTGGCTTCGAACGGATCATGCTCCTGCACAGTGAAGCTCCATGGTCGAGAAGAGCCAGACATGCCTTCGAGTCACAGTGGCCCTACCCGATCACCACCGGCGAATTTGCAAATGTACGGGAGTTAACCAAAGCAGTGGGTTCCGCCATGTTGACCGAGGACAGTGGGCAGCGCAAAACCGAGATTCAACGCATTATGGGTAAGAAGATCGAGTTCTTACCCAGGGCAAGAAAAGACCTTGACGCGATCATCACCCTGACGACGAATGTGGAATCCCGAGCGTTGGTACCTGCATTGAGATTTCACTTCGGCGATCACCTGCCTATCTATACGACCTCACAAGCGGTCCGGAAGGGCGACGCAGAGACATTGACTGGCTTCAATCTAACCGAAATTCCTCTCCTGACCGACCCAAAATACAAGGCACTCACGGAGGTCTTCAACGTCGCGGATTCAAACTTCGTCGAACTCTACGCCCTCGGTTACGACGCCTTCCGTCTGGGCACATGGTTGCCGGTACTTGCACCCGACTCACGATTATCTATCCCCGGTGCTTCAGGTCATCTATGGCTCGATGGCAAAGGTGTTTTTCGTCGAGAACTTGACCTGGCAACCTTTGGTAAATAAAGCTTGTATCTACGACACCAGCGCGGCCGCAAAGCCGAACGCCTGGCAGAGACCTACCTGAAACAGGCTGACCTGCGGACAATTACAAGAAACTATCAATGCCGGGGCGGAGAAATCGACCTTATCATGCATGAATCATCACGCCTGCTTGTGTTCGTTGAAGTCAGATACCGGCAAAGCCCCAGATACGGCGGCGCGGCTGCGTCTGTCACATCAACCAAGCGCCAGCGCATTAAACGCGCAGCACTCCATTTTCTAAAAACTCGTCCAGAATTTAGGTCGTGGCCCGCCAGATTTGATGTCGTCGCCCTGGACGGGCCCATTTCAAGGGCCCATATCACTTGGCTGATAAATGCATTTGAGTGTTAATATGTGCACGCCCGTCATTCATATAGGGATAGAAATTGACTCGTGCAATCCGACCTCTACTCCTGGCTCCATTGATTGTCGTTATCACTGCATGCACAGTATTCAGCAACGACTCAAACCAACGCACACCTGGCATCATCATCGATGACAATGTTCTCGAAAACCTCGTTGAAAAGGATATTCGCGCATCTGACCCGGGTTACGAAGCATCACACCTTGTCATCGTTGCCTACAATGGCCTGGTACTAATCGCCGGACAAGTCCCATCATCAGAACTGAAAGAGAAGGCCACTGCTGTCGCCCAAGGATTTCGCAGAGCTCGCGTTCACAACCATCTCAGCGTCGGGCCGCCGACCGCTATGTTGGCCAGAACAAACGACGCCTTACTAACATCCAAAATAAAAAGCCGATTACTGGCAAACGACGAGGTGAGTGGCTTGAAAATCAAGGTCCAAACCGAAAACGGTGTTGTCTTCCTGCTTGGTCTCATTCCACGGGCAAAAGCCGACAAGGCGGTCGAAATCACCAGTCGGGTCTTTGGCGTTCAGGGAATCGTGAAAATGTTTGAGCATACCGACGCCTGACTTTCCCAAACCCGACGCCCTACACAGATGCCGGGACTAAACTAGACGAAGGTCTGGCTTCCCAATCGGCCCATCGTCGTCGCCCGCGATGGGATCCGGTTGCTCATCTTCGACGCCTGGCTTGCCTAACGTTTCCTCGGGGAAAACCATCCCTTCACCAGAATCTTTGCAGTAAATCGCGCGTATAGCAGCCATGGGCAAAACAATATCGAAATGGCGTCCATTAAAACGACTGCCAAACATCATATACGCCTCTCCAATGTGCATATTTTGCACTGCCTTGGGTCCGACATTGAACACAATCTGTCCGTCCTCAACGTGCTCTATCGGAACTTCAACGCCATCCACAGTGGCATCAACAAGGAGGTAAGGGAGTTCATCACTGTCAATGATCCAGTCGTAAAGTGCCCTTAAAAGATAAGGGCGTTGTGCCTTCACTCCTGCATCTCTATTTCAGTTTCTGTGAGGCTTTCACGAAATGCTTCTCGCTCAAACATGGTATGCATGTATTTGAGTAACGGTCGGGTCGACTTTTCAGGCAACGTGATCCCTACTTCTTTGAGCCTCCATAAGATCGGCGCGACGCAACAGTCTACCAGTGAAAATTCTTCATTCATGAAATAAGGCATCTCACCGAATATAGGCGCGATTGCAATGATACTTTCACGCAGTTCCTTACGCGCCCTCGTCAACACCGTCTCGCGACCTTTACCGGCCATCAGCAGATCCAGTTTGGCGCTCCACTCTTTCTCCACACGGGTAATCCAGAGTCGGGACAACGCTCGCTGAACCGGATAGACCGGCAATAGCGGAGGATGGGGGAAACGCTCATCAAGGTATTCCATAATGACGTTGGCTTCATACAACACCAAATCACGATCGAGCAGCGTAGGTAAACTGTTGTACGGATTAATCTCCGCCAGGTCTTCTCGTTTTTTGTTGGGATCGACATCGACGATATCAACAGCCACCCCCTTTTCGGCTAGCACCATACGCACGCGGTGGGAGTATTGATCCCGTACATCGGAATATAAGGTCATAGACGATCGTTTTGTGACAGCACTCATGGGTATCTATCCTAAGGGGGTATTGCGCATGGAGAATACGCCTGACGCTTAAGCGTCAGTGCACATCCTTCCAATATTCACGATTCAAAAGGTATGTAAAGCAGGCGAGGATTATCAGAAACAAAAGCACATAAACGCCGATTCTCTGACGCTCAAGACGCGTAGGTTCACCCACGTAGTAAAGGAAATTAGTCAGGTCATAGACAGCAGCATCAAATTCACTCGCCGTATAGAGGCCGGTGCCTTTTTCCAGGTATAAGCGTCCACATTTGTTGTCATCACGCGTTTCATCCGGTGCGCAACGTTGTACTCCTTGAAGATCTGCCATGACGTGAGGCATGCCAACATTTTCAAAAACCTTATTGTTCACCCCAAAAGGGCGCGACTCATCTACATAGAATGTCTTCAAATAGTTGTACACAAACTCAGGACTTTTGAAGCGAGTAATCATGGTGAGATCGGGCGGCGGTGCTCCAAACCAATCCTTGGCATCCTCCACAGACATCGCATTGGTCATTAACTCACCAATTTTCTGACCCGTAAAAACCAGATTCTCAAGCGCAATTTCATGGGGTATACCAAGGTCGTCTACCGTGCGTTCATAACGCTGAAATTTCAATGTATGACAACCTATGCAATAGTTCATGTACAGCCGCATACCATTTTGCAAAGAAGGCAGGTTCTCAAGATCCGGATCAAAGTCCTCCATCTCATAGTCAATCTCTGCTGACGAGGACCAAACTAGCCCAGGACCTGCGAGCAAGATCGCGAAAATACAAAACAGCACTTTATTCATCGTCTGCACTTTCATCGCGCTCACTCTGTCACTCTGTCTGGTTCGGGTTTGGTCTGCTCCACACGCGTATACCAGGGCATAAGGAGGAAATAGAGGAAATACAGCATCGTCAGAATCTGCGCAGTCATGGTACGCCCAGGCGTCGGGTGCACAGTACCCAGGTACCCGAGGATGAAGAAACTAATCACAAGCACACCCAGCGCCACCTTCGAGGCACTCCCTTTATAACGTATAGATTTCACCGGGCTCCTGTCCAGCCAAGGTAAAAAGGCGGGCATGACGATTGCGGCACCCATCACCACAAATCCCCAGAATTTCGCTGTCATGCCAAACAAGGGGAAGGTAGCGGCTCGCAGCATCGAATAAAAAGGTGTGTAGTACCAGACGGGTGCAATCAGTTCTGGTGTTGCCAGCGGGTCGGCTTGAACGAAATTCGGCTTCTCGAGGAAGTACCCTCCCATTTCAGGCGCGAAGAACACGACAGCGCAGAACACCATTAAGAACAATACCGCCGCATGGATGTCGTGGATCGTGTAGTAAGGGTGGAACGCGATGCCATCCACCGGTATCCCATCCGGGCCCTTGTTCTTCTTAATTTCAATCCCATCAGGATTGTTTGAACCAACATGGTGAAGTGCAACCATATGCACAAAAACCAGCATGACCAGCACCAGTGGTAAGGCTATGACGTGTAGTGCAAAGAAACGATTTAATGTCGCCCCGGACATCAGGAAGTCACCACGCACCCATTCCATGAGCTCTGGACCAAAAAACGGGATCGCACCTAGAAGTGAAACAATAACCTGCGCACCCCAGTAAGACATGTTGCCCCACGGCAGCAGATAGCCGAAAAAGCCTTCCGCCATAAGCGCCACAAAAATCACCATACCAATCAGCCACAGAAGCTCACGCGGGCCTCTGTAGGATCCGTACATGAGGGCTCGATACATGTGCAAATAAACGACCACGAAGAAAAATGATGCCCCCGTCGAATGCAAATAACGAATCAGCCAGCCATATTCCACATCACGCATGATGTATTCAACGCTTGCGAATGCCCCATCCCCAGTCGGCGTATAGCTCATTGTCAGCCAGAGGCCAGTGACGATCTGGATCACCAACATCAAGATTGCCAGTACTCCGAAGCAGTACCAGAAATTGAAGTTTTTTGGCGCGTAGTATTTCGACATGTGGTACTCGTACGTCTCCGTCGCGGGGAAACGTTCATCCACCCAGCCAATAAAGCCGGTCCACATATTTACAAATTTACTTTCATTTTCAGGAGATTGCATCAGGCTGCCCCCTCCTCTTCGCCAATGATGACGACGGTGTCGCTCGCATAGCGGTGCGGAGGAACCTCGAGGTTATCCGGTGCCGGAAAACCTGCGCCAACCCGACCCGCAAGATCAAATCTAGACCCATGGCAGGGGCAGAAAAACCCGCCCTGTCCTTCGCCAAAATTCTCAGGCGCAACCATCGCCTCATGTTTCGGTGAACAACCCAAGTGCGTACATATCCCAATATAAATACCGATTTCAGGCCGCGCCGAGCGAGTTGGATTCCTGGCATATTCAGGCTGCATATCCACATTGTCAGATTCCGGATCAGCAAGATTCAGTTCCGAAGACTCCAAGGCTGACACCACATCAGCATCCCGATAAACAATAAATATAGGCCTGCCTCGCCAGGCTGGCATCGGACTCAGCATCTCACCAGGCTTTAGTTTGCTTATGTCGATTTTGACCGGTGCACCCAACGCACGTGCTTTCGCACTCGGGTTCCAGAACCTAACAAAGGGTACTGCGGCCCCAACAACACCTAAACCCGCCACAGCAGATGTCGCGCCAATCAGAAAGTATCGCCGTTCCTTGTTGATCGTGGGGTTTCCAACAGCGCCTTCCTGAAAATCAGCGGCGGGGGCTTCATGACTTGCATCGCCATTGCTCAACGCAATTTGCTCCCAAATATTCCGTTTAAAGTAATTCCAGACCTGATTTGCAATCCGGCGTTCGTAATCCCCTGAAGGTCTTCGAACAATGTATTCGGCTTATTTCTAAGCGCTAACTACCCTTGGCGCAAAACCGCGCGATTGTACCACAACGTCTTTCCAAAATGGGCCCGTCTCGAGCCATTTCAGCACAACGTCGGTGGATAAATCAGCGCTTGGAGAACTGCGGACGCTTGCGCGCTTTACGCAATCCGACCTTCTTCCTCTCCACTTCCCGTGCATCGCGAGTGAGAAAGCCCGCGGCCCGCATCGGACCCTTGAGATTCTCGTCGTAATCAACCAATGCACGCGCAATACCATGACGGATCGCCCCTGCCTGGCCCGAACTCCCTCCCCCTCTCACACTGATCTTGACATCGAGCTTGTCACTAAGCTCAGCAACTTCCAACGGCTGGCGAACAACCATCCGGGACGTTTCCCGACCAAAAAATTCGTCTAGTGGTTTTGCGTTAACAAAGATCCGTCCAGACCCCGAAGACAGGAAAACCCTTGCTGCGGCAGTCTTGCGACGTCCAGTACCGTAATCATAATCGCTCATGCGGACAGCTCCAGCATCTTCGGTTGTTGTGCTGCATGGGGGTGGTCTGCGCCTGCATACACTTTGAGTTTTCTGTACATCGCGCGACCGAGTGAATTCCTCGGGAGCATGCCCTTCACCGCACGCTCAATTATCCGCTCTGGATGACGCGCACGCATATCAGAGACGTTTGTACCTTTGATACCACCCGGATAGCCACTATGCCGCCAGTAGATCTTGTCGTTTTCTTTATTGCCTGTGACACGGACTTTTTCAGCATTGATTACGATGATGTAATCACCTGTATCTACATGCGGTGTATATGCCGGCTTGTGCTTACCCCTGAGACGGTGCGCAATCTCAGTTGCCATTCTGCCGAGTGTCTGATTTTCAGCGTCAATGACCCACCAAGTGCGTTCTAGATCTTGACTACGCATGCTCACGGTTTTCATCAGCAGCTACTCTGTTTTTTAATTATATCGGGCATGCAAAATGCCCCGATTTTTTGCGAGCGCGAATATTAAAGGAGGGTTGTGGTCAATTCAACTGAATTAAAAAGAGGCCCCTTCCGTTTAACCCGCCTTTCCACGTTTTTCTTTTAAACGATGCACCTAAGTGCCATCGAATCCTGCCTGATGCGATGCACCAAGATATTCGTGAGACTGCATCTCAAGCAAACGGCTCCGGGTGCGCTCAAACTCTAAGGCTAACCGATCCCCCTGATAGAGGTTTGGGATTGCCGCTTCTGCACTAACAATCAGCTTCACGCCGTGGTCGTAAAACTCATCAACCAGGCTGATAAACCGGCGAGCAGCGTCTTCTTTCGTTACATCGAACACCGGAATGTTACTGACCAGCACCGCATGATAAACCATGGCCAACTCAATATAGTCATTCTGGCTTCTTGGCCCTTCGCATAATTCCGAAAAATCAAACCAGACGACATCGTCGGCCTCATATCTGGCCCGAATTTCTCGCCCTTCGACTTTAAGTACTACATTTTTCTCAGGCTCATGAGGCGCAAGGGCAAGCAAACTTACCAGCAAACTCTCTTCAGCCTGCGCGTCGAGCGGCGAGTGATAGATTTCGGCCTGCTTAAGCGCGCGCAGTCTAAAGTCCATACCATCAGGAACGTGATGTACTTGGGTGAACTTGTATAAAAGGTCGATCGTGGGGAGAAACCGGCGGCGTTGCAGTCCATTCTCATAGAGTCTTGCAGGCTCAACGTTCGAAGTGGCTACCAGACATACACCACGATCAAATAGCGCGGTGAAGAGTTCAGCAAGAATCATCGCATCACCGATATCTGAGACAAAAAATTCATCGAAGCAAATGATGTCTGTCTCGCCAGCAAATTCGTCCGCCACTCGACTGAGTGGATTGGGTGTTCCTTCCCACTGAGTCAAACCATTGTGTACACGCTTCATGAACCGATGGAAATGTATACGCAGACGCCTTTCTGCCGGCAGACAAGCATAAAAAAGATCCATCATCATCGTCTTACCACGACCCACACCACCCCAGATATAAAGGCCCTGTAAAACGGTAGGTGGGCTTACCCAGAATCTTCTTTTAATACGCCCGAGCAATGATGCAGTGGGTTCAGGCGCCACAAATCGATGATACAGGTCATCCAGCAGGGCAATGACTTGCGCCTGAGCAACATCTTCCTGAAACTCGCCGGTAGCGAGCTTATCTTTATATAGTGCTTGCGGAGACACGGCGCGAGACTGTAGCCGATTCAAACAACATTAAGCAAACAGGACTCAAAATTCTTGACCTTTGTCAGCACAACAGTTTCCCGCAAGGTCGATTGAACTCACAATGCGTATAGAAAATAGGACAATAATGAGCCAACTCACCCGTTTTATATTGATCCCAGCCAGCGCCGGCGCACTACTCGGCCTCATCATCATTCTTCTGGATTCGGGAAATTCTGACGACCGACCAGGTTATGCACACGCAGTCGCCCTCGCCGCACCCGCAGTCGTGAACATTACAGCCGCGACCGTCCGACCCAGCAACCCCATTTGTAACCTTAAGAACATGAGACCTTTTTGTCGCGGCATTGGTCAAAGAGAGCAAACTGCCCTGGGATCTGGAGTGATTGTTCGTGCTGACGGCTACGTCTTGACCAATGCACATGTCGTGGAGGATGCGAATGTGATCTCCGTTATGTTCGCGAATTCTCAACAGGTGCCGGGGCATGTCGTCGGCATCGATTCGCATACGGATCTTGCCATTGTCAAAGTCGATGCAGAAGGATTACCCGTCATCCGCTACGATGCAAACCACAAACCCAGAGTCGGCGATGTTGCACTGGCCATCGGCAATCCTTTCGGGCTGGGGCACAGCGTCTCACAAGGCATTATCAGTGCATTGTCTCGCCCACAGATCACTGACAGCCCTTATGACGATTTCTTTCAGACAGATGCAACGATTAACCCGGGCAACTCAGGAGGCGCCCTGATTGACCACAAAGGCAGCTTGTTGGGGATCAATACATCTGTCTTTCGAGAATCCAATGGCGGCAACGCAGGAATAGGCTTTGCCATACCTGCACCTGTTGCAATGGAAATTATGGAAGAGATCATCACCCACGGGCGGGTTGTAAGAGGCTGGCTCGGTGTCAGCCTAAGCACGGTACGATTAACCGACAATGTGAATGGTATGCGGGTAGACCGTGTGGTGCGTGGCGGCCCGGCACATCAGGCAGGCATTCGCAGCGGTGATGTCGTTGTATCGGTTAACCAGTTGCCGATGAACAACTTCGAGAACGCTGCGAACGCAATCGCACGTGCTAAGCCTGGCACCGAGCTGAAAATGGAGGTGTTGCGAGAACGGCAGCGTTTTCACGCGACGGCAGTGGCCGGCGAGTTACCGCCAATGCCTAAGTTGTGATATCAGTCTGTTTCTTTCCTGGCCGAAGCTGCTTTGTTGAATGCCTGAGCACGTACCATCGCTGCGCTGGCGTGGGCGTGCAGGCCTTCGCTCCGAGCGATCGGTACAACCACGTCTGCCAGTCCTGCGGCTCCCTCCGCAGACATGCGAATGATGGAACTGCGTTTCTGAAAGTCATACACACCGAGCGGGGATGCAAATTTCGCCGTACCAAAGGTAGGCAACACATGAGAGGGTCCCGCCACGTAATCGCCCAGAGTTTCGCCGGCGTGTGCCCCGACAAAGATAGCACCCGCATGACGCACACTGTCCAGCAGGCTATCCGGATCACTCACATGAAGCTCCAAGTGCTCAGGCGCAATCTGATTGGCAATCTCGCAGGCTTCAGCCAGATCCTTTGTCTCTACCAATGCACCACGTCCGTTTAGCGACGCGCGGATCGTTTCTGCTCGAGGTTGAGTTTCGATCAACCTCGTCATTTCCGCCTCCACAGCATCAAGGAAGGCAGGTTCAGGTGACAATAGAAGCGCTTGCGCAGCCGCATCGTGTTCCGCCTGTGAAAAAAGATCCAACGCAGTCCATTCCGGGTCGCTCGTGCCATCGGCTATCACCAGCACCTCACTTGGGCCCGCGAGAATATCTATGCCGACCTGACCAAAGACAAGTCTCTTTGCCGCAGCAACGAAAGCCCCGCCCGGGCCTACAATTTTATCGACTCGTTTGATTGTCTCGGTACCGTACGCCAGCGCAGCGATCGCTTGTGCCCCACCCACTGTGAACACCTGATCTGCCCCAGCAATAGCAAGTGCCGCCAGGACCATGTCGTTGCGCACACCACCCGGGGTCGGCAGTGTCACGACAAGATCCTCAACATCTGCCACTTTGGCAGGGATCAGGGTCATCAGAACACTCGAAGGATAACTGGCTTGTCCGCCGGGAATATACACGCCCACTCGCTGTAATGGCGATATACGCTGGCCCAATTGGTTGCCTAATTCGTCGGTGAACGACCAGGACCCTTCCAGCTGATGTTCATGATATCGACGGATCCGAGCAGCCGCCTCGTTGAGCGAACGACGTTCATCTTCTCCAATACGAGCTAACGCCTCATGACAGGCAGTTGGGGTCACTTCAAGGTCAGTGACCGCCTCAGCACCCAGTTGGTCGTACTTCTGAGTGTACTCAAGCAGTGCTGCATCACCGCGGCTGCGAACTTCCCCAATCACGCTGTGAACAACCTGCTCAACCTCACTGTCCGTGCTCGTATCCCAGTGCAAAAGCGCCTCGAGATCAGCAGAAAAGGAGGGTGCGCTTGTTTGCAAACGTTTAAGGTTCACTGCACCACACCGCTCAGCCGACTAACCATTTCACGAACTTCATTAAATTTGGTTTTCATGGAAGCTCTATTCACAATCAGCCGCGTACTGATGTCACATATCGTCGCTCGCGCTTCGAGACCGTTTGCCTTGAGTGTGTTACCGGTATCGACGATATCGACAATTGTGTCTACAAGTCCGAGCATCGGCGCAATTTCCATTGCGCCGGATAGCTTGATCAAGGAGATCTGACGACCTTCCCGCTCGTAGTAGGTGCGCGCTATATTGACAAACTTCGATCCCACCTTAAGCACACCATCCGGCTCGGCTTCGCCAACCGGTCCGGCAGTCATCATTCGACATCTGCCAATCTTTAAATCCAATAATTCATAAAATCCCATGGCCTCGCCGTATTCGAGTATTGTGTCTTTGCCTGTCACACCAATATCAGCCACCCCATGCTCGACGTACGTAGGCACGTCGGCACTGCGAGTAATGATGAACTTGTGCCCTCCCTCGCGGCTGTTGAAAATCAGCTTGCGCGAGCTACCCGGGTCTTTATCCGGCTCAAATCCACAAGCCGACAGTAGCGGCAAACACTCTTTCAGTATGCGTCCTTTGTTGAGCGCAATGACTAGTCCCATAATGACCTCGAAATCAGCGCGCGCATCCTACCCCCAGACTGTAGCAACCGCCAGTCTGATCGATGCCCGTATAATCGATGCCCGTATAATCGATGCCCTTATAATAGGTGCGCTTATGAAATCATCACCTTGTCTATATTCGTGATCACACGGGTTTGCGCACTGCTTGTCCTGACGTTCGCGATGTACCTCGCACTTGCACCGCTATTCGATCTCGAGGTCAGTGTCTTCTATCCCTGGATCTACCTCATATACTGCAGCATCGGCTTTTTCCTTGTCAGCCTCACCGCCTATAACCTGTTACGAGCGCGTCGCAGGCTGGCAACAGGCATGCTGCTCATCTTGCTTGCCGGCTTGGTTGCAGGATACGCGACCACGGCTAATCTACTCACAAAATTCCTGCAATTATCTGTCCCGCTTGCCGTTGTATTCAGCCTTGCGTCCCTTAAACGTCTGCAAATTGGCCTGCAGACCATCGCAGTACTTTGCACCATTACCGCTGGGATCCTCATCGTTAATTACGGCATGCAGTCGGGTGCTTCAACCCCAACCTTTGAAGCCTATGCACCTGCTCTGGTACAAACATCTGACAGTGACCGAATCGCTGCCGATATGCTCATGCAGGATCATGAATGTGGGACATGTCATATGGATATACACAAGGATTGGGCCACGAGTGCACATCGATTCGCCTCGTTCAACAATCCCGCATACCGCTTCACCATAAAAGAAACCCGGGCCAATCTTATCCGCCGTAGCGGATCTACAGCCGCAACAAATTTATGCGCAGGTTGTCATGATCCAGTCCCGTTACTAAGTGGCGCGTTCAACGACCCTGAATTTGATCTGGGGCACCCTGAGGCGAGTGCCGGTATTACCTGCATGACATGCCATGCAATCACGGATGTCTCCAGCACACGAGGCAATGCGAGCTATATTATTACCGCACCCTCTGATTACCCGTTTGCTCGCACGACAAACCCTGTCCTTCGTTGGTTCAATCACAAGGCCATCGAATTGTCACCGGCACTGCACAAAGCATCACTGCTGCAACCCATTCACCATACCCCTGAATTCTGTGGCAGCTGCCATAAGGTGCACTTACCAATTGATCTCAACGGTTACCGCTGGATCAGAGGCCAGAATCACTACGATTCATTTATCCAGAGTGGTCTCTCGGGAAACTCCGCACGCGCCTACTATTACCCGGATGCAGCGATTGAATCCTGCGCTACCTGCCACATGCATGAGATACCCTCCAACGATCCGGCAGCACACCAGGACGAAAATGACGAACGAGGGGTCCACAGCCACGCCTTCCCGGGAGCCAATACCGCCTTGGCCACCCTGATTGAATCACCGCAATTTCCAGCCTATGTAAATCAAAAACATAAACAAAAGCTTAAAGATGCCGTTTCCGTGGATCTCTTTGCATTTCGTGAAAACGAAAGCTCAACGACGACTATGCTGCGCCCCTCGCTCCCTCGGCTCAAAGCCGGCGAGCGTTACCACCTCGACGTGGTCCTGGCAAATCGTCGCGTCGGACACGACTTCACTCAGGGTACATCCGACTCAAATCAAGTGTGGCTTGAGCTGTCTTTGTATGCGAACGATAAAGCAATCGCCGCAAGTGGCCTCATCACTCCGTCTCGACGGGTGCCCCGGGACGCCTACTTCGTGAATTCCTACCAGATCGATAGATTTGGCAAACGCATCGACAGAAGAAATGCACAGGACATACATGCCACTGTTTACGACCACCAGATACCACCGGGTGCGGCCGATGTTGTGCAGTATGCGTTGGATATACCAGACCATCTACGACAGGGCGCTGTCGTCGAACTCAAAGTTCGGCTCCTCTATCGTAAGTTCGATACCGACTATCTACGCCTTTTTATGAACGACCCAAGCCTGGAAAACCAACTGCCCATCACCGAAATATCCGCAGACAGCGTTCAATTCGAGATCGGTACGGGCGTGATCGAGTCGGCATCAGAGCATCCAACACCTGCCTGGCGTCGATGGAACGACTACGGCATCGGATTACTGCGAAAGCCCGGGGGCCGAGCACTGTTAAGGGCAGAACGCGCGTTTAAAGAGGTGGCATCACGCCAATCAGAACACGGTTCGGTAAATCTCGCTCGCACGTATCTACGACAGGGAAACCTAACCGCTGCAAAGAGGCAACTTCATAAGAACAATGCCGGTTCAAAATCCCCCTGGAAGGTCGCCTGGCTTCAAGGTCAGATTGCGTTCACTGAAGGCAAGTTAGACCAGGCAATCACAACCTTCGAACGCATATTGGCAACAGATTTTGACCAAGCACGTACACGAGGGTTCGACTTTTCAAGGGATTTCACGGTTCGCAATACGCTGGCCAACGCCTACCTGGTTCGTGGTCAACGCGATGACAACGCCGAAGATATTCTGCAAGCAAAATTCCACCTTGCTCGGGTCCTTGCTGAAGATGCCGAAAACTCAGCCGCCCACTACAGCTTGTCACAAGTTCACAGCCTCAGCGGCAACGCCGAACAAGCCGATTTCTACCTAGATGCTCATCGACGTTATCGAGTGAATGAAACAGATATCGCCCAGGCAATAAATAAAGCCCGCCAGGATAATCTCGTCAATCACGCGGCCGATCCACTCGCCATCTATCACCTTAATCCACCGACACAATCACCATCATCCGGATCGTTGCGCGAGGATTGTCTGCAGGAGCGCCTGGAAACGTGCATCTGATCGGTCCCTAGCGATGAGACTGCGCGCAATCATCAGCGCTTCGAAAAGGCGCTCAGAGCGGCTGGGTACCATCGACACATCCTCCGTCGCTTCCGCACCTCCATATCCAATAAGAGCCAAGGCAAAAACATAGCGCGCCTCGTAGTCACTCGGTGCGAGTTCGATATAGCGGCGCAGAGCCGGTAAGGCGTGTTCGGTTCCACGATGCAGTTGCGCCAGCTCTAACCAGGATTCTTCATCGTCGTCAGCGACTCGAAGGTACAGTGTTAGATTTCGCGCGTATTCAGTCACATCGCCCAGTACTTTTTGTATCGTGGCGATTTCCCGATAAGCAAGATAACGAGTTGGATCCGCCACCAGCAACGATTTGTACCAATTCAAGGCTTTAGAGTGATGGCCGAGGTCCTTGGCAAGTTCCGCCAAAAACCACAATCCATCCGCACCACCTTCGGCAATTGGATTAGCCTCTGTCTCCAAATAACCTGACATATCGTTACCGAGTTCGCGCTCGGTCTTCGCCAGCAACCGCGACCGAACAGGGCCTGCCGGTAGGCGTCGAGTCTCAGACACAGCCTCATCGATTCGGCCCCGGACAAGTGCAAGCTCTGCCTTTAATACGGTACGCGCAGCGTCCGGTTCAGATGATGTTCGACCGTCTAGATAAGCAAGCTGCTGCTCGGCGGCATCCACATCGCCCGCTCGAAGTGCTCGTTGCGCTCGTGCCAACACCGCCTCACTGTCAACTCGTAACGACCACAAGATGTCGTCAAAAGGGCCTTTCGGGGTAAGCCCCGGACCCAGCGTACGTGCCAACCAGGCCGCATCCGCAGCAGCCCGACGATTGCCCGTCTGAGTATAAAGCTGGCTAAGCAGACGGTGTGCGTCGGCGTTTTTTGGCAATAGGTGTACCGAGCGCTCGGCCTCCATTACCGCATCATCTATGCCGTCTTTTCCAATCGCGGCCACAAATGCCTTCCCCAGATAACCGTATGCTGCATAAACAGGCGTTTTAGTAAGCTGGTCAAAAAGCATGAGTGCTTCTGTGGGTCTCATGCGATGAAAAAAAGCCATGCCCATCCGGTAGTATCCGCCATGCACCGCTTCAGAAGCCTCCAATGAGCGGCGGTACCAGATAATTTCGTCCTGGGGATCTATCTCTCCAAGCAGGTATGTCCATCGATAATCAAGCGGATCAACCTCATACGCGCATTGATAAGCTAAGGCCGCAAGTTCGTGAAGATCATGTGCCTGCAAAACCAGCCCCAAGTCACCCCAACTCTGCGCACTTTTTAAATCCAGCTGTGACAGAGCACCGCGTAGCGCCGCTGCGATGGACGCTTCCACGCCCGGAGCTTCGAGCGATGGCGCAAGCCGAGCTTGCAGGCTGACACCTTTAAGATAAACACAGGGCAACTCTGCAGCTGCAGGCACAGTTAAAAAAAGCAGCAGCAAACCGACCCGTGTTTTCACCCGCCCTTCGTTCCTCTATCTTTTAACCCTTCACCCCGTCGGAGAGTCACAATTCGATCAAGTCCCGCAATAGAATAGCGCTCAACTGCCCCATCCGCCCAAGTGACGTAGACACTGTCGTAGACCATTCCCCCTAATCCAAAGTGTACAGGGGCTAAAACAGAAGAAAGATAACTCCCCGCGCTGGTTTGCATGGCCACCCTGGCATGCCCTGATCCACGAAGCGTCACCCGGGCACCAGACACAGAGCGCGTATCCTTAAGCCTCACTTGAAGCCAGCGTCCCGCCTTGGGCATCTCGTTAGCGTATATACGTGCACGTCCGCCCGCATTGGCGACAATCAAATCAAGGTCACCGTCCCCATCAATATCAGCGGCAACGAGCCCCCGCCCAATACCCTGATCATCACAAAAATCATCGGAATTACAGCCGATTTTAAATCGTCCACCCGCCAACCCCGTAAACAGAAGATTGGTCTGTCCATAGGTCTGCAGCCAATCTTCTTGTTGCGCACGCCCAATTCCGGCCCGGCGAACGGCGCCATTAGCAATGGCAATATCAATCAATCCATCATGTTCTACATCGAGCATCGCAACACCGAAGCCTGTGAACGGTAAGCTGGGTGCGGCAAGACCCGAGGGAATGCTCATATCCATCAGGTGTCGAGATCCACGACTGGCGTAGAGCGTATTGGACTCCTGATCTATATGCGTAACAAATAGATCAATCACACCATCTCCCGTCACGTCTCCCTGCGCGATACCCATGCCGGCCTCAGCCCGGCCAAAGAGATTGGTCGCGACACCCCACTGCAGTCCCCGTTCCACAAATTTTCCCTTGCCCTGGTTCAGCCATAGCGCGTTGGGAGTCGAGTCATTCGCTACATAGATATCCATGGCTCCATCACCGTTCATATCCTGGCAGACGACACCCAGACCTGGATAGGTCGTCGACGTCATCCTAGAGCGCTCAGTAACATCCTCAAAACCACCTTTGCGATCATTCCTGTAGAGCACATCCGCAACCGGGGTATACACGTTTGGCGGACAGTAATCCCTCTGTCCATATCCTGTTCGGCAACTCTGATGACTACTTGGAACCACATACCCGGCAACGTAAAGGTCCAACCATCCATCAGAATCCACATCGCAAAATGCAGCCGAGGTGGTCCAGCGCTCAGGGTTGGCCTTGAGCCGGTCACTGACATCTACAAACGAACCACCGACATTCAGATACAGCCGGTCAGACGCTGTCGTTGTAATATAAAGGTCAGGATCGCCATCCTGATCCACATCGCCAACCGCAACCCCCATGCCAAAACCATCTAGGTGAAGTGCTACTACACGATCAAATTGCCTGAAACCGGTTTGGGCGAAAAGTACCGCGGACCTGTCAGCCCCCCCGATAAACAACAGATCAAGATCGCCGTCTGCATCGTAGTCAAAGACTGCAACACCAGAGCCCATGATCTCCGGAAGTTTGAACTGGTGGGAAAATCCCGCCTTGTGAACGTAGTCCAGACCCCATGCATCCGTGACATCCACATATTCGGAATAGGCAGCCGACGTAGAGACAACAGCGGCCAGGAAGACCACGATACGGCCAGAGCCCCTTAGGCTAATTGGCATATGCCGCGACTAAGGCGGCTGGAGAAACAACGCGCCTGTCCCCCGGATATCAACCCCGTCGTTTATGCCAGCTCGGCATCCAGTTTTTATCCTTCTGGCCGGATTTTTCGAGCTTCCTTGCTGCACGCAGAACCAGGGGCATCGAGTAGTTACCTTCATGACATGCATACTCATAAACATCATCGCTCGTACGTCGCAACTGTTGCCGGGCCGTCCAAGGTTGATCATACGTCTCGGGATCATCAATCGTGTACTCATACTGGAGCGTCCTCTCGTCCAGGCGAGTAAATCGCTCGGTCAACACCACATTCGGGCCCGTTCCATAGGGTGTGGCAAACTGCTTGAAGTTTGTTGTGGTGATAACGAAGGTATCATCCTCCCATTCCCCGGTAGAAAAACCCTTCCAATACCTGGTACTTGCCGGTATAGCACCCCCACCATTCGTCGGAATGATTCTGTGGTCGTTCACCATCTCGACATGGATAGCCACATGACTTGGAGACTGCACGATCTGCATCATGTTGTTGTACGCACCAGAGCGAATGGGGTTGTTGTTAAAGCCAATGATGCATCGATCCGTCAGGCTTCTCATTTCCGGCCCTGCCGGTGATAAGGCCTGCATCTCAACGTAGGGGCGATTACGTGCGCGCGCCGAGTCCGACATCTTCGGTATGCGCCCATCAGGCGGGTCTACGATTAACGATGTGCGTAAACTGCTGTCCAATCTCGACCCTAATTCGAGAAAACCGGAGTTATAGCCGACGTCAACATCCGCCTGACCATCAAGGCCCTCTCGCACCTCCCCTTCTTTTTGCGCGCGTTCAGCTCGACCCTTGATGATATTTTCTTCGAATTCGGCCGCTTCTTCAGGTGTCAGATACTCCTTGTCTTTCCAGAATTCCGGCCGGCTCAGTGGCGTCGCCGATTTAAAGTCCCACTGACCTTCCAAGCTCGGCTTGCCCCAGGATTTCATGGGCACCTCAGCATATCCGGCGAGACCCACAAAAAGACCTGCAACACTCAACAATATTCGTTTAATCATCTTAACCTCCTAGAAAAGGTTCTTAACTGTTGGTTCTGCCATGTCTGCGCCCCGACGCAGATGGCCGTATACGGCATCTTCAGCCATAGGCACGCACTTGTATTCCAGCAGCCGCGCTTCATTTTCAACACGCCGGTACAAAGGCAGCTTAATCGTCCACGGGCCTGTGAATACCTGTGGATCCTCAATCGTGGCTTCGTAGTCGATGTGATCGGCGCCACGTGGAGTGTATCGCTCCGTAACCTTGAGCTCATCGCTGTGCCAAGTTCCCGTTGCGTCAAACCACGTATCCGGCATCTGATCCGTCACCTCAACAACCAGGCTATCTCCTTCCCAACGCCCCACCGAATAACCCATCCATGAGGGTAATTCAGCCCGGCTACCGGGACGATCTAGATGAATGATGCGGCTATTGCTTCCCCATTCGTATGCAATAAATATCTTCTGCTCAGACTGCACGATATGAAACGGCAACGGCATATAGGTCTGACGAGGAATACCAGGGATAAAGCACTTCACCGCAGGATCCCATTGGCTCCACTCCAGGCGATATTCAGCGCGTTTGGCAGCCGCCTCCTCGGTGTATGGAATTTCCCCACCACCTAAGTAATTGTGCCCAGCGGGTATCCCGCCCAGCGCACCAAGAACGAGCGTGGCAGGACCTTTTATTGCGTGCCCACCCTCCAGATTCCAATGCGCCGTGCCAACCGCCTGCCAAAGACCATTTATGTCAGGCACGGCTCCGGCTTCCTCGGACACAATCCCAGGCATTTCCTCGTTAACCAGCGATTCATCCATTGCGACAGCAGCACAGCCGGCAACGAGAATCCCACAGACCCCGACCACGAGTCCGCGCCATATCCTCGTCATATCGTTGAATCTCCCTGCGGTGGTCATTTGATTTCTACTGAGTTTTCTTCGCTGCCGCCTTCTGACGGGTCAGCGCCATCCTTAGGTGCACCGGTACCCGACGAGCCCATAAAGATGCGGCTTCCGTCTACTAACGTAATATCTCGCCCGCTACCGCGGCACTTCGGTATACAATCAGGATCCTTACTTTGGTAGCCGCGTACTATCACTTCGGTACCTACCCGCAGTACCCTGCGCGTCAGCCCGGCCCGTAGCAGTGCATTCGGTGTTCCACCTTCCATCATCCAAGGTACGACCCCACCATCCCCTTCGGCGACATCCACATGCACCCAGCTGTGCGGGTTAATCCACTCCACACGCACAATAGTGCCATGCACCCGGAAAGGTCGGTTTGCGTCGAATTCGGAAGAAAAGGCGTGGTGACTCCAGACTGAACCTGGCATGGTTACCATAACGAGCACTAAGGTGGATGCGGATAGCAAACTGCGCATCATGTATCT
Source organism: Pseudomonadota bacterium (assembly GCA_036338285.1). GTDB lineage: Bacteria > Pseudomonadota > Gammaproteobacteria > Pseudomonadales > Azotimanducaceae > UBA4421. The sequence goes on from JAYZCO010000012.1 coordinate 48,401, forward strand.
CCCCTACCAAACTGCACATATACAAGAAAGTACAAAAGTGCACTGCCTGTGTAAAGCCATCACGTTAATGAACCACTATCGGATGCGCTGTACCGCACCACCAATCAACTGCAATTTTTCTTCAATCGTTTCATATCCACGATCGATATGATAAATCCGGTCGATGACGGTGGTGCCCTCCGCAACAAGCGCTGCGATGACCAGGCTTGAAGAAGCGCGCAAATCGGTCGCCATCACGGGTGCCGCACGAAGACGCTTAACACCGTGGACTACAGCCATGGTATGACTATGCAGTTCAATGTCTGCACCCAGTCTGTTCATCTCCTGCACATGCATGAACCGATTCTCGAATATATTTTCTCTTATGGTTGACGTGCCTTCGGCAATCGCGTTCATGGCCATAAACTGGGCTTGCATATCGGTGGGGAACCCCGGATAGGGCGACGTCTCCAGGTCCACCGCCTGGGGTCGAGGGCCAAGCATACGCAATACGATAATTGGACCCTCCTCGGAAGAATCACTTACCCCATCGATGGTGATGTCGGCACCTGCCATCTGCAGCTTCTCTAGCACTGCACCAAGGGTTTCAGGATCTGCACCAAGTAATTCGATTTCACCGCCCGTGGCAGCCGCGGCGATGAGATAAGTCCCGGCTTCTACCCGATCCGGCATCACTTTGTAAGAGCCACCCGATAGGGCCCTCACCCCCTCCACGGTAATGGTCGATGTCCCCAGGCCCGATATACGCGCACCCAGCACGTTCAAAAATTTACCAAGATCGACGATCTCGGGCTCCCGAGCACAGTTGTGTAACTTTGTCTGCCCGTCTGCAAGGCATGCTGCCATCATCAGGTTTTCTGTACCCCCGACAGTGACCAGATCCATAAACACTTCTGCGCCCTTCAGTCCACCAGGTGCCTGCACTTTGACATATCCGTCCTCAACCACGACCTCAGCACCCAGGGCTTCCAAACCCTTGAGGTGCTGATCGACCGGCCGAGAACCAATCGCACACCCGCCTGGGAGGGAAACCTCAGCCGAACCGTATTTGGCGACCAGCGGACCAAGCACAAGAAAGGATGCACGCATGGTTTTCACGAGTTCATAGGGTGCTTTCAGATTCGTGAGATTATTGGCACTGACCTCCACATTGAGCTTTTCATCAATGACCACATTGGCGCCCATACAACCAAGGAGTTCAATCATGGTTGTGACATCCTGAAGATGAGGCGCATTGCCTACTGTGACAGGCTCGCCTGTTAACAACGTACCCGCCAGAATGGGCAGCGTTGAGTTTTTGGCTCCCGAAATCCTAAGTCTGCCTGACAGCGGTTTACCGCCTGTGATGCTGAGTTTGTCCACTCACACGTCCGGCTCTAGCGCTTTGATCGTAACCGCATGGACACTTCCATCAGCGATGAAATCCTGGATACATGCGTAGACGGCCTGTTGCCTTTTCACTCTGTTCAGCCCGGCAAAGGCATCGCTCACAACCTCGATCAATGCCTTATTACCTTCCACGACAACGTTCACCGAAGCACCAGGAAAGGCTTCGCTCACTCTTTGTATAATAATTTCCTGCATAGATATTCCGTGCATCAAGAATTGAATCGACAGTGAATTAAGGGTTTGTTGACTCGTTCAACAAAAGTACATCTTGCAATCCGGATAGTACGATGATGTTACGCAATTCCTCATCAAGATTGATAAATACCGCAGATATGTTCCGTCGAGCGGCATAACGATGCCACGCACAGAGTACAGCGATTGTGACACTGTTAGCGTGCTTTAAGGAAGCCAGGTCTATGGTGACTTTATCACTCGCTGCATCGATGAGCGCATATCCATGAATCTTGACAGACTCAGCATTTTCCAGGTTGACAATCGTATCCGTCACAAAGTGATTATCCATGAAGCCTCACCTTACCCGCTCACCACACACGGGATTTGGGAACACGGAAAGGCTACTCCGCTCAGGATGGCTCGATATTAGAGTTTTTTGTCCAGGCATCAATCACCTTGTCCATGTTGCGATCGAACTTGGGCCCTTTCATAGCAGAATCAAACTGAGACTTGAAGTTCAATGCCAGATTCACTCCCTCAATGGACAGGTTTACCAGTTGCCAGACATCGCCTCGTTTGCGCATGTCATAGATCACGCTATAGGTCTTGTCCTGCTGCTTAATCTCCATCGAGACTGCCGCTCTCTTAGGATCACGAGCACGCTTGCGTGCTCGAACTATCCGAACCTCACCTTCGTCAAATTCAATCAGTGCAAGCGCATAAGTTTTGACCAGATGCCACTTAAACGATTCTGAAAACCGCGCAAACTGCTCAGATGTTGCCTGTTTATACCAGACACCCATCACGTAACGTGCGAAAAAACGAAAATCGATCATTGGATCAAGCAGTTCACCTACTTCCGAATAAAACCGGTTCGGGTCTTCATTAGCGTAGGCCTGGCCTTCAGCGATCAGGTCAAGCACCTCCTCCATCGCCATTTGCACCGCTGCCACCGCAGTTTCTGCCTGCAATGCATCTTTGATCTCACTTGCAGAAGGTTGCGTTGTGAAGCCAAGCAATACAAGGACGCTCAGCCATTTAGGATATTTCTGCAATGAGGCCACTAAGAACTTCCCAGGTTCGTCAAAAATTCACCGATCAGATTTTCTAACACAAGCGCACCCTGTGTGTCCGTGATTTCATCACCATGCTGCAAATATTCTTCTTCCGCACCCGGCATGAGGCTGATATAGCGCGCACCCAGGATACCTTCCGTCAGTATTTTCGCGGAAGTATCCGTCGTCAAATTGCCAGGCTGTCCATAAATATCGAGGGTAACCACCGCACTTCCCCACTCCATATCCACATATATGTCCTGTACCCGACCGATAGTGACACCCGCCATACTGACCTTACCCCGTACGCGCAACCCCGCGACATCGTCAAATCTCGCGACAACCTGATAACGCTCTTGGCTTGCTATCGAATTCACACCACTCACTTGGAATGCGAGGAAAATTATTGCCAGCAACCCCGCTAATATGAATGCCCCAACACCAATCTCAACAGTTCTCGCGCGCATCAGAAGTCTCCATACATGACAAGCGTTAATAAGAAGTCGGATGCCAGAATCAGCACCGAAGATATAACCACAGTACGTGTGGTCGACATCGCCATACCCTCGGCGGTCGGGTCGCAGTCATACCCCTGAAATACAGCAACCCACGTTACCAAAACAGCAAAAAAAACGCTCTTGAGCATGCCTTTACCAAGATCCTGCCACCGCTCCACGACGTCCTGCATCCCTGACCAAAAACCGCCAGCATCCGCGCCAAGCCAATCTACCGCAACCACAACACCGCCAAAGATCGCGACAGTATTAAATACTGCCGTCAGTAGCGGAAGGCTAATCACACCGGCCCAAATGCGAGGTGCGACAATTCGAAAGAGCGGATCAACCCCCATCATCTCCATACTTGAGAGTTGCTCGGTGGTCTTCATCAGCCCGATTTCTGCTGTCAATGCGGACCCCGCCCGACCTGCAAACAAAAGTGCTGTGACCACCGGCCCAAGTTCTCGTAACAAAACAAGCGCCAGTCCTACGCCTACAGCTTCCTGGGCACCAAAACGGGCAAGTTGTGTGTAAAACTGCAACGACAGAACCGCACCTATCGAAAAAGCCGACAAGACGACGATGATCAGCGATAGGTAGCCAACGTTATAAATCTGCTTGAACAGCAGCGGTAGTTCTTCCCACTTAGGTATCCAACGCATCGCGTTGAACCACAAGTACGATGCGCGCCCCAGCGTCGCGAGGAAGCTGAATGCGCGAATACCTAGGCGCCGCAGCAAAAACACCATCTACTCAACTCCTGCGAGCACATCGTACTGATAGTCGTCCGCCGGGTAATGGAAAGGCACTGGCCCGTCAGGGTCGCCATTCATGAATTGGCGTGTACGCTCCGAGTCGGACTCCTTCAATTCACTCGGCGAGCCTGATGCAATGATTTGACCATCGGCGAGTATGAATATCTGATCCGCGATACTTACCGTTTCGTGGATGTCATGAGATACCAGCACACTGGTTATCGATAGCGCCCTGTTTAATTTTTGGATGAGACTGACCAACACACCCATCGCGATCGGGTCCTGACCCGTAAACGGTTCGTCGCACATAATCAGTTGCGGATCGAGTGCAATCGCTCTCGCAAGCGCTACTCGCCGAGACATACCACCAGACAACTCAGCGGGCATTAAATCTCTTGCCCCCCTCAGCCCAACCGCATTGAGTTTCATCAGCACCAGGTCGCGAATGACCTCCTCGGACAGCGATGTGTGTGCACGCAACGGAAAGGCAACGTTCTCAAATACGCTGAGATCGGTAAATAGGGCGGAAGCCTGGAACAGCATACCGATGTTACGACGCATGGTGAAAAGCTCATCTCTTTTCATGCGCGCGATGTCGCGGCCTTCAATGATGATCTGGCCCGTATCAGGCTTCTCCTGACCACCAATCAACTTGAGGAGCGTAGTTTTACCCGTGCCACTTGGCCCCATGATGGCAGTGATACTGCCACGGCGGATATTCAGACTAATGTCATCAAAAATCACCCGGTCGCCACGCCGAAACGTAAGGTTGGAGATTTCTATCAGGTTTTGCGACATGGGTTGTTTGATTACCTGTTGATCAGCCCACTAGATCGCCCGACGAAAACACATGGCCCACAAAAAAACTGCAATGGTCCACGGCTATCCGATAAGCGATTCCGAACCTGCAGATCATAACATCGCAAACGGATAGACCCTGAAGAGATTTTAGTCGTTCAAGCAGAAATTAAGCTTGCCCACCACAAAAGAAACTGTTTTACAAAGTTGGATCATTCCGGCAATGAGTCTAAAGTTAAACGCCACATACAGGACTTTAGATAATAACATCTACTCATGATCTGGCTGCCGCTTCTCCTGCTCATTCTCGGTTTCATTACGCTCGTTTGGAGTGCGGACCGCTTCCTGTCTGGTGCAGCAGCTTTCGCGACAAATCTGGGTGTTTCCAAAATGCTCATCGGTCTGACGGTGGTATCCGTCGGAACCTCCGCACCAGAAATTATCGTCGCGATATTCGCCGCAATCGACGGTAATCCGCTGCTTGCTATCGGTAATGCAATCGGTTCAAACATCGCCAATATCGGACTTGTCCTGGGCATGGCAGCCATTGTCGCGCCGCTGCCGTTTTCGGCACAGGTGAGAAAAACCGAACTGCCGTGGCTTCTTCTGGCAACATTTCTGGCGATTTCCCTGCTCTTCGACAGACACCTGTCTGTCATGAACGGTTTGGTACTCCTGTTGGGGCTTGCCGCCATACTCTATCGCCTTGTAAAGAACCAGAACAATTCCGAAGAACACTTGGCCCCATCGATACAGGAAGAACTTCACCAATTACCCGACATGACCACAATGCATGCAGTGACCAGGCTCATAACGGGGCTGGTCGTCCTGCTCGCATCCGCTCAACTTCTGGTCTACGCAGCAACAACCATCGCGACGTCACTCGGCGTGAGTGAAATGATCATCGGTTTAACCATCGTTGCAATCGGTACCAGTCTGCCGGAACTCGCTGCCACGATCGGGGCAGCCATCAAAGGCCATCCTGATATCGCGATCGGCAACGTCGTTGGGTCCAACATCCTGAACATTCTCGCAGTGCTCGCCGTACCTGGAATCATAGCGCCCACTGATATCGATTTTGCTGCACTCTGGCGGGACTGCGGGATGATGCTCGCCCTCACGCTTCTGCTGGCTTTGTTTGCGTATGGCATTAACTCACGGGCTGTCATCACACGCTTTGAGGGTGCAGTGATGCTTCTCGCGTGGATCGGTTACAACACCCTGCTCATCCAGCAGGCCTAGAGTGAACAACACATGAATCTTCGCCAACTTCGCGCCCAGTTTGCACAAATTGAAGGCATCATCTTTGACGTTGACGGCGTTCTCACCAACGGCCAAATCATCTACACCGACGACGGCCACGAGTTGAAACAGTTCCATGTACAGGACGGCGCTTCGATTAAACTGCTGATGGAACACGGGGTCGATGTTGCCCTCATAACGGGTCGCCGTTCACCTGTGGTTGCCCGGCGAGCACGAGAACTCGGCATTACTCATCTTGCACAGGGTGCTTCAAGCAAAGTGGCAGCACTTGCCGGGCTAATCGACGATGGCTTCACAGCGACCAACCTTGCAGCTGTCGGTGATGATATCCAGGATCTCACGCTTTTTGAGGACGCTGCGGTCACGATGTCCATCACCGTACCGAACGCCCATCCTGCAGTCCTTGCTCGCGCAGATTGGACAACACAACGCCGCGGCGGCGATGGAGTTGTCGTCGATATCGCCGAACAGATCCTTAAAGCTCGGGGGCAGTGGGCTTGGTAGCGCTGCGCCTTGTGTTCGTCGCAATCATACTTTCCCTCACTGGATATATTATCTGGTCGTTCGCCCTGACCAGCCAGGCTCCGCCTGAAAATATGTCAAACTTCACGGCAGACCAACCGGATCTCTACGGCGAAGACATCCAGTTCAATCAGCTTAATCCAGACGGGTCCCTGCACTATCGATTGCACGCACGTAACATACGTCAGTTTGCGAAACACCAATTAACCGAAATGCAATTTCCGACGCTGCATCTGGTTTCACCAACCCACCCACCGTGGGATATCGACTCACAAAAGGGCACGATTGAAAGGCAGACAGCGACTACAGGTGCCTCCGAAGACGTCGTGCACCTGCGCGAAGACGTACGTATGGTCCAGAATCATCCCGACAACGGAACTCTGACAATCCGTTCCAATGCTTTTCTGCTCTACCCTAATCGCCAATACGCCCAAACAGACCAAGATGTTATCATCGATACAAAAGTGGGTCGGACCACAGCGGCAAGTATGATCGCCGATCTGGAAACCGGCATTTTAAAGCTCTCATCGAGTTCTGCACAAAGGGTACGCACGATTGTTTTACCGGGGCAGTTTAAGAAGTCTTGACACATTCCTTCGCACAGGTTGCGCACTGCTTTTTGCGCTTGTTTCCACTGCTCCAATGCCATCCTTCGCCTTACGCACCGATGTCGAGCAACCGATACACATCGAAGGCGATAATGCAGAAATCGATCAGGCCAGCGAAACCATCGTGTACACGGGCACTGTTCAGGTAGCCCAGGGCACAATGCGGGTGTTAGGGGATCGCATGGTGGTAAAAATCAGTGACGACCAGGTCGAAGAAATCACAACCCAGGGTTCACCCGCCCGCTACAAACAAACGCTGGAAGATAACCAGGGTGATGTAGAAGCAGAGGCGGATGCAATCATTTACCACACATCCGAAGAGCGAATCTATCTGCAAGGTGGGGCGGTACTCACGCAAATGGGGAACAAGCTCATGGGAGAGTCAATCCACTACGACATCGTCAACGGTGCAGTGGATGCGAACGCGGGTAAAAGTAGCAGTCGCGTTCGCATGACATTCGATCCGAACTCGCAACCCGCCACAATCAAGCGCGATAACCAAGAGTGACAAATGCCATATCCACACTGCGCGCAACCAGTCTGCGCAAACAGTATAGAACCAAACTCGCGGTTGAAGATGTCTCACTGAAATTAAACAGTAGCGAAATCGTAGGCTTGCTTGGTCCTAATGGCGCCGGCAAGACAACCTGTTTTTACATGGTCGTAGGACTTCTCAAAGCAGACTCCGGTGAAATTTATCTAAATGAAACGAACATCACGCGGGCTTCTGTACATCAGCGCGCTCAATCGGGGATTGGTTATCTGCCCCAGGAGGCCAGTGTCTTTCGCACACTGACTGCAGAACAGAACCTGCTCGCCGTGTTGGAACTGCGAGGCGACCTCGCGAAAGCCGAACGTCTACAAACGATGAACCAACTCATCGAGGAGTTTCATCTGGAAAGCGTGCGCAGGAGTCTGGGTCAAAGTCTCTCCGGTGGTGAGCGCAGACGCCTAGAAATTGCCCGCGCCCTCGCCAGTGATCCAAGTTTCATCCTCCTCGATGAGCCTTTTGCAGGTGTCGATCCTATTTCAGTCAATGATATCAAATCAGAGATCCGTGACCTTGCGCGTCGAGGCATCGGCATTCTGATCACTGATCACAACGTAAAAGAAACACTGGATATTTGCGATCGGGCCTACATCGTGCACGAAGGACATATGATTGCAGAAGGCAGCGCAGAAAAAATCCTCGCCAACGACACGGTCCGGCAAGTTTACCTAGGAGAAGGATTTACGATCTGATCCCACCTCGGCAATACCCCCCAGTTCAATAGGGGCAAGCCTTCACAACACTCCCACTATAGCCGTTCGACAAATACGATAATCATGTCTCTAAAACTTGCTAAAACCTGACCTCAATCAAACCACACATGTTAAATTGGCACGACTATCGAATGGTGAACGACGACATCGTGATGAGCCGCGCTACCTATTTGACGATCAACAGAAAATGAACCGTTAGTTGGGACTTCCCGTTGTAACGGATGCCACCGGGCCTGCATGAAACAGACACTCGCCCTAAAACTCGGACAACAACTGACCATGACACCCCAGTTGCAGCAGGCGATTCGCCTACTGCAACTGTCTTCGATCGATCTTCAGGAAGAAGTCCAGGCGGCTCTCGAATCAAACCCAATGCTCGAGGTTAGCCAAAACCTACCGGAAACCGATCTAGATCCCTCCCAAGGCGACCAGGTCGACGCGCATATTGACGAACCGTCAACCTCAACAGCCCTCGACGCCAGCGTGCAGACCGATATTACCGCGCAGATCGATACGCCGGTCCGAGATAATCTGCCGGCGGACACTAACTGGAATGAGGTATACCCCTCCAACCCAGCAAGTTCAGCCCCTGATCCGAACTACGACCCTCTCGCCAATCGAAGCAAATCGGAAAGTTTGATCGACTATCTGCTCTGGCAACTCAATCTAACCCCTTTAGCGACTTCTGACCGCGTCATTGCAGAAGCGATCATCGATGCCATTAATACCCATGGCATGCTGACGGTCTCGACAGAAGAGATTTTCGCAGGCCTGCAAGCGAACGAAGTATTTCTTCAAAGCCGGGAGTCTTTCGCGCATGAAGATGTCCTGCAAATTCTCGATGCCGTGCAGCAATTGGACCCGATCGGTATCGCTGCCAGGGACCTACAGGAATGTCTATTGTTGCAAATAAAGCAGCTGAGCGCGGACACACCCTGGGTGAACGAAGCAATCCTGCTTGTCGAGCAACACCTGGACCTGTTAGGCACTAAGGACTACCACACCCTCAAACGCAAGACCCGGATGTCAGAAACTGACCTGGCAGAGACCATGAACCTGATCAGAAAGATGAACCCCAGACCCGGCAGTGCTTTCGCCGACGAAGCCGCGGACTACATCATCCCCGATGTCATCGTGCGCAAGTCACAAGGCCAATGGTTGGTCGAACTAAATTCAGATACAACGCCACAGATAAGGATCAACACCACCTATGAAAAATTGGCTAAACAGGCGCCAAACAATGACGATCGCATCTACTTTCAGCATAACCTACAGGAAGCGCGCTGGTTCTTAAAAAGCCTGGAGACTCGCAACGATACCTTACTGAAGGTGGCTGGCGAGATCGTAGAAGTGCAGCGAGGATTCCTGGACTATGGCCCAGAAGCCATGAAACCGTTGGTCCTCGCAGACATCGCACAGGCAGTAGATCTACACGAGTCGACCATATCCAGGGCGACGAATCGCAAATATATGGCCACGCCCAAGGGCGTGTTTGAACTGAAATTTTTCTTTTCTTCCCACGTCGGGACAAATACGGGAGGAGAGGTTTCCAGTACCGCGATTCGGGCACTAATTCAGAAGCTTACCGCAGACGAAAATCCCAGGAAACCATTGAGCGATAACAAAATCACGGCGATACTGAAAGACCAGAACATCAATGTTGCCAGGCGAACGGTTGCTAAATACAGAGAGTCACTTTCGATTCCTCCTTCTAACGAACGCAAACAACTCGTATGAACTGTCCGGCAAAGTCCGACGATAAGATTCATCTTTGCCATTGGCGACAATGTCCGTTCACTGCATCGCAGGACACTGCTAAAATAGAGGCGCACGCATGCAATTAAGTATTTCAGGCCACCACGTCGACCTTACCGACTCCATCAACGAATACATCAATCAGAAGTTTGAAAAGCTCCACCGCCACTCCGACCAGATTACTCATGTTCACGTCGTTCTTAACGTGCAAAAGCTTGAGCACCTGGCAGAAGCAACCGCGCACGTTACGGGCGGAGAACTCTTCGCCAACGCACACTCGGTGGACATGTATGCCGCAGTTGATGCGCTGGTCGACAAACTCGATCGACAACTTCTTAAACACAAGGATAAAACGGTTACCCGACATAAAGGCGGCCACCAAAGGCGTGCGCACCACTCATAATTTCGGGTTCGAGTTCTGATGTCACTGTTGAGTTCATGCATTGATCCACAACGGGTCATTTGCAAAGCCCACGCCGCCAGCCGTAAGCGAGTGCTCGAAACAATCGCAGACAATGTCGCCGCCCAGAACCCAAATACATCCGCACACGAGATATTTGATGGGTTACTCGCCAGAGAGCGACTCGGCAGCACCAGTATCGGCGACGGTGTCGCGATACCACATTGTCGTCAACCGATTGCTCGTATCCAGATCTGCCTCGTAACGACAGAAGTCGAAGTTGAGTACGAAGCCACCGATGGTCAGGCAGTCGACATATTCTTCGCACTCATTGTCCCTGAAGATGAACACCAAATGCACCTGCGCGCCCTTGCGGACCTGTCGACTATTCTTGCCAACAACAATCACCGAGCACGCATACGTGCATGTTCTGATAATGAGGCCTTGTACGAAACCATGCTCTCCCTCCTCGGACAGATAAGTCAGGCCCAGGGGCCGTGAAACTCATCATCATCAGCGGCAGGTCGGGTTCCGGCAAGTCCACCGCTCTGAAGGCCCTGGAAGATGAGGGCTATAATTGCATAGACAACTTTCCGGTCGGACTGTTGCAATCTCTTGTGCACACTACCCTGCGAGAACATACGAAGGAGGCATCTGATTTAGCAGTTTGCATTGATGCACGGAGTCGCGACCTGGAGCTCTTTCCTGAAATCCTGTTTTCAATCGACAGAATGGACGTAAATTGCCAGGTGATTTACCTGAATGCATCCAGTGCAACCCTAGTGAAACGTTTTTCGGAGACTCGGCGCCGCCACCCGTTGACAAATCAACAAACAGACCTTCGACAGGCAATTGATGCCGAAGCAGAATTACTTGAGAGCATCGCAGACTTAGCCGACCTTACAATTGACTCCACACGTCTTGCCGCTCAGGACCTGCGTGATGCCATCACCAGCCGTATCATCAGAAAACCGATCACCGGGATTAATCTCCTGTTCCGTTCATTTGGGTTTAAAAAAGGTGTCCCTGTCGATGCGGACATTGTGTTTGACCTGCGCTGTCTGCCCAACCCTTTCTGGGAAGTTGAGCTAAAGCCTCTAATTGGTACAGACCCAAAAATAAAGGCATTTCTCGACGCCCAACCTCTGGTCAATGAGATGTTTGATGACATCTGCACCTATCTGCAAACTTGGATACCGCGCTTCGAAGCAAACTCCCGAGTCTATATGACAGTGGGTGTTGGCTGCACCGGCGGACAGCATCGCAGCGTCTATTTTGCCCAACGCCTGGGCGAAAATTTCCGAGACGAATTCGAACATGTTCTCGTTCGTCATCGAGATTTGAGTAGATGACATACACCGCGAGCGAGCCCGCGCTTGCGCCTACCCTACACAGGACTACACTGCTGCCGAACGACCAGGAAGAGTCACCATGCGCAGTACCTCATTAACGCTTGTCAATTCACTTGGTTTACACGCCCGAGCAGCCTCGACGCTCGTCGATGCGTGTAAACCCTTTTCTAGTGACATTCGCCTGATCCTGGGCGATAAAACTGTTGATGGTAAGAGCATCACGAACCTCCTCATGCTTGGTGCGCCTGTCGGCACGGAAATTGTGTTGGAGGTGTCCGGCGAAGACGAGAATGAAGCATTCGAAACTGTCTGCACGATCATGAACGCCGGGTTCTACGAGTCGGAAGACGACTGAGATGTCTGTGCAAGAAGCGACCGACACGCTTGAGCAGATCATTGAGACATTCCGACACCAATCGGCGGCTGAGACTCGAATCCTGATTTCTTCGTTGCGCCCGGCAGAAGTGGCTAATGTGCTCGAGTCGTTTCCACCCAAGGTGCGCATGGTCATCTGGGACTTGGTTGACGATGAGAGCCAAAATCTAACGCTTCAACACCTGTCTGAAGACGTACGGGCTGACTTTCTTGAGGAGATGGACACAGCGCAACTTGTGGCGGCAAGCGATGAACTCGACACCGACGACTATGCTGACATCCTCCAGCAACTCCCAAACAGTATCAGCACCCAGGTTCTCGCAGCACTGAACCATCGTGACCGGACACGCATCGAAGCGGTACTGTCCTATGATGAAGACAGCGCTGGCGGCCTGATGAATACAGACACCATCACCGTGCGACCCCGCCACGCGTTAGAACTGGTGTTCAGATACCTGCGCTTGCGTAAAGACCTGCCTGAAACAACCGATGCGCTTATTGTCGTCAACTCCCGAGACGAATATGTCGGTATGCTGCCCTTCGCTAAGCTTCTTACTTCCGACCCAACGGTCACCGTACGCGAAGTTATGGACAGTCAGGCATCGGCCATTGCAGTCGATATGCCCGATACTGAAGTGGCGCGGCTTTTTTCAGACGAGGACCTGATCTCCGCTGCCGTGGTAGACACCGACGGACATCTGCTCGGGAGGATTACGATTGATGATGTGGTCGACGTAATCATCGAGGATGCCGACGAAGCCGTACTCGCCCGAGCCGGACTCGATATGGACGAAGACACCTTTGCACCCGTACACCGATCCGCACGCCGGCGCGCTATCTGGTTAGGAATAAATCTGATCACTGCCTTTATAGCGGCCGCTGTCATCAATCTCTTTGAAGAGACGATTGTCAAAGTTGTGGCTTTGGCTGTCCTGATGCCGATTGTCGCCAGTATGGGCGGCATTGCGGGTACTCAAACACTGACCCTGGTGATCCGCGGTGAGGCACTCGGCCATCTCGGTCGCGGTAACAGATTGTGGCTCCTAAATCGCGAGTTCATCATTGCAGCGTTAAACGGTCTGTTGTGGGCAACGCTCGTCGCCATTACAGCGGCTGTCGCTTTTCAGGACATTTCCCTTGGTCTGGTCATTGCCACAGCGATGATCATTACCATTGTCATCGCAGCGGTTGCAGGCAGCCTCCTGCCAGCAATTCTTCGCCACATGAACATAGACCCCGCGATTGCAGGTGGCGTGGTTTTAACGACCATCACGGATGTCACGGGTTTTTTTGTCTTCCTGGGACTTGCCAGTCTGATCTACGCCTGAGGCCAACCCGTTCCCGCGTTAACTTTCTCCAGCAACCATCATTTGGTTAAGCAGGACGCTCGGAGCACGCACATTGCCGCGATAATCCACATCGTCACCGAGGGCATTGATCGAGGCATACATGTCTTTGAGGTTCCCGGCGATGGTAACCTCCGCAACCGGATATTGTATTTCGCCTCCTTCCACCCAGAATCCAGCAGCACCCCGGGAATAGTCTCCTGTCACACCATTGATGCCTTGACCCATCAGCTCAGTCACCAAAAGACCCTTGTCCACAGAGGCAAGAACTTCCGCATAGGGGGTTTTGTCCCCGTCGATATCGAGGTTGTACACCCCGCCGGCATTGCCAGTGGAAATCAATCCAAGTTTGCGCGCTGAATAGACCGATAGGATATAACTCGCAATTCGACCGCCTGCTACGAAGGATTTTTTGCGCGTTGCAACACCATCATTATCAAAATTGGCACTCCCCAATGCCCTTTTTAGGTGTGGCCGCTCAACGAGCGATATGAACTCAGGCAGAACCTGTTCCCCAACCGAATCCAGCAAAAAAGATGCTTTGCGGTACTGCGCCCCGCCACTAATCGCATTCGTTAAGTGAGAAAACAGCCCGCTTGCAACCTGGGCGCAAAAGAGCACTGGGAACTCGCCGGTTGGCGCCTTTTTAGGCGAGAGTCGGGCCGTGGTTCGTTCAGCGGCCTTACGCCCCACGTCTTCGGCATCTTCTAAGTCGTTGTGATCCCGGCTGGAAGTGTACCAATAATCCCTCTGCATCCCGTTCGCATCTTCTGCTATGAGTACGCAACTCATGCCATGACGGGTACTACAATAAGCCCCTACAAAACCGTGGCTGTTGCCATACACCCTCATCATCTGCTGAGTATTCACCTGAGCACCTTCGGTGTTGACCAGCCGCCGATCACTATCAAGACCCGCAGCCTCACAAGTTCGGGCCAATTCAACCGCGGCGTCGGGGTCCAGCGACCAGGGATGGTAAAGGTCTAAGTCTAAGATCTCGCCTGGCATCAAATCTACGTCGGCAAGTCCATTACAACTGTCTTCCTGGGTGTAGGTCGCAATTCGTTTAGCGGCGGCCACTGTATCGGCAATGGCTGCATGACCGCTATCGGTGGTGCTGGCCGATCCTTTTCTACTCCCCATATAAACCGTGATGCCAAAGCCCTGGTCCTGGTTGAATTCCAGATTTTCCAGTTCGCCTTTTCGAACCGATACGGCAAGCCCGGTATCCGTACTGACCGACACTTCGGCCTGGTCTGCCCCTTGCCGTCTGGCTTCTCCCAGTATCTCCTCAACCAAGGATTTGAGTTCAGACTCACGGTTGCGTAAATTTTCCACGTCACTCCAACATATAGGTGATCTCAGGATGCCGCCTGACAAACAGGACAATCACTCCAGCGAACGCGAGGTTACCTCAAAGTCTGCGCGTAAACGAGAAGCCGAGCGCTTGCAGTCTCTAGGAAGATCGCTGGCAGAGTTGAACCCAAATCAACTCGAAAAGCTTACATTGCCCGACAAATTAATGATGGCGATATCGGACTATCGGAAGTTTCCCAGCCGCGAAGCTCAACGGCGCCAGCTGCAGTTTATCGGCAAGTTGATGCGTGGTATCGACACCGATCAGGCGGAGACCAGGCTCAAGGAATTGCAGGGTGTTGGCAACGAAGCAAAGTACCGCCACACTCAGACCGAACATTGGCGAGAATTACTTCTCAGCGATAATAAAGCCCTGTCGAACTACATTGACACACATCCTAACGTCGACAAACAGAAGCTGCGGCAAATATTAAAGCGTGTACGCACGTCCGCAGACGAATCTCGACGAAAAATCGAAGCACGTGTGTTATTCCGGTTTCTATACGAAAACGAAATTCAAAGCTGAGTGCCACCCACAACAATTTCATCAACTTTGAGCGTAGGTTGCCCAACGCCAACCGGAACCGACTGGCCATCTTTGCCACATACACCGACACCCGCGTCCAGTTGGAGGTCGTTGCCCACCATCGATACTCGGTTCATCACATCGGGGCCATTGCCTATCAAGGTTGCCCCGCGTATCGGCGCAGTCACTTTGCCACCCTCGATGAGATAGGCCTCTGTTGCCGAAAAGACAAACCTTCCAGAGGTGATGTCTACCGAGCCACCACCAAAATTAACCGCATAAACACCCTTGTCCACGCTTTGAATAATTTCTTCCGGATCAGTTTCGCCAGGCAGCATGAAGGTATTAGTCATACGTGGCATTGGCACGTGAGCGTACGATTGTCGACGACCGTTACCCGTTGATCTAACGTTCATAAGGCGGGCATTGAGCTTATCCTGCATATATCCTACCAGACGACCATCCTCAATCAGGGTTGTCCTTTGCGTGCCAGAACCTTCATCATCGACTGCCAGTGAGCCTCTGCGCCCATCCAGGGTGCCATCATCGATCACCGTGCAGTGTGGCGAGGCCACCTTTTCACCGATGCGGTTGGCATACATGGAACTCCCCTTACGATTGAAGTCTCCTTCGAGACCATGCCCGACCGCTTCATGCAAGAGTACGCCGGGCCAGCCGGAGCCGAGCACAACCGGCAATGGCCCTGCAGGGGCGTCCACCGCTTCGAGATTTACAAGCGCCATACGTACTGCCTCACGCGCGAGTTGTTCGGCCCAATCATCCTGATTCAACTCATCGAGACGTTTTCGACCACCACCCCCCGTGTTACCACGCTCGCGACGGCCACCGCTCTGTACAATCACCGAAACATCGAGCCTTACCAGAGGTCTCGTATCCATGGCAAAAGTGCCATCGGTTGCCATCACCATCATCAGCTCGTGGCTGGCCGATATACGAACATTGACCTCTTTCACCCTTTCATCACACGCCCGCGCGGTTGCATCAACCCGTTGTAGAAAACGAACTTTCTCTACTTCGGTCAACGTATCGATGGGGTCGACCGAGGGGTAAAGCACATGGTTTTTCACCATAACAGGGGACTTAAGCACCCTTGTTTGCCCTGCTTTAGCGATCGAACGAGCAGCTTCTGCTGAATTAACCAGCCCCGAGCGCAACAGGTCTTCGGTATAAGCAAAGCCCGTTTTTTCGCCCTTAACGCTTCGTACCCCAATGCCCGCATCGACACTGAAGCTACCATCTTTGACGATGCCGTCTTCCAGTCCCCAACTCTCTGAGCGGATCTTCTGCAGGAATATCTCACCATAATCAATCTGGTGCCCGAGTAGCGCACCGAGCGCGTTTTCGACATCGGCCTGCTCGATATCAGTCCCTGCCAGAAAAGTCGATGTGTCGCTCATATCTCTATCCAATCCGGTTCAGACGTCAAGGTTGTGTCGAAGTATTGTCGTGGCGTTCGGAATTTATCAAGCCCTCATCCACCGCACTTAACGGCGCTGGCGTCTCGGGGTCCGGTTCGGAGATGGATTGATCCCACAAACCAACAAACTTTACCTCGGGATCGTCAAGCGTACCTTTTACTTCGAATTTCGCTGTGCTGAATGCACGCAGGGGCTTACGCAACACGCGCTCGCCTACAAGGACACCTATGCCAGCGAGCGGATTTGCCAATGCCAGATATACGCCATACCAAGGCAGGCTGTCACTAACAGGCAACGTGACAATCATCTCGTTGTCCAAATCCCCAGTATGGAGGTTCACGTTACCCCCCACCTGAAAGCTGGACGACGAACCTTCCACAATCATCCTCTCGATAAACTTAAGGTTACCTTCCGCCAGGCTCACTTTTGCTTTGATATTGTCAAAGCCAATGCCCTCCTGGGTCACATCTGTGAAATCCAGATTGATTCTTTTTACGATATTAGAAAAGTTCAAAAGGCTCATCATGCGTAAGCCCCCACCCGCTTCAACATCCAGAAATCTGCCATCTTCGGCCGTAAACTCCAGACCACCAGATAGACCTACCAGACTGACGTTAGCCGGAGAACCGTACCATTGAGCATCAGCAATGAGGCCAGCGCTCGAAGTCTCAAGCACAGGCGTATAGTCCCAAAGAGGCAAAGTCTCGGCCAAATTGTCGAGCATTACCCCGCCACGAAAAGTGCTGATGTTTTCCGCCAAATCCCAATTAAGATAAGCATCATCAATATGAACTCCATTGACTTGTACGTCGAGGTTGTCGAACACAACATGATCATCACCCGGGATGATCGTAAAATGCCAACTACCGAACGGTTCATCACCAAGATGCAGAAGGCCGACCGTAACCTCAGCACGCGGTAAGCTATAGCCCACACTCACATCGATCGGGTCATACACCGCCACCGACTCAGGTGACTCGGTCAATGTAACCGATGATTCCGCAATTGCCGGAACCCGCAGGTGTCGAAGGTCCACGCGCATGGGTTCGATGGTTGGGACGATGACAACACCCGTCAGATCAGGACTCTCGAAAGCAAACCTCACATCGTCACCGGCCTGCTCACCACTCAACACTATTTCGCGAAATTCCAGTTCATCAATAAACAGTCTGCCAATCTTGAACGCCGAGATCTTCCAATCGATTGGCAAGGCAACTTCCGCCTCACCCTCCTTCGACACCCATTCCGACAATCGAAAGGACTCCAACTCCCCACCGATGACGATGGCCTGTTGATCATGGTCCGTGGTCGGCGGTGCTGCATTGATGCCAATCGCACCACGGTTAACATCGTCGCCATAGTGAATCCATCCCTGGGTATCCTTATACCGCCAACTCACCATCTGGTAGTCATCCATGAAATGCACTTCCACTTCAGATGAACTGCCTTCCTCCGCACTCTTTGCCAGATGAGCGGGTAACGACATTGTCAAACCAACAAGGTCTGTTTGTAGGGCAACATTCGTGACGCGATCAGGTGTCATGGCAATTGATAGAACAGAATCGAAATCAAATTCGCCTCGAATAACATCGATGGGGCTAGAATCAATTAATTGGTAAACATCAGAATGTGCACCACGGCCATCGATATCAAAGCGCACCCATTCATCAGTGTTCGTCACTTCAAACCGTGCCGGATGATCAAAAAGAGCGCCGGTAAAGGCACCGGTCAAGTTGTGGGGAAGTGAGAACTGGCCGCGCCCCTGCAACTGGCTGGGCGAGACGCGGTACTCAGGTATTTCTAGATCAAGCCCAGACAGATCGAAATCGAAATCCACAGCCAGCGCAGGTGATACTTCTTTGCGAATAGGGACAAGTAACTGACCTGAGAGTGCCAACGAACCAGAACTCCGCCAGTTTTCAGTGACAAAATTCAGTGTTTCACTCAAAGGGCTCGACCATACAAAGTCGAGTAACTGTTCTCCCTCGCCACTTGCTTTAAGGCCAACCCGTGCATACGTGCCGTTGTTAACTAGGACGACTTGCGAGTCTGCTACAGCGAGTCCAAGCGAATTCGCGCGTTCGACACTGACCCGCGTTTCACGCCCTGCAACATGTACGTGCCCATCAAGATCGTTGATTACCGGCCATTTAGAATCATAGCGAACCGTACCTTGAGCGATATCCGCTTCGAGTTCTAGCCGCCGACCTAATTCGCCAGGCCGGACACGAAACTGCCCCTGGTAGGCAAACGTAACCTTCGACAACCGCCCGGCCTGCGGCCCTTCAGCAAGCCAGTCAGATAACTTTTCTGGAATTTTGTAGGGGACGAAGGACTTTGCTGCCAACACCTCTGCACCGTCCACTTGTAGCTGTAAAGCCAATCTCTGTTCATGTCTTGGATCGGGCCGGGTCAGTGAAAAACTCCCGGCAATATTTGACTCACCGATGCGTGTTTTCATGCCGCTACCGCGCATTGCGAAGTACGAAGGCCCGACCCACGCTTTGACCATGCCCTGCAGATAATCCATATCCCAGGTGTCAGTGAATAGTTTCGGGAATTGAAGTTTGCTGTGCGCGGTATTCAACTGCATCGCAAACGCGCGACCATCACCCCACAACTGCCCCTGCCCTCCCATTAGCGCCGGTGCGCCTCTATAACCGTCCAGTCCAAGGTCAACGATAGTTCCAGCGAAGCCAAAACCGCGACTCCCCTCGGAGAACTCGGCAAACAGATGGATATTGTTAAATCGACCCCTCGCGTTAAGCCCCCTGATCCAACGTCCCACCACATTGGCAGGGTTTGTCACGCTCGCTCCGAATCGGGTCGCCCCGGCCAGGTCGAGCCCTGCATGCCAGACCTGTAGGGAGGGTAAAGCCGGCGTATCACTGAGCAGCAGTTGTGCCCGCGTACCCGAAAGGTCGATGTTTGGTTTGCTCGCCCCAGTGGGTCGTAAGGACATCACATCCACCAGGCCATCAAGGCGGTCCAGTCGTTTCCTGACACGTGCGGCAAGATCGACATCTATGGACAACTTCTCACCGGGAATAAGAACCTTCTCTGCACGCGCTTTGACTTCGCCATACCCCCGCTCCTTAGATTCGGACCATGAGATGTCAATCCCTTTAACGGCTACAGCGGCCTGACCGATCAGCGCTTCTGGAAGTTCCAGCGCGCCGTTCGCTTGGATATGCCGCGCCTTTTCCGAGAAAAATATCAGCTCATCCTGCTCCCACAGACTCGCATGCAAGGCGCGATCAGCGCGGGTTTTGAGCTTAATCTCTCCGAAATGACGCAAACCTCGATTTAGCAACACAAGCTCAAGCGACAGTGGTGCAGACCGACCTTGCCGGTCCGTGAGCAAAACATCCCCAGCAACTCTAAGTTCATCCACATGGCGAATGGCCGCAGCAATGTCCGGCACCTCTTGTCCGATTTGTAAACCGCGCAACTGCCAACCCGATTCAGTCTGCACAACATCGAGAAACACCTTGTTTGCGCGCACACGCGCCGGAATCATTGCACCCCGATAAAGACTCTCAAAGACATCCAATTCAATATCGACTTGATCCGCATGACCACCAGCAAATACGACGCGCGTCGCCCTTAACACAGGATTAAAGCCGGACCAGGACCCATCGAGACCCTCTATCTGGACGCCAAGCCCACGCGTGACAGAAGTAAGTTCATCCGCATAGAAGCTCAGTGCTGAAAAGGCAAACCTACCCACACTTTGAAACACAGCGAAAGTCACCAGCGCCACCGTCACATACAAAAACAACGCGCGCACCCCTCTGTGCTCAAATGGACCGAGTTTCCCCCGCGTGGAGGCCGGTGCTTTGGTATTTTCTAGCGTTTTTGATGGCACGTTCGAGACCGCGAGCTTATCTATCGAGCAACGTTCTGCACCAGAACGATATCGAACTGCCCTTCGAGATAGTTTGGCTCAACCTGGATGCGGACCTCGCGCTGCATTGTCTGAGAAAGCGCCGTCAGATGTTCAGCATCTTCGTCGAGGAGGCGATCGACAACTGCCTCAGTCGCACGGATGAGATAGTCGCCCTTGCCTCCCTTCTGGTTGCAGCGCGCCTGATAATCCTGGGCAAGCGTCCGCAGCACTTCAACACAGGTAGATTCAGCGGTGCGCACGATCCCCTGACCATTACAGTTTGCACAAGGTGCGCACATCACCTGAGCCAAGCTCTCACGGGTACGCTTACGGCTCATCTGTACCAGACCCAGCGCGGAAAAGCCTTCGATCCGCGTACGCACTGGGTCCGCTTCAGCAGCCTTTTCCAGCGCGCGCAGAACCTGCCGCTGATGCTCGGGATCTTCCATGTCAATGAAATCAATGACGATAATCCCGCCAAGGTTCCTGAGACGGAGTTGCCGCGGAATAGCCGCAGCTGCCTCCATATTTGTACGGAAGACGGTCTCCTCGAAATTATGACCGCCGAGAAAACCACCGGTATTCACATCGACACTAATCATGGCCTCGGTTTGTTCGATAATCAGACTGCCACCCGAACGCAACAAAACTCCAGACTCAAGTGCCCGCTGCACTTCATCTTCGACGCTATGGCGCTCAAAGAGCGGTCTGCGTCCGTCATAAAAATGCACACGCTCAGCATAGCCGGGGATGAACTCATCAACATATCGCCGTATACGTCCATAAGTGTGCTCATCGTCGATGAAAATCGTCTCTGTCTCTACACCAACGAGTTCTCTTACCATCCTGGAGTGAAGGGGCAGTTCTTCATATACAACTGCAGGTGCCTGGTCTATTTTCTCTGCGCGTTCTGACACCCTTTGCCAGATTCTTTCCAGGAGCGCAATGTCGCTTGCCAGATGGTCCTCCGGAGTACGCTCTGCAGCCGTACGCGCAATCAGCCCGAAGTCGATACCGCGAGATGATCTGATATCGTTTAAGGCGCGACGCAGGCGTTCCCGTTCATCCTCATCTTCGATGCGCTGTGAAATACCGACATGCGTTTCATTTGGCATCATGACCAGGTATTTTGAAGCGAGCGCGAGTTGAGTGGACAGTCGCGCACCTTTGGTCGAAATCGGATCTTTCTCAACTTGGACAAGTAACGACTGACCTTCATGCAGGAGGCTGCGAATATTGGGCTTGTTGACTTCCTTCGTCTCGCCATCATCGGCCGTAAGGATGCGGGGTGCATCAATATCACGTGCATGCAGAAACCCCGGTCGTTCCAGTCCAATATCTACAAACGCTGCCTGCATACCCGGGACTATGCGCTCAACCCGCCCCAGATAGATGTTGCCAGTGACGCTGTAGCCTTCTGCACGAGCGACATGCACTTCCTGCAGAAGGCCGTGGGCGACCAGCGCCACGCGGGTTTCAAACGGATTGACATTGATCAGGAGTTCTTCAGCCATTGGGAGCGTATACTCCAAGTATTTACATTGAGCCTTCGCAACAATACTTCAGTCTCCCGCACGGGTAAGCCCATTACAGAGCTGAAGCTACCTTCTATCCGCTCCACAAATATACCTCCAATCCCCTGAATACCATAACTCCC